>NZ_MPZN01000022.1 GCF_002936985.1 Microterricola pindariensis | reverse complement strand
GGCGCGGTGCAGCCGGGCCCCGACGGGCTCACCGTCACCGTGCGCGACGCCGATGTGCGGGCGGCGGCGCTGGAGCACCTGGGCGCGGTTCCGCACGGCTCGCTGGAGGACCTGCGGCTCGAGCACGCTGGCACGCCGGATGGCGCCTCGGCTGTGGTCACGCTGAGCGCCTGGTGGCGGCCGCCGGTGCTCACGGTGTTCGTGCCGGCCGGAATCCGCCTCGAGGCCAGCTCGACGGCGCGCTCGGTGTTCCGCTGACCGGGCCGGGGCGGGGCGAGCGCCGAGATGGCAGCAGTACGTGTCCCCGGGGCGCCGGGAAGACGCCTAGCTGTCATGACGATGCGGCGCGCTTGGCGGGGTGTTTGGCGGTGCGCGGCAGGTAGCGGGGAATGTAGCGGGCGAGGATGCCGGCGCCGAAGAGCCCGGCCACCCCGGCGACGCCGCTGGCGAGGGCGAGGGTGGCGATGGCCGTGATGCCGGCCACCGCGAGCGGCGCCACAGCGGAGCCGAGGTCGCCGGCGAAGCGCCAGGCGCCGAGGAACGGGGCCGGGTTGCTGCGCGGGGCGAGGTCGGCACCGAGGGTCATCATGATGCCACTGCCGATCCCGTTCGCGAGGGAGAGGAACATGGCCACGGCAATGAACCACGCCACATTGCTGGGCAGGTCGTGCGTGAAGGCGAGCACGAGCAGGCCGGAGCCGAGCCCGAGCATGGACGGCAGAGCGCTCCACAGCCGTCCGTGCTTGTCCATGATCTGGCCGCTGACGTAGAACAGTGCGAAGTCGACGGCGCCGGCGATGCCGATGATCAGCGCCGTGTCCGCCTGCCCAATGCCGATGCTGACCGCCCAGAGCGGCATGATCACGAGGCGCGTCGCCCGCATCGCGCCGACCAACCCGACGCCGGTGCCGAGCCGCAGCAGCACGCCGCGGTTCGCCCAGAGGGTGCGGAACAGCCCGTCGGCGCCCGCGGTGCCCGGCCGCCCCTGCGGGGCCCCGAAGGTGCTCGCCGGATCGGGCAGGAGCAGCAGCACGGCGGTGGCCGCGAGGCAGCAGACGATGAACACCCAGAACACCGCCTGGGTGCCGCCGGTCAGGTGGATGACGGCGGCGGAGAGGAACGGGCCGATGAAGAAGCCGGCCCGGAACACGCCGCCCAGGGTGGAGAGGGCGCGCGCCCGGTACTGGAGCGGCACATAGCTGGTCAGGAACGCGTGCCGGGCCAGGCCGAACACGGCCGTCGCGAGCCCGATGATGAACACGCCGATGCCGAGCACGAGGGCGTTTGGGGCGGCCAGACAGATCAGAACGGCGATGACGGCGAGCAGCGCCGCCCAGATCATGGCGGTGCGCTCGCCGATGCGGGCGACGATGGCCCCGCTCGGGATGTCGCCGACGACGGTGCCGACCATGACGAGCGCGCCGAGCAGCCCGGCCAGGGCCAGGGAGGCGCCGAGGTCGTGGGCGACCAGGGGGATGAGCGGAATGATGGCGCCCTCGCCGATCGAGAACAGCAGAGTCGGCAGGAAGGCGGCGAGTGCGACACTGCGCATGGAGAACTGGGGCGCGGCATCAGACATGGTTCCTCGATGCTACTTCAGCCGTCGAGCGCGGCAGCCGCCCGACGTCTCGCGGAGTATTAGGCTGGTGCCGACATGATTGAGCTCGATATATCCGAACAGATTGCCGCCCTGCGGTCCACTTTTGGCGACATTCGCGCCGTGCTCGACGTGGACGCCATCACCGCCGACATCGCACGCCTGAGTGAGGCGGCCGGTGCCCCCGACCTCTGGGACGACACCGACAACGCCCAGAAGGTGACCAGCGCGCTCAGCCACCGCCAGTCAGAGCTCGCCAAGATCACCAGCATCGGCAGCCGGCTGGACGACCTCGAGGTGCTCGTCGAGCTCGCCAACGAGGCCGGCGACGACGAGAGCGCCCAGGAGGCGCGCGCCGAACTGGCCAGCCTGCAGAAGCTGATGGGCGAGCTCGAGGTGCAGACGCTGCTCGACGGCGAGTTCGACCCGAGCCCGGCCGTCGTCACGATCCGCGCCGGCGCCGGCGGCGTCGACGCCGCCGACTTCGCCGAGATGCTGATGCGCATGTACCTGCGCTGGGCCGAGAAGCACAAGTACCCGGTGCGTGTGCTCGACACCAGCTACGCCGAGGAGGCCGGCATCAAGTCGACCACCTTCGAGGTCGACGCCCCCTACGCGTTCGGCACCCTGAGCGTGGAGGCCGGCACCCACCGCCTGGTGCGGATGTCGCCCTTCGGCGCCGCGGGCAAGCGCCAGACCAGCTTCGCCGCCGTCGAGGTGGTTCCCCTGATCGAGCAGGCCCAGTCGGTCGACGTGCCCGAGGCGGACATCCGCATCGACGTGTTCCGCTCCAGCGGCCCCGGCGGCCAGTCGGTGAACACGACCGACTCCGCCGTGCGCATCACCCACCTGCCGACCGGCATCGTCGTCAGCTGCCAGAACGAGAAGAGCCAGATCCAGAACCGCGCGGCCGCGCTGCGCGTTCTGCAGTCGCGCCTGCTCCTGCTGCAGCGCGAGCAGGAGGCCGCCACGAAGAAGGAGTTCGCCGGCAACATCACGGCCAGCTGGGGCGACCAGATGCGCAGCTACGTGCTCGCGCCGTACCAAATGGTCAAGGACCTGCGCACCGACTACGAGGTCAACAACCCGAGCAACGTGTTCGACGGCGACCTGGACGGGTTCATCTCCGCCGGCATCCGCTGGCGCAAGGGTGCCCACTAGCCCGAGCGTCACACTTGCCGCCACTGTTCGACGCCAAGCTGAGACGTGGCGCGTCGCTGCGCCGTTTCTTCGCACCGCTGCCTAAGCTCGGAGGGTCATGATTCGCTTTGACCACGTCACCAAGAAATACCCGGGAACCACACGGCCGGCGCTGAACGCGATCGACCTTGAAATTCTCCGGGGCGAGTTCGTCTTCCTCATCGGCGCGTCAGGCTCGGGCAAATCCAGCTGCCTGCGGCTCGTGCTGAAAGAGGAGAAACCGAGCACCGGCAGCATCCACGTGCTCGGCCAAGACCTGGGAACAATCTCCAACCGCAAGATCCCGTACTTCCGGCGCAACCTCGGCGTCGTCTTCCAGGACTTCCGGCTGCTGCCGAACAAGACCGTCTACGACAACGTGGCGTTCACGCTGCAGGTCATCGGCAAGTCGCGCGGCTACATCCAGGAGGCCGTGCCGGACACGCTGAAGATGGTCGGCCTCGACGGCAAGGCCCAGCGCTACCCGCACGAGCTCTCCGGCGGTGAGCAGCAGCGCGTTGCCATCGCCCGCGCCATCGTGAACAAGCCGCAGGTGCTGCTCGCCGACGAGCCGACGGGAAACCTCGACCCGACGACCAGCACCGGCATCATGACCCTGCTCGAGCGCATCAACGCCGGAGGAACCACCGTCATGATGGCCACGCACGAGGCGGCCATCGTCGACCAGATGCAGCGCCGCGTGATCGAGCTGAGCGCCGGAACCATCGTGCGCGATGAGCGCCACGGCGGCTACGCCACGAGCGCCGTGCCGATCCTGGCCGTCGGCCCCGAATCCGTCGCCGCAGCCGCGCCCGCCACGAGCGCCGTGCCGACCAGCACCATGTCGCAGCCGCTCTACGTCGAGCCCGAGTTCAATGACGAGGTGACGGATGCCGCGGCCGCCGTCACCGCCGCGGCCCAGGCGGTGCAGCCGGCCCCCGCCGCGCCGCCCGCCCCGATGACGGGCAGCATGATCCGGCCGCTGCTGCCGGTGGCCAGGCACGAGGTGCCAGAACAACTGGGTCTCGCCGAGAAGCTGGGCCTCCGCGGCCCGGGCGAGAACAACGATCAGAGCAATGCACAAGAAGTGGGGCCGACGAAATGAGACTCGGTCTGGTACTCGGCGAGGCCGCCAACGGCCTGCGCCGCAACGCGTCGATGGTGGTTTCCGTCGTTCTCGTCACATTCATCTCGCTGACCTTCGTCGGCGTGGCCGTGCTCATGCAGATGCAGATCTCGCAGATGAAGAGCGTCTGGTACGACAAGGCGCAGGTCGCCGTCTACCTCTGCACCGACATCTCGCCGGGGGAGTCCTGCGCCGGCGGTGAGGCGACCCAGGAGCAGATCGACGCCGTCGAGGCGCAGCTGGACTCCGCCGTGCTCTCGCCCTTCATCGACAAGTGGTTCTTCGAGTCGCACGAGGAGGCGTTCAAGAACTTCCAGAAGCAGTTCGAGGGCAACCCCGTCACCGAGTACGTCACGGCCGACCAGCTCAACCAGACGTTCTGGGTGAACCTGATCGACCCGTCCAACGCCGCGGTGCTCTCCGAGAGCCTCGGCACGATGCCGGGCGTGGAGACCGTCACCGACCAGCGGCGCTACCTCGACCAGATCTTCTCGGTGCTGAACGCGGCCAGTTACACCGCCATCGGCATCGCGGCGCTCATGCTGATCGCCGCCGTGCTGCTGATCGCCACCACCATCCGGCTGTCGGCCTTCTCCCGGCGGCGGGAGATCGGCATCATGCGCCTCGTCGGAGCATCGAACCGCTTCATCCAGACGCCGTTCGTGCTGGAGGGCGTCTTCGCCGCCCTGCTCGGCTCACTGCTGGCCGGCGGCGCGGTGGTGGGAATCGTTCACTTCTTCGTGCAGGGCTACCTCGGCAGCGCGATGCAGTTCACCAGCTTCGTCGACGTCAAGGACGCCCTCGTGGTAGTGCCGATCCTGCTCGTCGTCGGCGCCGTGCTCGCCGCCTTCTCGGCCAACTTCGCCATTTCCAGGTATCTGAAGGTCTAGTGCCCAGCGCGCTCCGGCGGTTACTGCGTGCGCCTGTGCGCGCTGTGACCGTCGGAGCTCTGGCCGTGCTGCTGCTCGGCTCCGCGCTGCTGCAGGACGCGGCATCCGCCGCCCTGGCCGCGAGCGTCGACCCGTCCTCGCGCGGGATCTACGACATCCTGGTGACGGCGGATGCGGCCAGCGAGGCGCCGACGCTGCTCGCCCCGAACTCGCTGTACACGGGGGAGGAGCAGCTCAGCCTCGCCGACGTCGAGGCCATCCGCGCGCTGGCCGGCGTGGATCTGGCTGCCCCGATCGCCCAGATCGTCGTGCCCGGCCAGCGCGGCTACCAGACCCAGGTGCGCATCCCGGTCGACCTCGGCCAACCCGTCTCGGCGCCCGAGAGCTACCGGGCGGTGCTGCGCCTGCTCGGTGACAGCGGCCTCGGCGAGCGGCTGATCACCGAGAACACCGCTGCGCTGACGCTGGACCGAGCCAACGTGCCGCCGGAACTGCCCGCGGTGGTCGACGACGTCAACTCCTCCTGCTCGATCGGCGCTGTGGCGATCCCGTGCTCGCTGTTCCCGTGGGCGAGCGCGCCCCGGTGGCGGACGGCGGTGTGGATGGAGGCCCTCGACGGCACGTACTCGAGCACCGGTGAGAGCGACGGCCAGACGATCACCCTGCATATGCCGGCCTCGTTCAGCGGCGACCTGCGGATGACGCTCATCGACCCGAACGCCGAGCGGGCGCTGCTCGGCACAGCCGGCGGCTTCCTTGACCCGCTGATCGACCTCGGGGGCCCGGCGCCGGTCGACTACGACGCCCTCGAGTCCTGGGCGGAGGCACACGACACCCCCGCGGCCCGCGCGATCAACGCCACCGCGCGGGCCACCCAGAAGTTCCAGGACGAGTTCCTGGCCGGGGCGGCATACCTGGAGTATGCGCGCATCATGCGCGAACGCGGCGAGGAGCCGGACCCCAACGCCTACACGGGCACCATGATGCCCGTTGTGCCCATGCTCCTCGCCGATGATCTCGCCGCAGGTGCGCTTCGCGCCGAGCTCAGCGTGGAGTCGTTCGGGCCGAGCGGTCCACTCCCCGATCCACTCGAGAACAGCGGCGGCTACGTGCCCAACCCGCCGATTCCGGATGCCGTGCGCAACGGCGACCCGGGCGTTGCGTTGCCGCCGGTCAGCATCGACGCCTCCGTGCTGCTGAATCCCGCGTCCTATGGCGCACTCTCGCTTCCCTGGCCCGGCACGGTTCCCCGTCCCGCGCCGGAGTCGGCGTTCCCCGACTACCCGTTCTACGTGGACCTGTCCAGCCCGGTGAGCGTGCACGACCTCGCGCCGGGTGTCGCCACCGTCGGATCCGAGGGGGCGCAGGAGGTGCGCCTGGATGGCGTCGGATTCCACAAGCTCGGCGGGGATGCCGGAAGCGTTCTCAACGAGAGCCTGCGCGGCGGAGCAGACGTGAATCCCGACCTCGCCGGCACCGAGTCGGTTTTCGGCGTCGTCCGGGCACGCGAGCGGGGGGTGCCCACCCAGGGCGAGTATCGGGCCGGGATCAGCGTCGGCGGGTTCAGCACCGGCGGGCAGCGCGCCATCACCGAGCTCGCCGCCGGCATTCCGCTCGGGGCATACGAGCCGAGTGACGCCACGTTGCTCGCGACCGCGGACGACGAGGGCCTGTCGGTGGGATCCCCGGTCGCCGGCTTCGGCCCGCTCGGCCTGGCCGCCGGGCGCACGAGCGCGATCGCCGACATCAACAGCGTCGCTTTCCGCAGCGAGAACAAGGTCGACGCGGTGCGGGTGCGCGTCGCCGGCGTCGAGCGCTACGACGCGGCCGGCATCAGCGCCGTCACGCAGGCCGCCCGCAAGATCGAGCGGCTCGGCTACCGCGCCACGATCGTCGCCGGCAGCCAGGGCGAGGACCTGAAGGTGAGCGTCGGCGGCTACGCCTTCGGCACCATGGATGCTGCGACCCCGCAAAGGGTGGGGGAGCTCGGCGTCATCCAGCAGCGCTGGAGCGTGCTCGGGCCGGCCGCCGCGGCCGGAGCCGGCCTCGGCGCGGGTACACAGCTGTTGCTCGGCACGGCGCTGCTTGCCGTGCTCGGCGCTTTCGCCGTGATCGAAGCGGGCGCCGTGTCGGCCCGACGCCGGGAGGCCGCCGTGCTCCGCGGGCTCGGCTGGCGGAGCCGGCGCATCGTGGCCTGGTTCGCGGCCGAGCATGCCGTCGCGCTGCCGGTGCTCGCGGCCGCCGGTCTGGCCGCCGTTCTCGTCGCCGCCGACCCGGGCCTGACCGCGACCGTTGTCGCCGCCGCGCTGCTCGCCGGCACGGCGATCGCGCTCACGGCGCTTGCACGGGCGACCCGGGCGCCCCGCGCGTGGACGGCGAGCGAGGCCGAGCTGCAGCACGCGCGGGGCGACGCGCGTGCGCGCGAGTTCGAGCGGCGGCCGGAAGCCCGCGTGCTCGGCGCGGACCCGTCGGCTGCGGAATCCCTGCCGGCCGCCCGGATCGTGCGGATGCCGCGCTCGCCCCTGCTGTGGGGCCTGCAGCGTGCCTGGCGCAGCCCCGCCGCCTCACTGCCGCGCGCTGCCGCCGTCGGCGCGGTGATGGCCCCGTCGCCGCGCTCACCGCGGCCAAGCGCCGAGCCGGGTGGGGTCGGCCCTGCCCAGCTCCTCCTCGCCGGGGCCGGAGTGGCCGCCGGCCTGGTGCTGCTCGCCGTGGTGCGACAGCGCGACCGGGAGGTCGCCACGCTCGAGCCGGGCGACGCCCCCGCGGCCGTGTTGGCGGCCAGCGGCTGGCTGCCGCGCGAGGTCCGGTTGGCCGCGCTGGCCGAGTCGCTCGCCGCCCCGCTGGCCGCCGCGCTGCTCGGCAGCTACGCGCTCTGGTTCGTGCTCAGCTCCGCCGGCATCGACAGCGTCAACACCCCGGTCAGCGCGGCGTTGGTCGCCGGGCTCGCCGCCGCACTGCTCCTGCTGCCGCCCCGCCCCCGCCCGTCTTCCTCGCCGTCAGCCGAGAAGATCCCAGCCCGAAAGGCGGCCCTGTCCCGTGGCATCGCTTCTTGAACTCCGCGCCGTGAGCGTGGCCTTCGCCGACCGCTCCGGCACCCTGACCGTGCTCGCCGACTCGCTCGACCTCGGTCTCCGCACCGGGCGCCTGCACTGCGTGGCCGGGCCGCTCGGCTCCGGCAAGAGCAGCGTGCTGCGAGTGGCGGCCGGGCTGCTGCGCCCGACGTCCGGCACCGTCGCCTGGAACGGCGAGGACCTGGCCGCGCTCGGTGAGGATGCCGTCGCCTCGCGGCGTGCGGCGCACATCGGCTACGTCGACCAGGAGGCGACGCTGCTCGGCCACCTGAGCGTGCTGGAGAACGTGCTGCTGCCGGCCGTGCCCCGGCGCCGGGGCGCCGAGCTGCAGGGGCGCGCGCACCAGCTGCTGGCCGAGTTCGGGCTGGCCGAGGTGGCCTCCGCCCGCCCGGCCGAGCTCTCGCCCGGCGAGCGCCGGCACGTCGCCTTGGCCCGCGCGCTGCTGCTGGAGCCACCGCTGCTCATCCTCGACGAGCCGACGACGGGCCTGGACCGGGCGTCCGCCGACGCGATGATCGCCGTGCTGGGCGCCCAGCGCGCGGACGGACGGGCGCTGCTCGTCGCCTCGGCCGACCAGGCGCTGATCGACGCGGCCGATGTGCGCTCCACACTGGGCGGCGGCATCCGTTAGAGTGAAAGGCTGCTCGGCATCTGCCGGGCCACCCCCAGACAGAAGGAGCCCGTCGTGCCCAGGGAACGTGGCGAGAAGGTCGTGGCCACCAATCGCAAGGCCCGCCACGACTACACGATCGAGGACACCTACGAGGCCGGCATGTCGCTCTCGGGGACCGAGGTCAAGTCATTGCGTGCCGGCCGGGCCAGCCTGGTCGACGGCTACGCCTTCATCGAGGGCGGCGAGATCTGGCTCGACGCCGTGCACATCCCCGAGTACTCTGGCGGCACCTGGACGAACCACCCGCCGCGGCGCAAGCGCAAGCTGCTGCTGCACAAGCAGGAGATCGTCAAGATCAGCCACAAGACCAAAGAGGGCGGCTACACCCTCATCCCGCTGCAGATCTACTTCAAGGACGGCCGCGCCAAGGTCGAGCTCGCGGTGGCGAAGGGCAAGAAGGAATACGACAAGCGCCAGGCGCTGCGCGAACGTCAGGACAAGCGTGAGTCCGACCGGGCCATCGCCAGCAGGAAGAATCTCGGAGACTGAGCATGAACCCGCACGACCGCATCCCCGTTTCCGGCACCTTCAACTTCCGTGACGTGGGTGGGTATCCCGCCGCCGGCGGGGTCGTGCGCCCGGGCAAGCTGTTCCGCTCCGATGGTCTGAGCAAGCTCGGGGACGCCGGCAAGGGCGATCTGATGCGGCTCGGCGTGCGGCTCGTGATCGACCTGCGCGATGACTTCGAGGCGACGATGATGCCGGACGACCTGGACGGCACCGGCATCCGGACGGTGCGGCTTCCCGTCTTCGAGGGCTCCGGCGCCTCCCAGGCCGAGGGCAACGTGAGCCTGGAAGCGCTCTACGAGAAGATCCTGAGCGAGCATTCGGATGTCGTCGTCACCGCGCTGCGCGACATCGCCGACTCCGACGCCGGCGTGCTTGTGCACTGCACCGCAGGCAAGGACCGCACCGGCGTCGTCGTGGCCCTCGCCCTGCTCGTGGCCGGCGTGGACCGCGAGACCGTGCTGGCCGACTATGCCCGCTCCGAGGCAAACCTCGGCGGGGAGTGGCTCGACGGCATGCTCGCCCTGCTCGCCGAGCACGGTGTCGAGGCGACGCCCGCGCTGCGCACCCTGATGGGCGGCAGCCCGCCCGAGGTGCTCGATGCCGCGCTGCAGAGCATCGAGGCTGGGCACGGCTCCGTCAGCCAGTACCTGGCGGACTCCGGGATGCCGGAGAGCGAGATCGAGAAGCTCCGCGCCGCCCTGGTCGAGCCCGCCGGAGAACCCGTCGCAGAGCCCGTCGCGGAGCCTGCCGCAGAGCCCGCCGCAGAACCCACCGCCTAGGCCGCGCCGAGCCGCCGTTGGGCTGCGCCTGGCGCGCTGCCGCCCCGCGCATCCCGCTGGTTGAGCCTGTCGAAGCCATTGCCAGCCTCACGCTGTGTCGGGGCTTCGGTCGCTGGCGCTCCCTCCAGCCGGCGTGCGAATCACGTGCCCCGCCTCCAGCCGGCGTGCGACTCACGCGTCCGCCTTCCACGTTCCTCTCCCCGCGTCGGCTGAGAGAGCGAGGAACGAGCGACCGAAGCCCGGTTTCCCGCCCGAACGCGGCGCCACTTCCGACGCTACCGCACCCCACCGACACTGCGCGGAAAGTTATCCACATCAGGGATTTTCTTCGTCGAACCCTTGCTTTCCGTCGTAAAATGGTGTCATGGGAAACGCGACGGACGCACTGGCAGATGCACAGTCCTCCCTCGCCGCCGCCCTCGCCGATTCCGACGAGCGGATGCTGCGCGACGATGCCCTGCTCGAGCTCACCGCGACGGCCGAGGCCGTCGGTCGGCTCGCCGACGCGCTCCGCATCCGGGCCGCTGGGGAGGTCGCGTTCCGCTCCCGCCGGGAGCTCGGCGAGGACCGCCTCTCGGCCAAGAAGGGCTGCCGCAACGGGGTCGAGCTCCTCGCCCGGACCACGCTCGCGTCTGAGCGCACGATCACCCAGCGGATGCGACTCGGATCCGCGACCCGCCCGCGCCTCGCCCTGACCGGCGACACGATGCCGGCCCGCTTCGAGCAGGTAGCCGACGCCCTCCGTGCCGGCACCCTCGGCTACGACAGCGCGGCGGCGATCGTCGACACCCTGGACCCGATCCGGGCCCGGGTCGGCGACCTCAACGTGGAACTCGCCGAGACCGCGCTCGTGGCCGCCGCCACCGGCCCCACCATCGAATCCGCACTGCCGTTCGCCGCCGACGAGGTCCGCGGCCAGGCCCGCGTCTGGGAGAACGTGCTCGACGAGGACGGCACCGAACCGATTGAGGAGCGAGCCATGGCCGCCCGCGGCATCAGCGGCGGCCTCACCCGCGACGGCCTCGTGCACCGCAGGATGGCGCTGCTGCCGGAGGTCGACGCGAAGTTCGAGGCCCTGCTGAACGCGTACCTGAGCCCGCGCTCGAAGCCCAGCTTCGCCGACGCCGACCCGGACCAGCCGAAGGACCCGCGCGCCACCGCGCAGGCCCGGCATGACGTCTTCGCCAGCCTGATTGACGGGGCCGCCCGCAGCGCCGCCGCCCCGACGATGGGCGGCGCCGCCCCGACGGTGCTGGTCTCGGTGCGGCAGGCCGACCTGGCCTCGGGCACCGGTGCCGGGTTCATCGAGGGCTGCGAGGCGCCCGTCTCGCTGCGCGCCGTGGAGCAGTTCATCTGCGCCGGCGGGCAGCAGCACGTGCTGATCGGCGACGACGGGCGCCTGGTCAGCCTGAGCAGCATCGACCGGGTATTCAACGCAGCCCAGCGGCGGGCGATCAGCCTCCGCGACGGCGGCTGCATCATCCCCGGCTGCACGATCCCGGCCGCGTGGTCGGAGATCCACCACGTCATCGCCTACCGGGATGGTGGCGAAACCGAGACCTGCAATGGGGTGCTCCTCTGCTGGTTCCACCACCGCACGATCGAGACGAGCGGCTGGCTGATCCTCATGATCGGCGGCGTCCCGCACGTGAAGCCGCCGCCCTGGCTCAGAAACGGCCGTTCAGAGGCCAACGCCCTGTGGCGAAGATCCACGAAGTCCCGCACCCAACTAGCCGACCTCCTCGAACAGCAACGCGACCGCCGGCCCGTGCTCGTCGAGTAGGTCCCCGGGTCGAATCACGCCCGCCGGCCAGCCAGCCAGCCAGCTTCTCCGCCCGTGCCGAGGCTTACCCCGCGCTGAACCGGGCGTGCACGGCCGCGCTCACCCGGATCTCCTCCGGCTTGAGCGTCGTGGCGTCTCCGCCGGCATCCGCGGCGCCCATCGACGTGCGCATCGCCATCTTCGCCAGCGGGTGGTCGTCGTCGCCCAGGAGGCCCGGGTCGCTGATCGCCTCGGGGATGACGCCGGTGAAGCCGAGGCTGGCTGCGTAGATCTCGGCCTTCTTGACGGCGGCGGCGACGGCATCCCGCTGCACCGCGCTCTCCACCTCGTGCCGGGTTGCGTCGCTGAGCGACCAGTCCACGCCGTTCACCGTCACCCCGTCGAGCAGGGCGATCTCGCCCACCCAGCGGGAGAGGGCGACAAAGTCGTTGAACGTCGCGCTGAGGGATGCCGCCGAGTGGTGCACGACGGGCAGCTGCTCGCCCGTCTGGCTCCACGGCCGCTGGCCCCAGACCCGGAGCTGCTCGCCGGCCCACTCCAGCACGGGGCCCGTGCCGGGGGAGTGCAGGTAGCCCAGCTGGGCGCTCAGCTCGGAATGCAGCCGGGCACTTTGCTCCAGCACGTCCTCGCGTTCCGGCCCCTCGAAGCCGACGGAGAGGTGGAGCACGGCGCGCTCTGCGGCGCGTTTGCGCTCGGCTTCTCCGGAAACGGTGATGGTGATGCCCATGGCGTCCCCCTTGGAATGGATTTCTGCTGGCTGCTGTTCTAGACTGTAGGGCTGCATGAGGTTCTCGTCTAGGACGGTCTCGTGCAGTGTTTGACAACTCAACAGCGTGTGACAACGACCTGCTTCATGGGGATGATCGGTTTCGACATTGCCTGTTCAATTGCGAGAAGCGGGTCGAGGATTCAGGGTTATCTCGTAAACGATCTCTGAAAAACAATAAGTGCCAATTCAAAGCGCACTGACTTCGCCCTCGCTGCCTAAGCGAGCGCACTAAAGAAGTCCGTCAGACCGGGAATGCTCTCTACCCGGATCCTGGCGCCATTTAGAGAGATTGCTTCTACATTGAGCCGCGGGGTGTAGAGGGACTTAAACGAGGGCTGGGCTTGTCGGATTAGGTGCTAGTGGCAAATTCCGGAGCCGAGTAGAACGACTTCACTAGATACACCCGTAGAAGGCGCATGACTACAGCAGTGGACCCGGGTTCAATTCCCGGCATCTCCACCATCAAGGTCGTTGTCACACGTTGTTGTTTCTTCCTGTTGTCACACCCTTCTCGCACGCGGCGTTCTCCGGCCCGATCCGCGACACGTCGTGCAGACACGCCCGGGCCGCAGCACCGGGATATATCGATCAACAGAGTATGTTCTGTCGCATGGCAGACACCGAGATGCGCGAACCGACCCTCTTCATCCTCGCGTCGTTGGCGAGTGGACAGAAGCACGGCTACGCGATGATCCACGACGTCGCCGCACTCTCCGACGGCCGGGTCCGGCTGAAGGTCGCGACACTCTACGCGGCCCTGGGTCGACTCGGCACACAGGGGTTGGTCGCCCCGGCCGGGGAGGAGTCCGTTGACGGGCGCCTCCGCCGCTATTACGCCCTGACGGAACCCGGATCGGAAGCCCTGGAGCGCGAGCTCCAGCGGATTGAGGCGAACGCGCGCCAGCTGCGCTCCCGCCTGCAGGCGCGGCCGGCATCCATGCGAGCCGCGCTCGGAGGCGCTGCGTGAGCACCCTGGAGGCTCGGTACCGCGCCCTGTTGCGCGTGTACCCGCGCGCCTGGCGGGCGGCCAACGAGGAGGCCGTGCTCGGAACCCTTCTGGACGTCGCGGACGGCGAGGGCCGCCTGTCGCCGAGCGCGCGCGAGACGATCGCCCTGCTCGGCAACGGCCTGGCCACCCGGCTGGGCGCCTCCCTGCCCGCGCCGGTCCGCGACGGCGTTGCCACCGTGGCCCTGGCGACGGGCGCCGCCCTCTCGCTGGTGTTCTTCCTGGCTCACGGCTGGGCGCCGTGGGCGGCCAGGGACCCGATGGTCGTGGTGCGGACGTTCGGCCCGTTCGTCAACCCGGGCGTGCTCCTCTACGCGGCGTGGCTGATCGCCCTCGCACTCTTCCTGTTCGGTTGGCGGCGGGCGGCCCGGATCGCCCTGGCCGCGAGCGTGGCGACCGCGATCGGCCTGGTGGCGGCCAGCCACGTCACCGGAGGCTGGGCGGGGCTCTCGTCCACCACGATCGGCTTCCTCGGGCTCCTCGCTCTCCTCGGTCTCGGGGGGACGCCCGTTGCACCCCGGATGACGCTCGTCGGCTTCGGCGTGGCCACCGCGGCACTCGCCGGCGTGTACGCGGGGCTGGGCGTGTTCGGCGCGCGGTATCACGGCGATCACTTCTTCTGGCTGGTTCCGGCCGGAATCTCCAACCTGGGGATTGCCCTCGTGCTGGCGCTCCTCCTCGCCAGTGCCCTCCTCGTCGCCCGGAACGACACGGCCGCCGCGGTCGTGGTGATCGCCAGCCTGCCCTGGGCGGCGGCCTGGGCGGTCGGCTCGCTCACCTCCCGCGGGGAGGAGGGCATGGCGCTCCTCGTCGCCACGGCCGTCTGCGCATCGCTCCTGATCGGGGCGACCACACTGCGACGCGCGGCCGCCGTCGCCGCCGCAGATCCTTCCCATTGAATGGGAAACGCCTGCCGGTCGGGCGGGCGCCGCTGCCACACTCGGGGGTATTCGCTTGTGTCGCAGAGAGGCGCCCATGACCGTCATTCCCCGCCCCCCGGTGGCGCCGGAGAGCCTGCTGGCCGCGCCAGACCAGGCCTCCCAGGCCGAGATCACCCGGGAGATCGCCGAGTTCCACGCCGACTTCCTGCGCCGCGAGGCGGCGGGTGAGGTTCTCCCGCGCACGATGTACGACTTCCCGCCCTACCGCTCCAGCATCCTGCGGCATCCGACCAAGAGCCCGACCCTCGTCGACCCGGAGACCATCGAGCTCCTCTCGCCCGCTTTCGGGCAGCGCGACGTCGCCGCCATCGAGTCCGATCTCACCCTGCAGCACGCGGGGGAGCCGCTCGGCGAGCGGATCACGGTGCGCGGGCGGCTGCTCGACTCCTGGGGCCGCCCGATCGCGAACCAGCTGATCGAGGTGTGGCAGGCCAACTCGGCCGGGCGCTACATCCACCAGCGCGACCAGCACCCGGCGCCGCTGGACCCGAACTTCACCGGTGCCGGCCGCGCCGTCACGAACGATCGCGGCGAGTACCTGTTCACCACGATCAAGCCCGGCCCGTACCCGTGGAAGAACCACGTGAACGCGTGGCGGCCGGCGCACATCCACTTCTCGGTGTTCGGCAGCTCGTTCACGCAGCGCGTCGTCACCCAGATGTACTTCCCCGGCGACCCCCTGTTCGGCCTGGACCCGATCTACAACTCCATCCGCACGCAGGCCGACCGCGACCGGCTG
Source organism: Microterricola pindariensis (assembly GCF_002936985.1). Taxonomy (GTDB): domain Bacteria; phylum Actinomycetota; class Actinomycetes; order Actinomycetales; family Microbacteriaceae; genus Microterricola; species Microterricola pindariensis. The sequence goes on along the minus strand of NZ_MPZN01000022.1, from coordinate 37,940 downwards.
ATCGGCGTCTACGACCACGACCTCACCGAGCCGGAGCGCTCCACCGGCTACCGCTTCGACATCGTCGTCGACGGCCCGGACGCCACCTGGTTCGAGCAGGAGGAAGGCCACTGATGACGACCGCATCCGCCCCGCCCCGCAGCCTCGAGCCGACGCCCGGCCAGACCGTCGGCCCCTTCTTCGCCTTCGGCACCAACTACGAGAAAATGCATGAGGTCGTGCATCCGCACTCGCCCGGCGCGCTCCTGCTCGGCGGCACCGTGTACGACGGCGCGGGCAACCCGATCCCCGACGCCCTCGTCGAGATCTGGGGGGCGGATGCCGACGGCACCGTGCCCCGCGCCCGCGGCGCCCGCCGTCGCGACGACCACAGCTTCACCGGCTTCGGCCGCGCGGCGACGAACGACGACGGCCGCTACGAGTTCTGGACCCGCAACCCCGGCGCCGCGGCCGGCGGCGCCCCGTTCCTCGCCGCGATCGTGTTCGCGCGCGGGCTGCCAGACAAGCTGCACACCCGGATCTACCTGCCAGAGGACGCGGAGGCGCTGGCCGCCGACCCGCTGCTGTCGTCGCTCGCGGCCGGGGAGCGCGCTACGCTCATCGCAACGCGCCTGCCGGGCGGTGGGCTCCACCACGACATTCGGTTGCAGGGCGAGAAGGAGACCGTGTTCCTTGCCTTCTGATGTGACGAACACTGATGTGACGAACGCTGAAGTGTCGAACGCCGCTGCGGCGCTCGGTTCGGTGTTCGACCGCGGGCTGCTCTCCCCGGTGACGGCCGGCCACGACGCCCTCGTGGCCGATGACGCCGTGCTCGGCGGTCTGGTGACGGTCGAGGTGGCGCTCTGGCGGGCCCTCGACACCGTGCGCGGCGGCGAGGCCTCCGCCCGTGAGCGGCGTTCGGCCGAGCTCGGCTGGCGCGGCGCCGGGGAACTCTGCACCGGGCACCGGCTCGGCATCGACCTCGACCAGATCGCCCGGGCGGCCGCCTCCGGCGGCAACCCCGTCATCCCGCTCGTGCGGGCGCTGCGGGCGGGCGGGTTCGCCGAGGCGCACGAGGGCGCCACCAGCCAGGACATCCTGGACAGCGCCCTCATGCTGCTGGCCGAACGCGCCCGCGCCCAGATCGCCGCCGAGCTGACCGCGCTCGAGGCCGCCCTCGCCCGGATGGCCAAAGAGCGGCGCGGCCAGACCGCCGCCGCCCGCACCCTCACCCAGCACGCCGTGCCGACAACGGTCGGTCTCCGCGCCGCGAACTGGCTGCGCGGCATCCGCCGGGCCCGGCTGACCCTGGACGCCGCCCTGCTCCCCGCCCAGCTCGGCGGCGCCGGCGGCACCCTCGCCTCCTGGACCGACGCGCTCGGCGCCGAGCGGACAGCCGCGCTGCCCGCCGCCTTCGCCGCCGAGCTCGGCCTGGCCGCCCCCGACGCGCCCTGGCACACCCAGCGCTGGCCCGTCACCGAGCTCGGCGACGCGCTCGTGCAGCTGCTGGCGGCGCTCGGCAAGCTGGCGACGGATGTCGCCACGCTCAGCCGCACCGAGATCGCCGAAATCGCCGAGGGGGAGCCCGGCGGCTCCTCGGCCATGCCCCAGAAGCGCAACCCCGCGGCATCCGTGCTGATCCGCTCGGCCGCCCTGCGCGCCCCGCAGCTCGGCGCCACGCTGCAGCTGGCCGCCGTGCTCGCCGTGGACGAGCGCCCGGACGGCTCCTGGCATGCCGAATGGCCGACGCTGCGCGAACTGCTGCGGCTGGCCCTCGGCGCGACCGCGCACACGCGCAGACTCGTCGGCGGGCTGGTCGTCGACGACGCCGCCGTCGCCCGCAACCTGGCCATGACGGGCGGCGCCCTCCTCGCCGAGCGCGGACCGCGCGCGGGAGAATCGGCCCCCGCCGACTACATCGGCCTGGCCAGCGAGCTCGCCGTGCGGAACCTGGGCGGCGACCCCGCGCAGCAGGAAGACCCCGCGCAGCAGGAAGACCCCGCGCAGCAGGGACATGCCGCGCAGCAGGAGGAACAGACATCATGACAGTGCCCCGGATCGCCCTGACCGCCGCGATCGGCCCCGCCGATGCGCCGCTGCTCGTGCTCGGCCCCTCGCTCGGCACCTCCAGCATCCTCTGGGAGCAGGCGGCGCCCGCGCTCACCGAGCACTACCGGGTGCGGGCCTGGGACCTGCCCGGTCATGGCGACTCACCGGCGGCGACCGAGCCGTTCAGCGTCGCCGAGCTCGCCGATGCGGTGGCCGCCGCGGTGCGCGCCGGCGGCGACGAGACGCTGCTCTACGCCGGGGTGTCGCTCGGCGGGGCGACCGGGTTGGAGCTGGCGCTCCGGCACCCTGACCTCGTCACCGCGGCCGCGATCGTCGCCTCCGGCGCCCAGCTCGGCTCACCGGAAGCCTGGCTGGAGCGCGCCGCCCTGGTGCGCAGGCAGTCGACCTCCGCCCTGATCAGCGCCTCGGCCGGCCGCTGGTTCGCGCCCGGCTCGGTGGAGCGGGAGCCCGGCCTCACCGGGCGGCTCCTGCACGCGCTGCAGGGCGCGGATGACGAGAGCTACGCACTCTGCTGCGAGGCGCTCGCCGGTCTGGACGTCCGCGAGCGGTTGGGCGAGATCTCGGCCCCCGTGCTGGCCGTCTGGGGCGAGTACGACCAGGTCGCCCCCGAGGCCAAGGCCCGGGAGATCGCCGGCGGCGTGCAGCACGGCGCGACGGCGCGCATCCCGGATGCGGCACACCTGCCGCCCGCCGAACAGGCAGGGGCCACGGCAGACGAGCTGCTGGCGTTCTTCACCCACACACGAGAGGCACGGGCATGAGCAGGCCGGACGGCACAGGGCTGAGCGACGCGGAGCGCTACGAGCAGGGCATGCAGGTGCGGCGCGCGGTGCTCTCCGACGCGCACGTCGACCGTGCGACGGCGGCCGCGACCCCGGTGACCGCGGACTACCAGGACTTCATCACCCGCGTCGCGTGGGGCGACGTCTGGTCGCGCCCGGGGCTCGACCGGCGTGCGCGCTCGGTCGGCGTCATCACCGCGCTCATCGCCCTCGGCCACGACGAGGAGCTCGCCATGCACCTGCGGGCGGGCCTGCGCAACGGCCTCACCGTCGCCGAGATCAGCGAGGTGATCCTGCAGAGCGCCATCTACTGCGGGGTGCCGGCGGCCAACACGGCGTTCCGCATCGCCGCGGAGGTCTTCGCCGAGAATCCCTGATTCTTCGCGCGCGCCCGAGCGGCTCCGGGTCTATGATCGCGCCAGAAGCCGCTCGCGCGCCTGCGGATCCGACGCAGCACCGTGAGCGGGGAATGCGACGATGCCATGACACGCGTGCCGGGAATGCGAGACGTGCTCCGCCGCGTGAGCATTGCCGGCGCCGCCCTGGCCGTGCTGAGCGGCCTCACCCTCGCCGGCTCGCTCACGTCTGCGCTGGAGTTTCAGGGCTCTGACCGGGGATTCGCATCGACATCCGTGGGCGGAGAGGGCGCAGAGGGCGACAAGGAGCGCGCCGACGCCGATGACGGACTGCCCGCCGCCCGCACCGTGGATCCGCCGGGCCTGGTCATGCTGCACGGCCGCGTGGTCGAGGATGCCGGCGCCGCGCGCTTCGTCACTATGACGCGGAGCCGCGGCCCCCCTCTGCCCGCCGCAGTCAAGACAACGCCGCGAGAAAGCGGCTCGTGGGGCATCCACCCGTACCCCCAAAACGGGTGACATTAACAAGGCATTACTTGAGGTGTGCTCACCTTCGGGAGTAGACACACTCATGTAGCACGGGAACCCGAAGCCCTGCTACTGGAACGGGGCAATGGTGCCCCCTCTTCCATCGGAATCGGGCCTGCCTCAGCGTCTCGACGCTCCGTTGGAGGGATCCGCCGTGTTGAACTTGCCTCAGACCCACTCGCCGCTGGTGCATGAGCGGCGGCATTCCCGCCGACGACTCGTCATCGCCGTCATCGCGACCGTCGCCGTCGCGCTCGGTGGGAGCATCACCCAGAACGCGCTGCCGGCCCAGGCCGTCGCGACGGACACGAACCCCTCCTTCCGCATCGTCGAGGAGGACCTGGCGTTCATCCTGCGACAGATCCAGATAGCCGAGGCGCACGCCGCCGGCGGGGCGCTGCTCTGCGACGAGATCACCGACGTCAGCGGCAAATGCGTTCCGTCGCCCGCCCTCCCGATGGGGCTGCGCACCGTCGACGGCTCGTTCAACAACCTGGTCGCCGGGCAGCAGGACTACGGCGCCGCAGACCGCGTCTTCCCCCAGCTGCTGCCGCAGGAGTGGCGCCAGGCCGACCCCGCGCCGGCGGCCGCCCCGCCGCAGACCGGCGACACCAGCGCCTGTGCCGACCCGGCATCCACCTGCTACGCCATGAACGACGGATTCGTCTACGACTCCGACCCGCGCACCATCAGCAACCTGATCGTCGACCAGACCCGCGGCAATCCGGCAGCGCTGAACGCCGCCGTGAACACACCGGGGTCGACAGAGGACCTGGCGACGGGGCGGCTGTTCATCCCGAACACCTCTCCGGACGAGGGGCTCTCCGCCCCGTTCAACACGTGGCTGGGCTTCTTCGGCCAGTTCTTCGACCACGGCCTCGACCTGGTGAACAAGGGCGAGAACGGCACAATCGTGGTGCCGCTGCAGCCGGATGACCCGCTCTACGTCGCCGGCAGCCGCACGAACTTCCTCACGCTGACGCGGGCAACGCGCTTCAACGAGGCGGGGGAGCAGGACCCGAACGGCACCTCGCACAACAACCAGACCACCCCCTACGTCGACCAGAACCAGACCTACACCTCGCACCCCTCGCACCAGGTCTTCCTGCGCGAGTACGAGCTGGTCGGCGGCAAGCCGGTCGACACCGGCCGGCTGCTGGACGGGCGCCAGCCCGACGGCAGCCGCGCCGGCCTGGCCACCTGGAACGACATCAAGGCCCAGGCACAGACGGTGCTCGGCATCAACCTCGGCGACGCCGACGTGCTCGACGTCCCGCTGCTGGCCACCGACCTCTACGGCAACTTCCTGCCGGGTGAGAACGGCCTGCCGGTGCTGGTCACCCTCGCCGGCCCGGTGGAGGGCAACATCCAGGCGCCGATCTCGACGGCGGATGCCGCGGGCACGGGCCACGCCTTCCTCGACGACATCGCCCACGGCGCCACGCCGAGCGTCGCGCTGGACGGAAACGGCGACCCCGTGCGGGACGCCTCCGGCGAGCTCGTGCTGACCGGCTACGACAACGTCACGCTCGGCGAGCACTTCGCCACCGGCGACGGCCGCGGCAACGAGAACATCGGCCTGACCGCCGTGCACCACGTGTTCCACTCGGAGCACAACCGCATGATCGGCGAGATCGAGTCGCTGCTGAACAAGCCGGAGAACGCCGAGCTGAAGAAGGCCTACCTCGGCGAGGCGAACAACTGGCCGGCGCTGCGCGAGAGCGACAGGCTGCCGGGTGCGGAAGCCGACAACTGGAGCTATGCGCAGCGCCTCTTCCAGGCCGCGCGCTTCGTCACCGAGATGCAGTACCAGCACCTCGTGTTCGAGGAGTACGCCCGCACGATCCAGCCCTCCATCGACGCCGTCGTCTTCAACGAGAACAGCTATGACGGCACCATCGACCCGGCCATCGTGGCCGAGTTCGCCCACGTCGTCTACCGCTTCGGCCACTCCATGATGACCGAGGATGTCGCGCGCAGAGACTTCGGGACGAGCGACGTGCCCCTGCTGGACGGATTCCTGAACCCGCGCAGCTTCGACAACGACGGCGCGCTCTCACCCGACGAGGCCGCCGGATCGATCGTGAACGGGACGACAGACCAGGTCGCCAACCAGATCGACGAGTTCATCGTCGACACGCTCCGCAACAACCTGCTCGGGCTGCCGCTGGACCTGGCCACGATCAACCTGGTGCGTGCCAGGGATGCCGGTGTGCCGTCGCTGCAGACGGCGCGGCAGACGCTGTACGCCGCCAGCGGCGACTCGGTGCTCCGCCCCTACGAGAACTGGGTCGACTTCGGCCTCAACCTCAAGACCGGGGACAACTTCGGCCGCACCGGCAGCAACGCCTCACTGGTGAACTTCGTCGCCGCCTATGGCCGGCACCCCAGCGTGGCGGACGCCACCACGATGGCCGCCAAGCGGGAGGCCGCCGAACTGCTCGTGAACGGCACGCCGGCGCCGGTGCCGCTGTCGGCCCGCTTCGGCGGAGCCGACCGCTTCGACACCGCCGCGCTGCTCAGCCGGGCGAACTTCGAGCCCGGCGTCAAGACAGCGTTCGTGACCGTCGGAACGAACTTCCCCGACGCGCTCTCCGGCGGCCCCGCGGCCGCGATCGCCAACGCACCGATCCTGCTCACCCATACCGCGGGCCTCCCGCGGGCGACGGCGGCAGAACTCGCGCGGCTCCAACCACAGAGCATCACGGTGCTGGGCGGGGAGCACGTCGTTGACCCCGCGGTGTTCGAGACGCTGAGTGCTTTCACCTCGGGGCCGGTCACGCGTCTGGCCGGAGCCGACCGGTATGAGACGGCCGCCGCCGTGAGCGCCGCGACCTTCCGCGGAAAGGCCGGTGTGGCCTACATCGCGACCGGGGCGAACTTCCCCGACGCCTTGGCGGCATCCGCTGCGGCGGGCGCCGAGGGGACCACCGAGGGCCGGGGGCCGGTGCTCCTGGTGGCCGACGGGGCGATTCCCGCGGCGACGGCCGCAGAGCTGACGAGGCTCAAGCCGACCAAGATCGTCGTGCTCGGCGGAACAAGCGTCATCTCGCCCTCTGTCGCCGCCGGCCTGCGAAAGTTCACCGACGGCAAGGTGGTGCGGATTGCGGGCGCCGACCGCTACGACACCGCCATCGAGAACAGCCGCGCGTCACTGCCGAAGGGGGCGACGACGGCGTACATCGCGACGGGCGCGAACTTCCCGGATGCCCTGGCCGCTGCCCCCGTCGCTGCGGCGAACAACGCGCCTCTGCTGCTCGTGCCGAGCGCCGAGCTGCTGCCGGCCGTCAAGGCCGAGCTGCGGCGCCTCGGCGTCACCAAGGTCGTCGTCCTCGGTGGCGACGCCGTGGTGAACGTCTCGGTGCAGGCAGACATGGAGGCCGCGATCGACCCCAACATCGTCGCACCCGACGACCGGCTCGAGTTCATGAACGGCGTCGGCACCTGGGCCGCGGATGCCGCGGGCGTCGACCCCACCGGCCTCGGAGACATCGACATGTGGGTCGGCGGACTCGCCGAGGCTCTCAACCCCTTCGGGGGGATGCTCGGATCGACGTTCAACGTCGTCTTCGAGCGGCAACTCGAGAACCTGCAGTTCGGCGATCGCTTCTACTACCTGTTCCGCAACCAGGGGCAGCAGCTGTTCGCGGCGCTGGAGGCCAGCTCCTTCTCCGACCTGATCAAGCGCAACACGGCCGCCACCGACCTGCCCGCGAACATCTTCTCGGTGCAGGACCCGATGATCGACCTCGATGCCATCCCGAACCCGCTGCCGGCGGATCTCGCGAAGTTCTCGCAGATGCTCGACGGCACCTACCGCTGGGCGGGTGACGAGCACATCGAGATCCACGGCACAGAGGCCGAGGACAGGATGCGCGGCGGCCAGGGCGACGACTCGCTGTTCGGCAACGGCGGCAACGACCGGATCGAGGGCGGCGACGGCAACGACCTGCTGCTCGGCAACAGCGGCGACGACATCCTCACCGACAGCTTCGGCGACGACAACCTCAAGGGCGGCCTCGGCAACGACGCCCTGGACGGCGGACCCGGGATCAACCTGCTGTTCGGCAGCCACGGCGACGACTACCTGGTCTCCGGCGGCGACACCGACAACACCACCTTCGCCGGGACCGGCGATGACATCACGGTCGGCGGAGCCGGGCGGATGATCGTCTTCGGCGGCGAGGGCAACGACTGGGTCGAGGGCGGGAAGCACGGCGACCTGCTGCAGGGAGACAACGGCAACCAGTTCCAGAACGACACGACAGGAGGCGCGGACGTCGTCATCGGCGGCAGCGGCAACGACGATGTGGAGGGTGAGGGCGGCGACGACATCCTCGTCGGCCAGGCCCTCGGCACCGACCGCTACCTCGGCAACCTGGGCTTCGACTGGCTGACGTACTACGGGACGAAGATGCCGGTCACCGCCGACATGATGGTCAACCGCCTCACCGCACCCGGCGCGATCGCGGTGCGTGCGCGCTTCGACCAGCTGGAGGCCCTCTCCGGCGGTTCCGGGGACGACACCCTGCGCGGCTCCCGCAAGCTGCCCGACGAGTACCGTGACTCCGATGCGGTGCTCGAGAAGGCGACGGAGGCCAGCCTCGACCTGGTCGCCGGACTCGAGGCGCTCCTGCGCCCCGGGGGCGCCCATGAGGACTACGCGCTGCGCTTCATGGACAACCCGCTCGCCGTGGACAGCGACGGCGTCAGCAACATCCTGATCGGCGGTGCCGGCAACGACACCATCGAGGGGCGCGAGGGCGACGACTTCCTCGACGGCGACGCCTACCTGCGCACACAGCTGGTGCACCTCCCGACCGGCCAGAAGTTCGACAGTGCGCGCCAGCTGCACGCCGCGATCTTCGCCGGCGAGATCAACCCGGGAGACATCGACATCGAGCGGGCCATCGAGGAGGACCAGGCAACCGACTCGATCGACACGGTGGTGTACCTCGGCAGCATGAGCGAGTACTCCATCACCGAGACGGTGCCCGGCTCCGGCTACTACAGGGTGTTGCACTCCGGTGCGGCCGAGCCGGAGGAGAGCGAAGGGGCAGACATCGTCCGCAACTTCGAGCGGATCCAGTTCAGCGACGGATGCTACGAGTTCGCCACCGGGGCGGCCTGCGTCGCAGAGGGCGCCGTGGCGCTCAGCTACGAGGCACCCCTGGCGGAGGATAAGCCGGTGACGGCGACGATGCTCGGCCTCGGCGGGGCTCCGTTCGACACCGCGGGCGTCAGCAACGTGCGCTACCACTGGTACGCGGGCGAGCCGGGCGACGGCAACGACATCGGCGAGTGGGAACTCCTGCAGAGCACGGGGCCGAACCCGGGCACGCTGACGGAGAGCACGTGGCCGGTCACGGATGCCGCGGTGGGCTCCGTGCTGCGCGTCGTCGTCAACTACACCGGGCCGGACGGCCGGGTGCGGGCGATCGTGTCAGAGACCACGGCCGACACGGTGGCCAACGTCAACGACGTCCCGTCGGAGGTCGTGCTGCGCACCGCAGAGGGCCTGCACGTCGGGGCCGGGCTCCTCGCCCAGCCGTTCACCGACGGGGACGGCCTGGCCGAGGCGGCCGAGGCCGGCATCGTCTACGAATGGCAGCGCTCGCTGGACGGCTTCGCCACCCACGAGGTGATCGCCGGGGCCGGCGGCACCGCCTACCTGCTGAAGGCGGCAGACGTCGGTGCCGGCATCCGCGTGGTTGTGCGCTACACCGATGATCTCGGCACGGAGGAGGCGAACACGTCGGCGGCGGTCGGTCCGGTCACGGACGTGCCTGTCGCGCCGTCTCCGTAGCCGGTGGCGCGGGCTCCGTAGGGGGAGTCGGCGCCGGAGACGGGTGAGGGGTGCGGCCGGGCGGTCGCACCCCTCACCCGTCTGCCACCGGGCGACTAGCGGGCCGCGCCCGCGAGCGACCCGGTGGTCCGTGCGGACGGGTCGTAGATCATGCAGGTGACGACGCGGTCGTCGGCTTGCTCCCAGCTCTCCTTCGTCGGCGTGAACGGGTAGAAGTCGAGAGTGGACTCCTCGTAGGAGATGCCCGCGAAAGCGGGGAACGCGACGTAGCAGGCGTCGAGTGCCTCATCGTAGACGGCGTCGTCGCCGGGGAACTCGGCGACGGTGAAGGTGTGCTCGAAGTAGGCCTCCTCGTCGTGCGGCTCGCCGCACGGCACGACGGGGACGTCGTAGACGGTGTCGCCGCTGACCTCGTTCATGCAATCGCCCACCTGGATCGAGAACACGTCGGCCTGGCCGGACTCGGTGATCTCCTGCGTCGCCGCGTCACGCACGGGCGGGGCCGCAGTGGGTCCGAGGACGCCCTGCAACACGGAGCAGCCGCTCAGCGTGATGGCCAGGGCGGCTGCGGCCGCCACGGCGCCGGTGTGGCGGGCGAAGCGGGCAAGTGTCGAAGTGTTCACGATGCTCCATCTGCAGGGTGGACGGGGGCGTCTACCCCCAAATGGGGATGGTATCGGTGGGTCCAGTCCGGGGCAAATCGGGGGGACGCAGATCGCTCGGCGAGGAGCGGAGCACCGCCGCGGCCGCGGGCGCCTACTTCAGGGCGTCGAGCACGGCCTCGTGCAGCAGGCCGTTGCTGGCCAGCGCGTTGCCGTGCCATGGTCCAGGCTCGCCGGTCACCGAGGTGAACCGGCCGCCGGCCTCCTCGACGATCGGCACCAGGGCCGCCAGGTCGTAGGGCTTCACGTCGAACTCGCCGGCCACGTCGATGAGGCCCTCGGCGAGCAGCATGTACGACCACATGTCGCCGTATGCCCGGTCGCGCCAGACGGAGCGGGTCAGCGCGATCAGTCGGTCCAGGTAGCCGGCCTCATCCCACTGGGCGATGCTGTTGAAGCTGAGCGAGGCGTCGGCGAGCTCGCGCACGCCGCTCACGCGCAGCGGGCGCGGTGCGGCGTCGCCCTCCTGGATGAAGGCGCCGCCGCCGGATGCCGCCCACCAGCGCGAGGCCATGGCGGGCGCGCTGACGACGCCGAGCACGGGGTGGCCGTCGACGCTCAGCGAGATGAGGGTGGCCCAGACGGGCACCCCGCGCAGGAAGTTCGCGGTCCCATCGATCGGGTCGATGATCCACTGCCGGGTGCTCTCGCCCTCGGTGCCGTACTCCTCGCCGAGGATGCCGTCGTCGGGGCGGGCCTCGGCGATGCGGGCGCGGATGGCCCGCTCGACGGCCTGGTCGGCATCCGTCACGAAGGTGCGGTCGGGCTTGGTCGAGATCTCGAGGTCGTTCGAGCGGAAGCGATCGAACGAGATCGCGTCGGCGATGTCGGCCAGTTCTTGTGCGAGGATGAGGTCAAGCGCCAGGGGCGAGTTCGCTGCTGAATTCACAGAAGCAGCCTATCGGCGCAGACGGAACGGCCGTTCCGACACTCCCGGGATCTGACGATTCGCCAGCTCAGAAATCAGATGGTAATGTTTTATCTCGGCCCGGGAAGCGCAAAACGGGCCAAGATACGCACCTCTAGCTCAATCGGCAGAGCAACTGACTCTTAATCAGTGGGTTCTCGGTTCAAGTCCGAGGGGGTGCACCACCAAAACCCCGGTCTCGCGAGAGGCCGGGGTTTTCTCGTTAACGGGCACGGAGTGTTCTCGTCGATCGGGAAATTTCTCGTCGCGGCCCGCGTTCTGTCTCGCGGCCCCCGACATACCGCGTGCCGCGAGACACGACACGGGCCGCGACGGGCCCGCAGCCCGCACCCTGCGGCCCGCGGCCGGCGGCTCAGACGGCGTAGTCGGGCGCCGCGCCGGCCCCGTCGCGGGGCGGCAGCTCCTGCAGCGCCCAGCTGTTGCCGTCCGGGTCGGAGAAGTAGACGAATCGCCCCCACGGCTGCGGGTCGATGTCGCTGGCGGTCACGCCGCGCTCGCGCAGGTGGGCCAGGGCCTCCTCGGCATTCGGCACCACGATCTGCACGCCCTTCTGCGAGCCGGGCGGCATCTCGGTGATTCCCGTGCCGAGCACGATGGAGCAGGCGGAGCCCGGCGGTGTCAGCTGCACGAACCGCAGCTCGTCGGTCACGACGATGTCGTGGTCGGCGTTGAAGCCCACCTGGTCGACGTAGAACGCCTTCGCGCGGTCGACATCCGTGACGGGGATGGCCACCAGTTCGATCTTCCAGTCCATGAGACTGACCTCTCTGCTCTGAGCTGCCGGCCGCGCTGAGCGCGCGGCCCTGCCCGTTCAGGGTAGGCCGCCGGGCCCCTGTGCGACAGGGGGTCAGGGCGACGGGGGCGGCGCGACAGGGGCGGCGCGACAGCGTCAGTCGTCGAAGCCGCGGGCGATGAGGGCGTCGCCGAGCGCCTCGGCGCTCTGCAGGGAGCGCACGATCACCGGCACGGCGAGCGACATCACCGAGCCCTGCGTTCCCCGGGCCTTGCGGGCCTCCATCACCTCGCCGACGATCGCCGCGATCACCGGGATCGAGCGGATGGTGAGGGCCAGCAGCAGGCCGATGCGGTCGGTGTCCACCCAGCGACGCAGGGGGCGGAGCAGCTGCTCGCAGGCGTCGAGCACGGCGCCGACCGTCGTGGTCAGCGTGAACAGCGCGGCCAGCAGCACCGCGATGAGCAGCCGCCCGCCCATCATGACCGCCATCACCCAGTCGGCGAAGAGCAGTTGGATCGGCACGGCGATCGCCAGCACCCAGAGCACGGGGGAGACCTGGCGCCAGAGCGCCCGGAACGGCAGGCGGGCGGATGCCGCCAGCAGCACGGCCACGGCCAGGACGACGCCCAGCTGCCAGGGCTCCTGCAGCGCGACGGTCACCGCGATCAGCAGCGAGAGCAGCCCGAGCTTCAGCAGCGCGGGTGCGCGGTGCAGCAGTGAGTGGCCGGGGTGGTAGAAGCCGATCACGCCAACAGTCCCAGGTAGTGGCGGATGGCGGCATCCGGCACGTCGTCGGCGACGATGCGGCCCTCCTCCACGACAATCACCCGGTCGAAGCCGGCCAGCAGCTCCAGCTGGTGGGTGACGACGAGGACCTGCTGGTCCAGCCCGGTGAGCAGATCGGTGATCAGGCGGGCGTTGCGCGCGTCCAACAGGGTCGTCGGCTCGTCGGCGACGACGACGGCCGGCTCGGCGATGAGCACCGACGCCAGCGCGAGCAGCTGCTTCTGACCGCCGGAGAGCCGGTGCGCGGCGTGGTCGGCGTGCCCGGACAGGCCGAAGCGCTCCAGGATCGCGGCGACCCGCCCCGCGATCTCCTCCTTGGCGAGTCCGCGGCGGCGCAGGCTGAACGCGACGTCCTCTGCGACGGTCGGCATGACGATCTGGTTGTCGGGGTTGGTGAAGACGAAGCCGACGAGCCGGCGCACCTCGCGGCCGTTCTTGGCGACGTCCCGGCCGTGCACGCTGACCCGGCCGCGGTCGGGCGTGACGAGTCCGTTGACCATGCGGGCCAGGGTGGACTTGCCGGAGCCGTTGGCGCCGACGATGCCCACCCGCTGCTCGGTGATGTCGAGGCTGATCTCGTGCAGCACCGGCCGCTCGCCGTAGCCGTGGGAGACGTCCTCGAACCGGATGCCGCTCATGCCGCACGCTCCACGAGCATCGCGATGCCCTGGCCGCCGCCGATCGAGCAGGCGGCGAGGCCGTAGCGGCGGTCGCCGCCGGCGAGCATGCGCGCGGCCAGGCGCACCACGAGCACCGCCCCGGACGCCCCCCACGGGTGGCCGAGGGCGATCGCCCCGCCGCCCGCGCTGATGCGCTCCTCGTCCAGGCCGAGCTCGTCGCTGACGGCCAGCAGCTGGGCGGCGAACGCCTCGGTGATCTCGACGGCGTCCAGCTCGCTGGTGGCGACGCCGGTGCGGGCGAGCAGCTTGCGCACGGCGGCGACCGCTCCAATGCCGGGCAGGGCGGGGTCGGAGCCGGCCGTGCTGGCGGCGACGATGCGGAGGCCGGGCAGGCCGAGCTCCGCCCGCACCGCCTCGGTGGTGACGGCCAGGGCGGCGGCCCCGTCCGAGATGCCGCAGGAGTTCCCGGCGGTGACGGTGCCGCCCGCGCTGAAGGCGGCGCCGAAGCGGGCCAGTCGGCCCCGGTCGAGGTCGCGCCGCGGCCGGTCGTCGCGGGTGACGCCGTCGACGGCGACGATCTCGGCGTCGAAGCCGCCGCGCTCCCGGGTGGCGCTGGCCAGGTCGTGCGAGCGCGCCGCCCACTCGTCCTGGCGCTGCCTCGAGATGCCGAAGCGGGCGGCGACGGCATCCGCGGCCGGGCCCATCTCCGGGTCCGGCCAGCCGATCGGGGCGAACGGGGCGCGCGTGTAGCGCTCCGGCTGCGCGTCGCCCTGCGGCGGCCAGAACCGCCACGGCGCGGTGGAGGCGGACTCGGCGCCGCCGGCGATGACCAGCTCGGCCGCGCCGGAGCGCAGCAGGGTTCCCGCCTGCAGCACGGCCTCCAGGCCCGAGCCGCACTGGCGGTCGACGGTGACGGCGGGCACGGACTCGTCCAGGCCGGCGCGGAGCCCGGCGACGCGGGCCACGTTGCCGCCGGGGCCGAGGCAGTTGCCCAGGATGACCTCGTCGACGGGGCGCCCGGCTGCGGCGAGCTCCGCGGCGATCGAGCCGAGCAGCGGCGCCGCGAGGGCGTCGACGGTGTGCTGGGCGAATCCGCGGCCACTGGAGGTGATCGCGGTGCGCCGGGCGGCGACGATCACGGGGGCGTTGTCAGTGCGCATTGCGGGGTGCTCCATGTTCGGTGAAGGGGATCGTGCCGTCGGCCAGCCCCTGGCGCAGCGCGCCCTTGGCCAGTTTGCCGGATGCCGTGCGCGGCAGCTGCTCGACGAACAGCCAGCGGCGGGGGCGCTCGACGGGGGAGAGGGCTGCGTCCGCGCGGGCCTGGACGGAGCGCGGGAGCGCGCCGGCGTCCGCGTCGTTCTCGAGCTCTCTCTCGGCCGCGCTCTCGAGCTCGACCACGGCCACGACGATCTCGCCGAGCACGGGGTGCGGCTCGGCGATGACGGCGGCGGCTCGCACGCCGGGGAGGGCGTCCAGGGCGGACTCGATCTGCTCGCTCGTCACGGTGCCGCCCGCCGTGGTCACGGCGTCGTCGCCGCGGCCGAGCACGCGGAGTTCGCCGCCCGCGCCCAGCTCGGCGAGGTCGCCGACGCTGGCGAAGCCGTCCGCGTCCCGGCGGAGCGAGCCCGTGTCAGCGCCGTCGCCCGCGGCGTAGCCGAGGCTGATGTAGGGGGAGCGGGCCCAGAGCACGCCGCCGCGCAGGGCCAGCTCGGTGCCGGGGAAGGCGCGGAGCGCGCCGCCCGCGTCGGCGACGGCCACGAAGGAGAGCTCGGCCGCACCGTAGTACTCGGTGACGGCGGCGCCGCGGGAGAGGGCCTCGGCGCGGGCCCCGCTCGGCAGGGCCGCTCCGGCGACGACGAACAGGCGCGGCAGCCGCGGCGAGGAGAGCAGCCGGCCGAGCACGGTCGGGGTGCAGTGCACGACGTCGGCGCCCGCCGGGTCGAAGCTGAGCTCGGCCCCGAGCCAGAGCGCGTGCAGCGCGGCGAACAGGTGCATCGAGACGTGCAGCGGCCCGCTCGGCGCGACGACGTCGGTGCGCCGGATGCCGGTGGCGGCGGTGAGCGGGGCGAAGGAGTCGTGCCAGGAGGCGGCGGTGCGGGCGATGGCCCGCGCCCGGCCGGAGGAGCCGGAGCTCAGCAGCAGCAGCTCGGTGCCGGCCGGGACGGCACGGGGCAGCGGCGCGGGGCTGGCCGGGTCGGCGACCAGCACGGGGCGGCCCTGGTCGATGCCCGCCAGCAGCCGCACCAGCAGTTCGACCGGGTCGGAGTGCTCGGCGCGCACGATGGGGCCGGGCGGGAGGGAGTGGTTCTGGACGCGCTCACGCAGCTCGCCGTAGCTGAGGGCGCGGCCGGCGACGCTGACTGCGCGATCCCCGTCCGCCCCGCCCAGCCACGACGAGTCGCTCATGCGGAGATCGGCTCGGTACGGGCGCTCTTGCCGCGCGGCGTGATCAGACCGGGCCAGGCGCGGTGCACCTGCTTGGCGACGAGCACCGTGATGACGACCTTGAGGATGTCGCCGGGCAGGAACACGAAGGCGCCGGTCAGGGCGACCCAGAGGGGCGTGCCGGTGCTGAGGGCAAACCAGGGCACACCGATCAGGTAGATCGCGACGATGCCGCCGAGCGCCGTCGCGCCGAGGGCGGGCAGCACCCGGTAGCGCGGAAGGAGGCGGGCGGTGAACCAGCCGATGACGAGCACGCCGAGCAGCCAGCCGACGAGGTAGCCGGCGCCGGGGGTGACGAAGACGGCGATGCCGCCGCGGCCGCCGGAGAGCAGCGGCAGGCCGGCGGCGACCAGCACCTCCAACAACAGCACGGCGAAGAAGCCGTTGCGGGCGCCGAGGATCGCCCCGGCCAGCATCACACCGAGGGTCTGGAAGGTGATCGGGATGCCGCTGGCGCCGATCTGCAGGGCGCCGGGGAGTCCGAGCGCCGCGATGAGTGCGGCGAAGGTGGCGATGGAGGCGAGGTCGCGGGCCGTGAAGGAGCGCGTTGCCGCAGGCCGGTCGATGCTGTGCTGTGTCATGGTTGCAACGCTAGAAGCGCGGGCGGATGCCGCGCTCGATCCGCCGTACAAAAAACAGCGGCGAAATCTGGACGGCTAGGCTGCGGCGGCCGCGACCGGAGCGGGGACCGACCGCACGGGGGCGCCCTGGGGTGCTGCCGCGTGCGCGGGATTCGCCCACACGGCGACCGGTGCCGGGGTCCACGGCAGCGCGCTCGGCTCGGTGCCCGGGGCGTTGCGCAGCGCTGCGCGGCCGGCCTTGACGGCCTGGGCGAGCTCGACGGCGATCTGGCCGCTCAGCATGGTGTGGAAGATGTCGTCGGTGTCGCCGCTCTCGCGTCGGACCAGAGTCCATTCGCCGCTCGCGCCGATGAGGTCTGCGAGCTTGCCGTCGATGATCGCGAGCAGCGCGTCGTCGCTCAACTCGGGCGGTGCGGCTGCTATCAGGACGGGTGCTGACTGTCGGCGCCTGCGGAACATCGCCACGGTCGCTTCCTCTCGCTCGCTTCGGGTGCTGTCCCCCAGTCTGCGCTATACTCCGTCGGATCCCGGGGGGACACGCCGCGACGCCGTCAACTGCCTACTGCTCGAGGGCGCGTTCCTTGGCCTCATCGCGGACGGCGGCGACCGCCAGGGCGAGTGAGATCCCCCAGCTCACCCACATCAGCGCCAGGCGCCAGTCGCGCGGTCCGTTTCGGGTCGCCTGGATGATGCCCCAGCTGCTGGTGACCGCGCCGATCACCGCGCCATTGAACAGGTACTTGCGCATTGTCTGCACCTTTCGTCCCCTCCACGTTAGCCGGATCTGAGAGTTGCCCCCTAGTCTGACCGATCGTGCAGTTTCTGACCGATTGGTCAAATACTCTGGTCGCATGCCCACACACGACGCCGAATCAGGCTCCGTCAGCCCGCGCCCGAAGGCGAGCGACGAACTGCGCCAGATCGCCCTCGAACAGTTCGCCGCCGTCGGCTTCGCCGGGGCGTCGCTGCAGCAGATCGCCGACGAGGCTGGCTACTCCAAGTCCAGCGTGCTCTACCACTACGCGAACAAGGAGGCGCTGCTGGAGGCCGCCATCGGCCCGGCCATCGACCGGCTGGGCGCGCTGCTGCAGCGCTACATCGACCGCGGCTCCTCGCTGGAGGCCCGCACGCTGTTCGTGGAGGAGTTCATCGACTTCCTGCTCGAGCACCGCCTCGAGGTGTACACCTTCGTCAACCAGGGGCACTCCCTGCGCGGCATCCCCGTGATCGACAGGGCAAACGCCTTCATCGTCACGCTCTCGCACACCGTCTGCGATGACAACGCCTCGACGGTGGAGAAGATGCGCTTCGGCGTCGCACTCGGCGGCGCGACCTACTCGCTCGTGGCCGGAATGGACTTCCTCGACGCCGACTCACTCGGCCCGGCCGAGGAGGTGCGGGCCGCCCTGATCCAACTCGTCGGTGAGCTGCTCGCCCCGCTCGCGCTCCCCGCCTAGGCCGCCAGGCCCTCCGCACCAGACCCCCCCGCACCAGACCCCCCTCACCGCACGCCCTTCAGGAGCAGGACACCAGTGGCAACCTTTCTCTACCGCATCGGTCACTTCGCCTATCGCCGCGCCTGGACGGTGATCGCCGCCTGGATCGTGGTGCTCGCCGCGCTGCTCGGCGGAGGCCTCGCCCTCGGCGGCCAGCTGGCCGAGTCCTACGTCATCCCCGGCACCGAGTCGCAGGAGACGATCGACATGCTCGGGGCTGTGTTCCCGCAGGTGTCCGGTGCCTCCGTCGAGGCCGTCTTCCACGCCCCGGACGGCGCGAGCGTCGAGGACGCCCCTTACAAGGACGCCATCGAGCAGACCATCACGGCCATTGAGGACGTCCCCGGTGTCGCGGCGGCCGTCAGCCCGTTCTCCGAGTACGCGGCCAATGCCGTCTCCGACGACGCCCAGACCGCCATCGCCCGGGTGCAGATGGACGGCGCGTCCACGGATGTCACCCAGGCGACGCTCGACGCCGTGACCGCCTCCGCGGCGATCGGCGAAGAGGCCGGGCTCACCGTGGCCTTCGGCGGGCAGGTGTTCCAGGACACCACCTTCGGGCTCACCATCGTCGAGGTCTTCGGCGTGCTCTTCGCGGCCGTGGTGCTCGTGATCACGTTCGGGTCGCTGCTGGCGGCGGGGATGCCGCTGCTGATGGCCCTCGTCGGCGTCGGCGTGGCCGCCGGCGGCATCCTCGGGGCCGCCGCCTTCACGAACGTCTCCAGCACGGCGCCGATGCTCGCCGTCATGCTCGGCCTGGCCGTCGGCATCGACTACTCGCTGTTCATCCTGTCGCGGCACCGGCAACAGCTGGCCCGCGGGGTGGAGCCGGAGGAGTCGGCGGCCACCGCCGTCGCCACCGCCGGCGGCGCCGTCGTCTTCGCCGGCATCACCGTGATCATCGCCCTGCTCGGCCTGCTGGTCGTCGGCATCCCGTTCCTCAGCACCATGGGCATCGCCGCCGCCTTCGCCGTGCTCGTCGCGGTGCTGATCGCCGTGACCCTGCTGCCGGCCATGCTCGGCCTGATCAAGGGGCGGATGACGCCCAAGACCGGCAGCCGCGCCCACCGGCGCGCGCTCGCCGACGACGACGCCAAGCCGACCCTCGGCCGCCGCTGGGTGAACACCGTGCTGAAGGCGCCCATCGTCGCCGTCGTGCTCGTCGTCGGCGTGCTCGGCACGCTCGCCGTGCCCGCGCTCAGCCTCGACCTCAACCTGCCGACGGGCGCGGCCGAGCCGGCCGGCTCCACCCAGCGCGCCGCCTACGAGCTGGTCGAGGAGGGCTTCGGCCCCGGCGCCAACGGCCCGCTGATCGTCGTCGTCGACATCACCCAGACCACCGACATCTTCACCGACCTCGACGCGATCCGCACCGAGCTGGAACACCTGGACGGCGTCTCCTACGTCGCCCAGGGCCTGCCGAACGAGACCGTGGACACCGCCATCATCCAGGTGATCCCGACCACTGCGCCCGACGACCCGGCCACCAAGACGCTGGTGCAGGCCATCCGCGACCTGGCCCCCTCCATCGACGCCGATCTCGGCACCCCGATCCGGGTGACCGGCCAGACGGCCGTCACCATCGACATCTCCAACCGCCTGAGCAACGCCCTCGTGCCGTTCGCACTGATCGTGGTCGGCCTCTCCATCGTGCTGCTGATGATGGTGTTCCGCTCGCTGTTCGTGCCGATCAAGGCCGCCCTCGGCTTCCTGCTCTCGGCCTTCGCCGCCATCGGCGCGACGGTCGCCGTGTTCCAGTGGGGCTGGTTCGCCGACCTGCTGCACATCGAGCACACCGGCCCGATCCTCAGCTTCCTGCCGATCCTGTTGATGGCCGTCCTCTTCGGCCTGGCCATGGACTACGAGGTGTTCCTCGTCTCCGGCATGCGCGAGGAGTTCGTGCGAGACGGCAAGCCGCGCGAGGCGATCGTGCACGGCTTCCAGCACTCCGCCCGCGTCGTCACGGCCGCCGCCCTGATCATGTTCTTCGTCTTCTTCGGCTTCGTGCCGGAGGGCGCCGGGGTCATCAAGGGCATCGCCTTCGCCCTCGCCATCGGCGTGTTCTTCGACGCCTTCCTGGTGCGCATGACGCTCGTCCCCGCCGCCATGGCGCTCGCGGGCAAGGCCGCCTGGTACCTGCCGGGCTGGCTCGGCCGGCTGCTGCCCAACGTCGACGTCGAGGGGGAGGGGCTGCGCGCCCACCTCGGCGACCTCGCCTGGGCGAAGGCGCAGAAGGGCGCTATCACCGCCGACGCGGCCCTCCTCGGCCTGCCCGGCCAGGCGATGGGCCCGCTGAGCTTCGACATCGAGGCCGGCAGCGTCGTCACCGTGCAGGCGCCCGCCGCCTCCCGCCGCGTCTTCGCCGCCTCGCTCGCAGGGCGGCTCGACCCCGTCGGCGGCCGGCTGCAACTGCTCGGCTCCCCGCTGCCCTCCGAGCGTTCCCTGGCGCTGCGTCGGGTCGGCTACATCGACGTCGGGGCCGGGCAACCCCGCGCGCTCGAGCAGACCGTCGGCGAGCTGCTCGCCGGGCGGCTGGAGCTCTCCGCGCCCTGGTACCGCGGTGCCGGCAGCGGCAGCGGCCAGCACGAGTGGGTGGAGCGGGTCAACGCGGCCCTCCGCGCAACCGGCACCAGCCACCGCCCGCTCGAGGCCGACACCAGCATCGCCTCGCTCAGCGCGCTGGGACGGGCGACCGTTCTCGCAGCCGGCGTCCTCGCCGAGCGGCCAGAGGTGCTGATCGTCGACCTCGGCGACGCGCTGCCCGTCGACGCCCGCGGGCGCAGCATCGCCCAGGTGCTGGCGGCCCTGGCCCCGGCCTCGACCACGATCGTGCTGGCCGCCGGTGACGCCGTGCAGGCGGCATCGGGCGCCCTGATCGGGGCGCGGACCGCCGTGGCCCTCGCACTGCCAGAGCCACACGACACCGACATTGACACCGACATGGACACCGACATCGACACCGACGCCCTGATCGGGGCCCCCGCAGGGGCCGACGATCGGGAGTTCGCCGCAGAGGAATCCGTCCTGGAAGAAGGGGGAGTGCGCTGATGAGCGCTCGACTCGAGAAACTGTTCCGGCGCACGCCCGGCCAGCGCCGCACCGCGTTCGCCCTGATGCTCGCGGGCATCATCGTCGTGCCGCTGGCGATCGCCGGCCTCGTCTCCGGGGCCCTGGCCAGCGCCGACGACCGCCTGGACGCGGTGCCGGCCATCGTCGTCAACAACGACGAGATGGTCACCGCCACGCTGCCGGACGGCAGTGAGCAGATGATCCTCGCCGGGCGCCAGCTCGTCACCGAGCTGACCGGGCCGGACACCGCCGGCTTCGCCTGGACGATCTCCAACTCCGAGCACGCCGCCGCGGCGCTCGCCGCCGGCGAGGCGTACGCCGTGCTGACCATCCCGAGCGACTTCTCCGCCGCCATCAACTCGCTCTCCGGCGCGGAGCCCACGCAGGCCGACCTGCAGATCACCACGGATGACGCGCACGCCTACCTGGCCGGCTCGGCCGCCCAGTCCGTCGGCGAGGCGATGACGAGCAGCTTCGGCCGCGCGATCACCACGCAGTACCTGACCGCGTTCTACTCGGGCATCGCCGAGATGGGCAGCTCGCTCGGCACGGCGGCCGACGGCGCGACGACGCTCTCCAGCGGCGTCGGCACCCTGGCCGGCGGACTCGACACGCTGAGCACGGGCGCCGGCACCGCGGCATCCGGCGCGGCCGAGCTGGCTGACGGCGCCAGTGGGCTGGCCGGCGGTGCCAGCGGACTGGCCGGCGGGGTGCGCGAGTACTCCACCGGCGTCGACGGCATCGCGGCGGGCCTCGGCACGCTGAACAGCAGCGCAGCCGGGCTGACCCAGCTGAGCGATGGCGTGAAGGCGTACACCCAGGGCATCAACGGCGCCGTCGGGCAGCTGAACCCCTATCTCGACCAGGGCATGGCCGCTCTCGGCGCCCTGATGCCGAGCCTGACGCCCGAGCAGCAGCAGGCGGCGCAGGGCGCCCTCCAGGCCATGGGCGGCGTGCAGGCCGGGATCAACCAGCTCGTCGGCAGCGGTGACGAGCTCGCCGCGCAGACCGCGACCGCGATCGGCGGCGTGCAAGGCGGAATCGGCCAGCTCGCCGACGGTGCCGCACAGCTCTCCGGTGGGTCCGACGGCCTGCGCTCCGGCGCGGACAGCCTGGCCGGCGGGGCCTCAGAGCTCGCCGGGGGTGCCTCAGAGCTTGCCGGCGGCATCGCGCAGCTCGCCGACGGGGCGGGCGCCTCGGCATCCGGCGCCCACCAGCTGCACGACGGCGCCAGCGAGCTGGCCACGGGCCTCGGCGACGGCGCCGAGCAGGCGAGCGCACTCGCCGGCAGCGACCCGCAGACCACGGCCGAGGTGATCGCCGAGCCCGTCGGCGTCAGCCTGGAGCGCGAGAACGCGATCTCCTCGATCGGCCAGATCATCGGCATGGTGTTCGTGCCCGTCGGGCTCTGGATCGGCGCCCTCGTCATCTTCCTGCTGATGCGCCCGGTGACGGCGCTCGCGCTCGGCTCGACGGCCTCCACCGGCCGGATCGTCGCGCGCGGGCTGCTGCGCGGCTTCGCGATCGCAGCCGCGCAGGCGCTCGTCGTCGTCGCCCTGCTGCACACCGCGCTCGGCGTGAGCTGGGCCGCCCTGCCGGCCACGCTCGGCTTCAGCCTGCTGATGGCCGCCGCCTTCGTCGCAGTGCACCACTTCCTGGTCACCGCGTGGGGGCGCACCGGCATCGTCGTCTCGCTCGTGCTGCTCGCCCTGCAGCTGACCAGCGCGGGCGGGCTCTATCCGGTGGAGATCCTCGCCGCGCCGTTCCAGCTGATCAGCCCGATCCTGCCGCTCACCTGGGCGGTGCAGGGCATGCAGGCGATCGTGGCCGGCGTCGGCGGGGGAGCGGTCGGCACGGCGGCGCTCGTGCTGGCGGTGTTCGCTCTGCTCGGCGCCCTGGGCTCGCTCGCCGTGGTCGCCCGGCGCCGCGGGGCGCGCTCCTTCGCGTTCGCGCTGGCGCAGAGCTAGCGGGCTCCCGCTGTGCGGAGGGCCCCGAGGCGCGAGTCTCGGGGCCCTCCTTCTCTTGAGCGTGCCGGTCGAGCGTGCCTGTCGAGCGTGCCGGCTGAGCGTGCCTGTTGAGCATGCCGAGACTCGCCCCGCCGGCTCCGGTCGCCGGCGCCCCGTCGAGCCGGCGGGCTCCCGCGCGTACCAGAGCAGACGCCGTTCGTAAACCCCCGGCGGCGGCCGGAGGCCGGTGCTAGCCTCGAAGACGAGCAAGGTGCGAGCACCTTTCGCACCGGAACGGACACACCATTTCCGCCCCACTGAGCCCCACAACCGAATCGCCCACCGACACCGCTGCGCCCACCGGCGACTACAGCCTCGTCGTGGTGTCGAACCGCCTGCCCGTCGACTACGTGGTCGACGATGATGGAACGTCGCGCTGGCGCTCCTCGCCCGGCGGCCTGGTCACCGCGCTGGAACCGGTGATGCGCGAATCCGACGGCGCCTGGGTGGGCTGGGCCGGAGTGGCCGACCGCGAGTTCGAGGCGTTCGAGAACGACGGCATCTCCATTGTTCCCGTCGCGCTCAGCACACTGGACGTCGAGCGCTACTACGAGGGCTTCTCCAACGACACCCTCTGGCCGCTCTACCACGATGTCATCGCGCCGCCCAGCTACCACCGGGAGTGGTGGGAGAGCTACCAGGCCGTGAACCGGCGCTTCGCCGAGGCCGCCGCCCGCGCCGCGGCGCCCGGCGCCACCGTCTGGGTGCAGGACTACCAGCTGCAGCTCGTGCCGGCGATGCTGCGCGGGCTCCGGCCCGACCTCGTCATCGGCTTCTTCAACCACATCCCGTTCCCGCCCTACGGTTTGTACTCGCAGCTGCCCTGGCGCAAGCAGATCCTCGAGGGCCTGCTCGGCGCCGACGTCATCGGCTTCCAGCGGGTCGCGGACGCCGGCAACTTCACCCGCGCGGTGCGCCGACTGCTCGGTTACACCACCCGGCACACTGTCGTCGAGGTGCCGGGCGAGAACGGCGACCTCCGGCGCGTCGTCGCCACCAACTTCCCCATCTCGATCGACGTCGCCGGCTTCGAGGAGCTCGCCGCGCGGCCCGATATTCAGGCCAGGGCACGCGAGATCCGGGAGGGCCTCGGCAACCCGGACACGGTCATGCTGGGCGTGGACCGGCTGGACTACACCAAGGGCATCGGCCACCGGCTGAAGGCCTACGGCGAGCTCCTTGCCCAGCACCGGCTCGACGTCGAGAACACCGTCCTCGTGCAAGTCGCCAGCCCCAGCCGGGAGCGCGTCGCGACCTATATGACGTTGCGTGACGAAATCGAACTGCAAGTCGGACGGCTGAACGGCGACCATTCCACGCTCAGCCACACCGCCATCGCCTACCTGCACCAGGCCTACCCGCGCGAGGAGATGGTCGCGCTCTACCTCGCCGCCGACATCATGCTCGTGACCGCCCTCCGCGACGGCATGAACCTGGTCGCCAAGGAGTACGTCGCCTGCCGCATCAACAACGACGGCGTGCTCGTCTTGAGCGAGTTCGCCGGGGCATCCGACGAGCTCAAACAGGCTCTGCTCATCAACCCGCACGACATCGACGGTCTGAAGGACGCCATCGAGCAGGCGGTGCGGATGCCGAAGAAGGAGCGCAGGAAGCGGATGAAGTCGCTGCGCAAACGGCTGCGCGAGAACAACGTCTCCGACTGGGCCAAGGCGTTCCTCGACATCCTCACCGGGCGGGCCGCCATCGAGCCGGGCATCCCGGACGGCCTCGTCACCAAGCTGCGCGAGGTGGCGGCGACCCCGCGGCTGCTCGTCGCCCTCGACTTCGACGGCACGCTGGCCCCGCACGTGGACAGGCCGGAGGAGGCCCGGGCGCTGGAGAGCGCCCGGGACGCCGTGATGCGGCTCGTCGCCCTGCCGGACACCCGCGTCGCCTTCGTCTCCGGGCGCGCGCTGGTGAGCCTGGAACAGGTCGCGGAGCCGCCGGAGTCGGTGCTGCTGACCGGCTCGCACGGCATCGAGATGCGGCTCGACCAGCCCGGCATCTCGGTCGACCTCCTCGGCGAGGAGATCGCCCAGCTGGCGACCCTCGCCGAGATCCTCGACGGCATCGCCGCCCGGGCCGAGGGCGTGTGGGTCGAGCGGAAGCCGGCCGGCTTCGCGCTGCACACCCGCCTCGTCTCTGCGCCGGTCGGGCAGGCGCTGCAGCGCAGCGCGCGCGGGGCGGTCAGCAGCGTGCTGCCGACCCTCACCGTGCTGGAGGGCAAGAACGTGCTCGAGTTCTCCGTCCGCGACGGCAACAAGGGCGACGCACTGCAACGCCTGCGGGAGTACACCGACGCGACATCCGTGTTCTACGCCGGCGACGACGTCACCGACGAGAACGCCTTCGCGGTGCAGGGAGCCGACGACCTCTCCCTGAAGATCGGCCAGGGCATCACGGTGGCCGGCAACCGGGTGCGCGGGCCGGAGGAACTGGCCGAGGTGCTCGCCCTGCTCGCCGATTTCCGCACGGCGAACGCCGAAGCGGTCGGCCGGGCCCACCCAGAGGCGACGGAGCCGCCCCCGGCTAGGTTCTAGACTCAAGCCATGCCTGAGATTGATATCAAGCCACGAAGCCGTGCAGTCACTGATGGAATTGAAGCCACCACGAGCCGCGGAATGCTCCGCGCCGTCGGCATGGGGGACGAGGACTGGGACAAGCCCCAGATCGGTATTGCGAGCTCGTGGAACGAGATCACGCCCTGCAACCTGAGCCTGGACCGGCTCGCCCAGGGCGCCAAGGAGGGTGTGCACTCCGGCGGCGGCTACCCGCTGCAGTTCGGCACCATCTCCGTCTCCGACGGCATCTCGATGGGCCACGAGGGCATGCACTTCTCGCTCGTCTCGCGCGAGGTCATCGCCGACTCGGTCGAGACCGTCATGATGGCCGAGCGCCTCGACGGTTCCGTGCTGCTGGCCGGCTGCGACAAGTCGCTGCCCGGCATGCTGATGGCCGCGGCCCGCCTCGACCTGGCCTCCGTGTTCCTCTACGCCGGCTCGATCGCGCCCGGCTGGGTCAAGCTCAGCGACGGCACCGAGAAGGAGGTCACCATCATTGACTCCTTCGAGGCCGTCGGCGCCTGCAAGGCCGGCACCATGAGCGAGGAAGACCTCAAGCGCATCGAGTGCGCCATCGCCCCGGGCGAGGGCGCCTGCGGCGGCATGTACACGGCCAACACCATGGCATCCGTCGCCGAGGCGCTCGGCATGAGCCTGCCCGGCTCGGCCGCCCCGCCCTCGGCCGACCGCCGCCGCGACTACTTCGCCCACCGCTCCGGCGAGGCCGTCGTCAACATGCTGCGCCTCGGCATCACCGCGCGCGACATCATGACCAAGAAGGCCTTCGAGAACGCCATCACGGTCGCCATGGCGCTCGGCGGCTCGACAAACGTCGTGCTGCACCTGCTCGCCATCGCGCACGAGGCAGAGGTCGAGCTCACCCTCGAGGACTTCAACCGCATCGGCGACAAGGTGCCGCACCTGGCCGACATGAAGCCGTTCGGCAAGTACGTCATGGCCGATGTGGACCGCCACGGCGGCATCCCGGTGCTCATGCGCGCCCTGCTCGAGGCCGGCCTGCTGCACGGCGACGTGCTCACCGTGACCGGCAAGACCCTGGCCGAGAACCTGGAGGCGCTGAACCCCGACCCGCTCGACGGCGAGGTCATTCGCACCCTCGACAACCCGATCCACGCGACCGGCGGCATCACCGTGCTGAAGGGCACGTTCGCCCCCGAGGGCGCCGTCGTCAAGACGGCCGGCTTCGACGCCGACATCTTCGAGGGCCCCGCCCGCGTGTTCGAGCGCGAGCGCGGCGCAATGGATGCCCTGACCGAGGGCAAGATCAGCAAGGGCGACGTCGTCATCATCCGCTACGAGGGGCCGAAGGGCGGACCCGGCATGCGGGAGATGCTCTCGATCACCGCGGCCATCAAGGGCGCCGGGCTCGGAAAAGATGTACTACTCTTGACGGACGGCCGATTCTCAGGTGGCACAACCGGACTGTGCATCGGCCACATAGCACCCGAAGCAGTGGACGCAGGTCCAATTGCATTCGTGCGCGATGGTGATCTTATACGGGTCGATATCGCGGCCCGCTCCCTTGACCTACTTGTCGACGAGACTGAGCTGGCCGCCCGCCGTGAAGGCTGGGCACCTCTTCCCCCGCGCTATACCCGTGGCGTCCTCGCGAAGTACTCCAAGCTCGTGCACTCTGCCGCTGAAGGCGCAGTCACCGGCTAGTAGCCGCGTTTCATCAATCCATCACGTACCCAAGGGAACCCACCGTATGCCTACGGAATCTCAGAACGTGCCGATGCCTCCCACACCCAAGACGGGTGCGGGGGCAGCGGCGAACCCATTGACCGGCCCAGAGACGATGACCGGCTCCGGCGCCATCCTGCGCAGCCTCGAGCTGCTCGGCATCAAGGACGTCTTCGGCCTGCCCGGCGGCGCCATCATCCCGTTCTACGACGAGCTGATGTCCTCGACCGCGATCCGCCACATCCTCGTTCGCCACGAGCAGGGTGCCGGCCACGCGGCGGAGGGCTACGCCTCCTCGAGCAACAAGGTCGGCGTCGCCATCGCGACATCCGGCCCCGGCGCCACGAACCTCGTCACGGCGATCGCCGACGCCTACATGGACTCGGTGCCGCTGCTGGCGATCACCGGCCAGGTATTCTCCACGCTGATGGGAACGGATGCCTTCCAGGAGGCCGACATCGTGGGAATCACGATGCCGATCACCAAGCACTCCTTCCTGGTCAAGCGCGCCGAGGACATCCCGGCGACGATCGCCGCCGCGCACCTCATCGCCTCGACCGGGCGCCCCGGCCCCGTGCTCGTGGACATCACCAAGGACGCCCAGCAGGGCGAGATGGTGTTCACCTGGCCGCCGAAGATCGACCTGCCCGGCTACCGCCCCATCACCAAGGCGCACGGCAAGCAGATCCAGGCCGCGGCCCAGCTGCTCGCCGAGGCCAAGAAGCCCGTGCTCTACGTCGGCGGCGGCGTGATCCGCGCCCAGGCTTCGGCCGAGCTGAAGGTGCTCGCCGAGGCATCCGGTGCCCCCGTCGTCACCACCCTGATGGCGCGCGGCGCGTTCCCGGACTCCCACCCGCAGCACCTGGGCATGCCCGGGATGCACGGAACGGTGCCCGCGGTGCTCTCGCTGCAGCAGGCCGACCTGATCATCTCGCTCGGCGCCCGCTTCGACGACCGCGTCACCGGCAAGGTGTCGCTGTTCGCCCCGCTCGCCAAGATCGTGCACGTGGACGTCGACCCGGCCGAAATCTCCAAGATCCGCAACGCCGACGTGCCCATCGTGGGCGACGCCAAGGATGTCATCGCCGACCTGACCGCGGCCCTGGCCGAGGTGACCGGCGGCACCGCCCCCGACATCGCGGACTGGTGGACCAACCTCAACGATCTGCGTGAGCGCTACCCGCTCGGCTACAGCAAGCCGAGCGACGGCCTGCTCGCCCCGCAGTACGTGATCCAGCGCATCGGCGAGCTGACCGGGCCGGAGGGCATCTACGCCGCCGGCGTCGGGCAGCACCAGATGTGGTCGGCGCAGTTCATCAAGTACGAGCGCCCCAACGCCTGGCTGAACTCGGGCGGCGCCGGAACCATGGGCTACTCGGTCCCCGCCGCCATGGGCGCCAAGGTGGCCGAGCCGGACCGCGTGGTCTGGGCGATCGACGGCGACGGATGCTTCCAGATGACCAACCAGGAGCTTGCCACCTGCGTCATCAACAACATCCCGATCAAGGTCGCGATCATCAACAACTCCTCGCTCGGCATGGTGCGCCAGTGGCAGACCATGTTCTACGACGGACGGCACAGCTTCACCGACCTGAACACCGGCCACGAGACGGCCATGGTGCCGGACTTCGTCAAGCTGGCCGACGCCTACGGCGCCCTCGGCATCCGTGTCCGCACGGAGGAGGAGGTCGACGCGGCGATCAAGCTCGCCCTGGAGACGAACGACCGCCCAGTCGTCATCGACTTCATCGTGAGCCGAGACGCCATGGTGTGGCCGATGGTGCCGCAGGGGCTCTCCAACAGCTCCGTCCAGTACGCCAAAGATCACGCACCAGCCTGGGAAGAGGAGTAAGCCATGAGCACCCACGTTCTGAGCCTGCTCGTCGAAGACAAGCCCGGCCTGCTCACCCGCGTCGCCGGCCTGTTCGCGCGCCGCGGCTTCAACATCGAGAGCCTCGCCGTCGGTCACAGCGAGATCGAGGGCCTCTCCCGAATCACCGTCGTCGTCGACGTTGACGCCCTGCCGCTCGAGCAGGTCACCAAGCAGCTGAACAAGCTGGTCAACGTGATCAAGATCGTCGAACTCGACCCTGCACAGTCCGTGCAGCGCGAGCACATGCTGATCAAGGTCAAGGTCGACAACGTCACCCGTTCCCAGGTGCTCGAGGCGGTCACGCTGTTCCGTGCCCGCGTCGTGGACGTCGCGACCGACGCCCTCGTCATCGAGGTCACCGGCGACGCCGGCAAGACGAACGCGTTCCTGCGCGTGCTCGAGCCCTACGGGATCAAGGAGATCGCGCAGTCGGGGCGCCTGGCCATCGGCCGCGGCTCCAAGTCGATCACCGAGCGCGTGTTCAAGAGCTAGTCACTCGCTTCACCGCAATCAACCGGCATTTCTTCCACACCACTACAACCAAGTTAGAGAGAAACACGAATGTCTGAGATCCTTTACGACAAAGACGCCGACCTGTCGATCATCCAGGGCAAGAAGGTTGCCATCGTCGGCTACGGCTCGCAGGGCCACGCCCACGCGCTGAACCTCCGCGACTCCGGTGTCGAGGTCGTCATCGGCCTGAAGGAAGGCTCCAAGTCCGCGCCCAAGGCGCAGGACGAGGGCTTCCAGGTTCTCTCCGTCGCCGACGCGGCCGAGTGGGCCGACCTCATCATGATCCTGGCTCCGGACCAGCACCAGCGTTCGATCTACAACGACCAGATCAAGGACAAGCTGACCGCGGGCAAGACCCTCGCCTTCGCACACGGCTTCAACATCCGCTTCGGCTACATCGACGCCCCGAAGGACGTCGACGTCATCCTCGTCGCCCCGAAGGCCCCCGGCCACACGGTTCGCCGCGAGTTCGTCGCCGGCCGCGGCATCCCCGATATCATCGCCGTCGAGAACGACGCGACCGGCCAGGCCTGGGACATCGCCCTCTCCTACGCGAAGGCAATCGGCGGCACCCGCGCCGGCGTCATCAAGACCACCTTCACCGAGGAGACCGAGACCGACCTGTTCGGTGAGCAGGCCGTTCTCTGCGGCGGCGTCTCGCAGCTCGTCCAGTACGGCTTCGAGACCCTGACCGAGGCCGGCTACCAGCCGCAGATCGCCTACTTCGAGGTGCTGCACGAGCTCAAGCTCATCGTCGACCTGATGTGGGAGGGCGGCATCGCCAAGCAGCGTTGGAGCGTCTCCGACACCGCTGAGTACGGCGACTACGTCTCCGGCCCGCGCGTCATCGACCCGCACGTCAAGGAGAACATGCAGGCCGTTCTCGCCGACATCCAGAGCGGTGCATTCGCCAAGCGCTTCATCGACGACCAGGATGCCGGCGCACCCGAGTTCCTCGCGCTCCGCGCCAAGGGCGAGGCCCACCCGATCGAGGTCACCGGCCGCGAGCTGCGCAGCCTCTTCGCGTGGAAGCAGCTGGACGAGGACTACACCGACGGCAGCGTCTCCCGCTAGCCGCTCCGGCAGCTCCGCGCTGCACCCTGCTCCACCGCTGTGGCCCGCCTCCTCGAGGCGGGCCACAGCTCGTTCAGCCACGCGGCCCGGCCAGACATCCGATGTCTATGGCTAAACTGGGGGAGTCATCCGCCCCTCACCCCAGGAGTACAACGCCGTGTCTGCACCTGACTGGTTCACCGCCGCCCGCTTCGGAATGTTCGTCCACTTCGGTTTGTACAGCGGTGCCGCCCGGCACGAGTGGGTGCAGACGAATGAGAAGCTCACCGACGCGGACTACCGCCAGTACTTCGACAACTTCGACCCCGACCTCTTCGACGCGGCCGAGATCGCGCGCACGGCGAAGCAGGCCGGCATGAGCTACGTCGTGTTGACGACCAAGCACCACGAGGGCTTCGCGCTCTGGAACACCGCACTGAGCGACTTCAACTCGGCGGCCGCCTGCGGCCGCGACCTCGTGCGCGAGCTCGTCGACGCGCTCCGTGCCGCAGGACTCAAGGTCGGCCTGTACCACTCCCTGATCGACTGGCACCACCCCGACTTCACGGTCGACTGGGTGCACCCGCGCCGCGACGACGAGAACGCCGCGAGCCTGAACGAGGGCCGCGACATGGCCCGCTACCGCGAGTTCCTGCTCGGCCAGGTGCGCGAACTGCTCACAGACTACGGCCAGGTCGACTACCTGTTCTTCGACTACACCTACCCGGAGGCCAAGCAGGGCTGGGCCGGAAAGTCGGCCGCGGACTGGGACGCGGAGGGCCTGCTCGCGCTCTGCCGCGAGCTGCAGCCCGGCATGATCGTCAACGACCGGCTCGGCATCCCCGGCGACTTCGTCACCCCCGAGCAGTACCAGCCGACCGAGCCGCTCGTCGCCGACGGCGTGCCCGTGCTCTGGGAGGCCTGCCAGACCACGAACGGGTCCTGGGGCTACGACCGCGACAACGACAACCACAAGTCGGCCGACCTGCTCATCCGGATGCTGGCCGACTCCGTCTCGATGGGCGGCAACATGCTGCTGAACGTCGGCCCGAACGGCAGGGGAGCGCTCGACAAGCGCGACACCGCGCTGCTGGCAGAGATCGGCGAGTGGATGCGACTGCACGAGCGCGCCGTCGTCGGCGCCGGCCACGCCGCGCACAGGCCGCCGCGCGAGGGCGTCTACACGCAGCGCGGCAACAAACTCTACCTGCACGTCTTCACCTGGCCGATGGGCTTCCTGCACCTGCCGGAGCTGGCCGGCAAGGTCAGCTACGCACGGCTGCTGCACGACGGCTCGTGGGTGAAGACGTCGGTCTCCGACCCGGACCAGCAGGCGCTCGTGACGCAGCCGGCCGGGCAGGCGGCCGGCACCCTCACGCTGTCGCTGCCGACGCGGCGCCCCGACGTGGCGATGCCCGTGATCGAGCTGACCCTCGCCGACTAGGCCGCGCCGCCGCCCCGCGCCGCCCCGCGCCGTGCGGCGAGCCCGCTGTGCGCCACTTTGTCGCCCTCCGCGCCACATTCTGTGGCGCGGAGGGCGACAAACTGGCGCTGGGCGGCAGCTGCGGCAGCCGCGCAGCCGCGCGGGCTAGCCGCCGAGCAGCGAGACCTTCTCGCGCACGAGGTGCGCGGCGCCGAGGAGCCCGGCATCCGGGCCCGTGCTGGCTGCCTCGATGCGCAGGCTGCGGGTCACCAGCGGGTGGCAGCCCTCGTAGACGCGGCTGCGCACCGCGGCGATGAAGGGCTCGCAGCTGGCCATGCCGCCGGTCAGGAACAGCGCGTCCGGGTTGAAGAAGTTGACGACGCTCGACAGCACCTCGCCGAGGTAGGTGCCGGCGGTGCGCACCAGCGTCGTGGCGAGCGGGTGCGCGTCGCGGGCGAGCGCGATGACGTCGGCCGTCGTCTCGACGTCCACACCGAGCTCGCGCAGCTGGCGGACCAGGCCGGCGCCGCTGGCCATCGTCTCGAGGCAGCCGATGTTGCCGCAGGAGCAGGGCTCGGAGGCTGCCGCCGAGATGCGGGTGTGCGTCACGTCGCCCGCCGCACCCGTCGCGCCGCGGTAGAGGGCGCCGTTCACGATGATGCCGCTGCCGATGGCGGTTCCGGCCTTCACGGTGATGCTGTGCTGCTCGGAGGTGAGCTGCGCATAGTGCTCGCCGAGCGCCATCAGGTTGGCGTCGTTGTCGACGACGATGGGCACGTCGGGGAAGTCCTGCGCGAGCCGGTCGCGCACGGAGAAGCCCTGCCAACCGGGCATGCGGGAGGGCAACTCGACGCCGCCGAACTCCTCGGATGTCGGCCCGGGCAGCGCGATGCCGATGCCGCGCAGCCTGCTGCTCTCCGCCTCGGGGGCCGCCGCGATCATCTCTGCGAACGCGGCGGACACCAGGCGCAGCGTCGCCTCCGGCCCGTCGGCGATGCGCACGGGGAAGGTCGCGGTCTCGTGCAGCACCCCGGCCAGGTCTACCCGGCCGATGCGGGCATGCTGGCCGCCGAGATCGGCGACGATGTTGAAGTCCGTGCCCTCGCGCAGGCAGAGGATGCGGGGCTTGCGGCCGCCGCTGGAGTGGCCGACGCCGCGCTCCACGATGAGCCCGCGCCGTTCCAGCTCTGCCACCCGCAGCGAGACCGTGGACGGGGCGATGCCGAGCGCTCTGGCGAGCTCACTGCGGGACGTCGCCGTGCCGGAGGCGATGAGATCGATGATCTGCTCGGTGTACTGCTCGGTGCCGTGCGCGCCGGTGCGCGGGCCAATGGGCGACATAATTTCCCTCATCTTCGAATTAAGTAGAGACTACTCGTTGGCGTGCACGCCCCGTGTATTTGCGGCGTTACAAAGCCGTAACACGGAGACATCGGATGAAAGTTGACCTTTTTGCCCGGCGTCTGCGAGTATGACTTTACGCAATATCAAGAGCAACTTACTTTGACCTTCAAAATAAGTAGCCCTTTCCCTGACACTCGACGAGGAAATCGCTCGGGGAGTGTGCACCTGAATTACTGAACGCGGCCGCGCGAGCGGCCCGCACTGAGGAGACATTTTTCGATGAAGAAGATGCACATCGCAGCGGCCTTGACCGCTTCGGCAGCGCTCGTCCTGACCGGCTGCAGCGCCGGCGGCACGGACGCAGGCAGCGCAGGCGGCGACAAGATCGTCGTTGACATGTGGGCAGGCAGCCAGGACGACACCGCGGCACTCGAGGCACAGGTCGCCATCGCACAGAAGGCCAACCCCGACCTCAAGATCGAGCTGCGCACCGCGCCGTGGGGCGACTTCTTCACGAAGCTCACCACCAACATGGCCTCGGGCAACATGGCCTGCGTCACCGGCATGAACAGCGGAATGCTCTCCAGCTACACCGCCGGCTTCGCCCAGCTGACCGACGAGGACCTGGCCACCGCCGGCATCGTCACCGACGAGTTCGCCGACGGCGCCCTCGAGATCCTGAGCAACAAGGGCGACGTCTACGGCGTTCCCTTCGACATGGCCACCATGCTCACCTACTACAACGCCGACATGCTGGCCGAGACCGGCGCGCCGGTCCCCGCCGACGGCTGGACCTTCGACGACTTCGAGGCCACCGCCAAGGCTGCCACCACCGACCAGCACGCCGGCTTCGGCATCGGCATGGGCGGCTTCCAGTGGCAGGCACTGCCCATCGCCAAGGCCGGCGTCCAGCCGGTCAAGCAGGACGGCACGCTCGACCTGACCAACCCGGCCTTCGTCGACGCAGCCACCTGGTACGGCGAGCTCGTCACCGAGCAGAAGGTCGCCCTCCCCGTCTCCTCCGCATCCGACACCGGCTGGGGCGAGAACCAGTACTCCAGCGGCATGGCGGCCATGGCCGTTGACGGCACCTGGAACGCCGTCGGCTACCTCGACAACGACCCGGGCTTCACCGCCGGCATGGCCCCGCTGCCCGCAGGCGCCAACGGCTCGCTCGGCCTCGTGCTCGGCTCCGGCTTCGGCATCGCCCAGGACTGCGACAACAAGGAAGCAGCCCTCAAGGTTCTCGGCTCGCTGCTGAGCGTCGAGTCGCAGGACTACATCGCGTCCTCCGGCCGCAGCTACCCGGCCCGCGTCTCCTCGCAGCCGCTCTACTTCGAGTCGCTCCCGGCCGAGTTCCGCGACCAGGTTGAGGCCGCGTTCGAGTCTGCGTTCAGCAACGTGCAGGGTCAGTACGTCACCGACAACTGGTCCAAGATCGACACCTTCGTCCAGCCGCAGCTGGTCAGCGTCTACAACGGCCAGGAGAGCATGGAGAACGTGCTCAAGACCGCTCAGTCGCAGTTCGGCAAGTAACAACTAACTAACGAAAGCGAGGAGTCCTCTCGACATGTCGAACGGTACTCACACACCTCGTCGAGGGGCTCTTGCAAAGAGCGAATCCCGTCAGGCGCTGGGCTTTGTCAGCCCGGCCCTGGCGGGCCTCGCCCTGTTCACCTTCGTCCCCGTAGCACTCTCCATCGTGATGGGCTTCTTCGACTGGCCCACCGTCGGCGAGAAGACGTTTGTCGGCTTCGACAACTACGTCAAGCTCTTCACGGACAGCCCGGACTTCTGGCCCGCCCTCCGCAACACCTTCGTGTTCGCGCTGCTCTACGTGCCGATCAGCGTCGTCATGTCCTACCTGCTGGCGCTCTCGCTGCACTCGCGGATCCGTGGCCGTGGCGCCCTCCGCGTCCTGTTCTTCATCCCCGTTGTCACCCCGATGGTGGCCAACGTCCTGGTCTGGAAGATGCTGCTGCAGCCGCAGGGCCTCGTCAACGGCCTCTCCCAGACCTGGTTCGGCATCGAACTGCCGAACTTCCTGGCCGACCCGCAGTGGGCCATGATGATGGTCGTCATGATGAGCGTCTGGCAGGGCCTCGGCTACAACATGCTGATCTTCTCCGCCGCTCTCGAGCAGCTGCCGGAGTCCGTCGTGGAGGCGGCCCGCATCGACGGAGCCACCGGCCTGCGGATGACGTGGAAGATCACCGTCCCGCTGACGTCGCCGTCGATCTTCTTCGCCAGCATCATGACCATGATCAGCGCCATGCAGGTGTTCGTGCAGCCGCAGATGCTCACCGGCGGCGGCCCGGGCAACGCCACCCAGCCGATCGTGCAGTTCATCTACAACCAGGGATTCAAGTTCCAAGAGCTCGGCCTCGCCGCCGCGGCCGCCTGGATCCTCTTCGCCATCATCATCGCCATGACCGCCGCGCAGTTCGGCGCTCAGAAGAAGTGGGTGCACTATGAGCACTAGTACGATCACCGCCCCGGCCGCCCCGGCCGACGACACCCGCGCGGTGACGATGCCGCCGGCGCGCAAGCGCCGCCGCGGCAAGGAGGACCAAGAGAAGGTCGCCGGGCACGCCCCGATGACCCGACCGGAGAAGGTCCGCCTGGTCTTCGCCCACATCGGCGTCTACATCGCCGCCGCGATCTTCCTCGCCCCGCTGGTGTACGCGTTCTTCTCGGCCATGAAGCCGAACCAGGAGATCTTCTCCATGCCGCCGACGCTGATCGCGTCAGAGGTGCGCTGGACGAACTTCATCGACGTCTTCAGCTACGGCCCGTTCCTGACCTACATCGGCAACTCCTTCTTCGTCGCCATCGCCGGAACCCTCGTCGTGCTCGCCGTGTCCACCATGGCCGGCTACGCGTTCGGCCGCCTGCGCTGGAAGGGCCGCGACGCCGTGTTCGTGCTGTTCCTGGCCACCCTGATGGTGCCGGCCGAGGTCATCGTCATCCCGATGTTCATCGTGATGCAGTGGTTCGGCTGGGTCGACACCTACCAGGCGCTCATCTTCCCGTTCGCGTTCACCGCCTTCGGCACCTTCCTGATGCGCCAGTTCTTCCGCGGCATCCCGTTCGAGCTCGAGGAAGCCGCCCGCGTGGACGGCGCCGGACCGATCCGCACCTTCCTGCAGATCATCCTGCCGCTGTCCAAGTCCGGCGTCGCCGTGCTGGCCGTCTTCACCTTCCTCGGCTTCTGGAACAGCTACCTCTGGCCGCTCATCGTGACCGTCGACTACGCCGCCCACGGCACCCTGCCGATCGGTCTGGCCAGCTTCTCCGGCCTGACCGGAACCCGCTGGGACCTCCAGATGGCCGCCGCGATCATCTCCATGATCCCGACGACCGTCCTCGTCATCGCGCTGCAGAAACACCTGGTCAAGGGCATCTCCATGGCCGGTCTGGGTGGTCGCTAAGCATGACGAACGCACAACGCCAGGGCACCGCTGTGCCCGCGGCCGTGGCGGGAATCGACATCGGTGGGACCAAGATCTCTGCGCTGCTCGTTGACCGTGCCGGCACCGTGCTGGCCTCCGGCACGGTCCCGGCCCCGGCCAGGGAGGGCGGCGCGGCGATGAGCCGCGCCGCCGCCCGGCTGGTGCAGAGCCTCGAGGCCACCCTCGGCCTCCGCGTCATCGCGGCCGGTGTCGGCGCAGCCGGCGTCGTCGACGCCGAGACCGGCGTCATCATCGCCGCCTCCGAGTCCTTCACCGACTGGGCCGGCTTCGGCCTCGGCGCCGACCTCGGTGAGCGGCTCGGTGTCGGCGTCGCCGTCGACAACGACGTGAACGCCTTCCTGCTCGGCGAGACCCGCTACGGCGCGATCGCCGGCAGCGAGAACGCCCTCGGAATCATGCTCGGAACCGGCGTCGGCGGCGCGCTCGCGCTCGGCGGCGCGGTGTTCCTCGGCGCCCGCGGCGCGGCCGGCGAGATCGGGCACACGCCCGGATACAGCGACATCGTCTGCACGTGCGGCCAGCTCGGCCACCTGGAGACGCTGGCATCCGGCCGCTCCATCGCGGCCCGCTACAGCGAGCGGGCAGGAGTCGACGACGTCGACACCGCCGTGCTCGTGGCCGCGCGCGCGCGTGCCGGCGACGCGGATGCCATCGCCACCTTCGACGCCGCCGGACACGCCATCGCCCTCGCGATCGCCACGGCGGTCAACCTGGTCGACGTGCAGGACGTCGTCATCGGCGGGGGAGTGCGCGGCGCCTGGGACGTGCTCGAGCCCGCGCTCCGTGAGACGCTGAACTCGCACCAACCCGTCTCCGGCTACCCCCTCGTCGTCGTGCCGAGCGCGCTCGGTGGCAACTCCGTCGCCATCGGCGCCGCCGCGCTGGCCTGGCGGCTCGCCGACGGCAACAGCGCAGCCACGAACAGCGCAGCCACGAACAGCGCAGCCACGAACAGCGCAGCCACGAGCAGCGCAGCCACGAACCGCGCGGACACGAGCCGCTCGGACCCGAACAACGCAGACAGAAACAGCGCTCTCGTCAGCGCCGAAGCATAGGAACTACAGCGTGATTGAAGCATCGGAAATCTGGTCCGGCCCGCTCTCCCCGGTCGCTGAGGGCGGCCTCGTCCGCCCGCGCATCGGC
>NZ_MPZN01000021.1 GCF_002936985.1 Microterricola pindariensis | reverse complement strand
GGCCGCCACCGTCTCGTTGAACTGCCGGATGCTGCCGAAGCCGGCTGCGAACGCGATGTCGGTGAGCGGCAGCTGCGTGTTCACGAGCAGCTCGCGGGCCGTCTGCGCGCGCTGCGCCCTGGCCAGGGCGAGCGGGCCGGCGCCGAGCTCCTGCTGCAGCACCCGGCCGAGGTGGCGCGGCGTGTAGCCGAGCCGGGCGGCGAGGCCGGGCACCCCGCTCCGCTCCACCTCTCCGTCCGCGATCAGGCGCATGGCGCGGGCGGCGAGGTCGTCGCGCACATTCCACTCCGGGGAGCCGGGCACGGCATCCGGCAGGCACCGCTTGCAGGCGCGCAAGCCGGCCTCGTGGGCAGCGGCGGCCGTCAGGTAGAAGGAGACGTTCACGGCCTTCGGCGTCGTCGCCGGGCAGCTCGGCCGGCAGTAGATGCCGGTGGAGTGCACGCCGGTGATGAACTGACCGTCGAAGCGGGCGTCCCGCGCGCTCATGGCGCGGTAGCGCTCGGCGAAGAGCGCCGTCTCCCGCGTTGTCTCCCGCGTTGTCTCCCGCGCCGTCTCTCGCAGTGCCGCCGCCTGTGTCATGCCTCTAGCGTGACACGTTTCGCGCCTCCCGGTTAGCGGGATTCGGACATTGCCGTGCGAGCGGTGCGGGCCGAGTAGTCGCCGAGCACGACAGCGACAACCTCGAGGAAGAGGGGTCGGCGATGCGAGCGCCCACGCCGCACGCGCAGATGAACAGCAGCGGAGAACAGTGCCTTGCCACGGAGGCCGTCCGGGGCCTCCGGAAGCAGCACCGACCCCCGGACGAGGCCGAGCAGCCGGGCGGCGAGAAGCGAGACTCCCACCGTCTCGCCCGCGCTGGACAACGTGCGCTGGACAACGTGCGCACGGCGGCGGACGATGGAATTCAGGTGACGTGAGCAATGCCGGTCCCTTGTCGTGCGGGCATTCTCGGGACGCCGATGGGTTGCGTCCAGCGGTCGCCGCTGACCAGCCTGACTGAGAGGGCGTGCACTCATGGGCTTTCGTCGCAGGTACATCGTGGTGAGCTTGTGCAGCCTGTGTGTTCTGACGGGCTGTTCCTCAGGCAGTTCGGGTGACGCGAACCCGGTGGGCGAGGGAGGCCCCACGACGGAGGCGTCACCGCACAGCCCGGTCGTGTCGGCGACTGGAGACTCGACGCTGTCCGGTCATCTTCTGTTCTCGCGCTTCGACGAGGCTTCCCACACATTCCTCAGCACCCACACCTCTCGGCCAGACGGCAGCAAGGAGACGACGATTCCCATGCAGGGCAGTGAGGGTGGCGGCCGATGGTCGAGGTCCGGCGACGATATCGCCGTCACGATCGTGCTGCCGGATGGCCGGATCGGGAGCGCGATACTCGCCCCCGATGGCACCGTCGAGCGGATCCTCGACATCCCCGACCCCAGCCTGAACATGGCGTGCACGGTGTGGTCGCCCGACGACGCGCGGCTGGCTTGCGAGGGGTGGGACGACGCGGACGCCTCGAGGAACGGCCTTTACACCGTCAATTCGTCGGATGGCGGAGGGCTGGTTCGTCTGACCAGCACGCCAGCGGGCCTGTCTGATCTGGTGGGCGACTACTCGCCCGATGGCGCCGAGTTCGTGTTCAAGCGCACCACGGAAGAGAACCCCGGACCCTTGCTGGTGGTGCCGACCGCTGGCGGTGATGCGACGCCCTTCTCGGATCTCGATGTCGAAGACCCCGGTCGCTACTCTCCCGACGGGATGACCATCTTGACGTCGGCAGGCGGGCGCATCGTCATGCTGGACTCCGCCGGGAAAGAGGGTGCGAGCATCGAGCAGGATGGCACATTCCTCTTCGGTCCGGTGTGGTCGCCCGATGGCAGTCACGTCGCATATTCCGGCACCAGCTCCGGTTTCACGGCAGACATCTACACACGTCCCGGTCTGACGGGACGGATCGTCGTCAGATCACATCGTCGCCAGACAACGAGATCCGCGTCGAGTGGGGCAGCAAATAAGGGGTTGCCAGCAGTGGGCGCGGCCCGAAAGCCGGCTGGTCGTCGGCGTCACGATTCGGGCATCACCGTGTGCGTCGGTCGGGCCGAGCGATCGCCGAGCACGATCGCGACAACACCGAGGAAGACGGGGCCGACGGCGCGGAGGAGCGCGTCCAGCGAGCTGAGCATCAGCGCGATCGTCTGCGCGTCCGGATTGGGGCCGCGCCCGGCGCCGATGTTCACGAGGATGAGCTGGCTGAGCAGCCACACGGCGGCGAGAGCCGCGAGCACCCAGCCCGGGGCCCAACTCCACGGCCGCGGCACGACACCGGCCCGGGCGATCTGGATGACGGCGATGGCGGCCACCACGAACTGGACGAAGGAGTCGACGAGGCGCAGCTCCATCCACAGCCCGGCGAGGTCGTTGCCCGTGCCGAGGGTGCGCCAGAACACCTGGGAGGCAACCAGCAACACCGCGAACGCCGCCAGGGCAGCCGTGCCGAGCGGTCGCCGCGCCGTGACGCTGCCTGTGCCGCCGAGGCCGAAGGCGAAGATCAGCAGCGCGAGGGCGTGTGCGGCCGTGCTGATCGGACCGACGGCCTCGCCCGGCAGCAGCACGGGCCACCAGGCGAGACTAAACAGCGTGGCGGCGATGAGCAACGACCCGCCGATCGTCCAGGCACGGCGCACATCGGTGGCGGGTCGAACGCTGCTCTGCGTCTCGGTCATGGCCAGAGCCTAGCGAGCCGCCGCCCGCAGGTCGAGGAGCGGCGTCACACCGCTTCGAAGGCCACGCTGCCCGTGGCGATGTCCGCCGAGCGCAGCACGACGGTGATGACCGAGCCGGGCGACGGATGCCGCGGCGCCGCGCACTCCGCCGTCACGACGGGTTCGGTCAGCTGGATGCGGGCGCGCTCGCCGCGGAGCGAGAGCACCGTCGCCGGGAAGCGCTCTCCGACGCTGCCGCGGAGCATGGCCGCCTCCACCCGGTTCAGCGAGGCGGCGTCCAGCTCGGCGGCGAGCCGAGCGCTGGCTCCCATGATGGCCGGCAGCTGCGCGAGCGACTCCCTGGCCCAGTCCGGCACCGGCTCGCCGGCCGAGAGCGCGGCGCAGATGACGAGGCTCCACCGGTCGACGAGGCGGCGGAGCGGCGCCGTCGCGTGCGCATAGGGCGCTGCGATCGCCGCCTGCACCGGGTCTGCCGGGGCCGGCATCCCGCGTTCGACGTCGAATGGCAGGTAGCCGGCACCGCGGAACAGGCTGGTCGCGGCCTGCAACACGGCCAGCGCGGCCGGGTTCTCCCGTGCCAGGCCCCGCAGGTAGTCGCCGTAGTGCTGCCCCGCCGGCCAGGGCAGCCCGAGCGCGGCGGTCTGCCGCCGGAAGTCCGCGAAATCCTCCTCGCCCGGCGCCGGCATGGTGCGCAGGATGCCGACCCCGCCCTGCACCATGATGTTGGCCGCGGCCATGCCCGTCATCAGCGAGAGCTGCGCGTTCCACTCCTCGACCGGCAGCGGCCGGCGCCGTTCCACCCGGTACCCGTCCGGGCCGAGCACGATCTCCTCGTCCGGAGAATTCAGGCTGGCGCCGCCGCGCAGCCGCTCCAGCTCGAGGCGGGCGCGGCCGACACCCGGAAGCAGCGCCAGCGATTCCGGCGCGGTGCCGGCGTCGATGGCGGCCTGCGCCTCCGCGTAGCTCAGCCGGGCGCGGGAGCGCACGAGCGCCCGCCCCACGCTCACGCGCTGCACCTCGCCGTGCCCGTCGAGCGTGAAGTCCCAGACGAAGGCGGTGCGGGTTGCATCCGGCAGCAGCGATCCGGCGCCCTCGCTGATCGCCGGCGGGTGCAGGGGGATGCGGCCGTCGGCGGCGTAGAGCGTCTGGCCGCGGCGGCGCGCCTCCCGATCGACGGCGCCGCCGGGGGAGACGAGCGCGGGCAGGTCCGCGATCGCGTAGCGCACCCGCCAGCCGGCGTCGGCGTCGGGGGAGCGCCCGATGTGCAGCGCCTGGTCGAGGTCGGTCGTGCCCGGCGGGTCGATCGTGACGAACTCGACCGCGGTCAGGTCGAGAACCGCCGTCAGGTCGACAACACCCGGGGGAGCAAGCCGCAGTGCGGCGCTCGCCGCAGCCCGCTCCGCCTCGGCCGTGGCATCCGCGGGAAACGCGCCAGGCAGCTCGAGGGCGACCCGCAGCGCCGCCAGGGAGGAGGCGAGCTCCGTCTGGGCGGCGGATGCGGCAATGTGGGGGCGGCGGGCCGGCATGCGCCCAGCCTAGGGCTGTCGGGACACGCGCCCGGGGCCCGGGCGATAAAGTAGACGCTGTGATTACACGCCTCTCGAACTATTTCCTCCGAACCCTTCGCGAAGACCCCTCTGACGCAGAGGTCACCAGCCACCGCCTCCTCGTGCGGGCCGGCTACATTCGCCGACAGGCGCCAGGAGTGTTCGCGTGGCTGCCGCTGGGCCTGCGCGTCAAGGAGAAGATCGAGCGCATCATCCGCGAGGAGATGAACAACGCCGGGGCGCACGAGGTGCACTTCCCCGCGCTGCTGCCGCGCGAGCCGTTTGAGATCACCGGCCGCTGGGAGGAGTACGGCGACGGGCTGTTCCGCCTCAAGGACCGCAAGGGCTCCGACATGCTCCTCGCGCCCACCCACGAGGAGGCGTTCACGCTGCTCGTGAAGGACCTCTACAACTCCTACAAGGACCTGCCGCTCTCGCTGTACCAGATCCAGGACAAGTACCGCGACGAGGCACGCCCCCGTGCCGGCCTGCTGCGCGGCCGCGAGTTCACCATGAAGGACGCCTACTCCTTCGACTACACGGATGCCGGCCTCGACAAGAGCTACCAGGCTCAGCGCGACGCCTACGAGCGCATCTTC
Source organism: Microterricola pindariensis (assembly GCF_002936985.1). Classification (GTDB taxonomy): domain Bacteria; phylum Actinomycetota; class Actinomycetes; order Actinomycetales; family Microbacteriaceae; genus Microterricola; species Microterricola pindariensis. The sequence goes on along the minus strand of NZ_MPZN01000021.1, from coordinate 53,045 downwards.
ACCCGGCTCGGCCTCGAGTACGTCATCGTGAAGGCGGATGCCGGCGCGATGGGCGGCTCCAAGAGCGAGGAGTTCCTGCACCCGACCCCGATCGGCGAGGACACCTTCGTGCGCTCGGCCGGCGGCTACGCCGCCAACGTCGAGGCGTTCACGACGCTGGCCCCCGAGCCCCGCTCCTTCGAGGGACTGACCCCCGCAGAGGTGCTGCCGACGCCGGACACCGCCACCATTCAGACGCTGGTGGACAGCGCGAACGCGAACCACCCGCGCCCGGACGGCCGCCTGTGGACGGCCGCCGACACCCTGAAGAACGTCGTGCTGGCCCTCCGCTACCCGGACGGCACCCGCGAGCTCGTCGTCGTCGGCCTGCCCGGCGACCGCGAGGTCGACCAGAAGCGCGCGGAGGCGGCCTTCGCCCCGGCCGAGGTCGAGCCCGCCAACGAGGATGACTTCAAGGCCAACCCGGGCCTGGTCAAGGGGTACATCGGCCCGTGGTCGGCCGCCGGCCCCGTGCTCGGCGCGGACGAGGAGAATCCGAGCAGCACCGGCATCCGCTACCTGCTCGACCCCCGCGTCGTCAGCGGCAGCGGCTGGATCACCGGCGCCAACGAGCACGGCCACCACGTCTTCGGCCTCGTCGCCGGGCGCGACTTCACCGCCGACGGCACCGTCGAGGCCGCAGAGGTTCTCGCCGGCGACCCGGCACCGGACGGCTCCGGCCCGGTCGAGCTCGCCCGCGGCATGGAGATCGGCCACGTCTTCCAGCTCGGCCGCAAGTACGCGGAGGCCCTCGGCCTCAAGGTGCTCGACGAGAACGGCAAGCTCGTCACCGTCACGATGGGCTCCTACGGCATCGGCGTCACCCGCATCCTCGCGATCATCGCCGAGCTCAACAACGACGAGAACGGCCTGATCTGGCCGAAGACGGTCGCACCGTTCGACGTGCACGTCGTGGCCACAGGCCGCGACGCCGCCGTGTTCGAAGCGGCGGAGACCGTCGCCGCGGCGCTCGAGGCCGCCGGCAAGGACGTCCTCTTCGACGACCGGCCCAAGGTCTCGCCCGGCGTGAAGTTCGGCGACGCCGAGCTGATCGGCGTGCCGACCATCATCATCGCCGGCCGCGGCGTCGCCGAGGGCGTCGTCGAGATCTGGGACCGCCGCACGGGGGAGCGCACCCCCGTCGCCATCTCCGAGGTCGTCGAGGCGCTCGGCTAGTCCGACTCCGCATCATCCGAGCATGGCCGGGGGCTTCACGCCCCCGGCCATGCTCGTTTCAGGAGCGGTGTTCCGTGCGTCTGCGGGTGCGCGCCTCGGCCTCCAGCACGATTCGGTTGGCCATTCCGGAGAAGATCGCGCCGTGGAAGGGCACGAGGGCGTACCAGTACAGACGCCCGGCCAGGCCCTGCGGGAAGTAGACGGCCCGCTGCCGGTAGCGGCGGCGTCCGCCGTCATCCGCCGTCTCCAGCTCGAGCCAGCCCCGGCCCGGCATCCGCATCTCGGCGCGCAGGCGCAGCCGGCGGCCGCGCTCGATGTGCTCCACCCGCCAGAAGTCCAGGGCCTCGCCGGTCTGCAGCCGCGCCGTGTCGCGCCGCCCGCGGCTCAGGCCGACGCCGCCGACGAGCTTGTCCAGCCAGCCGCGCACCGCCCACGCCAGCGGGAAGGAGTACCAGCCGTTCTCGCCGCCGATGCCCTCGATCACCGACCAGAGGTCGTCGATGCCCGCGGACGTCTCCCGGCTCTTCTCATCAATGAACACGGTGTGGCCGGCCCAGTCCGGGTCGCTCGGCAGCGCGTCCGCCGGCGCGTCATCCAAGCTGGCCCCGTGCCAGGAGGTCTCCACCTCGCCCGCCCGCATCTTCGCCAGCGCGAGTCGCACCGCCTGCCGGTAGCCGGTGAGCCCGCCGGGCGGCGGCGGGATGAGCGCGTCGATGTCGTGCTCGCGCACGACGCAGTCGTACTGCAGCGACTCGATGATGGGCACGGCCAGGCGACGCGGGATCGGCGTCACCAGGTTCACCCACTGCGAGGCGAGCCACGGTGTGAACACGGGCAGGGCCGCGATCGGCCGCTGCGGCAGCCCGGCCTCCACCGCGTAGCCGTTCATCATCTGCCCGTAGCGCAGCACGTCCGGGCCGCCGATGTCGAACGTGCGGTTGATCGCGCCGGCGACCTCGACCGCGCCGAGCAGGTAGTGCAGCACGTCGCGCACGGCGATCGGCTGCACCTTGTTGCGCACCCAGCGCGGGGCCGGCATGTACGGCAGCACCTCGGTCAGGTGCCGGATCATCTCGAAGGAGGCCGAGCCGGAGCCGATCACGATGCCGGCCTGCAGCGCGATGGTCGGCACCCCGGATGCCAGGAACAGATCGCCGACGGCCTTGCGCGAGGCCAGGTGCCTCGACAACTCCGCGGAATCGGGGTGCAGCCCGCCGAGGTACACGATGCGTTGAACGCCGGCCGCCCGTGCCGCCCGTGCCACGTTGCCGGCCGTCTGCAACTCGGTCTGCTCGAACGAGCCGCTGGCCGAGAGGGAGTGCACCAGGTAGACGACGACGTCGATGCCCGCACAGGCCGCCGCGACGTCGGCGGGGCTCAGCAGATCGCCCTCCACCACCTCGACGTCCTCACGCCAGGGCACCTCGGCGAGCTTGCCCGCCGAGCGGGCGAGCACTCGCACCCGGTGGCCGTGCTCGAGGAGTCGGGGAACCAGTCGCCCGCCGATATACCCCGTCCCGCCCAACACCAGAACGCTGCGCTGCTCCTGCATGGCTGCCTCTCGCGGACGGACCTTTTCCGCCCACTCTCCATGTTACGTTATTTACTAGCCAAGCTAGATAATTCGTTGAGTGTGATGGAGACGCAAATGGAAAACAGTGAGCACACCCCTCCGGTGATCGGCGCGAGCGCAGCGGCAGCGGGCGGGGCGGAACATGTCGAGGCACCGGTGCGCTACGACGCGATCCTGCTGGCGGGCTTCGGCGGGCCGGAGGGCCAGGACGACGTCATCCCCTTCCTGCGCAACGTCACCAGAGGCCGCGGAATCCCGGAGGAACGACTGGAAGAAGTCGCGACGCACTACCGCCACTTCGGCGGCGTCAGCCCGATCAACGACCACAACCGCCAACTGAAGGCCGCACTCGAGGAAGAGCTCGACCGCCGCGGCATCGATCTGCCCGTGCTCTGGGGCAACCGTAACTGGACCCCCTATCTCGGCGAGGCCCTCGACGAGGCGAAGGAGCGCGGTTTCACCTCCTTGATCGCGATCGCCACCAGCGCCTACTCGTCCTACTCCAGCTGCCGCCAGTATCGCGAGGACCTCTGGGGCGCACTCGACGCCAGCGGAACCCACGGGGAGATCACCATCGACAAGGTGCGGCAGTTCTTCGACCACCCGGGGTTCGTCACGCCATTCATCGAGGGCGTCGACGAGGCGGTCGACACTCTCGAGGCCGAGCTCGGCACGGCCGGCCTCGGTGGGCGCGTCGAGGTGCTGTTCGCCACGCACTCGATCCCCACGGCGGATGCCGAGCGCTCCGGCCCGCGGGATCGCGACTACGGCCACGGCGGCGCCTACGCCGCCCAGCACAATGCCGTCGCGGAGGTCGTGATGCTCGCGGTCGAACAGCGCAGGGCCGAGCGCTCCGCGGGGGCGCCGTCCGCCCCGATCCCGTGGCAGCTCGTCTACCAGTCCCGCTCCGGCGCCCCCAGCACGCCGTGGCTGGAGCCGGACATCAACGACGCCATCGCCGACCTGCCATCGGCGGGGCGCCGCGCGGTGATCGTGGTGCCCCTCGGCTTCGTCAGCGACCACATGGAGGTCATGTGGGATCTCGACAACGAGGCGCGCGAGACGGCCGCTGAGAACGGCCTGCGCATGATCCGGGTGGCGACCCCGGGAACGCATCGCGCGTACGTCTCCGGGCTCGTCGACCTCGTGCTCGAGCGCCGAGACGGCGTCCCGGCGGCGGAGCGCCCGGCGATGACCGCGGTCGGCCCGTGGTTCGACGTCTGCCGGCCCGCCTGCTGCGAGAACGCGCGCCTCGGCTTCCGGCCGGCGCTCGCCGGCATCGCCCCGTAGGCGGACGCCGGGCGCTACTTCAGCAGCTTGGCGATCACCGCGAGCAGCCGGTCCATCTGTTGCGTCGACTCGGGAGAGTGCGGGTCGTGCGCCTCGGCGGGCATCGGGTTGGCCAGGGCCGAGTTGTAGTAGAGGCCGTCGCTGACCAGGAGGATCGCCTCGGCGACATCCGGGTCGCCGACGGCCTCCTCGATCACGGCGAGCCACTGTGCCCGCATCGCCGCAATCGCCTCGTTCGCGGACGGGTGGGTGCCCTGGGCCAGGCAGGCCGCGGCGATGATCGCCCGGTCCAGCGGGGTGCCCGCATTCACCGAGGTGCGGATCAGATAGTCGACGGGCCCCGCCGGCGCGTTCCTGATGTTCTCCACGTCGGTGGTGGCGAGTGCGGCCATCCGGGCGAGCTGGCCGTCGACCAGGGCGTCCTTGGAGCCGAAGTGGTAGAGCAGCCCGCCCTTGGAGACCCCGGCCCGGGCCGCGACGGCATCCAGGGTCGCCGCCTTCTCGCCCTGCTCGATCAGGAGCGCTTCGAAGGCGTCGAGCAGGCGGTCGCGGGTCGGGGAGGGGGTGGTCACCGCTCCAGCGTAGCGAGAGTCGTCGAGAGGCATGTTGTCACTATACCGGCTGGACGGTATAGTGTACGAGTCCTGAATGAACGACCGTGCGCGGATGCCGCGCGCTCACCGAAAGAGTTGATAGCTGTGACTTCGCCCACCGCCACACAATCTGTGCCCACTGCACTGCAGCCCGCGCGCAGCAGTCGTCGGCAATGGGTCGCGCTCGCCGTGCTCATGCTGCCGGTGCTCCTCGTCTCGATCGACAACACCGTGCTGAACTTCGCGCTGCCGGCCATCTCGGAGGCCCTTCAGCCGAGCGGCACCCAGCTGCTCTGGATGATTGACATCTACCCGCTGATGCTGGCCGGCCTGCTCGTCGCCATGGGCAGCCTCGGCGACCGGATCGGCCGCCGCAAACTGCTGCTGATCGGCTCGGCCGGCTTCGGCATCGTCTCGGTGCTGGCCGCATTCGCGCCGAGCATCGAGTACCTCATCGCCGCGCGCGCCCTGCTCGGCTTCTTCGGCGCCATGCTGATGCCCTCGACTCTCTCGCTGCTCCGCTCGGTCTTCACCGACCGCGAGCAGCGCCGGCTGGCGGTCGCCATCTGGGCCAGCGGGTTCGCGGCCGGCAGTGCGCTCGGCCCGATCGTCGGCGGCTTCCTGCTGGAGCACTTCCACTGGGGCTCCGTGTTCCTGATCGCCGTGCCGCTGCTGCTGCCGCTGCTGATCCTCGTGCCGCTGCTGGTGCCGGAGTCCCGCGACCCGCACCCGGGCAAGATCGACGTGCCCAGCATCCTGCTCTCGCTGTTCACCATGCTCCCCATCGTGCTCGGCATCAAGCGCGTCGCCGAGGGCGGCTTCGACCTGATCGGCGTCGCCGCCGTGCTCATCGGCCTCGCAGCCGGCATCCTGTTCGTGCGCAGGCAGAAGCGGCTCGAGACGCCCATGCTCGATCCAGAGCTGTTCCGCCACGGCGCGTTCAGCGGCGCGGTGCTGATCAACCTGTTCAGCGTCATCGCCCTCGTCGGCGGCCTGTTCTTCGTCTCCCAGCACCTGCAGCTCGTGCTCGGCCTCTCCCCGATGAACGCCGGCCTGATCCTCGTGCCCGGCCTCGTCGTGATGATCATCGCCGGCCTCGCCGTCGTGCCGATCGCCAAGCGGGTGCGCCCGTCGCGCCTGGTTCCCGCCGCGCTGCTCATCTCCGTCGGCGGCTACGCGGCCATCGCGCTGAGCGGCGGGCAGATCTCCGCGCTCGGCATCGCCATCACGTTCACCGCGCTGGGCCTCGGCATCGGCGCGGCGGAGACCGTCTCGAACGAGCTGATCCTCACGAGCGTCCCCGCCAACAAGGCCGGCGCGGCATCCGCCGTCTCGGAGACCGCCTACGAGCTGGGCGCCGTGCTCGGAACCGCCATCCTCGGCACCATCCTCACCGCCTCCTACCGGGCGGCCGTCGAACTGCCGCTCGGGCTCACCGCCGCGCAGCAAGCTGCGGCGGGGGAGACGCTGGGCGGCGCCGTCGCCGTCGCCGGGCAGCTGCCGGTCGACATCAGCCAGGCGCTGCTTGACTCGGCCCGCGCCGCCTTCGACAGCGGCGTCGGCCTGGCCGCGTGGATCGGCGCCGGGCTGGTGCTGGCCGCGGCCGTGATCGGCCTGGTCATGTTGCGCAAAGCGCGTTGACGACGGCGCAATCGGGGTGGGCCTCGGTACTACGCTGGGAACAGTCGTCGTGCCGCAAGGCCCACCTCGCCCTAGTCAAGGAGTGCAATGTCCCGTGTCGTGAAACTTGCTGTCATCCCCGGTGACGGGATTGGTCCAGAGGTCATCGCCGAGGCGCTCAAGGTTCTGGATGCCGCAACGGCCGGCAGCGACGTCACACTCGACACCACGCACTTCTCGCTCGGCGCCGCGCGGTTCCTGGAGACCGGCGACGTTCTGACGGACGCCGACCTCGAGCGCATCAAGGAGCACGACGCGATCCTGCTCGGCGCCGTCGGCGGCGTTCCCGGCGACCCGCGCCTGGCGAATGCCAACATCGAGCGCGGGCTGCTGCTGAAGCTGCGCTTCAGCCTCGACCACTACGTGAACCTCCGCCCGAGCGTGCTCTACCCCGGCGTGGCCAGCCCGCTGGCCGAGCCCGGCGCCGTCGATTTCGTCGTCGTGCGCGAGGGCACGGAGGGCCCGTACGTCGGCAACGGCGGCGCGATCCGCCAGGGCACCCCGCACGAGGTCGCCAACGAGGTCTCGGTCAACACCGCGTTCGGCGTCGAGCGCGTCGTGCGCCACGCCTTCGCCGTGGCATCCGCCCGCCCGCGCAAGAAGCTCACCCTCGTGCACAAGACCAACGTCCTGGTCTTCGCCGGCTCGCTCTGGCAGCGCACCGTCAACGCCGTCGCCGCCGAGTACCCCGACGTGGCCGTCGACTACCTGCACGTGGACGCCGCCACCATCTTCCTGGTCTCGAACCCTGCTAGATTTGACGTCATCGTCACAGACAATCTCTTCGGCGACATCCTCACCGATCTGGCTGCAGCTATCAGCGGCGGCATCGGCCTCGCTGCCTCGGGCAACATCAACCCGAGCGGCCAGTTCCCCAGCATGTTCGAACCGGTCCACGGATCGGCCCCGGACATCGCCGGCAAGCAACTGGCAGACCCCACCGCAGCGATCCTCTCCGTCGCGCTCCTCCTGGCCCACCTCGGCCTCGACGCGGCAGCCGAGAACGTCAACCGCGCGGTCGTCGCCGACATCGCAGCACGCACGGGCGAGGCCCGCGCCACCGCTGCCATCGGCGACGCTATCGTCAGCACCCTCTCCATCGACTAGGACGAACGATGACCAACACCGAAAGCACCGCAGCCCCGCTCGACTTCGCCGTGACCCGCAACCTCGTGGGTGCCTCGGATGCCGCCCGCGCCGATATCCTCGCGGACCCCGGCTTCGGCAACCACTTCACCGACCACATGGTCGACATCTGTTGGTCGGTCAAGGGCGGCTGGCACCGGCCGCGCGTGCAGCCGTACGGCCCGATCCCGCTGGACCCGGCCGCCGCCGTGCTGCACTACTCGCAGACCATCTTCGAGGGCATGAAGGCCTACCGGCACGAGGACGGCTCCATCTGGACGTTCCGCCCCGAGGCCAACGCGGCGCGCATGCAGCGCTCCGCCCGGCGCCTGGCCCTGCCCGAGCTGCCGACCGAGTACTTCATCGAGTCGCTCAGGCAGCTCATCGCCGTGGATGCCGCCTGGGTGCCGTCGGAGGAGGACGAGAGCCTCTACATCCGTCCGTTCATGTTCGCCAAGGAGGCCTTCCTCGGCGTGCGCGCGGCCGAGAAGGTCGCCTACTACGTCATCGCCAGCCCGGCCGGCGCCTACTTCCCCGGCGGCGTCAAGCCGATCTCGATCTGGCTCTCCACCGACTACGCCCGCGCCGGCCGCGGCGGAACCGGTGCAGCCAAGACCGGTGGCAACTACGCCTCCAGCCTGCTGCCGCAGGCCGAGGCCTACAAGCAGGGCTGCGCCCAGGTGCTCTTCCTCGACTCCTCCGAGGGCAAGTACCTCGAGGAGCTCGGCGGCATGAACGTCGTGCTCGTGTACAAGGACGGCCGCGTCGTCACCCCGGAGTCGCCCAGCATCCTCGAGGGCATCACCCTCGACTCGGTGCTGCAGCTGGCCCGCGACCGCGGGCTCCAGGTGGAGCAGCGCCGCGTCACCCTCGCGGAATGGCAGGAGGGCGTCGCATCCGGCGACATCACCGAGGTGTTTGCCTGCGGCACCGCCGCGGTGATCACCCCGATCGCCCAGCTGCGCAACAACGAGGTCACGATCGGCGACGCTGACGCGCCCGCCGGAGAGCTGACCATGTCGCTGCGCGAGGAGCTCACCGACATCCAGTACGGCCGCCGCCCAGACAAGCACGGCTGGCTCACCCGCCTCGACGCGTAGTCGCGCCGCCCGCTCCACCGCACGAAAGGTCCTCCTCGTGAAGATCGCCCGCTTCAGCCACGACTCCCGCATCGCCTACGGCATCCTCGACGAGGGCGACCTCGTCGTGCTCGCCGCCGACCCCATGTACGGCGGCCTCGACACGACGGGGGAGCGGGTGCCGCTGGCCGACGCCGTGCTGCTGGCCCCCGTCATCCCGAGGTCCAAGGTCATCGGCATGAGCCGGGGCTACTACCTGAGCGAGTCGGAGAAGGAGGACCAGGAGGGCGGCCTCGACCGCCGCCTGGAGCCGCAGTTCTTCCTCAAGCCGAACACGACCGTGGTCGGGCCGAACGACCGCGTCGTGTTGCCCGCCGCGTCGACCGACGTGCACGGCGAGGCCGAGATCGCGATCGTGATCGGCAAGATCGCCAAGAACGTGGCGGTCGAGGACGCCGAGTCGAAGATCTTCGGTTACACGGTCGCCAACGACCTCACCGCGGTCGACCTGCTGAAGAGCGACGACCACAGCGCCAGGGCCAAGAGCTTCGACGGATTCTGCCCGCTCGGGCCCGTGATCGAGACCGAGTTCGACATGGAGGGCGTCGAGGTCAGCGGCAGCGTCAACGGCGAGCTCGCGCAGAGCGGCGACACCGCGCTGCTGCGGCACTCGGCGGCCGAGACCGTCGCGTTCCTCTCCCGCTGCTTCACACTGCTGCCCGGCGACGTCATCCTCACCGGCGGCCTCGGCCGCTCCTTCCCGGTGCGAGACGGAGACCGCGCCACCGTCACCGTCGAGGGCATCGGCTCGCTGAGCAACCCCGTCATCCGGCTCGGCTAACGCCTCGGTCGCGCTGCTCGCGGCCCCCGAAAAGTCCCGCGGCCCCCGATATGCCCAGGGCCGCGGGACTTTTCGCGTGCCGCGACGTGAATGCGGATGCCGGCGGGCGGATCGCTTCCGCAGCCAGTTGTCGCGATCGACCGGAGCCCCCAGGCGTCGCGGTTGCCTACTCAGGAAATCTTCCACGACCGTTTCAAAGTCCGGATGATCCTGCGGCCGATGCTCATAGCCTCTGAGCTGCCGATGTTCTGCGCCGTGCGCAACCAGTGGTGAGGCGATGGCCTCATACTCGACGTTCCAGCCGCCCGTGACGACGAGGGTGGGCACTCCCGAGATCATGCCTCCGGAGATGGCGCGCCCCCAGGGCGGTTCCAGCGACGCAAGACACACGGCCACTGCCCGCTCTGATTCCCACTCCGTTCGTTCTGCCAGCCCGCGGAGCATTATCGGGCGCACAATCGACCAGAATCCGAACAGGTCCCCTGCCGCCGCGAGGGCACGTGCTCGGGTCACCGCCTCGTTGCGACGTTCGATCGCGGGAACGCCACGAGCCACGTCGTACAGTGCGGGCTCCACAAGCACCAGAGCGTCGATCGATACCCGGCGCTGAGAGACGGCAAGCACGGCTGGAACAGCGCCGGTCGAGTGCGCCACCAGGGCGGAGCCTTCAGGGGTCTGAACAGACAGAGCCGCCGCACTTTCGTGCGGAGCGGTTGGGTCGAGCTCAGTGAAGACTGAGTCCTCGGCCGCGGCCAACGGCCACGCGGAGCGCCCTCGGCGCCCAGTGCCGTGAATGTATGCCCGCACGCGGTCAGCGTAGCTGCGCTCCAGCGCTTGGACCCGCCTCTGCTCGGCGCAGTTGGCGAGAGGGCGCACCTTGTCGCGGGGTGTGGTTCGCGTCGCCCTCTCGGACCGGGGAGGACCGGCGGCCGGAGCGACCCCGGCCCCGCTGCTCTCCCGCTCGACGCGCTGCTCTCGCGGCCCCCGAAAAGTCCCGCGGCCCCCGATATACCGAGGGCCGCGAGACTTTTCGCGTGCCGCGACGCGAATGCGGGCGCCAGTCGGCGGCACCGGGCGGCGACGGACACCGGCGGGCGCGGGTGCGGCGGGCATGGGTGTGGCAGCGGATGCCGCGGCCGACACGCCGCGAATCCGGGCCGAACCGGGACGGATTCCGCACCGCATCCGCTGACCGGCTACGGCGCAGGAGGGTGGTCGAGCGCTCGGCTACAGCCGGCCGAGGGCGCGCAGCGCGTCGGCGACGTCGTCCCCGTCGTTCCAGAGGTGGAACGCGACGCGCGCGCAGCCGGCACGGCCGGACGCGGTAATCCCGGCCGCCGTCAGGGCGCCGAGCGCGGCGCCGTCGGCATCCGGCCACGCCACGATGGCCTGGCCGCGCGGCTCGATGCCGAGCCCGGCGCAGAAGGCGTCGGCGAGCCCGACGGCATGGTCGCGCACGGCCGCCAGGTCGAGCCGGCGGAACAGCTCGATCGCCGGCTCCGCGCCGACCCAGGCCTGCCAGGCGGGGGAGGCGTCGAAGCGGCGCGCACTGGCAGCGAGCTCCATGGTGGGGCCGTAGCAGGCGGCGAGGGGGTCCTCGCCGGCGTACCAGCCGGTGTGCAGGGGGCGCAGCTCGCTCTGGAACGCCGCCGAGACGGTGAAGAAGGCCACGCCGCGCGGGGCGCAGAGCCACTTGTAGCTGTGGCAGATCGTCGCGTCGAAGGCGCCGGCATCCACCGGCATCCATCCCGCCGCCTGCGTGGTGTCGCAGAGCGTGCGGGCACCGTGCCGCCGTGCGGCGGCGGCGATGGCGGCGACGTCGGCGATGGCGCCGGATGCCGACTGCACCAGGGAGAAGACGACGAGCGCGGTGCCCGGGCGCACGCTCTCGGCCAGCTCGGCCAGTGGGACGTGGCGCACCCGCACGCCGCGGTGCTCCTGGCCGAGGAACGGGAAGACCATGGAGCTGAAGTCGCCGTCGACGCAGAGCACCTCGGCGCCGTCCGGCAGCCCGGCCGCGACCATGCCGGTGAACACGGAGGCCTGTGCTCCGATCGCCACGCGGTCGACGCCCACCCCGACGAGTCCCGCGTAGCCGGCGCGCACCCGCTCGACCGTCTCGGCGTAGCCGCCGACGGTGGCCTCGCCGCGCGCCCAGCGCTCGGCGTCGATGAGGGTCGCGGTAATGGTGTCGCTGCTCGGCAGCCCCATCGTGCACGCCCCGAGGTAGCCCCGGCCGCCGCGGAAGAGCGCGCTCGCCTCGGCGAGTGTTGTCGGGTTTTCGAGGGTCGTGCTGTGCATGCATCCAGCCTGATCGATCCCGACATATTGAACAAGGCGCGTGATTCAATGCAAACAATAACGATGGATTATGATTAGCGCATGCGGCCACCAGAACTCGAGCACGACCTCGACCTCGACTCCCACTCGCTGCGCGTCGTCAACGCGATCGCCGAACACGGTTCGATCACCGCGGCGGCCGAGGCGCTCGGCTACAGCCAGCCCGCGATCAGCCAGCACCTCAAGCGGCTGGAGGCGCGCATCGGCATGCCGGCGATCGAGCGCGTCGGCCGCGGGGTGCGGCTCACGGAGGCCGGCCAGGTGCTGGCCCGCTACGCCCTGCCCGTGATCAGCGCGCTGGACGCCGCGGCCGGCGAGCTCGCCGAGCTCAGCGGGCTCCGCTCCGGCCGGGTGCGCCTGGCCGCCTTCCCCTCTGCCTCGCCGACGATCGTGCCGCGGCTGCTCGCCGCGATGAACGAGCGGCACCCCGGCATCAACATCAGCTACATCGAGGCCGAGCCGCCCGAGGCCGTCGCAGCGGTCCGCGAGAGCCGGGCCGACCTCGCCCTCACGTTCAGCTACCCGGGCGACCGGGGCGACCCGCACACCGAGAGCGCGCACGGCCTCTCGGTGCGGGCGCTCAGCCGGGAGGAGATGATGCTGGTGCTGCCGGCCGGGCACCCGCTCGCGGCATCCGGAACCGTCGACGTCTCCCAGCTCTCCGGCGAGGCGTGGATCGCCGGCTGCCCGCGCTGCCGCGGCCACCTGCTCGAGCTCTGCGACGACAGCGGCTTCACGCCGCGGATCGGCTACGAGACCGACAACTTCCTCGCCGTGATGAGCATGGTTGCGGCCGGGCTCGGCGTCGCCGTGCTGCCGACCCTCGCCATCGAGTCGGCCGGGGTGCCGGCCGGCGTCGTGGTGCGGCCGACGAGCAAGCGCAACTTCCGCACGATCCACGTGGTCGGCACCCCGGGGGCCCGGCAGGTGCCGGCGATCGCGGCCACCCTGCAGATGCTCGCCGAGCTGACGACCGGCCGAAACCCGGAAAGTGTGCGCGCCTGACCCGCGTCGGTCCCTGACCACGGATATTGCAGCCGACGACGGCTAAGATCGACATGATGTCTGACGCAAATCACCCCTGGTCCACCGCCACCGGCAGCGACGTTCGTGTGCGCTTCTGCCCCTCGCCCACCGGAACGCCGCACGTCGGCATGGTCCGCACTGCCCTGTTCAACTGGGCCTACGCGCGCCACACCGGCGGCAAGCTGATCTTCCGCATCGAGGACACGGATGCCGCCCGCGACAGCGAGGAGAGCTTCCACCAGCTCGTTGACGCGCTCACCTGGCTGAACCTCGACTGGGACGAGGGCGTCAACGTCGGCGGCCCGCACGAGCCGTACCGGCAGTCGGAGCGCACCTCCCTCTACCTCGAGGTGATCCAGAAGCTCAAGGTCTCCGGCCACGTCTACGAGTCTTTCTCGAACGCCGAGGAGATCGACGCCCGCAACGACGCGGCCGGCCGCGCCCGCCAGCACGGCTACGACAACTTCGACCGCACCCTCACCGAGGAGCAGCGCGCCGCCTTCCGCGCCGAGGGCCGCGAGCCCGCCCTGCGCCTGCGGGTGCCGGACACCGACCTCTCCTTCACCGACCTGGTCCGCGGCGAGATCACCTTCCCGGCCGGCTCCTTCACCGACTTCGTCGTGGTGCGCCCGAACGGCGCCCCGCTCTACACGCTGGTCAACCCCGTCGACGACGCGCTGATGGGAGTGACGCACGTGCTCCGCGGCGAGGACCTGCTCTCCTCCACCCCGCGTCAGATCGCGCTCTACCACGCGCTGATCGACATCGGCGTGACGACCTTCGTGCCGCTCTTCGGTCACATGCCCTACGTCATGGGCGACGGCAACAAGAAGCTCTCCAAGCGCGACCCGGAGTCGAACCTGTTCCACCACCGGGAGCGCGGCTTCATCCCGGAGGGCCTGGTCAACTATCTCTCCCTGCTCGGCTGGTCGCTCTCGCACGACCGCGACGTATTCTCCATCGCGGAGCTCATCGCCGCCTTCGACATCGAGGACGTCAACCCGAACCCGGCTCGCTTCGACCTGAAGAAGGCCGAGTCGATCAACGGCGACCACATCCGCATGCTCGACGTCGTCGACTTCGCGGCGCGCACCGTGCCCTACCTCGAGGCTGCCGGCATCCTCACCGCCCCGCTCACCCCGAGCCAGGCCGCGACGCTGGCCGAGGCCGCCCCGCTCGTGCAGGAGCGCATCACCCTGCTCGGCGAGGCGCCCGGCATGCTCGGCTTCCTTTTCACGGATGCCGCGGGCCTGCAGTACGACGAGGCGGCACTCGCCTCGCTGCCCGCGAACGCCGGAGAGGTGCTCGCCGCCTCCGTGGACGCGCTCGATCGTATTCCCGCAGCGGAATGGACCCACGAGCAGGTGCAGGAGGCGCTCAGCGCCGCGCTCATCACCGGCCTCGAGCTGAAGCCCCGCATCGCCTACGGGCCGCTGCGCGTTGCGGTCTCCGGGCGCAAGGTGTCCCCGCCGCTGTTCGAGTCGATGCAGATCCTCGGCAAGGACGACGCCCTCGCGCGTCTGAACCGCCTGGCCGCCTCGCTGCAGGCCTAGTTTCGGGAGGGTGTCGTGAGCGATTTCGACGTCGCCGTCATCGGTGCGGGCCCGGCGGGGCTGAGCGCCGCGCTGGGCCTCGTGCGGTCCCGCCGAACCGTCCTGCTGGTCGACAGCAACCGGCCGAGGAATGCGGCGACGCTGCGCTCGCACGGCTTCCTCACCCGCGACGGCGTGCCGCCGCTGGAGCTGCGCAAGCTCGGCCGTGAGGAGTTCGAGGGGTACCCCGGCGCGAACTTCCATGCCGGGCTCGTTCAGCGCGTGCAGCACGACGCGGACGGCTTCCGGCTCAGCGTGCGCGGCATCCGCGGTTCGAGCGACCTGGAGGCCACGGTCGGCAACATCGTCGTGGCGACGGGCCTGATCGAGAAGTTGCCATCCGTGCCGAGCCTGCGTGCCTGGTACGGGACCGACCTGCACAGCTGCATCGAGTGTGACGGCTACGAGAAGCGCGACGCCGCCCTCGCCCTGATCGGCGAGTCCGGCGACCTCGCCGAGCGGGCCCTGCTGATCAGCCAGTGGTCGAGCGACCTGATCGTGTTCACGAACGGCTCCGCCGCCGTGACCCCGGCGGAGCAGGCCGCGTTGGCCCGGCGCGGCGTGCAAGTCGAGCGGCGCGCCATCGCCGACGTCGTGGGGGAGCGCGGCCGGATGACGGGCGTCCTGCTCGAGGACGGCGAGACGATCCCGCGCGAAGCCGGCTTCGTGCGCCCGGAGTGGACCCCCGCCATCGACTACCTCGACGGCATCGGGGTGCGGCTGGACGACTCGGGCCTGATCGCCGTGGACGGCCTCGGCCGCACCAGCGTCGTCGGCGTGTACGCCGCAGGCGACTCAACGGCCCCCGGTCCGGAGCAGCTCATCATCGCGGCCGGGCACGGCGCCCAGGTGGCGGCTGCGCTGAACCGGGACCTGCTCGGACCGCTGCTCTGACAGCCCCGAAAACGGGTGCGGCACGCGCGGGATTCAGCTCCGGTTTTGCCCTAGCTCGCCGCATGGGTTAGAGTTCTTTTCGGCCCGAGGTTCGCTTCCGGGTCACCGGCCCGGTAGGGCATTGGGGTATGGTGTAATTGGCAACACGGAGGTTTCTGGTACCTTTGTTCTTGGTTCGAGTCCAGGTACCCCAGCAATAAAACAGTACGAACCCGGGAGTGATCTCCCGGGTTTTCGTCGTTTAACGGCCCATTCGCGGCATCCGCTGGCCCGCCGACTTATCACCCTCGCAGCATGATGGCCCTCTCCCTGCGTGCGGGTTACGCTGGGCCACCGCCGGCGAGGGCGTGCTCGTCGGATCACTGCCAACGGATGGAGTGGCGATGGAAATCGTGCTCGTGGTCTTGCAAGCGTGTGTCGTCATCGGGGCCATCGTGCTCGGCGTCCGGACCGGGGGCCTGGGCCTCGGGCTCTGGGGCGTCGTCGGCACCGTCGTCCTGGTCTTCGCCTTCCAGCTGCCGCCCGGCTCCATCCCGGTCGACGCGTTCTTCATCATCATCGCGGTGATCACGGCATCCTCCGCGATGCAGGCCGCCGGCGGCATCGACTACCTGGTCTCGATCGCCTCGAAGATCATCCAGGCGAACCCGAAGCGGCTGACCTACGTGGCACCGCTCGTCGCGTTCGTGTTCACCGTGCTCTCGGGAACGTCGAACATCTTCTTCGCCCTCATCCCCGTCATCTACGAGACCTCGTACCGCAACGGGCAGCGCCCGGAGCGTGCCCTCGCGGCCTCAACGGTCACCTCGGGCCTCGGGATCACGGCGAGCCCGGTCTCGGCGGCCATGGCCGCCTACCTCGTGCTCATGGAGGGCACGGGGTACGGGCTTCCCCAGATCCTGCTCATCACCGTACCGGCCGCCGTCGTCGCCTGTATCGTGGCCTCCTTCGTGCAGCAGCGCCTCGGCAAGGACCTGCTCGACGACCCGGTGTTCCTCAGGAGGGTCGAAGAGGGCACGGTGGAGGTGCCGGCGGTCCTGGCCGAGCGGTACGCGGCGAAGATGGGCACGAGCCCGGTGCCGGCCGCCGACGCCGCCTCGGGCGGCCCCTCCGGGGGCGCCTCCGGTGGCAGCGACGCGGAGCGGCCGCCCGCGAAGGCCGTGATGATCGAGCACCCCGTCCCCCCGGGCGGCATGACCGCCGCGATGATCTTCGTCTCCGGGACCCTGCTGATCGTGCTGCTCGGCCTGTTCCCCGGTCTCCGCCCGGCCTTCCCGGACGAGGAGGGCGAACTGGTGCCGATCGGCATGTCGACGGTCATCGAGATGATCATGTTCAGCGTGGCCCTCGTCATCATCCTGGCCCGCCGGGTTAAGCCGTCCACCGTCGTCGAGCAGCCGCTGCTCAAGTCCGGCTTCGTCGCCGCGGTCGCCCTCTTCGGTATCGCGTGGATGGCCGACACCTTCATCTCGGCCAACCAGGAGACGATCATCGAACCGCTCGGCGCGATGATCGAGGCCAACCCGCTCCTGCTCGCGGTCGCCCTGTTCATCGTCTGTGGTCTGACGACCAGCCAGTCGGCGACGACGAACACCATGATCCCCATCGCCTTGGCCGCCGGCCTGGCACCGGGAATCATCACCGCCATGTGGCCGTCCCTCATCGGCGTCTGGCTGTTCCCGGCGAACGGCTCGCAGATCGCCGCCGTCGAAACGGACCTCACGGGGTCGACCAAGCTGACCCAGGTGCCCGTCTGGCACTCGTTCACGATCCCGATGCTGGTGTCGTGGGCCGCGGTCGTCGCGGCCGGCCTGTTGATACAGCTCGCGATTCCTGCGTGAGCGCCCCCCACCACCGCACAAGAACCCAGCCCGTCGAGGAGGAACCCATGTCCGACCCCAGCCGCATCGCCGCCGCAGCCGCAGAGCTCATGCCCGAGGTGCTGGAGCGCCTCGAGCGTCTCGTGCGCATCCCCTCCATCGCCTTCCCCGGCTTCGATCCCGAACCGGTGCACGCGATGGGCGCGGCCGTCGTCGAGCTGTTCACGGATGCCGGGGTGACGGGCGTGAGCCTGCTCGATGTGCCAGACGGCTACCCGTGCGTGTACGCCGACATCCCCGGCCCGGCCGGCTCGCCGACCGTGCTGCTGTACGCGCACTACGACGTGCAGCCCGCGCCGCCCAGCCAGGGCTGGTCGAGTGAGCCGTTCGAGCCCATCACGAAGCCCGACGGCCGCATCTACGGGCGCGGCGCGGCCGACGACAAGTCCGGCCTCATCATCCACTACGGAACGCTCAAGCTGCTCGGCGCGCAGCTGCCGTGCAACCTCAAGATCCTGGTCGAGGGGGAGGAGGAGACGATCTCGCACCTGGAGGCGTTCGTGGAGGCCAACCCCGAGCTGTTCACGGCGGACGCCTACGTGATTGCCGACATCGGCCCGCAGCGGGTCGGGCGGCCCGGGCTCACGACCGCGCTCCGCGGTGATGTCGCCTGCACCGTCACGGTGCGCACCCTCGCCAACCCGGTGCACTCCGGCATGTTCGGCGGGGCGGCGCCCGACGCGCTGACCGCCATGATCCGGATCCTCGACACGCTGCACGACGAGAACGGCGACACCGTCATCCCCGGCGTCGACAGCAGTAGCTGGAGCGGCGCGGCCATGGAGGAGGACGTCTACCGGGAGGGCTCCGCCATCCTGCCCGACGTCGAGTACCTCGGCACCGGAACGCTCTCCGACCGGATCTGGGCCAAGCCGTCAGTCACGGTGCTCGGCATGGACCTGCCGAACACGGCGGAGGCCTCCAACGTGCTGCTGCCGGAGGTCACGGCGAAGCTCTCGATGCGGATCGTGCCCGGCTCGGACGGCGACGCCCAGCTCGAGGCGCTGATGGCGCACCTGCGCGCACAGCGCCCCTGGAACTGCCAGGTCGAGGTGGAGAAGGTCAAGGTGGGCCACGCCTTCGCCGTGGACGAGTCGCACCCGGCGATCGTCGCCGCCTCCACCGCGCTCACCGACGCCTACGGTGCGCCCGTCGAGTCGATCGGCAGCGGGGCGTCGATCCCTCTGGTGGCCTCACTGCAGAAGGTGGCGCCGCAGGGGGCGATCATCCTGTGGGGCGCGGAGGACACGGCGCAGTCCCGCATCCACGCCTCGGACGAGTCCGTCGACCCGGGCGAGATCGAGCGGATGATCGCCGCGCAGACGCTGTTCATCCTCAACTTGGCCGAGGCCGCCCGCGGCTGAGCACGCGCCGGCCACCTCGATTTCGCGGGAGGGTGAGATGTCCGCTCCAACGGGCACGAAGAGGATGACCGTCCTCCAGGCGACGTTCATCGGCGTCGGCTCGATGGTCGGCGCCGGGATCTTCGCCCTGCTGGGCGCGGCGGGCGCGGTGGCGGGGTCGGCCGTCTGGCTGTCGTTCCTCATCGCCGGGATCATCGCCGCACTGCAGGGCTACTCGTTCGCCAAACTCGGCGCCCAGTATCCCTCCGGCGGCGGCATCCTCACCTTCCTCAGCCGCGGGTTCGGGGAGGGCCACCTGACCGGCATCGGTTCGTGGCTGTTCTTCTCCGCCGGGTCCATCGTCGTCGCCATGATCGCCTCCTCCTTCGGCAGCTACGCCAGCTCGGTCGTCGCCGACGGAGACCCGTTCTGGGCGAAGGCGCTGGCTGTGGCGCTGGTGCTCGTCATGACGGGGCTGAACGCGGTCGGCCCGACAGCCGTCGCCCGCGTGCAATCGGTCATCGTGATCGTGGTGCTCGGCATCCTGGTCGTCTTCGCGGCGGTCACCATCGCCACCTGGAACCCGGCGCTGCTCGCGCCGTCTGGCTACCCGGGGGTCCAGGAGATCGTTGCCAGCGTCGCACTCACCTTCTTCGCCTTCCTCGGCTTCGGTGTGATCACCTTCACCGCCAAGGACCTCCCCAACCCGGCCCGCCAGTTGCCCACGGCCATCTACCTGGCCATCGCCATCGCCACGACGATCTACGTCGCCGTCTCCCTGGGCGTCTTCGGCACTCTCACCGCCGACCAGGTCGTCGAGTACGGCAGCACCGCGCTCGCCGAGGCGGCGAAGCCGGTGCTGGGCCAGGCCGGCTACGTGCTCATGGTGATCACGGCGCTCTTCTCGACGACGGGCGCCGTCAACGCCGGGCTCTACCCGTCGATCGGGATGACGGCCCACCTCGCCTCGGTCGGACAGTTCCCGCCCGTCTTCGGCCGCTCGGTCGGGCGGTTCCCGGTCGGACTGCTCGTCATGGCGGCACTCGCGATCACGCTGGTCGTCGGCTTCGACGTGAACAAGATCGCCTCCATCGGCAGCGCGGTCGCCCTGCTGGTTTTCTCCGCCGTCACGGTCGCGCACTTCCGGCTGTTCCGCATCACCGGCGCCAGCATCGTCGTGCTGGTGATCGCCCTCATCACGACGTTGGGCACCTTCATCGTGTTCTGCACCACGACCCTCGCCGAGGAGCCGACGAGCGCCATCGCACTCGTCGGCATCATCGCCCTGTCCATCATCATCGACTTCGTCTGGAAGGCCAGCGCCCGCCGTTCCAGGGCCTGAAAATTAGCCGAGGACGGCTCATTTTCTGGCTGGAATCTCTGGACTTCGACGATTCGATGTTGTTCCATTGAACTCCGGTTGGGTTGATGAGTGTGCAGGACGGGTGTGATCCAGTGGGCCGAAAGAAACCTCAGAAGCCCTCCTTCACCGAGACGCGAAGCCCGGGGGGAGTGATCGGCGGGCTGCTCGGCCTCGTGGCCGCCGCCATCGCCTGCGGGGTGCTCGTGGCCGGCGCTGTCACCCCCGTCGTCGCCCTGGGCGGTCTGGCCGCGAGCAACTCGATGGCCTACTTCGAGGGTCTCCCCGAATACCTCGCCATCACCCCGCTCTCCCAGAAGAGCAACATCTACGCGATGCAGACCGATGGCACGCCGATCCTGCTCGCCTCGTTCTACGACCAGAACCGCGTCGAGGTGGGCTGGGACCAGGTGGGCCAGTTCGTCAAGGATGCGACGATCGCCGGCGAGGACCCGCGCTACTACGAGCACAACGGCATCGACGCCCAGGGCACGCTGCGCGCCGTGGCGATGACGGTGCTCGGCGACCAGATTCAGGGCGGCTCCTCGATCGCCCAGCAGTACGTCAAGAATGTGCGCGTGCAGACCTGCGAGCTCGAGGCCACAGAGGCGAAGCGGATGAGCTGCTACGACGAGGCGACCGCGACGTCTGCGTCGCGCAAGCTCAAGGAGATGCGCCTGGCGCTCGGGGTGGAGAAGCGGTACACCAAAGATCAGGTGCTTCTCGGCTACCTGAACATCGCCGGATTCGGCGGCCGGGTGTATGGCATCGAAGCGGCAGCCAACTACTACTTCAACACCTCGGCATCCGCACTGACCCTCTCCCAGTCGGCCAGCCTGATGGCCATCGTCAACAACCCGGTGAAGTTCCAGCTGGACAACCCGGACAGCTTCTCGAACGGCGCCGCCAACGGCTACGCGGCCAATCGCACCAGGCGCGACTACATCCTCGACCAGATGCTGCGCTACGACAAGATCACCCAGCAGCAGCACGACGAGGCTGTCGCCGCCCCCATCGAGCCCCAGATCACGGAGCCGAGCACTGGCTGCCAGACGGCTGGCCCCTCCGCGTTCTTCTGCGACTACGTCAGCGCGGTGCTGCAGACGGACCCCGTCTTCGGGGCCGATGCCGACACCCGCCTGCTCAACTTCCGCCGCGGCGGCTACAACGTGTACACCACGCTCGACATGGACCTGCAGAATGCGGCGACGCGCGCCATGGGCGAGAACGTGCCGCTGAGCTACCCGGGGTGGGACGTCGGAGGCGTCATCTCGAGTGTGGAGGTCGGCAGCGGCCGGGTGCTCGCGATGGTGCAGAACAAGGCGTACACCCAAGACCCGGCGGTCGCCGGCGCTGACCCCACGTACACCGCGCTCAACTACAACACCGACTACAACCAGGGCGGTTCCGGTGGGTTCCAGCCGGGTTCGGGGTACAAGGTGTTCACGCTGGCCCAGTGGTTGAAGGAGGGGCATTCGTTGAACGAGCGGGTCGACTCCCGGCCGAAGGCGAGCTGGGGCACCTTCAAAGACAGCTGCCTGGGGCCGCAGAACTACGACAGCGAGCACTGGAGTCCGAAGAACGACGCCAATGAGGCCGGCGCCAACTACACGGCGCTGCAGTCGACGCTGCAGTCGATCAACACCGGTTACATCGGCATGGCCAAGAAGCTCGATCTCTGCGGCATCCGCAAGACGGCGGAGGCATTCGACATGCACAGGGCCGACGGCGAGCCACTCGTGCAGAGCGCATCGGCGGTCATCGGCATCAACGAGGTCGCGCCGCTCAGCATGGCAGTCGCGTTCGCCGGCATCGCGAACAACGGCGTGACCTGCAGCGCCGTCGCGATCGATCGCATCGTCGACTCGAGCGGCGCTGAGCTGCCTGTGCCACAGTCGGTCTGCCAACAGTCGGTGTCGCCGGATGTCGCCGCCGCCATGCACTTCGCCCTGCAAGGGGTGCTGACCAGCGGCACTGCCACGCAGTCGTGGACGTCGACGTCGCCCCGCGTGCCCATGATCGGCAAGACCGGCACGACCGACGGCAACAAGGACACCTGGATGAACGGGGCGAGCAGCGAGGTCGCCACCGTTGCGGCCGTCGTCAGTGTGACGGGGGAGGCCAACCAGCGGGCGACCTACTTCGACAGCGGGCTGGCCTCCACGGCCAGGCACCGCATGTGGTCGGCCGTGATGTCGGTGGCGAACGCGAAGTACGGCGGCAATCCGTTCACCACCATCTCGCCGTCGACGGCGCTCCGGCCGAGTGGCTAAATCTCGATGGACTCGCCCGGCGTGAGCGGGCTGAACTGCCCGCCGGCCTGTTCCGTGCTCCACGCGAGCCTGGCGTTGGAGAGCGCCTTGCCGGCGTCCGAGAGCAGCATCTCGTGCGTCGGGAAGCTGTGCCTCGGCGCGACCGCCTCGACGTAGTCCATCGCCTCCGACAGCTTCATCCAGGGGGCGGCGGCCGGCACGGCCAGCACCTCGACGACCGTGTCGGCCGGAGCGTCGAAGGAGTCGCCGCCGTAGTAGAAGCACCCGTTGACCAGCACACCGACATTGTCGATCAGCGGGATCGAGCGGTGGATGAGCGCATGCGTGCCGCCGAAGAAGCGCAGCTCGAAGCCGCCGACGACGACGCTGTCGCCGGCTGCGACCGGCTGCACAGGGATGCCGGCCGTGGCGGCAGCGGCCACGACACCGGCCGGGCCGAACAGGGTGACCCCGGGGCTGGCGGCGCGGATGCGCTCCAGCTGCTCCGGCGTCCAGTGGTCATCGTGCAGATGGGTGATCACGACGGCGACGACCGAGGCGTCCGGCTCGATCGGGCGGGTGAACTTGCCCGGGTCGATGATGAGCGTCTCGCCCGCGTTCTCGATGATGACCGCCGCGTGTTCCAGTTTCGTGATGCGCATGCCCTCGAGCAAACACCGTGTCACCCCCGGCCGCAACACGCAGCGCCCAATTGGTGCCGGCCCGCCGATCACCCCCATAATCGGCCTATGCTGTCTGCTCCTCTGCGCCTGACCGTGGCGATCAACCCGAATGCCTCCTTCGGGCGCCGCCGCGACGTCGGCCCGCGGGTCGCCGAGCGGTTGGCCGAGGCCGGCCACCAGGTGGCGATGCTGCGCGAGCCCAACCTCGAACTGCTCCGCCGGGAGGCAGAGGATGCCGTCGCCCTCGGCACCGACGCGCTGATCGTCGTCGGCGGCGACGGAATGGTGTCGCTCGGCGCCAATCTGGTGGCCGGCACGGCGACGCCACTGGGCATCGTGGCATCCGGAACCGGCAACGACATGGCCAGGGCGCTCGGCCTGCCCATCGACGACGCGGAGGCGGGCATCGACCTGCTGCTCGCGGCGCTGCAGCGGGAGCCGCGCGTCATCGACGCGGCCCGGGTGCGGCACGGCGGCCTCACCACCTGGTTCTGCGGGGCCCTCTCCGCCGGCTTCGACGCGCGGGTGAACGAGCGCGCCAACCGGATGACGCGCCCGCGCGGGCCGAGCCGGTACACCATCGCGATGGTGCGCGAGCTGGTCAGCTTCAAGCCGATCCGCTATTCGCTGGTCGTCGATGGCGTCGCCCGCGAGGTCAGCGCGATGCTCATTGCGGTGTCCAACGGGGTGTCGATCGGCGGCGGCATGAAGATCACCCCGGACGCCGAGCTCGACGACGGCGAGCTGGACCTGCTCATCGTCAGCGCGCTCTCCAAGCCGCGGTTCCTGAGACTCTTCCCGCGCGTCTTCGCGGGGGAGCACGTGGGCGAGCCGGAGGTCGAGATCACGCGGGTGCGCACCGTGACGCTGGCCGCGGCCGACGTCGTCGCCTACGCCGACGGGGAGCGGGTCGGCCCGCTGCCGCTTGAGGTGGCGGTCGTTCCCGGCGCCCTGAGAATGCTGGTCTGAGCGCTCACGGGCCGGGCAAAACGCCCGGGACTGCATCAATTTGGAATGCCCCCACACCGTGTGACATACTTTTCAAGTTGCAAAAACGGCCCCATCGTTTAGCGGCCTAGGACACCGCCCTCTCACGGCGGCAGCACCGGTTCAAATCCGGTTGGGGTCACACACGTCAGAAAGCCTCCGGTAATCCGGAGGCTTTCTGTGTTTCCGGCGCAGTTTCGCGCCGGCTCCAGGCGCACGCGGGGGAGCTCCCGCTGGTCGAGCCTGTCGCCCCGCCCGCCCCCCGTTGGCTCGAGGGAGCGCCGGCGACCGAAGCCAACAGTCACTCCCCGGCTGCGACCCGATCGGGTCGGCTGCGGGGCTTCGCTCGTTCCTCGCTCAAGCCGACGTGCATCTCCACGCCGGCTCGAGGGAGCGCCAGCGACCGAAGCCAACAGCCACTCCCCGGCTGCGACCCGATCGGGTCGGCTGCGGGGCTTCGCTCGTTCCTCGCTCAAGCCGACGTGCATCCCCACGCCGGCTCGAGGGAGCGCCAGCGACCGAAGCCAACAGCCACGCCCCGGCTGCGGCCCGATCGGGTGGGCTGCGGGGCTTCGCTCGTTCCTCGCTCAAGCCGACGTGCATCTCCGCGTTGGCTCGGGGGAGCGCCGGCGACCGAAGCCAACAGCCGCGGCGAAGGGCCGCGACCCGCCCGGGCCGCGCGGCGGCCGGCCCGCGAGAGCCCAGTGTTGGTGCGGGTCGATGGCCGTCCGTGTCAGAGTGGCACCGAAAGCTGTGGCATAATTGACGAGTTGCAAAAACGGCCCCATCGTTTAGCGGCCTAGGACACCGCCCTCTCACGGCGGCAGCACCGGTTCAAATCCGGTTGGGGTCACAACACAGGTAGAAGGCCTCCGGTTCTCCGGAGGCCTTCTCTGCATATACCGGTACGAAACTGGGCATATACGGGTACGAAACAGGGGAGAACGAGACATGGCCGCGAACTCACAACGGCGGTTTCGCCTCTCCAGCGTGATCGTCATCGCCCTCGGATCCGCGCTCCTCGGCGGGCTCGGCACCGCCATCGTGATGAACTCCCCGCTCGGCGGAAACGCGTCCGCGACTCCCGGCCAGACGGCCCCCGGCCAGGCAGAGCCCGGCGCCGAGCAGCAGCAGACGGCATCCGGCGTGCCAGACCTGGCCCGCCGCATCGACGGCGACCCGACCGCCCTCGGCGCCGTCGACGCCCCCGTCGTGATGATCGAGTACGCCGACTACCGCTGCCCGTTCTGCAGCCTGTTCACCCGCGACACGATGCCGAAGATCATGGAGCAGTACCTCGCCGACGGCACCCTGCGCATCGAGTGGCGCGACCTGCCGATCTTCGGCGAGCAGTCGGTCCAGACCGCCATCGCCGCCCGCGCGGCCGGCGATCAGGGGCTGTTCTGGGAGTACAACGCGGCCGTCGCCGCCGCGGCCCCGGAGCGCGGCCACCCCGACATCGACCGGGCGATGCTGATCGGCTTCGCCGAGCAGGTCGGCGTGCCCGACCTGGCCGCGTTCGAGCTGGGGCTCGACTCCGAGACGCACCGTGCCGCCGTGCAGGCGGACCTGCAGGAGGCGCAGTCCATCGGCGCGACGAGCACACCGCTGTTCCTCATCGGTGACGAGGGCATTGCCGGCGCCCACCCGCTGGAGACGTTCCAGGCCGTCATCGAGCGCCAAGCCGCGCGCCCGTAACGGGCCCCGTCATGGAGATCGGGCTCGCCGCCGCCTTCCTCGGCGGCCTCGTCACCCTGCTGAGCCCGTGTTCGGCGCTGCTGCTGCCCTCCTTCTTCGCCTACGCGTTCAGTTCGCGCACGCAGCTCCTCGCCCGCACGGCCGTGTTCTTCCTCGGCCTGCTCACCATGCTGCTGCCGATCGGCATCTTCGCCAGCACCCTCGGCGCGCTGATCACCGGGCACCGCGGGCTCATCGTCACGATCGCCGGCGGCCTGGTCATCCTCGCCGGCGTGCTGAGCCTGGCCGGGGTGCGGATGCGGCTGCCGCAGGTGCAGCACGGCGGTGGCTCCGGGGCGCTCTCGGTCTACATCCTCGGAATCGCGTTCGGCGTCGCCGGCAGCTGCTCCGGCCCGGTGCTCGGCTCCATTCTCACCATCGCGGCGCTCCGCGGCGACGCCCTGTTCGGCGGCGCCCTGCTCACCGTCTACGCCCTCGGCATGGTCGTGCCGCTGTTCCTGCTGGCCCTGGCCTGGGAGGCGTTCGACATCGGCAGCCGCGGCTGGCTGCGCCCGCGCGTCGTGCGGATCGGCCGCTGGCGCTCCACCTGGATCGAGGTCGTCTCCGCCCTGCTGATGATCGGCGTCGGCGTGCTGCTGATCGCCACGGACGGCACCGCCGGCCTCGGCGGCATCCTCACCATTCAGCAGCAGTTCGATCTCGAACTGTGGGCGAGCGGGCCGGGCGCCGCCTGGGTGCCGATGCTGCTCCTTGGCCTCGCCATCTTTGTGGGCCTGATGGTGGCACTCCGGCTGCGTCGTCGGAGAGAATTGACGGCGGCGCCGTTGCACGCGTCTCAGACAGCAGACACCGGGGAGTAGCGATGAGCGAGTCGGCGCAAGCGAGGGCGCAGCTGCCGCGCGCGCTCCGCCCGTTCCGCACCCGCCAGTACCGCATCCTCGCGGCCGCGCTCACGCTGTCGCTGCTGGGCTCCGGGATGTGGTTCGTCGCCGTCGTCTGGCAGGTCATGGAGCTCGGCGGCGGCCCGGCCCAACTCTCCCTCGTCGCCACGATGAGCGCCATCGGCCTGGTCGCCGTCGTGCTGGTCGGCGGCGTGGTCGCCGACCGGGTGGTGCAGAAGCGCATCCTGCTCGTCGTCGAGGCCTCGAAGATCATCGTGATCGGCGCGATCGCCTGGCTGGCGCTGGCCGAGACCCTGGAGATCTGGCACCTCATGATCGCGGCCCTCGTGATCGGTGTGGGGGAGGGCTTCTTCTACCCGGCCTACAGCGCCATGCTGCCCTCGATCCTGCCCGGCGACGACCTGCTGGCCGCGAACGGCTTCGAGGGCATGCTGCGCCCCGCCGCGATGCAGGCCGCCGGGCCCGCACTGGCCAGCGCCGCCGTGGCCGCGGCGTCCCCGGCCCTCGCGTTCGTCATCGTGGGCGCCCTGCAGGTGGTCGCGGTCGTGGCGCTCGTCGTGCTGCGACCCGTCCCGCTCCGGCGCAACCTGGAGGCCGAGGTGGCCAGGCACCCCCTGCGCGCGGCGCTCGGCGACCTCGCCGAGGGCTTCCGCTACATGTTCTCGACGCCCTGGCTGCTCGCGACCCTGCTCTTCTCGATGGCCTTCGTGCTCGTCATCATGGGCCCGATCGACGTGCTGGCCCCCTTCGCCGTGCGCGACTCCGCGGGCGGCGGCGCCACCGAGTACGCGCTCGTGCTGGCCGCATTCGGGGTGGGCAGTGTGCTGGGCGCCCTGTTCATCTCCTCGAGGCGGATGCCGCGGCGCTACCTCACCGTTCTGACGCTCGCCTGGGGGCTCGGCAGCCTTCCCCTGGCCGTCATCGGCTTCACCGACCAGGTGTGGCTGATGGGGCTCGCCGTGTTCATCGTCGGATTCAGCTTCTCGATCGGCGGGGTGATCTGGGGCACCCTGCTGCAGCGCCGCGTTCCGCCGCACATGCTGGGCCGGGTGTCCAGCCTCGACTTCTTCGTCTCCCTGGCGTTCATGCCGATCTCGATGGCGCTGGCCGGCCCGGTGGGAGAGGCGATCGGCCTCGCCCCGACCTTCGTCATTGCCGGCGTGCTGCCGCTCGTCTTCGCGGTGATCGCCATCGTCTGGGCCCGGCTGCCGAAGGACGAGATCGCTCACCCGCTCGGCGACGGCGCCGACGCGGTCGAGCTCATCGCCGACGCCCCGCCGTGGGAGCCAGGCCCGCGCCTGGAGGGGACGCTCTAGGCGGACACCGCCCGCTCCGCGTCCCTCGCGCGCACGAAGGCGTCGACGGCCTTCTCGATGTCGGCCTCGCTGTGCGCGGCCGACAGCTGCACCCGGATCCGGGCGGTGCCCCGCGGCACGACCGGGTAACTGAACGCGATCACGTAGACGCCGTCGCCGAGCATGTGGTCGGCGATGCGCGCCGCCAGGGCGGCGTCGCCGAACATGACGGGCACGATCGGGTGCTCGCCCGGGATCAGCTCGAATCCCTCCGCGGTCATCCGCGCCCGGAAGTGCGCGGCGTTCCGGCGCAGCCGCTCCCTGTCGGCGCCGCTGCCGGCGACGAGGTCGAGTGCGGCCAGGGTACCGGCGACGACGGCCGGGGCGACGGTGTTCGAGAACAGGTAGGGCCGGGCGCGCTGCCGGAGCAGCGCGATCAGCTCGGCGTGGCCCGCGACGTAACCACCGGACGCACCGCCGAGCGCCTTGCCGAACGTGCCCGTGTACAGGTCGACGCGGCGCTCCACCCCGGCCAGTTCCGGGGTGCCGCGGCCGTGCTCGCCGACGAAGCCGACCGCATGCGAGTCGTCGACCATGACGAGCGCGTTGTGGCGCTCCGCCAGATCGCAGATCTCGGCCAGCGGAGCGAGCGAGCCGTCCATCGAGAACACGCCGTCGGTCACGATCAGGCGTTGCCGGGCCCCGGATGCCGCCAGCAGCTGCGCCTCCAGCTCGACCATGTCGCGGTTGGCGTAGCGGTACCTGGCCGCCTTGCAGAGCCGGATGCCGTCGATGATCGACGCGTGGTTCAACGCGTCGCTGATGATGGCGTCATCCGGGCCGAACAGGCCCTCGAAGACGCCGCCGTTTGCGTCGAAACAGCTGGAGAACAGGATCGTGTCGTCGGTGCCGAGGAACTCGGAGACGCGTCGCTCCAACTCGATGTGCAGGTCCTGCGTGCCGCAGATGAATCGGACGCTGGCCAGGCCGAAGCCCCAGTCGTCCATCGCCTCCTGCGCGGCGGCCACGATCACGGGGTGGTCGGCGAGGCCGAGGTAGTTGTTGGCGCAGAAGTTCAGCACATCTCCGCCGTTGGCGGAGATGTGCGCCGACTGGGCCGAGCTGATGCGGCGCTCGTGTTTGAACAGGCCTGCCGCCGCGATCTCGTCGAGCGTCTCCTGGGCCTGCTGCTTCATCGTTCCGTACATTCGGTGCTCCTATTCATCGCCGACCCCGCTCCAATCCAGCACGACCTTGCCGCCGTGCGCCTCGCGGGCCGCCGCGAAGCCCGCCTCCCACTCCTGCGCGGCGAAGCGGTCGGTGACGACCGCCGCCAGCGCGTCGCGGAGCGCGTTGCTCGATTGCAGCATGGCGCTCATCGCGTTCCACGACTCGTACATCTCGCGTCCGTAGATGCCCTTGATGGTGAGCATGTGCGTGACGACCTTCGCCCAGTCCACCTCGATCGGCGCGCTCGGCAGGCCGAGCATGGCCACCCGCCCGCCGTGGTTGAGGTTCTCGATCATCTCCGGCAGCGCGCCGGGGTGCCCGCTCATCTCGAAGCCGACGTCGAAGCCCTCGCGCATGCCGAGTTCGCGCTGCGCGTCGGCGATGCGCCGCTCGGCGACGTTCACGGTGACGTCGGCGCCGACCTGCCTGGCCAGCTCGAGCCGCGGCGCGGAGACGTCGGTGACGACGATGAAGCGCGCCCCGATGTGCCGGGCGACGGCCGCGGACATCAGGCCGATCGGCCCCGCCCCGGTGATCAGCACGTCCTCGCCGACCAGCGGGAAGCTGAGCGCCGTGTGCACGGCGTTGCCGAACGGGTCGAAGAGGGCGCCGAGGTCGGGGGAGACGTCGTCGTGGTGCACCCAGACGTTGCTCTCCGGGATGACGATGTACTCGGCGAACGCGCCGTCGCGGTTGACGCCGACGCTGAGCGTGCGGATGCACATCTGCCTGCGCCCGGCGCGGCAATTGCGGCAGTTGCCGCAGACGATGTGGCCTTCGCCGGAGACCCGGGCGCCGACGGCGACGTCGCGCACCTCGCGGCCGATCTCGACGACCTCGCCGAAGAACTCATGGCCGGGGATGAGGGGCGGCACGATGGTTTTCGCCGCCCAGGCATCCCAGCTCTCAATATGCAGGTCTGTTCCGCAGATGCCGGTTCGCAGCACGCGGATCTTGACTTCTCGGTCGCCCGGGACCGGTTCCGGCCGGTGGGCCAGTTCCAGTCCGGGAGCGCCGTGTGGCTTGAATAGTGCCAGCACGCAAACGCCTCTCGCTCGTCGTTGAACGTGACGACGGGTGTGCCGTCATCCGCAACTGTAGACGAGCGAGAGGCGTGCGATCAGAGGGAGTCGACCAGATCGCGGTGCGGGGCGGGTGCCGGCGCGGGGGCGGGCGCCGCTGCATGCGCAACGGCGGGGGCGGGGGCGGGGGCGTGCGCGTGCGCCGCCTGAGCCGCCTCCACGTGGGCGTGCTGGGACATCTTGTCGATCCAGGCCAGGGCGATGGCGGAGAGGATGAACACGCAGTGGATGACGACCTGCCAGAGCACGCCCTCACTGGTGTACAGCGCCTTGTCCTTCGGGCCGCCGATGCCGCCCACCTCGATGAAGGTCTTGAGCAGGTGAATCGAGGAGATTCCGACGATGGCCATCGCCAGCTTGACCTTGAGCACGTTGGCGTTGACATGGCTGAGCCACTCCGGCTGGTCGGGGTGGCCGTCCAGGTTGATCTTGGAGACGAAGGTCTCGTAGCCGCCGATGATCACCATGATCAGGAGGTTCGCGATCATCACGACGTCGATCAGGCCGAGCACGAGCATCATGATCTTGGTCTCGTCCATCTCGCCGAAGTCCGAGATCAGGTGCCAGAGCTCCTTCATGAACAGGACGACGTACACGCCCTGCGCGACGATGAGGCCGAGGTAGAGCGGCGCCTGCAGCCAGCGGCTGAAGAAGATCGTGTATCCGAGGGCGGCCGAGGCCGGGCTCTTGCGGAATTCGCGGGCGGGCGGGGGCGTGACGAGGCTCACACAGTCTCCAGAGTTGGGGGTGGAATGCTGCGCAGGGCGGGTGCGCAGGAAAATACTAGGGGAAGGAAACACGGCTCCCGCTGTGAAGGGCGCCCCGCGGCATCCGTTAGACTCTGCAGAGCGAAGGGGAGTATCCCACCGGGCCATCGGCCCACCTCGAATCCGTCAATACGGGCGCCGCAGTCGGCACTCCGGGCTCGGGGCATTTCGTTCTCACACCGATGAGAGCAGAATGCGGGAGAGACTTTCGAGCCTCGTGCTACCCACTTTCGCGAGTGGGAGCCCCTTCCGAAAGGCCCCCGTGCACCCCGATCTGCCCATCGCATTCGAAGTCGGATCGCTGATCCTGCTGACGCTCATCCTCGTCGCAGACCTGCTGATCGTCTTCAAGCGCCCCCACGTGCCCTCCATGAAGGAAGCCTCGCTGTGGGTCGCCTTCTACGTCGTGCTCGCCCTCATCTTCGCCGGGCTGATGCTGCTCTTCGCCGGCGGCGAGTTCGCGGGCCAGTTCCTGGCCGGTTGGCTCACCGAGTACAGCCTGTCGATAGACAACCTCTTCGTGTTCGTCATCATCATGGCCCGCTTCAGCGTGCCCAGGAAGTACCAGCAAGAGGTGCTGATGGTGGGCATCATCATCGCCCTCGTGCTGCGCGGAGTCTTCATCCTGCTCGGCGCCCAGCTCATCGAGAGCTTCAGCTGGGTCTTCTACATCTTCGGCGCCTTCCTGCTCTTCACCGCCATCAAGCAGGCATTCGGCAAGGAGGAGGAGGGCGACGGCGAGAACGGCCTCATCCGCTGGCTGCGCCGCCGCGTCACAATCAGCGACGAGTACGACGGCGCCAAGGTCCGCACCGTCATCGACGGCCGCAAGGTGCTCACCCCGATGATCATCGTCTTCATCGCCATCGGCACGACGGACCTGATCTTCGCGCTCGACTCGATCCCGGCCATCTTCGGCATCACGCAGAGCCCGTTCATCGTGTTCACCGCGAACGTCTTCGCGCTGATGGGCCTCCGCCAGCTCTACTTCCTGCTCGGCGGGCTGCTGGAGCGCCTCGAGTACCTCAAGTACGGCATCGCGTTCATCCTGTTCTTCATCGGCGTCAAGCTCGTCTTCCACGCCATGCACACCAACGAGCTGCCGTTCATCAACGGCGGAGAGGGCATCGCCTGGGCGCCCGAGATCGACACCTGGACCTCGCTGGGCGTGATCATCGGCTCCATGGCGATCGCCACCATCGCCAGCCTGATCAAGGCGCGCGCGGATGCCAAGAAGCGCGGTCACACGCTGCTCGAAGAGGTCCCGCACTTCACAGAGGACTAATCATCGGCGGCCCGCGCGGAGCGGGAGCCCCGCCGCGTGACCCGCGCTGACCGCGAAACCCCCGCCGGTTGAGAAACCCCCGCTGGGTGAGCCTGTCGTAACCCCGACGGCTCACCCGGCGGGGGTTTCCTCGTTGCCGCCGGCGGATTCCGCCCTGCACGAACGTGCGCTGGGGCACTGCCAGCTTTGGTAACTTGGAGCGTTCGTACGGCGCAGTGCCGTCATCGCCGTCATCCGGGAGATACACGTGGCAATTGACCAGCCGAGCCCCTTCGCGCTGCCGAGCGGAACGCTCGACCTCTTCGTGGAGGCGCGGGGCGACGTCGGGGCGGTGCGCAAAGTGAACGAGGACTCGCTGCTGGCGGCGGCGCCCGTGTTCCTCGTCGCCGACGGCATGGGCGGGCATGCCAAGGGCGACGCGGCCAGCCAGGCCGTCGTCCAGGTCTTCGCCGAGCACATCGCCCCGGGCGTGCTCACCACCCCGGAGCAGGTGCTCGACGCGATCCACTCCGCCAACGACGCCGTGCGCGATCTCAGCACGGTCGGCGACTCCGGCACCGCGGTGGCCGGCACGACCCTCACCGGCGTCGCCCTCGTCGACGCCGGGCCGGACGAGGAGGGGGAGAGCTACCGCTGGATGGTCTTCAACGTCGGCGACTCCCGCGTCTACGGCTGGGACGGCCGCGTGCTCCGTCAGCAGAGCGTCGACCACTCGGCCGTGCAGGAGATGGTGGATGCCGGCCTGATCAGCGCGGAGGACGCCGAGCAGCATCCGGAGCGCAACGTCATCACCCGCGCCCTCGGCGCGGAGGACAGCGTCGATGTCGACGTCTGGCTGAACCAGCCTCGCGAGTACGGCACCTACCTGGTCTGCTCCGACGGGCTCAGCAAGGAGTTGGAGCGCAGCGAGATCTCGGCGATCTTCGCCAGGCACGAGGCCCAGGGCGACTTCACCGGTATCGCCGACGAGCTCGTCGAGGCCGCGCTGGAAGCCGGCGGGAGCGACAATGTGTCGGTGGTTGTCGTGCGTGCGGTGACCCCCTGATGCGCAGTGCTAGCCTGTAGACGTGTTGTACGGTCGACTTCTTCTGTGCCGCGACGAGTCCTAGTTTCCAGGCCTCCCTCGTCGCGGAGTTCGCCGTTGGCCCAGACCGTTGGCTGAGAACCATTCACTGAGGAAGACGCTCACACATGACTAGCGAATCACGCACTGCTGCACGCCCCCGCACCCTGGCCGAAAAGGTCTGGGATGCCCACCTGGTGAAGAAGGGTGAGGACGGCACGCCGGACCTCATCTACATCGACCTGCACCTCGTCCACGAGGTCACGAGCCCCCAGGCCTTCGACGGCCTGCGCCTGGCCGGTCGCCCGCTCCGCCGCCCCGATCTGACGATCGCCACGGAAGACCACAACACCCCGACGCTGGCCATCGACAAGCCCATCGCCGACCTCACCAGCCGCACCCAGATCGAGACGCTGCGCCGCAACTGCGAGGAGTTCGGCGTGCGCCTGCACTCGCTCGGTGACATCGAGCAGGGCATCGTGCACGTCGTCGGGCCGCAGCTCGGCCTCACCCAGCCCGGCATCACCGTGGTCTGCGGCGACTCGCACACCTCCACCCACGGCGCATTCGGCGCGATGGCGTTCGGCATCGGCACCAGCGAGGTCGAGCACGTCATGGCCACGCAGACCCTGCCGCTGAAGCCGTTCAAGACGATGGCCATCACCGTCGAGGGAACGCTGCGCCCCGGCGTCACCGCCAAGGACATCATCCTCGCCGTGATTACCAAGATCGGCACCGGCGGCGGCCAGGGCTACGTGCTCGAGTACCGCGGCAGCGCCATCCGCGCACTGTCGATGGATGGCCGCATGACCATCTGCAACATGTCGATCGAGGCGGGCGCCCGCGCCGGCATGGTGGCACCGGATGCCACCACCTACGAGTACCTCAAGGGCCGCGCCCATGCGCCGGAGGGCCAGGACTGGGACGACGCCGTCGCCTACTGGGACACGCTGGCCACCGACGAGGGCGCTGCCTTCGACGCCGAGGTCACGATCGACGCCGACACGCTCGAGCCCTTCGTCACCTGGGGCACCAACCCCGGTCAGGGTGCATCGCTCAGCGACAGCGTGCCGAACCCGAACGACTTCGCCGACGCAAACGAGCGTGCCGCGGCCGAGCGCGCGCTCGAGTACATGGACCTCACCGCCGGCACCCCGCTCAAGGAGGTGGCCGTCGACGCCGTCTTCATGGGCTCCTGCACGAACAGCCGGATCGAGGACCTGCGGGCATTCGCCAGCATCATCCAGGGCCAGAAGAAGGCCGACGGCGTGCGCGTCATGGTCGTCCCCGGCTCCGCCCGGGTGCGCATCGAGGCCGAGGCAGAGGGCCTGGACAAGATCATCACCGACTTCGGCGCCGAATGGCGTTTCGCCGGCTGCTCGATGTGCCTCGGCATGAACCCGGACCAGCTGGCCCCGGGGGAGCGCTGCGCGTCGACCTCGAACCGCAACTTCGAGGGGCGCCAGGGCAAGGGCGGCCGCACCCACCTCGTCTCGCCGCTCGTGGCGGCGGCCACCGCCATCCGCGGAACCCTCTCGAGCCCGTGGGACCTCGAGCACAGCAGCGATTTGACCGTCACCAGCGGAGAGGCGAAGTAGCCATGGAGAAGTTCACCACCGTCACCGGAGTCGCGGCCCCGCTGCGCCGCTCCAACGTCGACACCGACCAGATCATCCCCGCCGTCTTCCTCAAGAGGGTCACCAAGACCGGCTTCGAGGACGCACTGTTCCACGGCTGGCGCCAGGACCCGGAATTCGTGCTCAACAAGCCCGAGTTTCAGGGTGCGCGAATTCTCGTGGCCGGCGCAGACTTCGGCACCGGCTCCTCCCGCGAGCACGCCGTCTGGGCGCTCCGCGACTTCGGTTTCGACGTCGTGCTGAGCCCGCGCTTCGGCGACATCTTCCGCGGGAACTCAGGCAAGCAGGGCCTGCTCGCCGCGGCGATCACCGAGGACGAGGTCGAGGCGTTGTGGGCCGCCATCGAGGCGAATCCCGGCACTGAGATGACCGTCGACCTGGTG
This sequence comes from Microterricola pindariensis, assembly GCF_002936985.1. GTDB lineage: Bacteria > Actinomycetota > Actinomycetes > Actinomycetales > Microbacteriaceae > Microterricola > Microterricola pindariensis. The sequence goes on along the minus strand of NZ_MPZN01000021.1, from coordinate 17,950 downwards.
GCGCGCACCGCCACCATCGGGGACCTTCAGGTTTCCTTCGAGGTGGACGATTACACTCGATGGAGGTTGCTCGAAGGTCTGGACGACATCGGGCTCACCCTGCGCGACGAAGCGTTGATCTCAGAATTCGAGGCCACCCGCGAGAGCTGGCGACCCCAGACTCTCCCAGTAAAGTAGCCCCTCCCAGCGAGGCAGAACGTGCAGGCGGAAAACATTTGAATACTCTCGGCGAAGATGCAAAGAACCACGGCGAAGCCGTCGGCCTCTCGGTCGACAAGATCACCATCCACGGTGGCAAGCCACTGGTCGGTCGCATCGAACTGAAGGGTGCCAAGAACCTCGTCACCAAGGCGATGGTCGCGGCGCTGCTCGGGGAGACCCCCAGCGTTCTGAAGGACGTGCCCAACATCAGCGACGTGCGCATCGTGCGCGGCCTGCTCGAGGTGCACGGCGTCACGGTCACAGAGGGCGAGGAAGAGGGCGAGCTCATCCTCGACCCGAGCAACGTCGAGGTGGCCCACTTCGCCGCCATCGACGCACACGCCGGCTCCAGCCGCATCCCGATCCTGTTCTGCGGGCCGCTGCTGCACCGCCTCGGCGAGGCCTTCATCCCCGACCTCGGCGGATGCCGCATCGGCGACCGGCCGATCGACTTCCACCTGGACGTGCTGCGCACCTTCGGTGCCGTCGTCGAGAAGCTGCCGAGCGGCATCCGGATGTCGGCACCGAACGGCCTGCACGGAGCCAAGGTCGAGCTGCCCTACCCGAGCGTCGGCGCGACCGAGCAGGTTCTGCTCACCGCCGTGCGCGCGGAGGGCATCACCGAGCTGAAGGGTGCGGCGATCGAGCCGGAGATCATGGATCTCATCAACATCCTGCAGAAGATGGGCGCGACGATCTCTGTCGACACCGACCGCGTCATCCGCATCGAGGGCGTCAAGCAGCTGCGCGGATACACCCACCGCTCGCTGTTCGACCGCAACGAGGCGGCCAGCTGGGCCGCCGCCGCGCTGGCCACCGAGGGCGACATCACCGTCGGCGGCGCGCGCCAGGCCGAGATGCTCACGTTCCTCAACGTCTTCCGCAAGGTCGGCGGCGCCTTCGACATCCTCGAAGACGGCATCCGCTTCTACCACCCGGGCGGTGACCTCAACCCGGTCATCATCGAGACCGGCGTGCACCCCGGATTCATGACCGACTGGCAGCAGCCGCTCGTCGTGGCCCTCACCAAGGCCAAGGGCGTCTCGATCGTGCACGAGACGGTCTACGAGCAGCGTTTCGGCTTCGTCGACGCGCTCGTCGACATGGGTGCGACCATCCAGATCCACAAGGAGTGCCTCGGCGGGCACGCCTGCCGTTTCGGGCAGCGCAACTTCAACCACTCCGCCGTGATCACCGGGCCGACCCAGCTGCACGGCGCCGACGTCGAGGTCCCGGACCTGCGCGGTGGCTTCAGCCACCTCGTCGCCGCGCTGAGCGCGGAGGGCACCTCCACGGTGAGCAACGTCGGCATCATTGCGCGCGGCTACGAGAACTTCATCAGCAAGCTGCAGATCCTCGGCGCTGACTTCGTTCTCGAAGACTGATGCCGTCGAAGGATAATGGGGGGATGCCTGAGAACATCCCCGGCCGTCGCCCGCGCTCCGAGAAGAGTCAACCCTCGATCTTCTGGGTGTTCGCAGCGCTCGCGGTGCCGCTGATGAACCTCGCCGCGCGCTTCGAGATCCGCGACGGCGACAAGATGCCGCGGCACGGCGCCTACGTGCTGGCCCCGAACCACTACAGCGAGATCGACCCCGTCGTGGTCGGCGTCGTCGCCTGGAAGCTGGGGCGCTACCCGCGCTTCCTGGCCAAGGCCTCCGTGTTCAAGGTGCCCGTCCTCGGCTGGGCGCTGCGCACCTCCGGCCAGATCCCCGTCGAGCGCTCCGGCAACAACTCGCACTCGGCGATCCGCGCAGCGGAGGAGCTGGTGGAGAAGGGCCGCATGGTCGTCGTCTACCCGGAGGGCTCGCTCACCCGCGACCCCGACCTCTGGCCGATGCGGGGCAAGACCGGCGCGGTGCGCATCGCGCTCGAGCGCGGCATCCCCGTCATCCCCGTCGCGCACTGGGGCAGCCAGCAGCTCATGGCCCGCTACTCCAAGAAGATCAGCATCTTCCCGCGCAAGCACATCATGGTCAAGGTCGGCGACCCCGTCGACCTGGACGCGTTCCGCGGCAAGCCCCTCGACACGGCCAATCTCACCGCGGCGACCGCACTCGTGATGGATGCCATCACCCTGCTGCTCGAGGACCTCCGCGGCGAGAAGGCACCAGCCCAGCGGTGGAACCCCGCCGCACATGACCAGAAGGAGACGGGTCGTTTTGACTCCTAGGGCCACCAAGACCCCCACCGTGAAGCCGGGAACCCGCGTCGCCGTGCTCGGCGCCGGGAGCTGGGGCACCACCTTCGCCAAAATCTTGGCCGATGGCGGCGCGGATGTCGTGCTCTGGGCCCGCCGGCCGGAGCTCGCCCGCGAGATCCAGGAGGCCAAGCGCAACAGCGACTACCTGCCCGGCATCAACCTTCCGAACACCCTCCGCGCCACCTCGCGGCTCGACCTGGCCCTGGCCGGCGCCGAGCAGGTCTTTGTGTCGGTGCCGAGCCAGTCCCTGCGCGAGAACCTGATCACCGCAGAGCCGCACCTGGGCGCGAACGCCATCATCGTCTCGCTGATGAAGGGCGTGGAGCGCTCCACCGGCCTGCGCATGAGCGAGGTCATCGAGCAGGTGCTGCCGGTCAGCCCCGACAGGATCGCCGCCATCTCCGGCCCGAACCTGGCGCTGGAGATCGCCAGGCAGCAGCCGACGGCCGCCGTCGTCTCCTCCACCAGCCTGGAGACGGCCCAGGCCGTCGCCCTGCTCGCCCGCAACAGCTACTTCCGCTCCTTCGTCAACACCGACGTCATCGGCACCGAGTTCGGAGGCGTGCTGAAGAACCTCATCGCCGTCGCCATCGGCATCGTCGACGGCGTCGGCTACGGCGAGAACACGAAGGCCTCGATCATCACCCGCGGCCTCGTCGAGATGACCGACTTCGCGGTCGCCTACGGCGCCCACCCGGAGACGCTCTCCGGCCTCGCCGGCCTCGGCGACCTGATCGCCACCTGCCAGTCGCCGCTGTCGCGCAACAACACGGCCGGGCGCCTGCTCGGCCAGGGCTACAGCCAGGCCGACGTGGTCAAGCAGATGCAACAGACAACTGAGGGCCTGGCATCCGTCGGCCCCATCCTCGAATTGGCCAAGGCCAAGGGTGTCGAGATGCCGATCGTCGAGCAGGTGCGCCAGGTTCTGGCCGGCACGCTGAACCCGCGCGACATCGCACCGCACCTCACAACAGACTCGGACGAGCCGCAAGGCGAAAGGACTCTCGATGACGCACAAGCTCACGGTGGCGCTGCTCTTTGGGGGACGGTCAAGCGAACATTCGATCAGCTGCGCCACGGCGGGCGGGGTGCTCTCGGCGATTGACCGCGAGCGCTTCACCGTCATTCCGATCGGCATGACGCGCGACGGCGCATTCACCCTGCAGCCGGACGACGCCGCCCTGTTCACCTTGAACCCGGCGGCCATGCCGCAGGTCGTCGAAAACGGCACGCGCGTGCGCTGGCCGGAGAGCACGGCGTCCCGCGAGCTGAGCGTGACGGAGGCCGACGGCACCAGCCGCTCGCTCGGCGCCGTCGACGTCGTCTTCCCGATCCTGCACGGCCCATTCGGCGAGGACGGCACGGTGCAGGGCCTGCTCGAGCTGGCCGGTCTGCCGTTCGTCGGCTCCGGCGTGCTCGCCAGCGCGCTCGGCATGGACAAGCACTACACGAAGACCGTGCTGCGCCAGGCCGGCATCGCCGTCGCCCCGTGGCACACGGTCAGCGCCCGCGACTGGGCGACGGATGTCGCCGGGGTCGAGGCCGCCGTTGCCGAGCTTGGGCTGCCCGTCTTCATCAAGCCGGCCCGCGCCGGCTCCAGCGTCGGCGTGAGCAAGGTGTCCTCGCTGGACCAGCTTGCCGGCGCCATGGCGGTTGCCCTGGCCGAGGACGACAAGGTGCTCATCGAGGCCACGATCATCGGCCGCGAGGTCGAGATCGGAGTTCTGGGCGGACGCCCCGGGCAGGCGCCGCGGGCATCCGTTGCCGGCGAGGTCGTGGTCAGCGGCCGCGACTTCTACGATTTCGACGCCAAGTACATGGGTGCCGACGGCATCGAACTGGTCTGCCCGGCCGTGCTGAGCGACGCCGAGCTGGCCGAGATGCGCGAGCTCGCCGTGCGCACCTTCGAGGCGATCGGTTGCGCGGGCCTGGCCCGCGTCGACTTCTTTCTGACCGCGGACGGCTTCGTCGTCAACGAGATCAACACGATGCCCGGGTTCACGCCGATCTCGATGTTCCCGACCTGCTGGCAGAACTCCGGGCTCAGCTACCCGGAGCTGATCGACGAGCTGATCGCCCTGGCCCTGGCGAGGTAGCGCCGCGCCCGCGAACATCGAGCGGGGGCTTCTGCACAGTGACACCCGCTGACACTGTGCGGAAGCCCCCGCTCGTTCGCGCATTCAGGGACGCCATCCGCGATTGCGCAGGGCGCGTTCGGTCCGCGCGAGGATCTCGGCTCGCGGCGTGTCCTTGGTGATGCGGATGACGAGCCACCCGGCCTCGGCGAGGTCGTTCAGCCGCACCACATCCCGCGCCCACTGCTCGGCGTCCTCGCGGTGGTGCTGGCCGTCGTACTCGAGCAGTACCTTGTACGCGCGGAAGACGAGGTCGCCGTGGGTGGAGCGCCCGCCCCGCAACGCGATGACGCCGTTCGGCTCGGGCTCCGGCAACCCGCCCCGCACCACGACTAACCGCAAGCGTGTCTCCCGCGGGGACTCCGACCCCGCGCGCAACTGCGGGCGGGCTTCGCGCAGCCGCCGGATGCCCCGGCGCGAGCCATGGGCTGCGATCGCGGCATCGATCTGCTCACTGCTCGAGAGTGGCATGGGGCGCCCGAGCAACCGATCGCCGGCCTCGATCAGCTCGTCGACGCTCAGAAGGCCCGCGAGAGCGCACCAGGTGGATGCGGCATCGGTCAGCCTGAGTCCGTGCATCACCTCCGGAGTGACGGGCAGAGCCGTCCTGCTGCCGATAATGCCCTGTGCGATTGACGCCCAGTCGTGCCCGACGGTCAGAACGTGGAGGCGGACGTCCCGAGCGAGCCGCGGCGGAACCGGGATTCCCCACAGCTGTGCAGCGGTCGGGCCGGCAAACAGCTGGTGCGGCCCCATGACGAGGCTGAACGCCTCGCAGCGGGTGCGCAGACCGGAATCGCCCGCCTGCGCGCGGGTGCCGCGGAACGGCGCGCTCAGATCGCTCGCGCGAAGCCGATTGCGGCTGACGCCTTGGGCGGCTCCCTCGTGGATGCTGAACGGGGCGAGTTGGAGGCGGAACGGGAGTGGGCGGCGACGTGTCATGTGCACCGAGCGTGCCAGCACGTGGGCAGCCCCAGCGGGCTGCGTGCACGGGTGTGCGATACCTCGCGGCATGCGCGCCCTGTGCAGAACAGGCACGTGATCGAGCGTGGGAGTGCGCACAGTGCGGCAGGCGAGCAGTGTGCAGAAGCTCCCGCTCGGCGGCGAGTTTTCTCGGCTAGCCGGCGGGGAGCACGTCGGTGACGTCGACGCAGGCGTTCTCGGCGGGGATCACCGAGATCGCGCCTTCCAGGTCGATGAGGGCGCTGGCTGAGGCCTTGTCGTAGTCGACGATGACCTCCGTCGCGGGGGTGCGTCCGTACGTCACGAAGCGGAAGATCGGCTTGTTGCTGTCGTCGACGATCCAGTCGATGCCGCCGACGGCGACGCACTGCTGCGTTGTCGGCCCGGGCACCTCGACGCCGCAGCGCAGCAGGATCGTGGCCGGGTCGCCCCAGGCGCCGGTGCCCTGCGCGTTGGTCTCGCGCAGCTTCTGCTCGCCGAGGGCCTCGGGCAGCCGCACCACGATCTCGGCGCAGCCGGGGTTCGTGGCATCGGCGGCGGGTTCCAGCGCAACGGCGGCGGCACAGCCGGCGAGTGTCGCGGTGATGAGCAGCGCCGTGCCGATGGCGGCCAGCGGGCGGGTCAGAGTACGGGAGAGCATCGCTCCTCAGGCTACCTTGAGAGTATGACGCGCGCTGAATCGACCCCCGCCGGAGCGGACCCCGCACAGGCCGGCCCGGCACCTGCCGCTCCCGCAGACCCGACCCTGGCCGAGCTCAGCGAGATTGCGGTGCTGCAGCGGATCTTCCCGCGCCTGCCCGAGTCGGACGCCACCCTGCTCGGCCCCGGCGACGACGCCGCCGTCCTCGCCGCGCCGGACCGCCGCTTCGTCGTCACCACCGACATGATGATCCATGGCCCGGACTTCCGCCTGGCCTGGTCGCGCCCCGCGGACCTCGGCTGGAAGGCGGCCGCCACCAACCTCTCCGACGTCGCCGCGATGGGAGCCCGCCCGACCGCGCTCGTCGTGGCGATCGCCGCCCCGCAGCACCTGCCGGTCAGCGTGCTCGAGGGCATCAGCGACGGCCTGCGCGAGGCCTGCGCCGCCCTCGCCCCCGGCTGCGGCGTCGTCGGCGGCGACCTCTCCGCCTCCGACACGCTGACGCTGGCCGTCACCGCCTTCGGCGACTTGGAGGGCCGCGCCCCCGTGCTCCGCTCCGGCGCACGGCCCGGCGACACCGTCGCCGTCGCCGAGGGCGGCAACACGCTCGGCGAGGCCGGCCGCGGCCTGGCGCTGCTGTTCACCCGCGGCATCGACGCGGAGGGGGCCCCGGATGCCGCCGCCGCCGACGCCCTCCGCACCGCGTACCCGCGCCTGCTGGGCGCCCAGCTGCGCCCGTCGCCGCCGATCCCCGCCGGGGCGGCCGCCGCGGCATCCGGGGCAACTGCCATGCTCGACGTCTCGGACGGCCTCGCCCTCGACGCCACACGCATCGCCCGCGCCAGCGGCGTGCTGATCGACTTCGACTCCGCCGCGCTCGGCGAACACCCGGAGAGCGCGCTCGGCGGGGGAGAGGACCACTCCCTGCTGGCCTGCTTCCCGGCAGGTGCGGAACTGCCCACCGGGTTCCGGCCGATCGGGCGGGTCCTCGAGCTGCCGGCGGGGGAGCCGGCCGGCATCACCGTGGACGGCGCGCCGCACCTGCCCGGCGGCTGGGACCCGTACCGCGGTTGGGACGGCCACGCCGGCTGACTAGTCCTCTTCCTCGTCTCCCTGCCGCGGCCTGGGCTTGCGCGGGGCCGCAGCACCCGGCTCACGCGTGGTGATGCGCTCGGAGAGGTAGGAGACGATGAGCGCGCTGGCCGTGCCGATGATCACGACGCCACCGGCCATCAGCATGACGGCCAGGGTGCGGCCGAACGGGGTGATCGGCACGTAGTCGCCGTAGCCGACCGTCGCCAGCGTCACGAAGGCCCACCAGATCGCCTCGCCGAAGGTCACGATCGTCGCGCCGGGCGCATTCCGCTCGACCTGCAGCACGGTGATCGCGATGACGTACACGTACATGCCGGCGTAGGCGGCGGCCACGGCGAGCACGCGTGAGCGCAGGGCGTTGCCGCCGTTGCCGATGAAGCCGGGCGTCGAGTCCAGGTGCCGCAGCAGCGAGAACGGGCGCAGGATCGGCAGCAGGGCCGCCCAGAACTCGACTTTGTACGTGCGCACGTAGGCGGCGCGCCGATGCGGCGCCGTCAGGATCAGCCGCACGACGGGGTCGATGATGAAGGCCAGCCAGGCCGCGCCCAGCACCACGACGATGAGTATCTGCTCGTCCCGCGTCCAGCTTGGCCGGATCGTCACCAGGCTGTACGCCACGAGGAACCCGATCGAGAGCACGATCAACGGCCAGCGCGTCGCCCGCTCCCAACGGCCCCGCACCTCTTCCCGGTGGAGAGCGGATGCCGACAGCGGGCGCTCCTGGCTCATCGCGGGCGCGCGCCCTCCGCCCGCAGCGGCACGCGCACGTCGACTCCGCCCTCGACGGTGAGCCGAGTGCGCATCGAGGCCAACGTCGGGGCCGGCACGAAGCCGCCGGCGAAGAACGCCTCGCCCTGCCGGAACCCGGTCGTCCGCGCCAGCATGGCCGCCGGCGCGAAGCCGAACCGCACGGCGAGCTCGGTGAGGTCGGCCGGCGAGCTCATCCGCATCACGGCGACGTTGTCGCACTGGGAGAGGATTCCGGAGGCCACCTTCGACGGGCGCTGGGTCGAGAGCAACAGCCACAGCCCGAACTTGCGCCCCTCCGCGGCAATCTGGGTGATCCGCTCCCGCACGGCGACCTCGAGCGGCCCGTCGTTCTCCGGCGAGCACAGATTGTGCGCCTCGTCGATGACGATGAGGATGGGCCGGCGCTCCTCCCGCCGCGCCCAGAGCTCGTCGAGCACGGCGAGGGCGACGACCAAGTACTCGTCCGGGTGGTTGAAGCCGCCGAGGTCCAGCACCGTGGCGTCCGGCCGCTCCCGGATGATGTCGGTCACGGCCGGCCGGTCGCCCGCCCACAGCTCCCAGTCGATCAGCCGGAGGTTGTCGATCCGGGCCGCCAACGTGCGGGCGGCCGGGCTCTCGCTCCGCAGCAGCCGCGGGATGATCTCCTCCGGGCTGCGGCTGCCGATGGTGCGCTCGAAGTGCAGCAGCTCGTTGTACTCGGCGCGGTCGGCCAGTGGGTCCAGGCGCAGCACCGCCGCCTTGGAGGGCATGGACAGCTCGGTGAAGCGCACCAGCAGCGGGTCGGCGGAGTCTCCGGCCGGGCGCAGCACGCGGATGTCGCGGCTCTGCAGCAGTGCGGCCTCCTCGGCCGACTCTGCCTCCTCGCCGTGGGCGCTCAGCTCACCGAGCCGCACGAAGTCGGCGTTGGGGTCGAAGATCACCATCGGCAGCCGGGTGCGCACGAGGAGCTGCTCGATGAGCACGCCCAGCGCGTAGCTCTTGCCCGAGCCGCTCTGCCCGCACCAGAAGGTGTGCCGGTTGAAGCGCTGCGGGATGAGGCGGGCGGTGACGGCATCCGCACCAAGCACGGAGCCGACATTGAGCGTGGCCCCGGCGGTCGCGTACACGAGCTCGATCATCGACGGCTCCGCGGTGACGATCTCGGCGGAGCCGAACGGGAAGGTGCCGCGTGCGTCGAGGCCAGACTCGCCGATCGCGCCGAGCAGCGCGCCCTCACCGCTGACAGTGCCGCCGGGTTCGGCGGTCACGGTGTCGACCTGGCCCAGTTGTCTGCGGCCGTCAGGGCTGAGCAGGGTGACGAACTGCCCGTGGTCGGCCGCGCCGCTCATGACGGCCCCGAACGTGAATCGGCGGCCGTCGAGCGACAGCGCGTACGAGGTGTCCGCTGCGGGAAGCTCTACCTGGCTGCTCTTCACGCACAGAGTCTTGCATAGCGCTCACGCCGAGGGGAAGAGCCGCCGGCGGCCGCTCAGCGCTCGCTGGGCGCGGCCCACCACAGGGTGGTGTCGCCGTAGTCCTTGCGGCGGTCCAGCTCCAGCCCGTCCGGCCAGATCGGCTCCGGTGAGCGGGAGCTGCGCTCCACCATGACGACGGCCTCCTCGTGCAGCTTCGGCGCGAGGGAGAGCAGGTTCTGGGCGAGCTCAGCGTCACCGAGCTCGTACGGCGGGTCGATGAAGACGAGGTCGAAACCGGCATCCGTGCCGTCGAGGAAGGACTGCACGCTCTGGCCGGAGACGGTGATCTGCGGGGCGCTGCGCCCGGGCGCCGCGCGCGTGACGGCGGTGGCGTTGGCCCGGCACAGCGCGGCCGCCTGCGGGTTCTTCTCCACCAGCGTGACGATGCGGGCGCCGCGGCTGGCCGCCTCCAAACCGAGGGAGCCGGAGCCTGCGTACAGGTCGAGCACGCGCAGCCCGGCGATGGCGTCGCGGGCCTCGAGCGCCGAGAAGATGGCCTCGCGCACCCGGTCGCTGGTGGGGCGGGTGCCCTGCTTGGGGACCTTCAGGGAGAGCGAGCCGGCGAAACCGGAAACGATTCGTGTCATTGTGCTTCGAGCCTAGCCCGCAGACGGGGGCCAACTCTGTGAAGATGGGTGTGTGTCAGATCTCAACTTGTCACCGAAGACCATTGACCAGACGGTGCTCGACCAGCTGTGGAACTTCGCCGATCCGCAGCTCTCGGCTGAGCGGTTCCGGCGTGCCAGCGACGACCCCGAGTACAGCGACGAGGCGAGGTCGGAGCTTGCGACCCAGCTCGCGCGTGCCCTCGGCCTGGCCGGCCAGTACGACGACGGCGACGCGGTGCTGAACGCTATCGACAGCGACAGCCCGATCGTGGCCGCGCGCATCGCCCTGGAGCGGGGGCGGCTGCGCGTCGCGGAGGGCGTCCCGGAAGAGGCCATCCCGCTGTTCACCAAGGCCGCCCGTGACGCGGCGGCCGGCGGCGTCACCTTCCTGGTGCTCGATGCCGTGCACATGCTGGCGCTGACGGATGCCGGCCAAGAAGAGGAGTGGGCCGCCGACGGGCTCGAGCTCCTGGCCACGGCCACCCAGGCGCGCACCCAGCGCTGGGGGGTGGCGCTGAACAACAACCTGGCCTGGCACCTGCACGACAACGGACGACCGGAGGAGGCTTTGCCCTACTTCGAGCGCGCGCTGGACTTCGCCACGTCGGTCGGCACCGCCGACCAGCGCTTCCTCGCCCGCTGGGGGATCGCGCGCTGCCTGCGCACCCTCGGGCGCACCGGGGAGGCGCTGGAACTGCAGCGCGTGCTGGCCGTGCAACGACCGGACGACCCCTACGTCGCCGCCGAGATCGCCGTGTTGCTCGCGCCGCCGGAGGACGTGTCGGAGCAAACGCCTACGATCGAAGAATGACCGAGCAGCCAGACTCCGCGTCCGCGCGGCGCGGCGGTTCACCGCCGACGATCGCCCCGGGGCTGGCCTCCCTCGACGACAAGATCGCCGGCGTGCTCGGCGGGCGCACGGCATCCGCCCTGCAGAAGTCGTTCGGCATGCTCACCATGGGCGACCTGCTCGCGCACTACCCGCGGCGCTACGCCAAGCGGGGGGAGCTGACGGCGCTCAGCGAGCTGCCCATCGGCGAGAACGTCACGATCGTCGGCCAGGTGATCGAGGCGCGCGAGCGCACCATGAAGACCCGGCGCGGCTCGATCGTGGAGATCAAGATCAGCGACGGCAAGGGGGGCCTGGTCGGCCTCACCTTCTTCAACCAGCGCTGGCGGCTGGAGACACTGCGCCCCGGCGTGCGCGGCATCTTCGCCGGCAAGATCACCGACTACCGGGGCACGCTGCAGCTGGCGCACCCGCACTTCGCCCCGTTCGAGGAGCATCCAGACGACGACGAGGCGGATGCGGCCGACGAGGAGCGGGCGCGGCGCTGGGCCGAGGCGCCCATCCCCATCTACCCGGCCAGCAATCAGGTGACCAGCGCGGAGCTGACCACCATCATGCGCACCGCGCTCGACACGCTCGGGCTGGTGCCCGACCCGGTGCCGCCCGCGGTGCGGCGGGAGAAGTCGCTGCTCGACCAGGGCAGGGCCCTCACCGCGATCCACCGGCCGGAGAAGGACGCCGACTGGATCGGGGCCCGGCGCACCCTGCGCTACACGGAGGCCTTCGTGCTGCAGGCGGCCCTGCTCCAGCAACGCGCCCGGTCCCGGGCCGAGGCGGCAACACCCCGGGTGCCGAAGCCGGGCGGGTTGCTCGAGCGCTTCGACGCCGCCCTTCCCTTCACGCTCACGAACGACCAGCTGACGGTCGGCGCGGAGATCGCGGCCGACCTCGCCGTCGCCTCGCCGATGAACCGCCTCGTGCAGGGCGAGGTGGGCTCGGGCAAGACGATCGTCGCGCTGCGGGCGATGCTCGCCGTTGCCGACTCCGGCGGGCAGTCGGCCATGCTGGCGCCGACGGAGGTGCTGGCCTCCCAGCACCTGCGCTCGATCGTGCGCGCGCTCGGTCCCGAGCTGGCCGCGGAACTGGTGCCCACCCTGCTCACCGGCCAGCAGCCCGTCGCCGAGCGGCGCAGGGCCACACTGCGGGCCGTGTCGGGGCAGGCGCGCATCGTCGTCGGCACCCACGCGCTGCTCGGCGATGCCGTCGCGTTCTACGACCTGGGTCTCGTCGTCGTCGACGAGCAGCACCGCTTCGGCGTCGACCAGCGCGAGGCGCTGCGGCTGAAGGGCCGCCAGCCGCACGTGCTCGTGCTCACCGCCACCCCGATCCCGCGCACCGTGGCGATGACGGTGTTCGGCGACCTCGATGTCAGCGTGATCAGCGAGCTGCCGGCCGGCCGCCCCGGCATCGAGAGCTTCACGGTGCCACTGGCGCTGAAACCGGCGTGGGAGCCGCAGATCTGGCGCAGGCTCACCGAGGAACTGGCGCAGGGCAGGCAGGGCTTCGTGGTCTGCCCGGCGATCGAGCCCAAGCAGTTGGAGGACGGCGAGCAGCTCGAGAACGAGAACGACGCCGAGCCCGGGGCGGCGCCGATGGCGACGGTGGCGACCGTGCTCGGGGAGCTCCGCGCGCACGCTGCGCTCGCCGGGCGCCGCATCGAGCCGCTGCACGGCCGGATGAGCAGCGAGGAGAAGGAGTCGACGATGCTCGCCTTCGCCGCCGGCCAGATCGACGTGCTCGTGGCAACGACCGTCATCGAGGTCGGCGTCGACGTGCCGAACGCGTCGATGATGGTGGTGCTGGACGCCGACCGCTTCGGCGTGTCCCAGCTGCACCAGCTGCGCGGGCGCATCGGCCGCGGCGGCGTTCCCGGCGTCTGCCTGCTGGTGACCAGGGCTGTGCCGGACAGCGTCGGCCTGGCCAGGGTCGAGGCCGTCGCGGCGACGCTCGACGGCTTCGAGCTCGCCCAGGTCGACCTGGAGCTGCGGCGCGAGGGCAACGTGCTCGGCGGGCTGCAATCCGGCGGCCGCTCCTCGCTCCGGCTGCTCCGGGTGGCCACCGACGGCGAGGTGATCCTCGATGCGCGCCGGGCGGCGGAGGTCATCATCGACGAGGATCCGGAACTCGCCATGCACCCGGATCTCTCGGCCGCGGTCGAGCGCAGGCTCGACGACGCCAGCCGGGACTTCCTGAGCAAGAACTGAGCATCCGGCTGCCGGGTTGTTCCCGTGCTTCTGGCACTAGTGTGAGAGCTATGCGCAGGATCGCCGTCGTCCCTGGTTCCTTTGACCCCGTCACCCTCGGTCACCTCGATGTGATCGAGCGGGCGGCCGGGCTCTACGACGAGCTGCATGTGCTCGTCGTGCACAACCCAGACAAATCCGCCCTGCTGCCGATCGCGCAGCGCGTCTCGCTGATCGAGCAGGCCATCGCCGAATCCTTCGCGGCGGAGAACGTCGTCGTCTCCTCGTGGACCGTCGGCCTGCTGGTCGACTACTGCACCGAGGTCGGGGCGTCGGTGCTCGTCAAGGGCATCCGCTCGCAGATCGACGTCGCCTACGAGACCCCGATGGCCATCGTCAACCGCCACCTCGCCGGCGTCGAGACCGTGTTCCTGCTGCCGAACCCGGCACACGGTCACGTCTCCAGCTCGCTGGTGCGCCAGGTATCGGCGCTCGGCGGTGACGTGTCGCCCTACGTGCCCCCCGCCGTCTCTGACTTCCTGCAGGGGAGCCTGGTGTGAACGGGCTGCCGGTGGAGACCGCGACGGCCGTGCCGCGCACGGCGCGAGCGCAGCAGGGGGCGGATGCCGTCGCCGGCATGCCGCTGGCAGAACTCGCCTCCCGCGGGGCCCAGATCATGGCGAACGTCGAATCGGTGATCGACGGGAAGCACCTCGCCGTGCGCACGGCACTGACCGTGCTGCTGGCCGGGGGACACCTGCTCATCGAGGACGTCCCCGGCGTCGGCAAGACCATGCTGGCCAAGGCACTCGCCACCTCTGTCGACTGCACGGTGAGCCGCATCCAATTCACGCCAGACCTCCTGCCGAGCGACGTCACCGGCGTGTCGATCTTCAACCAGGCCGAGCGCCGGTTCGAGTTCAAGCCGGGCGCCGTCTTCGCCAACATCGTCATCGGCGACGAGATCAACCGGGCCAGCCCGAAGACGCAGTCGGCGCTGCTGGAGTGCATGGAGGAGCGCCAGGTGACCGTCGACGGCACCACCTATGCGCTGGCCAGCCCGTTCACGGTCGTCGCCACCCAGAACCCGATCGAGATGGAAGGCACCTACGCGCTGCCCGAGGCCCAGCGGGACCGGTTCATGGCCCGCATCTCGATGGGCTACCCCGACACCGAGAGCGAGCTGGCGATGCTCGACGCGCGCGACACGTCCAGCCCGCTCGCGCGCATCGGCGCCGTCGTCAGCGGCGACGAGCTGCGCGCCATGATGCAGACGGCTCGCACCGTGTACGCCTCGCCCGGGATCAAGGAGTATGCCGTGAGCATCGCCAGGGCGAGCCGCGAGGACAGGGACCTGCGGCTCGGGGCCAGCCCGCGGGCCACCCTCCAGCTGGTGCGCGCCGCCAAGGCCCACGCCGCGCTGCACGGGCGCGACTTCGTGCTGCCGGACGACATCGACGAACTCGTCGTTGCCGTGCTCGGCCACCGGCTGGTGCCGACCAGCCGGGCGCTCGGGCACCACCACCAGGACAGCGCACCGCTGATCGAAGAAGTGGTCAGGCGCATCGTCGCGGCCACGCCCGTACCCGTCGGCTCGACTCAGCGCGGTTAGCGGGGCGGGAGCCATGAGCGCGGGATCAGCGAACGGCGGGCTTCTGCCGCGGCGTGACTGGTGGCCGCGGCTCAGCCGGCGCGGCTGGGCGTTCCTCATCGTCGGCGTCTCGCTCGTGGCGGGGGCGCTGCTGTTCAGCCGGCGGGAGTTCCTCTTCATCGCCTTCGTGCTGATCGCCGTGCCGATCGTCGCGCTCTGCTACGTCGCCCTGCGCGGGGCGCGCGTGCACGTGACACGGGTGTTCGCCCCGGGGATCGTCGCGGCGGGCGGCGAGGCGGTCGTGTCGCTCACCGTGCGCAACATCGGCCGGCGCGCCAGCTTCGGCGCGCGCTGGCGCGATCAGGCCGACGACGGCATCCAGGTGCCGGACGGCGCGCTCCTGCCTGCCCTCGGCCGCTACCAGCCGGGTCAGGGCGGCGGAGAGGACACCGCCAGACTCGAGTACACGCTCCGGCCCCGGCGGCGCGGCGTGTACGACATCGGACCCCTCGTGCTCGGGATGGTGGACCCCTTCGGCCTGGCCTACGCCGAGCGGCCGGTCGGCGAGCCGCACGACCTGATCGTCACGCCACGGGTGAGCGCGCTGCCGGACAGGGGGCGCTCGCTGAGCTCCGGCACGGGGGCGGTGCACGAACTGCTGCGCCACACGAACCCGAACTCGGACGAGCTCATCGCCCGCGAGTACCGGCCGGGCGACCCGCTGCGCCGGGTGCACTGGGCGGCGACGGCCAAACGGGACGAGCTGATGGTTCGCCAGGAGGAGCAGCGCAGCAACCCGGAGGCGCGGATCATCGTGGACACCACCCTGTCCGGCGCATCGGCCGCGGAGCGAACCGGAGTGCGCCAGCGCTACGGACGTCTCGACGCCGCGGTGGAACTGGGGATGGAGGCCGTGGCCTCCATCGGCACGCACCTCCTGGCCGCCGGGTTTCGGCTGGACGTGGTCGAGACGGGGCCGAGCCAACTGGCGCCGGGCCAACCGGGCGGCGAGAGCGGCCGCGGCGGCCTGCGCGGGGACGCCCCGAGCTCCTTCCGCGCGCCGGGCGGGGACCGCGGGCTGCTGGAGGGCCTCGCGAATCTGCAGGTGCCATCGCCCGGACTGCGCGCGACGGAGGAGCAATCCGCCGGGAGCGTGCTGCGCAACTCCAGTGCCCACCTGCCCGCCCTGGCCGTGCTCATCGACATCGACGACCGGGAGACCGAGGAGTTGGCGGCGCTCCGCCCCTATTGCGAGCCCGCGGTCGCGTTCGTGCTGAACACGATGCGCCGATCCGCCATCGAGCGTCTCGTTGACGCCGGTTGGCACTGCATCGAGTTGCGGGGCCCCGAGCAACTGCCCGACGCCTGGGCAGAGGCGCAGAGGGGCCGGGTGCAGGATGTCGCGTGAACGCGCCGCGCAGCGCCCCGCGCTCCAGCGGCCGTCGCTCCGGCGGCCGTCGTCCCAGCGCTTCGCCCTGCGCGGCGAGCCTTACTGGCTGCTGGCTGGGGCGGTGATGCTGCTGGCGGCGACCGGCATTCTCGCCATCGCGCCGCTGCTGGCCAGATTTGACTGGTGGTGGGCGAGCGCGGCCATGATCGGGGTCGTCGGCTGCGCCTCCGCGGTGCTGCGGGGTTGGCGCGTTCCGCCTGCCCTCGTGCCGGTGCTCGCCAGCGCGTGCATGCTCGTCGTCTTGACGCTCACATTCGGTGCCGGCACGGGGCTGCTGCTCCTGCTCCCGACGCCGGACACCTTCGCGGTGTTCGGCTCACTGCTGGCCGAGGGGCAGCTGTCGATTCAGACGCAGGCCGTGCCGGCCGAGGCGACGCCGGGCATCGTGTTCCTGCTGGCGATCGGCGGCGGCATCCTCGTCCTGCTGATGGACGCCCTCGGCATTGCGGTGCGGCTGCCCGCGCTCGCGGGGATCCCGGTGGCGGTGCTGCTGATGGTGCCGACGGTGGTGTTGCGGCAGCCGGAGCAGCTCTGGGTGCTCGTGTTCGCCGCCGGCGCGTACCTGCTGCTGCTCCGGGTGGACGTGCGGACGCGGCGCTTCGAGGAGCAGGCCAGCGCCGCTCTGGAGGGCGGCAGCCGCGGGGGACCGCGGGTCGTGGCGGCGACGAAGCAGCCCGGCCTCGGGCCGCTCGGCGGCGCCGTCGGCGTGGGGGCGTTCGGCATCGTCGCCGCCCTGTTCCTGACGGCCGCCACACCGCTGGTCTCGCTCGGCGCCCAGCTCGGCGTCGGTCCGCCGAGCAGTTCGCTGTTCGGGGGAGCGGTGAACCCGCTCATCGATCTCGGCCAGGACCTGCGCCGGCCGACATCCGTGCCCGCCCTCTCGTACAGCTCGGACGGCAACCGCCCCGTCTACCTGAAAATGCTCACGCTGGACTCGTTCGCCGGGGAGAGCTGGGTGGCCGGGCACAGTGCGTTCAACCAGTCGAACACCGTGGATGCCTTCCCCGCTCCGCCCGGGCTCGGCGATCAGGTGTCCACCCTGCAAGTGCGCACCAACGTGCAGATCGCGAATGTGCGCAGCGAATGGCTGCCCGTGCCCTACCCGGCCACGAGCATCGAGGGCCTGCGGGGGCAGTGGTACTGGGACAGCTCCGCTCTGACGGTGGCCACCACGCACTCCTCCATCGCCGGCCAGAACTACGTCGTCAACGCCCTGGAGCTGGCCCCGACGCAGGAGGACCTGGCCGCGTCCGGCGGCGCATACCCGGCCGAGATCGCCAGTTACGTTGAGCTGCCATCCGACACGCCGGAACTGATCCGCGAGACGGCGCTCGCCGTGACAGCGGAGGCCGGGACGCCGTACCTGAAGGCCGCGGCGATTCAGAAGTTCCTGCGCGGGCGCGACTTCAGCTATTCGGAGCAGTCCCCCGTCGAGAGCGGGTTCGACGGCGGGGGGCTCCGCGCCATCGAGCAGTTCCTCATCAAGCGCTCGGGCTACTGCATCCACTTCGCCTCGGCCATGGCGGTGATGGCCAGATCCCTGGACATCCCCTCCCGCATCTCCCTCGGCTACGCACCCGGGCAGCGCAGCCGGGAGCGGCTGGACGGGGAGGCGCGCTACGACGTGCAGAGCTCGGACCTGCACGCGTGGCCGGAGCTCTACTTCGAGAACGTCGGGTGGGTGCCATTCGAGCCGACGCCCGGCCGCGGCTCCGTGCCGTCCTACTCGCTGCCGAGCGCCGCCGTGACGGCGCCGCTCACGCCCACCCCCGGCTCCACCGGTGCGGCGGCGCCCGGGCGCGACCTGCGGGCGCTGGACGAGCAGCA
>NZ_MPZN01000020.1 GCF_002936985.1 Microterricola pindariensis | reverse complement strand
CTGACCATCGGTGGCGATGCCAGCGGTGCGATCGAGTTGAAGCCGGATGGATCATTCGAGGCGACGGTGACGGTCACCGAGGAGTTCGCGAAGAACCCGGGCACCGGCAACTACGGCATCTACACGTACTCGGGCAGCGGTGCGAGCGCGGCCCAGTTCGAGACGTTCACCCCGATCACCTTCGCCCCGAAGGTCGTCGCCCCGACCATCGCGACATCAGTCACTTCAGCCGCGGCAGAGTCCGGCCTGGCCGTGCGCGTCGTCGGCTCGCAGTTCGGTCTGACGACCGGCGCATACGCGGCCCTGATCGAGAAGGGCACCGAGGCCAGCGTCGACGCATCCGGCGGCTACGCGGCATTCGGATTCTGGATGACGCCGGGCGCCATCGTCGGCGGCGCGTTCGACAAGTCGCTCGTCGCCCCGGCGGCCGTGCTGGATCGCAGCAAGCAGTACGAGGTCATCGTCTGGGAGGGGCACACCGCCCCGAACACCGACACGATCTACGCCCGCGCCGACGTCACGCCGACAGCCGGCCAGTGGGACACCCTGTTCCCGGCGCCGCAGCCCGGCGCCGAGGCCACCACGACGACGCTGAGCGTCGACAAGACGGCCGTCGTCGAGGGCGCCACCGTCACGGCCACCGCCGTGATCGCGCCGGTCGCGGCGTCCGGAACCGTCAGCTTCCTCAACGGCTCCACCGTCGTGGCGAAGGATGTCGCCGTCACCGGCGGCACCGCGACCGCATCGCTGAAGCTCGCCACGATCGGCACGGCCTCCCTGACCGCCGTCTTCACGCCGGCCAAGAACGCGCTCTTCCTCACCAGCACCTCGACCGCCGTCTCGGTGGCGGTCGCGGCCAAGCCCGTCACCCCGCCGGCCGCCCAGACCGGTGAGCTCTCCTGGGGCGTCTACGGCGCCTTCCGCGACTACATCACCGGCCCCATCGCCGGCGGCGAGGTCGCGCTGAGCGACGGCGTCACCGCTGCAGGCACCGGCTTCCTGTTCGCCCAGGCCGGCGGCACCGTCGACCTGGCGGCAGGCAAGGGCTCCGCGAACTACAGCGGCACCCTGCGCTTCACCGGTCACCACGGTGCTCTCGACGTCACGATGAGCGCCCCGACCCTCCGCCTCGACAGCGCCGCGAGTGCGACGCTCAGCGTCGCCGTGAACGGCAAGCGGGTGGACTTCGCGACCGTCAACCTGGCGGCAGCGGGCACCAGCACCGAGAAGGGCAAGACCCTCTTCGTCGACGCCCCGGTGACCCTGAGCGCAGCCGGCGCGGTCGCCTTCCAGGGCTTCTACCCCGCCGGAACCCTGATCGACCCGATCACGGTCGCCTTCAGCACCGGCGCGACTGAGCCGGTCGAGACCGTCGGCACCCGCACGGCCCTCAGCGTCGACAAGGACACCCTCGTCGTCGGCGGCTCCGTCAAGCTGAGCGCCACCGTCACGCCGGCCAGCGCCCAGGGCAGCGTCATCTTCGCCGCCAACGGCAACCAGCTCGGCACCGCGGTGCGCGTTGCCGACGGCCAGGCCTCGGCCGACGCCGTTCTGCGCACCGTGGGCAGCATCGCGCTGACCGCGCGCTTCGTGCCGGATGCCGGTTTCGGCGCGAGCAGCTCTGCTGCGAGCACAGTGAAGGTGACGAGCTCCGTGCTGCCGCCGGTCAAGCCCCCGGTGATCACCCCGCCGACGACGCCCGTCGTTCCCCCCGTTGTCGCCCCGACCGTGCAGGGCGGATCGCTCAGCTGGGGACTCGGAAGCGTCTTCCGCAACTACATCACCGGACCCATCGCCAAGGGCTCGATCAGCGTCGGCAGCGGCGCCACCTCCTCCGGCGGCGTGTTCCAGTTCGGCCAGAGCGGCGGAAGCTTCGACCAGGGCAGCGGAACGGGCACGGCCGACTACGCCGGCAGCGTGCGCTTCACCGGGCACGGCGGCATCCTCGACCTGACCTTCGCCAGCCCGACGCTCAGCGTGACGAGCGCCACCAGCGCGCTGCTCTCGCTCTCCGTGAACGGCGGCCGCGTCGACTTCGCCACGGTCAACCTGGGCGCTGCAGCGCGCTCCAGCCTGAACGGTGCGACCGTCTTCAGCGGTGCCCCGGTCACGCTGACCGCGGCCGGCGCGAGCTCCTTCCAGGGCTACTACAGCGCTGGTGAGGTCCTTGACCCGATGACCGTGACCATCGGCGCCGCAGCCGCAGCGCCGTCCGGCAACACCGGGACGATCGCCACGGCATCCGTCAACACACCCGCCCAGAGCGCCGTCCCGGCCAGCCCGCCGGCCACCACCGGCATCACGCTCACGCCGGAGGTGCTCGGCTCGATCGCAGCCGGCGGCCAGATCTCCTTCGAGGTCGACGGCTTCCAGCCCAATGAGACCGGCATCCGCATCGTGATCTACTCGACGCCGACCGTGATGGCCGAGAACCTCACCGCCGACGCCAACGGCGTCGTGCGCTGGAGCGGCACGCTGCCGGCCACGCTGACCGGCGAGCACACGCTCACCGTGCAGGGCTCGATCAGCAAGGGTGTCGTCATCACGATCCCCGAGCGCACAGTGGCCGGCTTCTGCCCGGTCGAGGGCGCGACGCTGGACTGGGGCTTCAAGCAGAGCTTCCTCGCCTACATCAGCAGCGGCATCGCCAACGGCGGCTGGGAGCTCGCCGGCGGCACCACCGAGGCCGACGGCCTGTTCCACTGGGCAGACGGCACCGGCAGCATCGACCAGAAGAGCGGCGCAGGGCTCGTGTCCTACCTCGGCAGCATCCGGTTCACGGGCCACGACGGCGCACTGGACACCACCGTCGCCAACCCGCGCATCGAGCTGGTCAGCGAGACCGAGGGCTACCTCGTGCTCGACGTCACCGGCACCACCCAGCAGGGCGAGCCGATCAACGGCCAGGCGTTGCGCTTCGGCCAGCTGACGCTCGGCGCCGGCAGCCTCGCGGTGACGGAGACCGGCATCACCGGCACCGACATCGAGGCCGTGCTGACGGATGCCGGGGCAGCAGCCTTCGGCACCTACCCCGCCGGGGACGCCCTCGACCCGATCAGCTTCACGCTGCCGACCGCCGACTGCGCAGTCGTGGCCGCAGAAGCCGAGTCGAGCGAGGCCGGCCCGAGCGACAAGACGGTGACCGCCATCAGCGCGGACGTCGCAGAGCAGGGCGTCAGCTGGATCGTCTGGGTTCTGGCCGCGGTGCTCGCCGCTGCCCTGGCTGTGATCGTGGTGCTGCTGGCCAAGCGGCGTCGAGCGGGGGCTGACGCCTCGGCCGAGTAACACGGCGATTGCATGATGCGGGGCCCTCACCGAGATCGGTGGGGGCCCCGTTCGTGTGCCCGGGATCTGGGCCCCGATCCCGCCGAGTTCGCCCGCACACAGAATGGTGCGCGACAATAGAAGGGTGAGTGAAACCGCCGCGTCAGAACCCGTCCAGCCCCGGCCCGAGACCGAGCCGGCCCAGGGTGCGCCTGTGCCGCACGAGCCGGTGGAGACCGTCGTCGCGCACGAGACGCTGCGCGTGCGACGCGCCCCCAAGGTGACCCGGTTCCTGGCGATCGGCGTCGGCGTCGGCGTCGTGGCCGCGCTGATCCTCACCATGATCTTCCCCGAGAACGACGACTACGACCGCGGCCAGGTCTTCGGTTTCCTGCTGCTCTTCTGCGGTGCGGTGGGCCTCGGCCTGGGCGCACTGACCGCCCTGATCCTCGACCGCCGCGCTGCCCGTCGATCCGTCACTGTCGTGGCCGATAGAATTGACGCGCACTCGGGCGACAACTCACAGTAAGGGGCCTCGACTTGGCCAGCGGCGACGGACTTCTCAACCATGATCTGCTCCCAGGCGAGAAGGGACCACAGGATGCCTGCGGTGTCTTCGGCGTCTGGGCTCCCGGCGAGGAGGTGGCCAAGCTCAGCTACTTCGGGCTCTACGCGCTGCAACACCGCGGCCAGGAATCAGCCGGCATCGCGACCAGCGACGGCAGCAAGATCCTCATCTACAAGGACATGGGCCTTGTCTCGCAGGTCTTCAACGAGACCGCGCTGAACACCCTCACCGGCCACATCGCCGTCGGGCACACGCGCTACTCGACCACCGGGTCCTCCAGCTGGCAGAACGCGCAGCCGACGCTCGGCCGCACCTCGACCGGCACCGTCGCCCTCGGCCACAACGGCAACCTCACCAACACGGCCGAGCTGCTCGACCTGGTGCACGAGCGCTACCCGGAGACCGACGGTGAGCTTCGCCGCGGCAACACGACCGACACCGCCGTCGTCACCGCGCTGCTGACCGGCGACACGAACCACACGCTCGAGCAGACCGCCCTCGAGGTGCTGCCGCGCCTGCGCGGCGCCTACTGCCTCGTCTTCATGGACGAGCACACCCTCTACGCCGCCCGCGACCCGCAGGGCGTGCGCCCGCTGGTGCTCGGTCGTCTCGACCGCGGCTGGGTCGTGGCATCCGAGACCGCCGCCCTCGACATCGTCGGCGCCGCCTTCGTGCGCGAGGTGGAGCCGGGCGAGCTGATCACCATCGACGAGGACGGCCTGCGCTCGCAGCGCTTCGCCGAGTCCAAGCCGGCCGGATGCGTGTTCGAGTACGTCTACCTGGCGCGCCCCGACACCGCGATCGCCGGCCGCGGCGTGCACGAGGCCCGCGTCGAGATGGGCCGCCGCCTCGCCGCGGAGCACCCCGTCGAGGCCGACCTCGTCATCCCCACCCCCGAGTCGGGAACCCCCGCCGCCATCGGCTACGCCCAGGCCAGCGGCATCCCGTTCGGCCAGGGCCTGGTCAAGAACTCCTACGTCGGCCGCACCTTCATCCAGCCGTCGCAGACCATCCGCCAGCGCGGCATCAAGCTCAAGCTGAACCCGCTGAAAGAGGTCATCAAGGGCAAGCGCCTCATCGTGGTGGACGACTCGATCGTGCGCGGCAACACGCAGCGCGCCCTCGTCTCGATGCTGCGCGAGGCCGGCGCCGCCGAGGTGCACGTGCGCATCTCCAGCCCGCCCATCACCTGGCCCTGCTTCTACGGCATCGACTTCGCCACCAAGGCCGAACTCGTCGCCTCCGGCCTCGGCGTCGACGAGGTGCGCCAGTCGATCGGCGCCGACTCGCTCGGCTACCTCTCCGAGGACGGCATGATCGAGGCCACCGAGCAGCCGCGCGAGCGCCTCTGCACCGCCTGCTTCACCGGCAAGTACCCGATCCCGCTGCCCGAGTCGCAGCACCTCGGCAAGAACCTGCTCGAGCGCCCCGTCGCCTCGAACGGCTGCGAGCCGGGCCCGGATGCCGAGTTCGAGAGCGTGCTCGAGGTGGGCATGCCCCTCGTCATCGGCGACCCGGGCCGCCAGGAATAGTAGTCCTTCCCGTCGGCTGAAGGAGCGCCCCGTCACGTCGGCTGAAGGAGCGCCAGCGACTGAAGCCCGGTTTCCAGCGTGAGAGATCGTTTCGCGAATCCGCTCAGGGCTTCGCTCGTTCCTCGCTCAGCCGACGGGGGAGGCGGCTCTGCCGGCCGGAGAGCGATCAGGCGAGCTCGGCGATGATGGGCCGCAGCGCCTCGGTGAACCCGGTCGGGTCGGTGCGCAGCGTGTCGGTGATGGCGACGCTCGTGCGCCCGATCCACCAGGCGCCGGATGCCGCGAGCGGCAGCAGCTGCACGGTGAGCTCGAACACGCGCGCCCGCCGGCCGTGCACCCGCTCGTTCTCGGCGATCAGCCCCGCGTAGGCGAGCTTCAGCGAGCCGCGCGGCTCGTGCTGGTAGTCGGCGAATCGCCGCGCCGCGGCATCCGACCACGCCACCGCCGCCTCGGCGTACGGGGTGATCGCCTCGAGCAGCAGCTCGGCGCCGCGCACGGGGAGGGCGACCAGGTCGCCGAAACCCGGTGCCAGCTCCAGCGGGATCGGTGACGGATAGCGCTCGGGCTCGACGGTGCTCGCCCACCAGAGCAGCCACTGCGTCTCGAGCCGGCTGCGCTCTGGCTCCGGGATCAGCTCGAAGGGCAGCGGCGCGGCCGGCTGGGCGTCGGCGGGTGGGGGAGTGAGCGCCGAGTGCTGGGGCTGCCGGAGCAGCCCGTGGTGCAGGGGGTGGCGCAGCTCACGCAACGCGGTTCCGTCGGAGACCCCGATGACGCCCTGCAGCCGCGGCAGCTCCACCGGGGCTTCGATGCCGATGCGGTCGCGCAGGTAGAGGGCGAGCAGCACCTGACGGCTCGCCTCTTCACGAACCGACCACCATGCCGCGCCGGAGCCCCACATAGGGTCAGTGTAGCCCGCGCGCCCGCGCCCGGCTCCTGAGATTTCCGTGGATTTCCGGGGATTGCCGGGGCGGGGCGATGCCGGGGCGGCGCCGTCGAATTCTGGCGCCCGCGCGCCCGGTACCCTATAAGGGTGACCGAGAATTCTTACGCCGCAGCAGGCGTCGACACAGCAGCCGGCGACCTTGCGGTCGAACTCATGAAGGCGGCCGTCTCCCAGACGCACGGCCCGAACGTCCTGGGTGGTGTCGGCGGTTTCGCCGGCCTCTTCGACGTGTCATTCCTCACCGCGTACAAGCGGCCCCTGCTGGCCACCTCGACCGACGGCGTCGGCACCAAGGTCGCCATCGCGCAGGCCCTCGATAAGCACGACACCATCGGCCAGGACCTGGTCGGCATGGTCGTCGACGACATCATCGTGGTGGGTGCCAAGCCCATATTCATGACCGACTACATCGCCTGCGGCAAGGTCGTCCCCGCCCGCATCGCCTCGATCGTCGAGGGCATTGCCAAGGCCTGCTCCGCCACCGGCACCGCGCTCGTCGGCGGCGAGACCGCCGAGCACCCCGGCCTCCTCGGCCCGGACGACTATGACGTGGCCGGCGCGGCCGTCGGCGTCGTCGAGGGTGACGCCGTGCTCGGCGCCGACCGGGTGCAGCACGGCGACGTCGTCATCGCCATGGCCTCCTCCGGCATCCACTCCAACGGCTTCTCGCTGGTGCGCCACATCCTCGCCCAGAACAAGATCGGCTACACCGACCACTCCAACGAGTTCGGCGGCGTCGTCGGTGAGGTGCTCCTCGAGCCGACCCGCCTCTACACCGGCCCGCTCGTCAGCGTGCTCGAAGACCCGGCCCTCGCCGGCAGCGTGCACTCCCTCAGCCACGTCACCGGCGGTGGCATCGCTGCCAACCTCGCCCGCGTGCTGCCTGTCGGCTCGTGGGTCGAGGTCGACCGCGCCAGCTGGTCGCCGAACAGCGTGTTCCGCGTGCTGAGCGACCTCGCCGGCACCAGTCTGGAGAGCGCCGAGGGCACCTGGAACCTCGGCATCGGCATGTTCGCCGTCGTGGCCGCGGATTCCGCCTCCAGCGTCATCGCCAAGCTCGAGTCCGAGGGCATCCACTCCTGGGTCGCCGGCCGTGTCTCGACGACGCCGCGCGACTTCACCGGTTTCGAGCAGGGCGCCAAGGGCGTCGACGGCGGCGCCGTGCGCCTCGTCGGCAGCTACGCCGCCTAGTCGGCCCGATCCAGAAGAGCTGGCTCCAGAAGAGCCCGTCGGTCACACCGTGGCCGGCGGGCTCTTTCTGTGCCCGCCCCGCGGCAACCCGAAAAATGGCATGCGAAAAGCCGTGAGCTCAGCGTCGAAACGCTGAGCTCACGGCATCCATTACGGAGAAAAGACTAAGCGCGCTTCTGCTCGTCTTCGGTCGCGTAGGTGTCCTCGTACGGTGTGGCCTCATACTCAGGCCACTTGGCGAGGTCTTCGTCGAGACGATCCCCACCAGGTCGAACATCACCACTATGCGTGAGTTCGCGTTCGAGAGCACCGTAGTTGGTGTCGGGGCTGAAGTACTTCAGCTCACGGGCTACCTTGGTGTGCTTTGCTTTTTGACGGCCGCGCCCCATGCGAGACCCCCTTACGATGACAGGCCGGTTGCTAATGATGCGCCCGGGATTTACCGATAAAAAGTATGAAAACTAACTGCCAGTTTAGCATGTAGGGTGCACAGTGCCGGTGGCCGCTTCAGAGACAGAGAATGGGACGAGGTTTGATGAGATTCGACCGTGATGTGCCGGTCGTTGTCATCGGATCTGGGCAGGCCGGGCTGGCCGTTTCCTACTATCTGCGCCGCTTCGAATTGGCGGCCGGGCAGGACTTCGTGGTGCTGGACCGGGGGCCGGGCGCCGGCGGCGCCTGGCAGCACCGGTGGCCGAGCCTGCGGCTCGGCTCCGCCCACCGCGTGCACGATCTGCCCGGGATGGCCGAGCTCGACCTGAGCTTCGACACCGCCGCGCGGGACGTGCCGGCCCGCGATATCGTCGCCGACTACTACCGGCGCTACGAGGAGCACTTCCAGCTGCACGTCGAGCGGCCCGTCACCGTGCGCTCGGTCGTGAACAGCGGGGCGGACCTGGTGGTGCACACCGACCGGGGCTCCATCGGCACGCGCTTCGTCGTGAACGCGACGGGCACCTGGGGCGCCCCGTTCATCCCGCACTACCCGGGGGTGATGGACTTCGCCGGGCGCCATTTGCACACCGCGGACTACGTCTCGGCCGAGGACTTCCGCGACAAGAACGTCATCGTGGTCGGCGGCGGCACCTCGGCGATCGGATTCATGCTCGAGCTGGAGGGGGTGGCGTCCGGCCTCACCTGGGTGGCTCGCCGGCCGATCGACTGGCTCGACAGCGAACAGCTCGACGTGGAGGGGGCGGCCGAGGCGGTCGCCGCGCAAGACAGGGCGGCGCGAGCGGGGCAGGCGCTGCCGAGCATCGTCAGCGGCACCGGCGTGCCCAAGACCCGGCGCATCGCGGCCGGCATCCACCGCGGCCTGCTCGTGGCCAAGCCGATGTTCAGCGTGCTCGAGCCCGGCGGCGCCCGCTGGGCAGACGGCAGCGTCGTCCCGGCCGACGCGATCATCTGGGCGACGGGCTTCCGGCCGGAACTGCGGCACCTCGCGCCGTTGAAGCTGCGCGAGGCCGCGGGCGGCGTGACAGTGGGCTCCGGGGCCTCGTGGACCGATCCGCGCATCTTCCTCGCCGGCTACGGCCCGCAGGCGTCCACGATCGGGGCCAGCAGGGCGGGCCGCACGATCGCCCGCCAGATCATGGCGCTGCTCTAGCCGTTCCCGGTGGCTCGCGCTTCCCGTTGGTTCGAGGGAGCGTGCGACCGAAGCCAACAGGCGGCCAACGCCCAAACCCGTGGGCTGGAGGGAGCGTGCGACCGAGGCCAACAGGCGGTCGACGCCCAAACCCGCTGGTTCGAGGGAGCGTGCGACCGAGGCCAACAGGCGGCCAACGCCCAAACCCGTTGGTCGAGTAGCGAGGAACGAGCGTATCGAGACCTCGTGCGTGGAACTGCTTCGTGTCGTGTCAGGGTCTCGATACGGCCCTGGCGGGCCTACTCGACCAGCGGGTGGCGCACCGCCGCTGGCGGGCCTACTCGACCAGCGGGTGGGGCACCGCCGCTGGCGGGCCTACCCGACCGGCGGGTGGGGCACCGCCGCCGGCCGGGCCGCTCGCTTACCGCTTGTTGCGGGGCGGCCGGTTGCGCGTCGAGGTGCCGGACGCCGGGGCGATCGGCTTGCGCTGCACCGGGCGCACGGGGCGCACCGGCTCGCCGCGCCGGTCCTGGCCGGGAACCGGGCGCGAGCGGCGTCCGTAAATCAGCTCGCTGGAGTCCAGCAGCCACGGCACCAGCGCAATCGTCACGCCGTGCACCAGCATCAGCTTCTGCCGCACCCGGCGCGCCTTGTGGTTGTGCAGCAGCCCCTCCCACCAGTGCCCGACGATGTACTGCGGCATGTAGATCGTGGTCACCTCGGAGCCGTGCTCCTCCCGCCGCGACTTCACGTACTGGATCAACGGGTGGCTGATGTCGCGGTACGGCGAGCTGATCACCCGCAGCGGCACCTGGATGTTCATGCGCACCCAGTCCTTCTTCAACTGCCTGGTCTGCTCGTCGTCGATCGAGACGTGCACCGCCTCCAGCGACTCGTGCCGAGCGGCGATCGCATAGTCGAGGGCCTTGAGCACCGGCTTCTGCATGTTGCCGACGAGCACGATGGCGTGGTCGCCCTGCGAGCCGAACATCGTGGTCGGGTCCACCTCGATCTCCCGCGCCACGTCGCGGTAGTAGCGGTTCACGCCGAGCATCAGCAGGAACAGCACCGGCATCATCAGGAAGACGAGCCAGGCGCCGTGGGTGAACTTGGTGATGGTCACGACCAGCAGCACCACCGCGGTCATCACGGCGCCGAGCGCATTGATGGTGAGGCCGCGCCAGATGGCGCCGCGGTCCGGTTTCGGTTGTTTCAGTGCGCGCAGCCAGTGCACCACCATGCCGGTCTGGCCGAGGGTGAACGAGACGAAGACGCCGATGATGTAGAGCTGGATGAGCACGGTGAGGTTCGCCTGGAACACGGCGAGGATGACGATCGCCGCCAGCGCCAGCAGCAGCACGCCGTTCGAGTAGATCAGGCGGTCGCCGCGGGTGCTCAGCGACTTCGGCGCGTAGCCGTCCTTGGCGAGCACCGAGCCGAGCAGCGGGAAGCCGTTGAAGGCCGTGTTGGCGGCGAGCAGCAGCACGAGGGCGGTGGCGGCCTGGATGATGAAGAACAAGATCGTGTTGTTGCCGAAGGTCGCGGCGGCCACCTGCGCCATCAGGCTGCGCTGTGGCTGGGTCTCGCAGTCGACGAAGCCGATCAGATTGCAGGCGCTCTCGGCGTAATGCACCTGGGTGATCAGGGCGAGGGTGGTGAGACCGGCGAACAGCGCGATCGCGATGCCGCCCATCAGCACGAGCGTGCGCTGGGCGTTCTTGATCTTGGGCGCCCGGAACGCCGGCACGCCGTTCGAGATGGCCTCCACGCCGGTGAGCGCGCTGCATCCGCTGGCGAAGGAGCGCAGCAGCAGCAGGATGACGGCGGCCTGAGTCAGCTGCTCGGCCTGCACGGCATAGCCGGCCGACTCGGCGACCGGGGCATCGCCCATCAGGGTGCGGGCGAGTCCGACGACGATCATCAACGCGACGCTGCTGATGAAGAGGTAGGTGGGGATGGCGAACGCCTTGCTCGACTCGCTGACACCGCGCAGGTTGACCGCGGCGAGGATGATGACGAACACGACCGCCAGCTCGACGCGGAACGGGTTGAGCTCTGGAATGGCCGAGATGATGTTGTCGACGCCGGATGCGACCGAGACCACGACGGTCATGACGTAGTCGACGAGCAGGGCGGATGCCACGACGAGGCCGGACTTCTCGCCGAGGTTGCGGCTGGCCACCTCGTAGTCGCCGCCGCCGGACGGGTACGCCTTGATCAGCTGGCGGTAGCTGGCGACGACGGTGACGAGCAGCACGACGACGGCGAGGGCCACCCAGGGGGCGAAGCTGAGGAAGGCGAGGCCGCCGATCATCAGGATCATCAGCAGCTCCTGCGGCGCGTAGGCCACGGAGGAGAGCGGGTCGCTGGCGAAGATCGGCAGGGCGAGGTGCTTGGGCAGCAGCTGTCCTTCGAGCTTCTCGCTGGGGAGAGGATCCCCGATGATCCAGTGTTTTGCGGAACGCGGCTCCGCAGGTATTGAGGGTACGTCTTTCGTCACGGCTGGTCAGCCTACGCCTGCGCGCGGGAAAGGCAAGCGGTCCTCACGGAATCCTCACGGGCGCTGGCGCGAGGGCACGCGGAATGGCCTACGAGGCGAGTGTGCGGGCCGCGATGATGTGGCGGTACTCCGAGCCGCTCCGCTTGAGTGTGCGCCGGCCGGACTCGTCCAGGTGCACGAGCCCAGAGCAGCCCTCGGCGCTCTGCACCGCCTCGGCCGTGTCGAGCAGCGAGCAATAGAAGTAGCCCCGCACGTCGACGCCGGCGGCTGCGGCATCCAGCACGGCGCCGAGGTGCGCGCGCAGGAACGCGGTGCGCTCGGCATCGTCCACGACGCCGTCGGGCTCGACGGTGTCGTCGGTGACGGCGCCGTTCTCGGTGACGAACAGCTCGACGCGGGCGGGACCGGTGTACTCGGCCTCGACCTGGACGAGGGTCTCCCGCAGTCCGTCGGGCCGCACCGCCCAGTCGATCGCGGTGAGCGGCGGCCACGGCAGCGGGGGCGACGGCATCCGGGTCGGGTCGCCGGGGGTGGGCGGCGCGCCCGCCGGCTCGCTCGCGGTCGCGCCGAGGTAGTAGTTGACGCCGAGCAGGTCGATCGGCTGCGCGATCTGCTCGAGGTCGCCGGGCTGCACATGCTGCTGCAGACGGATGCCGGCGGCATCCGCGAGGAAGTCCTCCGGGTAGCTGGCGCGGAAGATCGGGTCGAGGCTGGCCCGGTTGAACTGGGCGTCGACACGGCGGG
Source organism: Microterricola pindariensis (assembly GCF_002936985.1). Lineage (GTDB taxonomy): Bacteria > Actinomycetota > Actinomycetes > Actinomycetales > Microbacteriaceae > Microterricola > Microterricola pindariensis. The sequence goes on along the minus strand of NZ_MPZN01000020.1, from coordinate 47,554 downwards.
CGGCGTCGAGGTCGCCTGCACTGCGCGGATCGGCCGGCAGTGCCGCGGTCAGGTTCAGCGTCACGCCCAGCCGGATCTCGGAATCCTGCTCGCGCAGCGCCTCGGCGGCCAGGCCGTGGGCGAGCAGCCGGTGGTGTGGCCCGGCCGGGCCCTCGGCGAGGTCGAGCCCGCCGGGCCCCCACGGTTCGCCCAGCGTCAGCCAGACGGGCACCCGGTCGCCGAGCGCCGCGTGCAGGCCGGACGCGTAGTCGGCGAAGCGGTGGGCGGTGTCGCGGTGTGCCCAGCCGCCCCGCTCCGCGAGCGGCTGGGGCAGCTCGCCGCGGTAGAGGGTCAGCCAGGGCGTGATGCCGGCGTTCAGCAGCTCGTCGACCAGCCGCGAGTAGGCGTCTATGTGCCGGGGCTCCGGCGGCCCGCCGCTGGGGCAGACGCGCGCCCACGAGGTGGAGAAGCGGTAGGCCTGCAGGCCGATCTCGCTCATCAGCGCAACGTCGTCGGCCGCGCCGTCGCTCTGCCCGGCGGCGGTCGCCGCGCCGAACAGGAAGTCGGCGGGGAAGTGGCGAGCCGCGCCGGCATCGCCCTGGGGAGCCCGGAGATTGCTCATGCCCTCATTGTTCGCCTGTTCCGGCGATTCGTACACCGCCTGACTCGGATTGAGTGCCCGAGCCGCGCGTGGCTCTGTGCGCTACTCCGCGCCGACGGCGGCGATCACGCGGGAGAGCGTCGTGCGCAGTTCGGCGAGCTCGTCCAGGCTCATGCCGAGGCGGGCGATGATCTGCGGCGGAATCTGCAGCGCCTGCTCGCGCAGGGCCAGGCCGGCATCCGTCAACGACACGTCGAGGGCGCGCTCGTCGTGTGGGTTGCGGGCGCGGGTGACGTAGCCGATGCCCTCCAGCCGCTTGAGCAGGGGGGAGAGAGTCGCCGGCTCCAGCTGCAGCGCCTCGCCGAGGTCGCGCACGGTGCGCGGGCTGGCCTGCCAGAGGGCGAGCATCACGAGGTACTGCGGGTGGGTGAGGCCGAGCGGCTCGAGGATGGGGCGGTAGGCGCCGATCACGCCGCGCGCGGCCACGGCCAGGCCGAAGCAGACCTGACTCTCGAGTGCGAGCAGGTCGACGGGGGCCGTCTCATCCTGAGTCTTCGCCGGTGTGCTGCTCACTCGTGTCGCCTGCCTTCGCATCTCCTGTGTGCCGGTCCCCACGGTTTGGGGACCCGGGAATCAGTTAGTACACTAACCATTATGGCACGAAGCAAAAATGACGGCGCGGGCGGAAAGCTCGCAGGGCTCTTCGATCGACTCAACCGGAAGCTCGTGCCCTACATCGGCCCGCCCCCGCTCGGGCCGTACAACGAGACCCCGCCGGCCGTGCCGGCGCCGCGGCTCTGCCCGCTCTGCGGCATCCCGATGGACGAGCACGAGATCGACCGCTCTGGCGAGCGCACCCAGCTGTACTGCCCGCGCCCCGAGTAGCCGCACCGCGCACGCGCACTCCGCACGCGCACCCCGAGCGCTCTGCGCCACTTCGTCGGCCGTACGCCACATGATGTGGCGCGGAGCCCGACGAAGTGGCGCAGAGCGCGTGCCGTGAGTCGCGGTCGGTGGCTGCGGCGACCGCGACCGCTGCGGCGACCGCGACCGCTGCGGAGACCGCTACCGCTGCGGCGCCCGCTGCCGCTGCGGTGTCCGCTGCCGCTACGGCGCGCGCAGCAGGCCGAGCACCTCCGCGCGCACGGCGTCCAGCCGCTCGCGCAGCACGGTCGCCGCCTCGATCGGCACGTTGGCCCGCGCCGCCTGCGTGCGCAGCTCTGTGCGCATCTCCTGCCGGAACTGGTTCAGCGTCAGCTCGGCGTCGTGCATGGCCCTGGCCGACTCCTGCATCGCCTGCGCGTTCGCGCCCGCTGAGGCCGCGGCCTTCGCCGACTCCGTCTTGCCGGCCTGCTTGGCGCTCCGCGCGGCGCTCGCCAGGTCGGCGCGGAGGCTCCGCATCGCGTCGTTGACGCCGGCCCGCACTTCGTCGGCGATGCGCCGCACCGAGTCGGTCATCGCCTCCTCGATCGAGTCGAGCTCGCCGCGGCGGGCCTCCAGCTCGGCCCGGCCGGCATCCGTGATCGAGTAGGTCGTCTTGCGCCCGTCGGTCTCCTTGCTGACCAGCCCCTCCTCCTCGAGCTTGGCCAGGCGCGGGTAGATCGTGCCGGCGCTCGGGATGTAGCTGCCGCCGAAGCGGTCGCTCAGGGCCTGGATCAGCTCGTAGCCGTGCCGCGGCTGCTCGGCGAGGAGGGCGAGCAGGTACAGTCGCAGGCTGCCGTGGGCGAACACCGGCGGGGTCATGCCGAGGCCTCGCCGTCGTGGGTGACCGTGAAGCCGGAGTCGGAGCCGGGGGTGGAGGCCCCGTGCCGGCGCACGATCGAGATGTTGCCGGAGACCGAGTTCGCCTGCAGGTCGAGCCAGCTGCCGGAGAGCTCGCCGATGACGCGCTCGAAGCCCTTGCCGAGGGTGCCCTTGAAGTTGGTGTCGTCGAGGAAGACGGTGCCGGCGACCGTGTTCACCCGGTAACGCTCGCCGCGGCCGGCGTCCATGCGCACGGTGAGGTCACCCGAGACGGTGTTGGTGTTGACCTCCGCCGGGGTGCCGACGACGTCGAGGATCATGTTGCCGGAGACGCCGTCGGCGCTGAATCGGGTGATCGCGCCGCTGGCGACGACATCGCCGGAGACGGTGTGGACGTCGATGCGCCCGGTGTGGTGACCGACGGAGATCTCGCCGTTGACCGTGTTGACGTCGAGGTCGCCGATCAGGTGGTCGACGACGACGTCGCCGGTCACGGTGCTGAGCTTGGCGTCGGAGACGAAGCCGGAGACGAGCGCGGATGCCGACACGACACCGAGCTTGATGGCGACATCGCGCGGAACGAGCACGCTCACCTCGGCCTTGGCGCTGCCGGTGAACCCCTTGAACACGTCCAGGAAGTTGTCCCAGCGCAGCTGGGGGTGGTCGATCTCGAGGCGGTCGCCGTCGATCTCCACCCTGAGCTCCTTGCCGGTCACCGAGTTGACCTCGACGCGGGCGCCGGGCTCGTCGTGGGCGAGCACGTCGATCTTTCCGCCGATCATGCCGACCTTGAGTTTGCGCACGAGTTCGAGGTCGATGACCTTGCTGTCGCCGGGCTGAATGAGCCACTTCTCGATTGCCATTGCGTTCTCCTTGTGTGGGCGGCGGATGCCGAACCGGTGCAGACGCGATATATCGCGTGTCTCTGAAATTCACGATATATCGCGTTTCCGCGGGCGTCAAGTGAAAGTTGCCGGGAGTTCTTGACATTGACGCAACGTCAACTTCTAGGCTCGAGTCATGCGGAGGCCGCACCGGCATCCGCCCGGGGAACCCGACACGGAAGGGGCGCACATGGACTGGTCGATCCAGGAGATCGCCAAGCTGGCCGGCACGACGAGCCGCACGCTGCGGCACTACGACGTGACCGGGCTGCTGGCGCCGAGCCGCGTCGGTGCCAACGGATACCGCCACTACGACCAGGCCGCGCTGGTGCGACTGCAGCGCATCCTGCTGCTGCGCGAGCTCGGCCTCGGCCTGCCCGCCATCGCCGAGGTGCTCGCCAACGAGCGCGACGAGGGGCAGGCGCTGCGCGGCCACCTGGACTGGCTGCAGCAGGAGCAACACCGGCTGGCGCGGCAGATCGCGTCGGTGCGGCAAACGATTCACACTCTGGAAGAAGGGAAGCAGCTCATGGCTGAGAACATGTTCGACGGCTTCGACAACTCGCAGTACAAAGACGAGGTCGAAGAGCGCTGGGGCAAGGCGGCGTACGCGACAGGCGACGTCTGGTGGAGCTCGATGAGCGAGGCAGAGAAGGGCGACTGGCAGGCGCGGCAGAAGCAACTCGCCGCCGAATGGGCGGATGCCGCGGCGCGCGGCGTCGACCCGGGCAGCGACGAGGCGCAGGCGCTCGCCCTCCGGCACTTCGAGTGGCTGCGGGGGATCCCGGGCACGCCGGGCGGCGGCACGAGCGGCCCGCCCCGCGACTACCTGCTCGGGCTGGCCGAGCTGTATGTGGCCGATGAGCGCTTCGCCGCGAACTACGGCGGCACCGCCGGCGCCGAGTTCGTGCGGGCCGCCCTCACCGTCTTCGCCGACCGCCAGCTCTAGCCGCCCGGTTGAGCCCGGTCGCGCCCACCCGCTGGCTCGAGGGAGCGTGCGACCGAGGCCACCACCCCGTCGGCTCCGGGGGATTGCCCCCGTGACGGTTCCGCGCCGCCCGCGTAACGTTGCACACGACGGACCGCGGCGCCCGCATGGGACGCCGCCACAGAGGAGAACGATCATGCGCACCACAGTTCGAGCAGTCACGGCCGCGGCCGGCATCGCCATTGCGGCGCTGGTCCTGAGCGGATGCTCCCTGCTGCCGGCCCACAAGACGACGGACACCGCGACGCTCACCGACTCGGTCAGCACGATCCACTTCGAGGCGAGCAGCGGCAGCATCTCGGTGCACGGCGTGGCGGGAGCCACCGACATCCGCATCGAGCGCGAGATCAACTACTGGGGCAACAAGCGAGAGTTCGGCGCGACGTACGAGGTCGGCGGCGGCGAGCTGCTGCTGAGCGGGTGCGGCAACCGCTGCAGCATCGACTACACGGTCGAGCTGCCCATCGGCGTCGACGTGAGTGGGGTCACGGAGAACGGGGCCATCGAGTTGGAGGGCGTGAACGACGTCGACGTGGCGACCAGCAACGGCCGCATCTCGCTCGAGGAGGTGGCAGGCAAGGTGGAGGCCTCCACCAGCAACGGGCGGATCGAGGGCAGCGAGCTGAACGGCTCGGGCATCCGGGTCAAGACCTCGAACGGCTCGATCGAGCTGGAACTCGAGAAGGCGCAGAACGTGCGCGCGAACACCTCCAACGGCTCCATCACGGTGCACGTGCCGAGCGGCTCGTTCCAGGTCGAGGCCGAGACGTCGCTCGGCTCCAGGAACATCAACATCCCCACCGATCCGAACGGCGCGTTCCTGCTTGAGCTCGGCACCTCGAACGGCTCCATCACGGTCCAGCCGCTGGACGCCGGCAACTAGCCGCGTCTCCCCGCGGGTCGAGCCTGTCGAGACTCCGTTGGTCGAGTAGCGAGGAACGAGCGTATCGAGACCTCGTGCGTGGCACGGTTTCGGGCTGGATGCTGCACCCTCCGCTGGTCGAGTAGCGAGGAACGAGCGTATCGAGACCTCGGGCGTGGCACGGTTTCGGGTTGGATACCGGGTCTCGATACGGCCCTAGCGGGCCTACTCGACCAGCGGGGAGGGGCGCCCTTCCCGTCTGCGTGCGGGAGCCTGCGGCCGAAGCCAACGCAGCGGGGAGCTGCGGTCGGCCCCACGAAAACTCGGGACCACGGCGCCACTGGCCTCGCAGACGACGTACCGGGCGGCTGGTCCTGAGTCTTTTGTCTGCCGTTCCCGCAGAACCCCGCGGGCACCGGGCACGTGGCCGGTGCCGTGCCACTATGGTCCTGTGAGCCGCCCCGACCAGCCCGACGTGCCGCTCATCCTGCCGCGCCTCGAAGGCGCAGCTCTCAGCCTGCGGGCGTTTCAGAGCGACGACGTCGATGCCATCCGAGACGCCGGCCGCGATCCACTGATCCCGCTGATGACCACGGTGCCCGCAGGCGCCGACGAGGAGCAGGCGCTGGCCTTCATACGACGGCAGCATGATCGGCTGCGCCAACGTGCGGGCTACTCCTTCGCCATCGCGGATGCCGACGACGTGGCCATCGGGCAGATCGGCCTCTGGCTGCGCGACGAGCGCCACGGGCGCGCCAGCATCGGCTACTGGCTCCGTCCCTCAGCGCGCGGACGCGGCCATGCCGCCGCCGCCCTCGCGGTGCTCCGTGACTGGGCGTGCACGCTGCCCCAGCTGAACCGCCTCGAGCTCTACGTCGAACCGTGGAACGAGGCATCCTGGCGCACCGCTGAGCGCGCCGGCTTCGTGCGCGAGGGCCTGATGCGCTCGTGGCAGATCGTGGATGGGACGCCGCGAGACATGTACATGTACTCGCTGCTCACGGCCACGCGGCGCTAGCGGGCTACGCGAAGCTCCGGGTGCCGGTCGGGCACTGCGCGGTAGCCGTCGCGAGCGGCGGTCACCACCGCCGCGATGACGGCCCAGGCGGCGAGGAGTGCGAGTGCGATCATGAGGAGAATCATGACGAGTGGTTCCTTTCTGTGCGTTGGATTCCGGGGGCAGAGCCCCGGATTCCGCTAACCCGCTGCCGGGTCGAGCGCGGGCGCCGCGGCATCCGTGGCCCGCGGCTTGATGGCGAAGAACGGGATGGCCCACTGGCAGAGCGGGCCGACGAGCACGGCGAACGCGGCCGTGCCGAGCCCGACGTTGCCGCCGAGGATCCAGCCGAGCGTGACGACCGTCAGCTCGATGCCGGTGCGCACCTTCCAGATCGCCCAGCCGGTGCGGGCGTTCAGCCCGGTCATCAGCCCGTCACGCGGGCCGGGGCCGAAGTGCGCGCCGATGTACAGCCCGGTCGCGACCGCCAGCACGAGCAGCCCGGCCACGAACAGCAGGATGCGCACCCAGAGGTCGAGCCCGGTCGGGATCAGCGCCAGGCCGATGTCGGCTGCGGGGCCGACGAGGAGGGCGTTCAGCACCGTGCCGATGCCGGGCTTCTGCCGCAACGGGATCCAGACCAACAGCACGACGGCGCTGGTCAGCACCGTGATGAGGCCGAAGCTCAGGCCGGTGTGCTTCGCGATGCCCTGCGTCAGCACGTCCCAGGGGGCGGCGCCGATCTCGCCGCGCACGATGAGCGCGATCCCGATCCCGTAGAGGAACAGACCGACGAGCAGCTGGGCGAAGCGCAGCGGAAGCCGGCCGGTCACGGGGGTCAGGGGTTGAGTCGAAGAAGCCACCTTGCAATCCAATTGCATAAGTGGCCTTCCCTCCAATAGCCAATTCGCCTAAAGTGGCCTCATGGTTACCGCCTTGTCCACCGTGCTCAGCAGCGGCGCGCGCACCCTCAGCGCCCGAGCCCTGGCCCCGCTGCTCGGCGAGTGGCGGGATGCCGGCCCCGCCTACGGCGCGCTCGCCGACCGCATCCGCCTGCTCGTCATCGACGGCCGCATCCCCGTCGAGACCCGGCTGCCCGCCGAGCGCGAGCTCGCCGAGCACCTCGAGCTCAGCCGCACCACCGTCACCGCCGCCTACCGGCAGCTGCGCGAGCTCGGGTTCCTGCAGAGCGTGCGTGGCTCCGGCAGCATCACCTGCCTGAACGGCAGCCCCGGCATGCTCTCCGTTCCCGGCGACGGCGGCTACCTCGACCTCAGCAAGGCGGCCATGCCTGCGCTGCCCTGGCTCACCGACGCGAGCCGCCGCGCCGTCGACGAGCTGCCGCGCCACCTCGGCGACGCAGGCTACGACCCCGTCGGCATCCCCGAGCTGCGCGCCGCCATCGCCGAGCGCTACTCCGCACGCGGGCTGCCCACCCGGCCAGAGCAGATCATGGTCACGATCGGCGCCCAGCACGCCATCGCCCTGCTCTCCCGGGCGCTCATCGGCCGCGGCGACCGCGCCCTGATCGAGCAGCCGACCTACCCGCACGCCTACGAGGCGCTGCGGGCGGCCGGCGCGCGGCTGGTGCCGGTGAGCGCCACGCCGCATTCTCCGAGACCGGATGCCGGCGAGCGCGGCGTCGAGACCGCCGGCTTCGAGCAGGCGATCCGGCAGTCCAACCCCGCCATGGGCTACCTCATGCCCGACTTCCACAACCCGACCGGGCGCTCCCTCGACGCCGTCCAGCGGGAGCGGATCCTGGCCGCCGCCGCCAAGCAGGGCACCGTCATCGTGGCCGATGAGACCACGGCCGAACTCGACATCGACCGGCCGGACGCCGCGCTGCCGATGGCCGCCTACGGCGACGCCGTGCTCGTCGGCTCGCTCGGCAAGACGGTGTGGGGCGGCATCCGCATCGGCTGGATCCGCGCCGAGAAGCCGCTGATCCGCAAGCTCATCGGGCTGCGCGCGCCGGGCGACCTGGGCACCCCGATCCTGGAGCAGCTCATCGCGACCGAGCTGCTGCCGGACATGCCGCGCATCCTCGCGTTGCGCAGCGCCCAGCTCCGCGCGGGACGCGACCACCTCGAGCAGCTGCTCGCCGAGCGGTTCCCGCAGTGGACCGTGCCGCACGTGCACGGCGGCCTGGCCACCTGGGTCAACCTCGGCTCCCCGGTCAGCTCGCAGCTCGCCCTCGCCGCCCGCAACCACGGGCTGCTCATCGCCGCCGGGCCGCGCTTCGGCATCGACGGTGCGTTCGAGCGCTTCCTCCGGCTGCCGATCAGCTACTCGGCGGAGGAGACGACGCGGGCCGTCGACGCGCTCGGCCTCGCCTGGGGCTCGCTGCTGCGGCATCCGGTGCCGGATGCCGGCTACCTCGCCGACGTCGTCTAACGCGCGAAAGCCCCGGCCGAACAACACCATCCAGCGGATGACGCCGCGCCTGCCGCGCCCTGCAAGAATGGCGCAATGCACCTTCTCGCTGCGCTCTCCATGAAGAACCGCGCGCTGATCGCACTGACCACGGTGGTCGTGATGATCTTCGGCGGTCTCGCCCTCACCAGCCTCAAGCAGGAGCTCGCGCCGTCGATCGCCTTCCCGCAGCTGGCGATCATGACGACGTACCCCGGCGCATCGCCCGACGTGGTGAACACCGACGTGTCCACGCCGATCGAGACCGCGATTCAGGGGGTCACCGGCCTGGAGTCCACGTCGACCACCAGCGAGACGGGCGTCTCCATCGTCAGCGCCTCCTTCACCTACGGCACCGACATGGCCTTCGCCGAGCAGAAGTTGCTCAGCGCGATCAACCGCATCTCCAGCCAGCTGCCCTCCGGCGCCGAGCCGCAGGTGCTCGCGCTCAGCCTCGACGACTTCCCCGTCATCCAGGTGGCCGTCACCGGCTCGGATGACGTCAGCGCCCTCTCCGACGAGATCTCCCGCACCACCCTGGGCGAGCTGCAGGACATCGACGGCGTGCGCGAGGCGAGCATCGTCGGCAAGGTCGGCCAGCGGGTCACCATCACGCCGAACCCGGCCGAGCTCACCGCCCGCGGCATCTCGGTCACCGCCATCACCGACGCCCTCTCGCAGAACGGCGTGCTGCTGCCCGGCGGCACCATCACCGAGGACGACAAGACCTTCTCCGTGCAGACCGGCACGCGCATCACGACCCTCGACGAGCTCGCCGCGCTGCCCGTGCTGGGCGCGACCCAGGCCGCCCCGGTCGACGCCGATGCGTTCCCGGATGCCGGCAGCGGCGCGCTCGGCGGCGACGCAGGAGCGCAGGCGCAGGCGCAGGCCCAGACCCAGACGCAGGCTCAGGCCGCCGCCCAGGCCGCGCGCACCCCGCTGCCCACGACGATCGCCGACGTGGCGTCCGTCGCCCTCGAGGACAACCCGGCCACGAGCATCTCCCGCGTCGACGGCCAGCCGGCGCTGACCATCGCGATCACCAAGCTCCCCGCGGCCAACACCGTCGACGTGTCCAACGCCGTGCGCGACCTGCTGCCGTCGCTGCAGAGCTCGCTGGACACCACGAACCCCGGAGCCACCTTCACGGTCGTCTTCGACCAGGCGCCGTTCATCGAGCAGTCGATCGAGTCGCTCGCCGTCGAGGGCGCGCTCGGCCTCGTCTTCGCCGTGCTCGTCATCCTGCTGTTCCTGCTCTCGGTGCGGGCCACCTTGGTCACCGCGATCTCCATCCCGACCTCGGTGATGATCACCTTCATCGGGCTGCAGGCCGCCGACTACACCCTCAACATCCTCACCCTCGGCGCGCTCACCATCGCGATCGGGCGCGTCGTCGACGACTCCATCGTTGTCATCGAGAACATCAAGCGGCACCTCGTCGCCGGGCCGGACAAGGCCACGACCATCGTCAGGGCCGTCAAGGAGGTGGCCGGCGCCATCACCGCGTCGACCATCACCACGGTGGCCGTGTTCGTGCCGATCGCGCTCGTCGAGGGCGTCACCGGCGAGCTGTTCCGGCCGTTCTCGCTCACCGTGACGATCGCGCTGCTCGCCTCCCTGCTCGTCTCCCTCACCATCGTGCCGGTGCTCGCCTACTGGCTGCTCAAGCCCTCCGAGGCGCACAAGCACGCGGGCACCTCGACCGAGGCGCTTGCCGAGGAGACCGGCATCGACGAGCTGGAGCACCCCTCCCGCCTGCAGAAGGGCTACCTGCCCATCATTCGCTGGACCCTGAACCACGGCGTCGCCACCCTGCTGGTGGCCGTGCTCATCCTCGGTGGCACCATCGCGATGCTGCCGCTGATGAAGACGAACTTCCTCGGCGACTCCGGCCAGAACACCTTCCAGGTCAGCCAGGAGCTGCCCGTCGGCACCAGCCTGGCCGCGCTCGACTCCGCCTCGACCGAGGTCGAGCAGGTTCTGCGCGACACCGACGGCGTCGAGATCGTGCAGACCTCGATCGGCGGCGGCACCGGGCTGCGGGCCGTCTTCGGCGGCGGCAGCTCCACCATCACCTACTCGATCACCACCGCCGACGGCGCAGACAACGCGGCGATCCAGGCCGAGGTGCGCACCGAGCTCGACAAGCTGACGAATGTCGGCGACGTGACCATCGCCGCCTCCAGCGGCTTCGGCGCCTCCAGCGACATCGAGGTCGACATCACCGCCTCCAACGCGGCCGACCTCCAGCAGGCGACGGACACCATCGAGTCCGCGCTCAGCAAGCTGGACGCCGTCTCGCAGACCAGCACCAACCTCTCCGAGTCGCGCACCTACATCGCGGTGCAGGTCAACCGCGACGAGGCGGCCGCGGCCGGCTACAGCGAGGTTGCGCTCGGCAGCGTGGTGTCCCAGGCGATGCAGCCGCGCCAGGCCGGCTCGATCGTGATCGACGAGAACACGCTCACCATCTACATCGCCTCGGCGAACCCACCGAGCACGATCGAGGCGCTGGCCGCGCTCGAGATCCCGACGGTGACCGGGCCGGTGCGCCTGGACTCGCTGGCGAGCGTCGCCCAGGCCGAGGGGCCGGCATCCATCACCACCGTGCGGGGACTGCGCAGCGCGACCGTCACCGCCACCCCGAACAGCGACGACCTCGGCACCGCCAGCGCCGAGGTCTCCCAGGCTGTCGACGCGGCCGACATCCCGGCCGGCACGACGGCGTCGATCGGCGGAGTCACGGCCGACCAGGCCGACGCCTTCTCGCAGCTCGGCCTGGCGCTGCTCGTGGCGATCCTGATCGTCTACATCGTCATGGTGGCGACGTTCCGCTCGCTGCTGCAGCCGCTGCTGCTGCTCGTGTCCGTGCCGTTCGCGGCGACCGGCGCGATCGCGCTGCAGGTGATCTCCGGTGTGCCGCTCGGTGTCGCCTCGCTGATCGGCGTGCTCATGCTGATCGGCATCGTCGTGACCAACGCCATCGTGCTCGTCGACCTCGTGAACCAGTACCGCGACCGGGGCATGCGTGTGCGCGACGCCCTCGAGCACGGCGCCTCCCGGCGTCTGCGCCCGATCCTGATGACCGCGCTGGCCACGATCTTCGCGCTGCTGCCGATGGCGCTCGGCATCACCGGCCACGGCGGCTTCATCTCGCAGCCGCTCGCGATCGTCGTCATCGGCGGCCTCGTCTCGTCGACCCTGCTGACGCTCGTGGTGCTGCCCGTGCTCTACTCGCTCGTCGAGGGCGGGCGCGAGAGGCGCAAGCTGCGCAAGGCCGAGGCGGATGCCGCGGCCGGAGGCCCCGCCGCCGAGCCGGAGCCGGTCCCCGCCGCCTAGCCCGCGCCGCGCCGCTCCCCGGGCACCCGCCCGCGGCAGCGGGTGACCGGGCAGGCGCCGGCAGCGATACTGGAGGGATGACGCACGACTTCGACAAGGCGTACTGGGAGCAGAAGCACCAGGACGAGAGCCACGCCAGCGAGTCGACCGGCACCGGCGAGACGCCGCCGCATCCCTACCTCGCCACGGAGATTGCCGGTCTGACCCCCGGCACGGCGCTGGACGCCGGGTGCGGCACCGGCGCCGAGGCGGTCTGGCTGGCCGCCAACGGCTGGCAGGTCACCGGCGCCGATATCTCGGACACGGCGCTCGCCCGGGCGACGGCGCGGGCGGATGCCGCGGGCTTCACCGACGCGTTGGACTGGGTCCTGGCCGACCTCACCGCGTGGGAGCCCGAGCGGACGTTCGAGCTGGTCACCAGCAGCTACGCCCACCCGAACATCCCGCAGCTCGACTTCTACGAGCACATCGCCCGCTGGGTCGCGCCCGGCGGCACGCTGTTGATCATTGGGCACCTGCACGACGACGCCGCGGGCCACGGGCACGGCCACGGCACTGAGCCCGCCGCCCACGAGCACGGCGGCCACGGCGAGAACCCGCCAGCCGAGGCGACGGTCACCCTCGCCGACATCCGTCAGCGCCTGGCATCCGCCGGCTGGATCATCGAAACGGCCGAGGAGCACGACCGCACGCTGACGAGCCCGGGCGGCCGGGCGGTCTCGCTGCGCGATGTCGTGGTGCGCGCCCGCCGCGCCTAAACACTCGCGCGGCATCCGCTGCGAGGCAATACTGGGAGCATGACGCTCGCACGCAGCACCAAGCTCACCGTTGTCGGAGCCGGCAGTGTCGGCTCCTCGCTGGCCTACGCGGCCCTCATCCGCGGCTCGGCCCGCGAGGTCGTGCTCTACGACATCGCCACCGCTCGCGTCGAAGCCGAGGTGCTCGACCTCGCGCACGGCACGCCGTTCACGGGCGCCTCCCGTATCACAGGGGGAAGCGACATCGAGGTGACCGCCGAGTCGGATGTCGTCGTCATCACCGCCGGCGCCAAGCAGCGGCCGGGGCAGACCCGGCTGGAGCTGGCCGGCGTCAACGTGGGGATCCTCGAGCAGATGATGCCGCGGCTGGCCGAGCTCTCGCCGAACGCGGTGTTCGTGCTGGTGACCAACCCGTGCGACGTGCTGACCGCCGTCGCCGAGCGCATCACGGACCTGCCGCCGGGGCGCATCTTCAGCTCGGGCACCGTGCTCGACTCCGCCCGGCTGCGCTGGCTCGTGGCCGAGTCGGCGGGCGTCGCCCCGCAGAGCGTGCACGCGCTGATCGTCGGCGAGCACGGTGACACCGAGTTCCCGCTGTGGTCCACGGCGACCATCGGACAGACCCCGCTGAGCGAATGGACGGATGCCGCTGGCGCCCTGCTGTTCCCGCGCGAGCGGCTCGAGATGCTCACCCACGACGTCGTCAACGCCGCGTACAAGATCATCGAGGGCAAGGGGGCGACGAACTACGCGATCGGCCTCTCCGGCGCCCGCATCGTGGAGGCCGTGCTCAAGGACGAGCGCCGAATCCTCCCCGTCTCCAGCGTGCTGCACGGCTTCCGGGGCATCGACGGCGTCGCCCTCAGCCTGCCGTCCATCGTCGGGGCGGGCGGCGTGCACCGTGTGCTCGACATGCCGCTCGACGCCCGCGAGGAGCAGCTGCTGCAGAACTCGGCGGAGGCCCTGCGCGCGTCCATCGCGCTCTTCTCCTAGGCTGCTGGAATGGCCACCCCCGACTTCGTGCTCACCCTCCGCGAGAAGATCGGCACCGCGCCACTCTGGTTGAGCGGGGCGACCGCCGTCGTGCTCCGCGGCGAAGCCGCATCCGGCAGCCAGCAGGTGCTGCTGGTGCGCCGCGCCGACAACGGCGCCTGGACGCCGGTGACCGGCATCATCGACCCCGCGGAGGAGCCGGCGGATGCCGCGGCGCGCGAGGTGCTCGAAGAGGCGGGCGTCGTCGCCGCGGTGGAGCGGCTCGCCTGGGTGCAGGCGCTGCCCGAGCGCGCCTACACGAACGGCGACCGGGCGGCCTACCTGGACCTGGTGTTCCGCTGCCGCTGGGTGAGCGGCGAGCCGCACCCCGCCGACGGCGAGAACACCGAGGCGGCCTGGTTCGCGCTCGACGCGCTGCCGGAGATGTCGGCGAACATGCGGCAGCGCATCGCCGAGGCACTGCAGCCCGACGGCCCCACCCGATTCAACCGCAGCTGACCCGGCCGACAGGTGGACCCGATGCGCATCCTGATCCTGGGCGGCACCGCCTGGCTCGGCCGCGAGATCGCCGGGCAGGCCCTGGCGCGCGGGCACGCGGTGGCGTGCCTGGCCCGCGGCGAATCCGGCGCGGTGCCCGATGGCGCGGAGCTGATCGTGGCCGATCGCGCGCTCCCCGGCGCATACGGAGCCGTTGCGGCCCGGCCGTGGGACGCCGTGGTCGAGCTCTCCTGGCAGCCCGGGTTCGTACGCTCAGCCCTCGCCGCGCTGGGCGGGCAGGCCACCCACTGGACGCTCATCTCCTCGACCAGCGTCTACTCCTCGTCCGCCGAGCCCGACGCGGACGAGTCGGCCGAGCCGCTGGCAGCGCTCCACGGGGATTGCGCCACGCGGGCCGAGTACGGCGAGGCCAAAGCGGCGGCGGAACTCGCCTCCCGCGCCGCGCTGGAGGACCGCCTGCACATCGTGCGGCCGGGGGTGATCGGCGGGCCCGGCGACGAGACCGGGCGCAGCGGCGCCTGGGCGGCCCGTGCCGCACGGGCGCCCGACGAGCCGATGCTCGTCGCCGCAGAGTCCTCACTGCCGACCCAGGTCGTCGACGTGCGCGACCTCGCCGCCTTCCTCCTCGACGCGGCGGAGCGCGGGAGCGCCGGGACCGTCAACGCTGTGGGCCCGGTCGTGCCGCTGGGGGAGTGGGTCGACCTCAGCCGTCGGGCCGGCGGGCACCGCGCCGGCACGGTCGCGGCGTCATCCGCGTGGCTCCGCGCGCAGGGCGTCGAGCAGTTCATGGGCGAGGAATCGCTGGCGCTCTGGCTGGCCGACCCCGACTTCGTCGGCTTCTCCGCCCGCTCCGGCCAAGCGGCCGTCGCCGCCGGGCTCCGCCACCGCCCCCGCGCCGAGATGCTGGCCGACGTGCTGCGCTGGGAGCGCGAGCAGGGGCTCGGCCGCCCGCGCCGGGCCGGGCTGAGTGCCGCGCGCGAAACCGAGCTGCTGCGCCTGCTCGCCGCCGAACGCTGAGGTCCCACGCTTCCCGCGCCGTATCGACTACGCGAAAAGTGCGCCACGATGCGGGCCTTGGCGCACTTTTCGCGTAGTCGATTCCCGTATCCCTCCGCCCGCGCGCCGGGCCGGCCCGCCGTCTGGCCGCACAGACAGCGCGCCGCGCGGATGCCTGTCGCGCCGGCATCCGAATTGCTAGCGTCGAGGCTGTGACGACGTTGACACCGCACCCCGACCACCAGCCCGTTCTGCCGCACGACCCGCTCTGGCCGCGCCTCGGCGGCTGGCCGGCGCCGGAGGCGCTCATGCCCGGCGCGCACATCGACCTGGCGATCGTCGGGCTGCCGGCCTGGCGCACCTCGCTGTCCACCACGAACGCGGGGGAGACGCCCGACGCGATCCGCGCCGTGCTGCCGCGCTACTCCGACGCGCTCATCGCCGACCGGGGCGTGCGCGGGGAGCCCCGCAGCATCGCCGACCTCACGATCGTCGACCTGGGCAACGTGCACGAGCCGGACGGCCCGGCGGGGGAGAAGCGCGCGCTGGCCGCGCTCGCCCGGGCCGCCGGGCTGGCCGACATGGTGGTCGCCCTCGGCGGCGACAACTCCGTGACTGTCTCCGCTGCGCTCGGCGTCTGGGGTGAGCAGCTGCCGAGCGCCGGGCTCATCACGCTGGACGCCCACTACGACCTGCGCGACGGCGTGAACAACGGCTCGCCCGTGCGGCGGCTGGTGGAGGCGGGCCTGGCCGGCACCCGGATCGTGCAGATCGGCATCGCCGACTTCGCGAACTCGCGCCGCTACGCCGAGCGGGCCCGCGACTACGGCATCACCGTCGTGCACCGCGACGAGTTGCACCGCCGCCCGATGGCCGACGTCATGGCCGAGGCGCTCGACATCGCCGGCGCGGCCGGCGGCCCCGTGCACGTCGACCTGGACGTGGACGTCTGCGACCGCTCCGTGGCGCCGGGCTGCCCGGCCTCCGTGCCCGGCGGCATCTCGGCCTACGAGCTGCGCCAGGCGGCCCGCGCGGCCGGCGCCGACGCCCGGGTGCGTTCCGTCGACATCGCCGAGGTCGACGCGACGGCGGATGCCGCGGACGGCCGCACCGTGCGCCTGGCCGCGCTCTGCGTGCTCGAGGTCGCAGCCGGGCTCGCCTTGCGCTGAGGCGGTCTCAGCCGCCCGTGGGCGTGAGCCGCTCGCGCAGGAACGCGACGACTCGCTCTCGGGCGAGCAGCGCCGGGTGGCCCGGCGTCTCGCGCAGCTCGGTGGTGAGCACCGAGTGCGCGCTGCTCGGGAACCCCGTGGGGTTGCCCGGCGAGGAGTCGAGGGTGATCACCTCGAAGGCGTCGCCAAGGCGCTGCTTCAGCGTGCGGAATCGGGCGCCCCGCGAGACGGCGTCGTTGCTGAAGCGCAGGCCCAGGGCGCAGAGCTCGCCGGATGCCGCGCGCTCGGCCACCCGGTCGAACTCGGCCGCGCTCATCCCCGGGTCGGCGCGCCGCCGAGCTCCGATGGGGAATGGCACAGACGGCTGGCTGGCGACCGCGGCCAGCACGGTGTCGTCGACGGCGGCGGCCAGCGCGAAGCCCCCGCTGAAGCACATGCCGATCACGCCGACCCCGCTGCCCGGGGTCCGGGCCGCGAGCTCGGCCGCCACCGCGCGCAGGTAGCCCGTGATCGGGCGCTGGGCGTTCACCGCGAAGGCGCGGAACTCGGCAGAGACGCACAGCCGCGCCGCGATCGGAAGCACGGTGCCCGTCGTCGCGGCCCGGCCCGGCTCGCCGAACGGCGACGGCACGACGACCGTGAAACCCTCGCCGACGAGGTGCTCGGCCAGGCCCAGCACCTCGGGGGTGATGCCGGGAATCTCGGGGATCAGCACGACGCCAGGGCCGACGCCCTTCTCGAAGCAGTCGTGGCTGAGGCCGGCGCCCGAGAACGGGCGTTTCACCCAGCCGTCGAGCGTGGCGGTCGGTGCATGCTGTGACGTCATCGGGCTCCTCGGCGGGACGGGACGTGCGGGGCAGGGCGGCAGCGGCCGGCTGCGCCGCTCCGACACAGTCTGGCCCGTCCCGGCCTGTCGAGCGACGAGTGGCGCGGTGTCGGCAGAAAAAACAGGAGCAGACGGGAGCGGCGCGGATATGCGGCCCCGCTCCGCTCTCCTCCTGTTTTTTCGCAGCACCAATTCACAGCGGAGCGCGCCGATTGTGGGGTGACGGGGCGCGACTGGCTGTGTAGTCTCGGCGGTGGAAGCGGGGCCATCATGAAGACGCTCATACTTGTTCGACACGCCAAATCGAGCTGGGACGAACCCAGCCTCGTCGATGAGGCCCGCCCGTTGAACAAACGGGGCCGCCACGACGCGCCGGAGATGGGCCGCCGACTGCTCGCCCGGGGCGTCGTCCCCGAGACCATCCTGGCCAGCCCCGCCGTCCGCGCCCGCACAACCGCCGAGCTGATCGCCCTCGAGCTCGGCGCCGAGGACGCCGTCGTCATCGACCACCGGCTCTACGCGACGAGCGCCTCCGGCATGCTCGAGGTCATCCGCGAGCAGGATGACGCGATCGACAGCCTGATGGTGGTCGGCCACGATCCGGAGATGAGCGATCTGGCCCACCGCTTCTCGCCGCTGTCACCGCCGATGGTCACCTGCGCCGTGCTCGAGCTGCAGTTCGACCGGGACAGCTGGACGGGCATTGAGCCGGCCGGCCTCAGCTCCAAGCACTTCGACTCACCGAAGGCGGGAGAGAAGGCCGTGGCGGGCGCAGCGGCACACGCCGGGGCGGGTGCCGAGCAGGCACCGCGGCCCGGCTCCCGCGCCGATTAGGCGACGAGCACGCCGTCCTTCCACACCCGCTCGACCAGCGGGACGCCGGGCCGGTAGGCGAGGTGCACGTAGCTCGGCGCGCGCAGCTGCACCACGTCGGCCCGCGCGCCGACGCTGAGCCGGCCGACATCCGTGCGCCGCAGGGCCGCGGCCCCGCCGGCCGTCGCCGCCCACAGTGCCTCGGCCGGGGTCAGGCCCATGTCGCGCACGGCGACCGCGATGCAGAACGGCATCGAGGAGGTGAAACTCGAGCCGGGGTTGGTGTCGCAGGCGATGGCGACCGTCACGCCGGCGTCGAGCAGCCGGCGGCCGCTCGGGTACGGCTGCCTGGTCGAGAATTCGACGCCGGGCAGCAGGGTCGCGACCGTGCTCGAGCCGGCCAGTGCGGCGACGTCCTCGTCGCTCAGGTAGGTGCAGTGGTCGACGGATGCCGCCCCCAGCTCGATCGCGAGACGCACCCCGTCGCCCGGCCCCAGCTGGCTGGCGTGCACCCGCGGCAGCAGCCCGGCGGCGATGCCAGCCGAAAGGACGCGGCGGCTCTGCTCCACCGTGAACGCGCCCGTCTCGCAGAACACGTCCACCCACTTCGCGTTCGGCGCGCAGGCGGCCAGCATCGGGCCGACGACCAGATCCACGTACTCGTCGGAGCGGCCGGCGTACTCGGCCGGCACGACGTGCGCGCCGAGGAAGGTGACCTCGTCGGTGGCCTCGGCGGCCAACCGGACGAGCCGCTCCTCGCTCTCGACCGAGAGGCCGTAGCCGCTCTTGATCTCCACGGTAGTCGTGCCCTGCGCCCGCAGCTCGGCGAGGAAGCCGGCCAGGCGGGCGCGCAGCTCGTCGTCGGTGGCTGCCCGGGTCGCGGCGACCGTCGAGCGGATGCCGCCGGCCTCATACCTCCGGCCGGCCATCCGAGCCTCGAACTCGGCGGCCCGGTCCCCGCCGAACACGAGGTGGCTGTGGCTGTCGACGAACCCCGGGATCACGCAGGCGCCGCCCGCGCTCAGCCGTGCGACAGACGACAGCGGGCCGAGGCCGAGCTCGGCGATGGCGGCGGCCGCGTCGACGGCCGCCCCGACCCAGGCCACTCGGCCGTCGGTCACGAGCAGGGCGGCATCCGTCAGCTCGCCGGTCGGGCCGGTGCCGAGGCTCTGATCGTTCGTGACCAGCAGGCCGATGTCGCTGAGCAGTGTCGTCGTCATGGCCCTAGCCTTCCAGCATGGGCACGCGGAGGCCCCGCTCCGCGGCCACCTCGACGGCGCGCGGGTAGCCGGCGTCGACGTGGCGCATCACCCCGGTGCCCGGGTCGTTCACCAGCACGCGGGCGATCTTCTCCGCGGCGAGGTCTGTGCCGTCGGCGACGATCACCTGGCCGGCGTGGATGGAGCGGCCGATGCCGACGCCGCCGCCGTGGTGGATCGACACCCAGGTGGCCCCGGACGCCGTGTTCAGCAGCGCGTTCAGCAGGGGCCAGTCTGCGATGGCGTCCGAGCCGTCGGCCATGGCCTCGGTCTCGCGATACGGCGAGGCGACGGAACCGGAGTCGAGGTGGTCGCGGCCGATCACGAGCGGTGCGCTCAGCTCGCCCGAGGCGACCATCTCGTTGAACTTGAGCCCGGCCAGGTGCCGCTCCTTGTAGCCGAGCCAGCAGATGCGGGCGGGCAGGCCCTCGAACTGCACCTTCTCTCCGGCGGCGGTGATCCAGCGCTTCAGGTGCTCGTCCGCCGGGAACAGCTCGAGGATCGCCCGGTCGGTCGCGGCGATGTCGGCCGGGTCGCCGGAGAGCGCCGCCCAGCGGAACGGTCCCTTGCCCTCGGCGAACAGCGGGCGGATGTAGGCCGGCACGAATCCGGGGAAGGCGAAGGCGCGCTCGTAGCCGCCGAGCTCGGCCTCCGCGCGGATCGAGTTGCCGTAGTCGAAGACCTCGGCGCCGGCATCCTGGAACTCGACCATCGCCTGCACCTGCTTGGCCATCGACGCCCGGGCGCGGGTGGTGAACCCCTCGGGGGCGGATGCCGCCAGCTCCCGCCAGTCGTCGACGGAGACGCCCTCCGGCAGGTAGGCGAGCGGGTCGTGCGCGCTGGTCTGGTCGGTGACGATGTCGATCGGCACCTTGCGCGCCAGCAGCTCGGCGAACACGGTCGCCGCATTGCCGACGAGGCCGACGCTCAGCGCGCGGCGCTCGGACTTGGCGGCGAGCACCCGGGCGATGGCATCGTCGATGTCGGCGGTCATCTCGTCGAGATAGCCCTTGGCGACGCGGCGCTGCAGCCGGGTGGCGTCGACGTCCACGATCAGCACGACGCCCTCGTTCATGGTGACGGCGAGCGGCTGTGCGCCGCCCATCCCGCCGCAGCCGCCGGTCAAAGTGAGCGTGCCGGCGAGGCTGCTGGCGTGCGGGTCGTCGCCGCGGGCCGCCGCGAGCTTGGCCGCGATCGCCGCGAACGTCTCGTAGGTGCCCTGCAGGATGCCCTGGGTGCCGATGTAGATCCAGCTGCCGGCCGTCATCTGTCCGTACATGGTCAGGCCGAGCGCCTCGAGACGGCGGAACTCCGGCCACGTCGCCCAGTCTCCGACGAGGTTGGAGTTGGCGATGAGCACCCGCGGGGCCCACTCGTGCGTGCGGAACACCCCGACCGGCTTGCCGGACTGCACCAGCAGCGTCTCGTCGGAGTCGAGGGTCTCGAGCGTGCGCACGATGGCGTCGTAGGCCTCCCAGCTGCGCGCCGCCTTGCCGGTGCCGCCGTAGACGACGAGCTCGTCCGGGTGCTCGGCGACCTCGGGGTCGAGGTTGTTCATCAGCATCCGCAGCGGCCCCTCGGTCTGCCAGCTCTTGGCGCTGAGGGTCGTGCCGCGGGCGGCGCGGACGGTACGGGGTCCTGACATGGTGCACTCCTTCGTGGTGGGGCGGCCGTGGTTGAGTCGGGCCGTCCCGTTGCCTGGGCCGTGCTCTCCCGCTGGTTGAGCCTGTCGAAACCCCTCACCACTGATTCGACACCGAACGGATGCCGCGTACAACGCGCACCGGCTAGCCTGTGTCTGTAATCACAGACGTGTTGCGACGCAGACGCGCGGGCCCCGGCCCGCGGAAGGAGCCCGATGGTCTCGAGCAAGGTGCCCGCCGCCGATCACACGCTGCGGATCCTCTCGTTCCTCTCGACGCAGCGCGGCCCCGTTGCCGCGGCGACGATCGCCGCCGCCCTCGACATCCCGCGCTCGAGCATCTACCACCTGCTGGCCGTGCTCACCCAGCACGGCTTCGTGCTGCACCTGCCGGAGGCCAAGCGCTACGGTCTCGGGCCGGCCGCGTTCGAGCTGAGTGGCGGCTTCTCCCGCCAGGAACCACTCACCCGCATCGGCCAGCCGCTGCTGGCCGGTCTCGTAGACCGGGTGGGCGAGAGCGGGCACCTCGTGGTGCTGCACGGCCGCGACGTGCTCTACATCGCCGAGGAGCGCGCGCCGCGCCGCCCCCGACTCGTCACCGACGTCGGCATCCGCCTGCCCGCCCACCTCACCGCCAGCGGGCGGGCCATGCTCGCCACCCTGCCGCCGGCGCAGCTGCGCGCCCTGTACCCGGATGCCGCGGCATTCGTCGACCGCAACGGGCAGCCGCCGCACAGCTACGGCGAGCTCAAGCAGCTGCTGCACGCCGTGCGCGAGCGCGGGTACGCCATCGAGGACAGCGCCGTCACCCCGGACTTCGCCTCGATCGCCGTCGCCGTGCGTGACCACGTCGGCTGGCCGGCAGCCGGGATCGCGCTCACCTTTCCAGAGGATGCCGTCGCGCCGGGGCGCTGGCCGGAGCTCGCCGCGCAGATCGGCGAGGTCGCG
The DNA here is from genome assembly GCF_002936985.1 of Microterricola pindariensis. Lineage (GTDB taxonomy): Bacteria > Actinomycetota > Actinomycetes > Actinomycetales > Microbacteriaceae > Microterricola > Microterricola pindariensis. The sequence continues at coordinate 25,844 of NZ_MPZN01000020.1, read as the reverse complement.
GACGAGCTGGCCCGCCGCATCCGCGGCTCCGCCCGCTGACCCCGAGCGCTGACGCCGGGGTCAGCCGACGGTGACGCCGCGAGCGGCGAGGAACGGGATGGGGTCGGTGCGCACGCCGTCGATGGCGACCTCGAAGTGCAGGTGGCAGCCGGTGGAGACTCCCGTGCTGCCGGACAAGCCGATGGCCTCGCCGGCCGTAACGGCCTGGCCGACTCCCACGGCGATGCCGCCGTCGACGAGGTGCGCGTAGGTGGTGGTGACGCCGTTGCCGTGGTCGATCACGATGCGGTTGCCGAGCCCGGAGAAGGCGCCGGCGGCGCTGACCGTGCCAGCTGATGCCGCGACGATCCACGCGTTGCAGCCGGTGCCGATGTCGACGGCGTAGTGGAACGGGCCGGCGCCGGCCGGCCTCTCGGGCCGCGGGCCAAAGGTGTCGGTGATCGGGCCGGAACCCGGCGCGGTCCATGCCGCGTCGATCAGCCGGCCGTCGTCGAGGGGCGCCGGCGGCAGCGCAGCGACCTGCGTGGCCGCGGCTCCGGCCACCCGGAGTGCGGCGACGGCGGCCGTCGCGGCCGTGACAGCGGCCTCGGCCGCAGCCAGCTCGGTGCGCGCCTCGTCGAGCGGGAGCTGCCCAGCGGCGGTGAAGGCCTGGTCTGCGTGGGCACGGGCGGCCACGGCGCGGTCGTGGTCGCGGTCGGCCCGGGCCGCGAGCACCTCGGGGTCGACGCTCTGGCTGTTGAGCCGTTCGACCGTGGAGAGTTCGCCCAGGAGCGCCTCTTCCGAGGAGTCACCGAAGAGCACATCGAGCGGGCTCACGCCCTGCCGGGGGGAGCCGGTCGGCCGCATCGCCTGCACCAGGAGCCGGGTGGAGGTGTCTGCCACGGACTCCGCCGTCGTCGCGGCATCAGCCAGGGCGGTGGCGGCCAGCAGCGCCGCGTCGTACTCGGACTGCACGAAGTCATAGCGGGCTTGGGCCCTCGTCAGCTCCGCCTTGCTCTTCGCGAGCACCAGCGAGGCGCGGCTCATCGCGGCCGAAGTGCGTGTCGCCGCGAGGCGGGCGACGGCCAGGCCGGTGTTCGCGGGCGTCGTCACGGTGAGCCGGGGCGGTGTCGGTCGAACGCCGGGTGCCGGGCGCGGGGTCGTTGTCGGTGTCGTCGTCGGGGTCGCCGTGGGAGTGGGCGTCGGCGTCACCGTGGGCGTCGGCGTCGGCGTCGCGGTGGGCGTCGGCGTGGGGGTCGGCGTCACCGACGGCGTGGGAGTGGGAGTGGGCGAGGGGGTCGGGGTCGGCGTGGCCGTGGGTGTCGGAGTCACGGTCGGTGTCGGCACGGGCGTCACCGTCGGCGTGGGCGTCACGGTCGGAGTCGTGACCGGAATCGGTGCTGGCGTGGCTGTCGGGTCCGGCGTGGCCGCAGGAGGGGGCGTGGCCGCGGGGGTCGCCGTCGGATCCACAGCCGCGGGCGTGGGCCCCGGATCTGTCGCGGCCGGGCCGGCCGGATCGCTGACCGCGGCGCTCTCCTGGCTGGCCGCGAGATCGGCAGCCTCCAGGGACTGGTCGTCGGCGCTCGCCGTTGACGACGCGCCGGCGATCGCGAGGGCCATCGTCAGCGTGAGCGCGATGGCTGACCGGTGCCGCCGCCAGGGGCGGCCCGGGTCCAATCCAGGGTCGTTCGCGAAGCGCAGTGTCATGACAGAAACCATCCACATTCGGGTTATGGACAGCCGGCCGAGAGGTCAGCCCCGTCAGTCTGTCACCCAGATGGGGCGCGCACAATGGCTTGGCGCAATTGTCGTCGTGCGCGGGTGAGCGGGCGCAGACCCCGCCAGCATGCCGATCTAGGCGAGCGGGCCGGTCACCGCGCTCGCGGAATCCAGCACGCGCCCGCTCTGCACCAGCTCGACGACGGCCTCGATTTCGGGGGACAGGTAGCGGTCCTGGCCGGGGCCGCCCGAGGCGGCGTTGACGAGCAGGGTCACGGCGCCGGTCGCGGCACCGGGGGTGAGCGGGGCGCGCAGGGCGAGGCCGCGCGCCGCGGTGAGCAGCTCAATGGCGAGCACCCGGCCGAGCCCGTCGATGGAGCGTCGCAGCTTGCGGGCGGCGGCCCAGCCCATCGACACGTGGTCCTCCTGCATGGCCGAGCTCGGGATCGAGTCCACGGATGCCGGCACGGCCAGCCTCTTCATCTCGCTCACGATGCCGGCCGCGGTGTACTGGGCGATCATGAGGCCGGAGTCGACGCCGACCTCGTGCGCGAGGAACGGCGGGAGGCCCTGGTTGCGGGCCCGGTCGAGGAAGCGGTCGGTGCGGCGCTCGCTCATGCTGGCCACGTCGGCGGCCGCGATGGCAAGGAAGTCGAGCACATAGGCGACGGGGGCGCCGTGGAAGTTGCCGTTGGACTCCACCCGGCCGTCGAGGGTGAGCACCGGGTTGTCCACGGCGCTGGCCAGCTCGGCGTGCGCGACGTTCGTGGCGTGGGCGACCGTGTCGCGGGCCGCGCCGTGCACGATCGGGGCGCAGCGCAGCGAGTAGGCGTCCTGCACGCGCGTGCACTCCGGCCCCTTGTGGCTCGCGACGATCGGAGAGCCCGCCAGGATCGTGCGGAAGTTCGCGGCGGAGAGGGCCTGCCCGGCCTGCGGCCGGAGCTTGTGCAGATCGGCGGCGAAGACGGCATCCGTGCCCATCAGCCCCTCGACGCTCATCGAGGCGGCGATGTCGGCGGTCTGCAGCAGCGCGCCGAGATCGTGGATCGCGAGCGAGAGCATGCCGAGCATGCCGTCGGTGCCGTTGATGAGGGCCAGGCCCTCCTTCTCGCCCAGCTGCAGCGGGGCGATGCCGGCCAGGGCGAGGGCGGATGCCGCGCTCATCAGAGTTTCGTCGTCTGAGTCGTCGCCCGCCGACGCGATGGTGGGGGCCGCGATTCCCGTTGTTGAGATTGCCTGATTCTGGGCTGCCGCCGTGCGAAGGCGAGATTCGCTGGCGCGAATCTCGCCTTCGCCCATCGCCACCAGTGCGCAGTGCGCGAGCGGGGCGAGGTCGCCGGAGCAGCCGAGCGAGCCGTACTCGCGCACGACCGGGGTGATGCCGGCGTTCAGGATGGCGGCGTAGGTCTCGGCGGTGACCCGGCGCACGCCGGTGCGGCCGGTCATCAGGGTGCTGAGGCGCAACAGCATGAGCGCCCGCACGACCTCCCGCTCGACCTCGGCGCCGGAGCCGGCCGCGTGCGAGCGGACGAGGCTGACCTGAAGCTGGGCGCGCCGGTCGGCCTCGATGTACGTCGTGGCGAGGGCGCCGAAGCCGGTCGAGATGCCGTAGTGCGCGGCCGGGTCGGCGGCCAGGTCGTCGATGATGGCGCGGCTGGCGGCGACGGCGTCCAGCGCGGCCGGGTCGAGCACGATCTGCGCGTCGTGCCGGGCGACGGCCACGACCTCCGCGATGCTGAGCGGCCCCTGGCCGACGGTCACGGTGCTGGCGGCGGAGGGCGCTGAGATGCTCATGCTTCCAGTGCACAGCACGCGGCTCGGCCCGGCAACGCGCGACGGGGTACTGCCGTCTGTAATGCCAGACAGGCGGGCGCGCCCCTTAGCGCCGCGGCTCCAGCCAGCGCCGGAGCAGCCGGGTCACGGCCGGGAGCATCAGGTACGTCATGATCGGCGTGAGGCAGAGCGTCGTGATGAGCGCGCGCAGGGCAAGGGGGAGGTCGTCCCAGCCGGGAATCAGCCAGGCGGTCAGATAGGCGAAGACGACGTTCAGAGGGAAGAAGCCGAGCCAGATGGTCGTGGCCTGCTTCCAACGCGGCGGTACGGGCGTGCTGCCGCCCGCGTGCTCGACGGTGACCACGGTGGGCTCGTCGAACCAGCCCTCGATGCCGGTGCGCCGCTCGGTCTTCTGCTCGTGCGCGAAGCCGCTGCCGCTCTCCAGCCACCAGGCGCGCTCGGGGGATTGTTCCCAGCGCAGCAGCGCGGCGTCATCCGCGAATCGGTAGAGCATGTGCCAAGTCGTGGAGTTCGCTCCGGCGCGCACCCAGCCGGAGCCGAGGAAGCCGGGGTACTGGGTGGCGAGATTGATGCCGGTCTGCATCCACGCCGTCGCCTCCGCGATGCGCGCCGGGTCGACGGTGCGCTCGATTGAGACGGTGATGGGGGTTGTGGTCATGAACCAAGCTCAACACACTCATGTGTCGGCGATGTGACGGGGCGGCGCGCTGGGCGGCCGGGCCCGGGCGACGACGGCCTCAGGCGAGGACGATCTCTGCCGACGGGTCGAGCGCAGGATAGAGGGCGTCGAGCGCGTCGACGAGCGGCGCGAGCTCCGGCACCTGCCTGGCCTCCTCGACGGCGGCGTGGAGGGTCGCGTCGTGGGTGGGGCGTGCCTTCTCGAGCAGCGCCTGGCCGGCCGCGGTGAGCTCGGTGTAGATGCCCCGGCGGTCGTCGGCGCAGAGGATCCGCGTGAGCAGCCCGCGGTCTTCGAGGCGGGTGACCAGTCGGGTGGTCGCACTGCTGGAGAGCGCGGTCGCCCGGGCGAGCTGCTGCATGCGCATGTGCCAGCCATCCTGGCGGCTCAGTGCGTCGAGCACGGTGAACTCAACGACCGAGAGCTGGTGCTCACCCTGGAGCGCCTTCTCGAGCGCGGATTCAATGATTCCGTGCACCGCGGCGAGCGCGCGCCACCCCTGGGCGCGAATCTCAACGGCGTCGTCGGCGATGCCCATCGGTGCTCCTTCCTGGTGCGGTCACTGCGTATACGAAAACTATACCAGCTTGCGCAGATATAACGCGTGTGCAAGCATTTAGCGAGCGTCTGCAACTACTGCGCACGCAGATAGTTGCAGACGCATCAATTAATGAAGGAGAACCATCTCGTGCCCCTCGCGCTGTATGCACTGGCCATCGGCGGCTTCGCCATCGGGCTCACCGAGTTCGTGATCATGGGGCTCCTGCCCGAGGTCGCCGCGGACTTCGCCGTGTCCGAGACTGCCGCCGGATACCTCATCTCGGGCTACGCGCTGAGCGTGGCGCTGGGCGCCATCGCCCTCACCGCCGTGCTGACCAGGGTCGACCGCAAGGCGGCCCTCCTCGGGCTAATGGTCCTGTTCATCGCCGGCAACCTGCTCTCGGCGCTCGCCCCCGACTACACCACGATGATGACCGGGCGCATCGTCGCCGCGCTCTGCCACGGGGCGTTCTTCGGAATCGGCGCGGTCGTCGCCGCGCAGCTCGTCGCCCCGAACAAGCGAGCGGCCGCCCTCTCGATCATGTTCGCCGGCCTCACCATCGCCAACGTCATGCGCGTGCCGCTCGGCACCCTGCTCGGTCAGGCGGCCGGCTGGCGGTCGACGTTCTGGGCCATCACACTCATGGGCGTCCTCTCCTTCGCCGCGATCGCGCTGCTCGTGCCCGCGCGAACAGGGGCGGATGCCGCGCGCAACCCCGACGGGCTGCGCGGGGAGTTCCGGGTGTTCCGCAGCCCGCAGGTCTGGCTGTCCATCGGCATCACCGTGCTCGGCTACGGCGGAATGTTCGGCGCGTTCACCTACATCGCCTTCACTCTCACCGAGGTGAGTGGCTTCGCCGCTGCCAGCGTGCCCTGGTTGCTGATGCTCTTCGGCGCCGGACTCTTCGTCGGCAACATCATCGGGGGCCGCCTGGCGGACAAGAACCTCGGGCTCACCCTGCTCGTCCTGCTCGTTGCGCTCACCGTGGTGCTCGCCGTGTTCGCCCTGACGGCCGGCAACCAGGCCATGACGTTGCTCTCGCTCGTGCTGATGGGCGGCTTCGGTTTCGCCACCGTCCCCGGACTGCAGATGCGCGTCATGGCGCACGCCGCCGAGGCCCCGACGCTGGCATCCTCCGCCAACATCGCCGCCTTCAACGTCGGCAACGCGCTCGGCGCCTGGATCGGCGGGCTGACGCTCGCGGCCGGCCTCGGCTTCACCTCGCCCATCTGGGCCGGTGCCGTCGTGACCGTCGGCGGGCTCGCCGTCCTCCTCGTCGCGGCCTTCGCGCCGGGTGGCGAGTTCAGACGGCCGGCACGCGCGCCCCACGGCACCCCCACCCTGACCACCCCCGTTCCCACCCACTAGGAGAAACCATGCCCGCAACGACAACACTCGTGCCCACGCTCACACTGAACAACGGCGTCGGGATTCCGCAGATTGGCTTCGGCGTCTTCCAAGTGCCGGATGACGCCACAGAGGCCGCGGTCAGCGCAGCGCTCGAGGCCGGCTACCGCAGCATCGACACCGCCTCGATCTACGGCAACGAGAAGGGTGTGGGGCGGGCGCTCGCCGCATCCGGAATCGCCCGCGACGAGCTCTTCGTCACCAGCAAGCTCTGGAACAGCGACCAGGGCGCCCCGGCCGCCGCGGCATTCGAGCGGAGCCTGGACGCGCTCGGCCTCGATCGGCTCGACCTCTTCCTCATCCACTGGCCGGCCCCGGCCAACGACCTCTATCTGCAGAGCTGGGAGGCCCTCGAATTGCTCGCGGCGAGCGGCCGGAGCCGCGCGATCGGCGTCTCCAACTTCCTGCCGGAGCACCTCGAGCGCGTGATAGCGCTCGGCGGCACCGTGCCGGCCGTCAACCAGATCGAGCTGCACCCCGCGCTCCGACAGCGGGAGACCGCGGCGTTCAACGCGGCGCACGGAATCGCAACGGAGGCGTGGAGCCCACTCGCCCAGGGCGGGTTGCTGGCAGACCCGGAGATCGTCGGGCTCGCTCGGGCACTCGGGCGCACCCCGGCGCAGCTCATCCTGCGCTGGCACCTGCAGCAGGGGCGCATCGCCATCCCCAAGTCGGTGACGCCCGCGCGTATCGCCGAGAACCTCGCCGTGTTCGACTTCGAGCTGGATGACGCGGCCATGGGCGCGATCGACGCGCTCGAGCCGGAGGGCGGGGCCGGACGCGTCGGGCCGCACCCGGCCGAGTTCAACGGCTAGATCCCGGGGCCGGCCTCACGGCTGAGCGCTGCACGCTGGGGCGCCGCCGCGCCGAGCGCGTCGTGGAAGAACGCCGCGACGCGCTCGCGCATCGCCGCGTCGAGGATGCCGATGGAGTGGTCGTCGCCGGGGGCGGTGACGAGCTCCGCGCCGACGCCGGCGGCGGCCAGGGCGGCGGCGAAATTCTGTGACTGGGCCAGCGGAATGAACTCCGCGTCGGCGTGACCGATGAGGAACGGCGGGTCGCTCGGGTCGATGAACGTCGAAGGGGAGGCGTCCTCCGCCTGCGGGCAGAGCGCCCACTCCGCGCAGCCGAGGTACCGGCTGATGATGTCCTGCACGAGAGCATTGCCGCCATCGCGCACCACGGCGGCCCGGCGCAGGTCGATCGGCGCCGAGAGCTCGGCGACCGCCGCGACCCGGCTGCCGCGGTCGAGCGGCCCGGTGCCACGGGTGCCGAGCAGCGCGGCCAGGTTGCCGCCGGCCGAGCCGCCGAAGGCGCCCAGCCGTGCCGGGTCGATGCCGAAGCGCTCCGCATTGGCGGGGGCGCGCACCCAGCGGGCGGCGAGCTCGACGTCGTCGATCGCCGCGGGGAACAGGCTCTCCGGCACCAGCCGGTAGTTCAGCGAGTAGGCCACGAAGCCCTCGCTGGCCAGCCACTGGCAGACCGCGCGCCAGTCGGCGTTGGCCTTGTCGCCGCGCGCCCAGCTGCCGCCGTGAATGGAGAGCACCGCGGGCCGCTCGATGCCGGCCTCGGCCGGCGCGCAGACGTCGAGGGTGAGCAGGGTGCCGTCGGCCCGCGTGCCGTACACCACGTCCTCGGTGACCCGGATGTCGGTCGGGGTGGTGAAGGTGCGGATCCCGATGATCTCCGGCGTGACGAGCTCCGACGTCGTCGTGCCCGATTCCGGCTGGATCTCGTGCACCCCGATGTGGAAACCGCTGAGCAGGGCGGTGGAAAGCAGGCCGGTGCAGGCCGCGGCGAGCACGGCGAACACCCGTGTGCGGCGCGAGCGGCCGACGAGGACGGGCTTCGATTTCACTGATGCTCCGGGTGCGCAACGGTGCGAGGGGTGGTGGTGCGAGTGAGACGAGCGTAGGGCACCGGCGGGGGCGGCGCGAATCTGCCGCCGGGCCCGCTGTTTCGGCTACTCGCCGGCAAGCGGCTTCGCCAGGCAGATGCTGTGCGCCTCGCCGATGTATTGCCCGAACTGCGGGATCTCCCGGTAGCCGTGCTTGCCGTAGAGCGCGAGGGCAGAGGCGTGCAGATCGCCCGTCTCCAGCACCAGGCGGCGGATGCCGCGCTCCGCCGCATCCGCCTCGATCCGGCGAAGCAGGGCGCCGGCCACGCCCAGGCCGCGGGCGCGCTCGCCGACGAACATGCGCTTCAGCTCGGCGTCGCCGGGCCGGCTGCCGTCGGCCTCCGGCTCCAGCGCCACGAGCGCCGAGAGGCCGAGCGCACAGCCGCCCTCGTCGCGGGCGACATATACGCGCACACTCGAACGCTCCAGCGCGTCGACGTCGAGCAGGAAGTTGCTCTCCGGCGGGTAGCCGAGGCTCCGGGCGTAGGCAGTGCTCTGCTCGAGCAGCCCCAGCAGCTCGTCCTGGCGCGGTGCCTCGATGTCGATGCTGAGGGCGGGCCTGGTTGCGGTCGGGCGGAGTTCTGCTGTCGTCATGGCGCGAGCCTAAGGGCGAGACGTTTCGGCGGCGTTTCGGGGCGATTGCTGGGCGGCCCGGGCCCGGCCCGGCCGGCAGGGTGCGCTGTTCAGGGCGACTTCTCAGCCGGCATCCGGTAATGTAGACAAGTCGGCTCTAGACACCGCATGTGTAATGCGGATGGGTTTGTAAGTCTGGTGGGCCGGTTTCGCAACAATTCTGTTGGCGAAAAATCACAATGTATGTGAACGGCCCCGGTCATTACTCCCCGGGTTCTCAGTTGCGGTGCGCTCGTTGGAGCGCAGCGCTGTTCTGCCATGTACTCGAACAAAACCCAGGAAATCTCTATGTCGAATAACCACAATTCTTCGGGTCGCACGGCCAAGAACTACGATCCTTCCTACGCCAAGGGCGGCAGCAAGGGCGGACCCAAGGCTCCCGGCTCTCGCGCACCCGGCCACCGCGGCCACCGTCCGGAAGAGGGCGGCCCCAAGAAGGCTCGCTGGAACGCCGACGAGCGCGCAGCCCGCGCCGGCGGAAACGACCGCCCCGCATACGGCAACGACCGCCCGGCCCGCGGCAACGACCGCCCGTCCTACGGCAGCGACCGTGGCGCGCGCTCCGAGCGCCCGTCCTACGGCGACCGCGCCCCGCGCACCGACCGCCCGGCCTACAACAACGACCGCGGCAACGACCGCGGCGAGCGTCCCTCCTACGGCGCCCGCTCCGAGCGCCCCTCGTACGGTGCCGACCGCGGTGCTCGCAGCGAGCGTCCCTCCTACGGCGACCGTCCGCAGCGCGGCAACGACCGCCCGTCCTACGGCAGCGACCGCGGTGCACGCTCCGAGCGCCCCGCGTACAACAACGACCGTGGCAACGACCGCGGTGCACGCCCGGCCTACGGCCAGGGCAGCGAGCGTCCCGCCTACGGTGACCGTCCGCAGCGCGGCAACGACCGCCCGTCCTACGGCAGCGACCGCGGTGCACGCTCCGAGCGCCCCGCGTACAACAACGACCGCGGTGCACGCTCCGAGCGCCCCGCGTACAACAACGACCGCGGTGCACGCCCGGCCTACGGCCAGGGCAGCGAGCGTCCCGCCTACGGTGACCGCCCGCAGCGCGGCAACGACCGCCCGTCCTACGGCAGCGACCGCGGCGCGCGCTCCGAGCGCCCCGCATACGACGCCAGCCGCAACGACCGTGGCGACCGCCCGGCCTACGGCCAGCGCCCCTCTTACAACGACCGCCCGCAGCGTCCGGAGCGCACCGAACGCCCCGCGTACAACGCCGCCGACCGCGCACCGCGCAAGGACTTCGCCGACCGCGCCGACCGCCCGCGTCGCAACTTCGACGAGCGCCCCCCGCGCCGCGACAACTTCGACCGCCCCGGCTTCCAGAAGTCGGACCGCAGCGACTCGAGCTTCTACCCGAAGCGCGACTTCTCCGGAACCGCGGGCAAGGGCCACTTCACCCCGCAGGATGACGTCGTGCTCGAGCGCCTCGAGGCCGAGGCCATTCAGGCCTCCGACGTCGTCGGCATGAGCTTCGGCGACCTGGGCCTCGGCGGCAACATCGTTGCTGCCCTCGCCGAGCTCGGCGCACCGAGCCCGTTCCCGATCCAGGCTGCGACCATCCCCGACGTTCTCGCCGGCAAGGATGTCCTCGGCCGCGGCAAGACCGGCTCGGGCAAGACCATCGCCTTCGGCGCACCGCTCGTCGAGAAGCTGATGGAGAACGGCGGCGGCAAGAAGCGCGCCATGTCGCGCAAGCCCCGCGCCCTGATCCTCGCCCCGACCCGCGAGCTCGCCCTGCAGATCGACCGCACGGTACAGCCCATCGCGCGCTCCGTCGGCCTGTTCACCACGCAGATCTACGGCGGCGTTCCGCAGCACCGCCAGGTGGGCGCGCTGCAGCGCGGCGTCGACATCATCGTCGGCACCCCTGGCCGCATCGAGGACCTGATCAACCAGGGCCGCCTCGACCTCAGCCAGGTCACCATCACGGTGCTCGACGAGGCCGATCACATGTGCGACCTCGGCTTCCTGGAGCCGGTGCAGCGCATCCTCCGCGAGACCGCAGACGGCGGCCAGAAGCTGCTGTTCTCGGCCACGCTCGACAAGGGCGTCGCCGCCCTCGTCAAGGAGTTCCTGCCCTCCCCGTCGGTGCACGAGGTTGCCGGTGAAGACCAGGCCTCCTCGACCATCGACCACCGCGTGCTCCTCATCGAGCAGCGCGACAAGACCCGGATCATCGAGCAGCTGGCCGACCGCGACGGCAAGACCCTGGTCTTCGCCCGCACCCGCGCCTTCGCCGAGCAGCTCGCCGACCAGCTCGACGACGCCGGCATCCCGGCTGTCTCGCTGCACGGCGACCTCAACCAGGCCCGCCGCACCCGCAACCTGGCGCAGCTGACCAGCGGCCGCGTCAGCGTGTTGGTGGCCACGGATGTCGCGGCTCGCGGCATCCACGTCGACGACATCGACCTGGTGATCCAGGCCGACGCCCCCGACGAGTACAAGACGTACCTGCACCGCGCCGGCCGCACCGGCCGCGCCGGCAAGCAGGGCACCGTCGTGACGCTCATCCCCAAGCAGCGCCAGCGCCGCATGGCCGAGCTGCTCGAGCGCGCCGAGATCGAGGCCGACTTCGTTCAGGCCTTCCCCGGCGACGCACTCGTGTCGCAGATCGCCGGCCACGCGCCGGCCAACGCGTAGTCACACGCAGCACCCCTGGGCCCGCTCGACCTTCCGGTCGGGCGGGCCCTTCTGCATGCCCGGGGCACCGCCGGGTGCGGGCCCGCACCCCGAGCGGGTGGGCCCGATGCGCGCTCGCCTCTCGCACTCGGCCGGTGCGCGCCGCTAAGCTCTGCGGCAACCGCGTGCGAAGGAGCCCACCGTGACCGAAGCCAACGATCGACCCGACTCCACCTCAGGACCCGTGCCCGCCGGCACCCCGGGGTCGGCGCCCGCCGGCGCGCCCGCCGGCGACCCGGTCGGCAAGCCAGCCGCGGCGGTCACCAGGGCCACGCTGCTCTGGATCGGGGCCGGCGTCGTGCTGCTCGCCTTCGTCGCCTCCTTCCTCGGATCCAGCATGGCCGCGGCGACAGCGGAGCCCGCCCCGGCGCCCACCGTCTATGTGACGGCGACGCCCGAGCCGAGCGCGGAGACGCCCGAGCCGAGCGAGCCGCCGCTGGACCAGGCCGCCCTCGACGCGATGATCGCCGAGTTGATGCCAACGGGCTCGATCGTGCGGGCCGGCGTCGGGGCCCCGTCGGTGGACGCCGGCTTCGACGGCGACCTCTATATCGACCTGCAGAGCGCCAACGTGTACCTGCGCCAGGACGGTGTGTGGACCTCCGTCGGCAACATCAAGCAGAACGCCGCAGAGAACCTGGCCGGCGAGCAGGGCGAACAGGGGGAGACCGGCGCGACCGGCGCCCAGGGCGAGCCGGGCAAGCCAGGCAAGCCGGGCGAGCCCGGGGTCGCCGGCACGCAGGTGTCGCTCGGCACGGGCAGCCCGGACCCGGCGGCCGCGTGCGGCGCGGACGGCGACATCTACCTCGACACCGCCAGCATGGCCTTCTACACCTGCTCCGCGGGGGCGTGGGTCGCGCAGCAGTAGCGCGGTGGGCCGCCCGGCGCGGGGGGAATGCCAGCCGCATCCGCCGTGTTATGTCAACAGTGGATCGGGACAGTCACGGCGTGGGCGCAGCCAACACGCAGCGTGCACGCAGCGGCGGGTGTTCTGATCGCAGAGAAGTGCCAACGATGTCGCGCCGCGCCGGCCGGGCCGCGCGCAGGGCGAGATCGATCCCGTAGAGCAGAGAGGGGCCGCGATGAGCACCAACTACGTGGACATTGAAGACAGCGCCGGCGTGCTGCGCCGGTACCGTCACCACGCGAACGGCCGCGGCTTCGTCTCGGCCGAGGCCACGGTGCACCGCACCGCCTACATCGCGCGGGGGAGCTACGTCGACCCCGGGGCCGAGGTGCATGCCGAGGCTCAGATCGGCCCGGACAGCTGGATCGAGCCGGGCGCGATCGTCGGAGCCGAGGCACGCCTGGGGGCGCGGGCCCACCTCGCGCCACACGCCGTCGTCGGGGTGCGGGCGCGGCTCGGCAACCGGGTCACCGTCGGCAAGGGCGCACGCATCGGCGAGGGCGCCCGCGTGGGCGACGACGAGACGATCCCGGCCGGGGCGACCATCCCGGGCACCCGACCGGTCGCACCGAGCCGAGCCCACCTGGGGCTCGCCGCCTAGGGCGACGCCCCTAGCGAATGCCGAGGTAGAACCGCGACTCGTCCGTGCGGTGCAGTGCGCGGTAGTACTCGAAGGGGATCTCGTCTGCACCCCACGCGATCGACTCGATGTGCAGGACGGGGGAGCCGCCCGGCAGTTCCAAGAGTGCGGCGTCCTCGGCAGAGGGGATGACGGCCTGGATCCACCGGTCAGCGCCGACCGGTGCGACCCCGTAGTGCCGGCGCAGGTGCTCGTAGAGTGAGCGATTCTCCAGGTTGCTCCGCAGCAGACCGCTGAACGGTTCCTTGGGGAGCGTCGTCTGCACCAGAAGTGCCGGTGTCCCGTCGACCGAGCGCAGGCGCCGGAGGCGGATGACGGGTGCTCCCTCCGAGATGCGGAGGGCGCCGGCCTCTGCGCTGTCCGCACTGCCCTCGGCGAGGGCGAGGACACGCGTGGACGAGCTGCGGCCTGCGGCCAGCAGGTCGTCTGAGGAGCCGAGGGTCGAGCCGATGAATCCGAGATCGCGGCGCGGAGGCGACACGAAGGACCCCTTGGCGCGGATCTTGTAGATCAGTCCTCGTTGCACGAGGTCGGCCAGGGCCTCGCGCACGACGGTGCGGGAAACACCGAAGCGGTCGATGAGCTCGGCCTCGGACGGCAGCGCCTGGTCCGCGCTGAGCTGCCCGTTCTCGATGGCCCCCCGGATGACGCCGGAAAGCTGCACCCAGAGTGGGTCCCTTGATGCGCGATCGAGCTGCTGATCGCGCAGAGATGCGCCGCTCATGAGTCCCCCTTCATGCGAGACGCCATCTATGACGATCCCGAGACTACCGTTCGCCGCCTGTTTGACAGCGCCGGTGTGTGTCCCTATATTCATATCACTACCAACTTGTCATTACGAGTTAGGGACTACAAGTAAGCGCGGGATTGACAGATTTTCCCGTCGATCACGAGGCACCACCGCACCCCCTGCACCACGCGCAAAGACGCGAATCCACTAATGGAGGACAACAATGTCGTTTAGATCCCTTCGGCGAGTCAGCATCGCTGCCGCGGCCATCGCCGCACTCACACTCACTGGATGCGCGGCAGGCGCCGACACCGGCTCGGCTCCGGCCGGCGACGGAGACGGCATCTCGATCGCCCTCAGCAACGGCTTCGTCAACGGATGGCGCCTCACCCTCATCAACAAGTTCGAGGAGGAGGCAGCCAAGCTCAAGGCCGACGGCGTCGTCTCCGAGTTCTCGACCGTGAACGCCCCCGGCGAGAACAGCGCCACCGAGCAGGCCTCCCAGATTCGCAGCCTCGTGCTGCAGAACCCTGACGTGCTGCTGGTCATCCCGGCGTCCTCCACCGCGCTGATCCCCGCTGTTGAAGAAGCCTGCGACGCCGGCATCACCGTTGTCGTCCTCGACGCCGACATGGACGCCCCCTGCGCCCACGTCGTGCGCAACGCCTATGACATGTGGGGCGAGGTCTCGATTCAGCCAGCGCTCGACGCGATCGGCGGCGAGGGCAACATCATCATCAACCGCGGTGTCATCGGCTCCCAGCCGGAGGAGGCGTTCCACGCCCGCCAGCTGGAGATCCTGAAGGGCTACCCCAAGGTCAACGTGGCAGCCGAGATCAACGGTTTCTGCGACAGCAGCACCGCGCAGAAGGAAATCGTCTCCGTGCTCGGCTCGCTGCCCGAGATCGCCGCAGCGCCCGGCTGCATCGGCGGCATGGGCATTGTCCAGGCGTTCGAGTCGGCCGGGCGGGAAGCCCCTGTCGTCGTGTTCGACACCGACGGCAAGTCGCTCACCTTCTGGAAGGACAAGGGCATCGACAACGGCTCCTTCGCCGCCCTCACCGACCCCGGCCAGGTCATCGCGGCCATCTACGTCGCGCTCGCAGTGCTGGACGGCCAGGACGTCCCGCGCGAGGTCGTCCTCCCGCTGCTCGAGATCTCGCAGGCCGACCTCGACTACTGGGTCGAGAAGCTGGGCTCCGACGAGTACGCCGCCAACCAGTGGGACAAGGCGAGCGTTGACGCCGCCATCGCCGCCATCGTGGCGGGCGAGGACGTCCTCGCCCCCGCCATCAAGTAACCCAGAGTGAACGGCGAGTCCGAGGAATAACCATGTCAGACACAGCACTCAGCGAATCGGCCACGGCGGTGCCCAGCACCCCGAGCACCGCGCCGACCATCGTCGCGCGGGGCGTGACGAAGAGCTACGGCAAGACCCGCGCGCTTCGGGGCGTCGATCTGCGACTGGAGCATGGTGAGATCCTCGGACTCGTCGGACACAACGGTGCGGGGAAGAGCACACTCATGCGGATGCTCGCCGGCATCGAGCAGCCAGATGACGGCGCCGTCGATGCGCGGGAGCGCCGCGCCGGCGCCGCCTGGAACGCGGACTCCGCCGCGGCATCCGGGGTACGCATGGTCTATCAGGAGCTTGCGCTCTGCGACGACCTGACCGTGGCGGAGAACGCCGCGCTCTCTGACCCGCGCCCGACAGGGCTCTGGGGCTGGCGGGGGCGCGCCGAACAGCGGATCGGCACCGCGTTGGACACGGTCTTCCCCGGGCACGGCATCTCCGTGCTGCGCCGCACCGGCGAACTGGCCATGGCGGAGCGGCAGATGGTCGAGATCGCCCGCGCGCTCTGCACCGACGCGCTCAGCATGCTCATCCTCGACGAGCCGACTGAGTCACTCGGCGTGGACGCCACCGCCCAGCTCTACGCGCACCTGCGCACCCTCACCCGCCGCGGAGTGAGCGTGCTGCTCATCTCGCACCGGATGCAGGAGGTGCTCGCCAACAGCGACCGCATCGCCGTGATGAAGGACGGCACCGTCGTGGAGACGTTTGCCGCCGCCGCCACCTCCGAGAGCGAGCTGCTCGTGGCGATGGGCGGCGAGGTCCGGGCCGCCGGTGCCGATGTGACCGCCCCGCGCGCCGCGGACCTGACCGCTGAGCGCGGCGCGATCGTCGCGACCGTGCGGGCGGCCTCCGGCATCTCCTTCGAGGCGCGCGCCGGGGAACTCATCGGGCTCGCCGGCCTCGCCGGGCAGGGCCAGGAGCAGCTGCTGAACAAGCTGTGGGGCGCGGGCGCACTGAGCCGCGGCGTCACCGTCCCGCGACGCCGGGCCTACGTGCCTGGAGACCGCCAGACGTCGGGAATCCTGCCGCTGTGGAGCGTTGCGGAGAACCTCACCATCTCGGCCATGCGCGGCATCAGCCGCCTCGGCATCATCAACGGCCGGGCCAAGCGGGAGCTCGCCGCCGAGTGGATTGGCGCCCTCAAGGTGCGCGGGGACGCGGCCACGCCCATCACCGCGCTCAGCGGCGGCAACCAGCAGAAGGTCCTCGTCGCGCGCGCATTCGCCGCCGACGCCCAGATGGTGCTGCTCGACGACCCCTTCCGCGGCGTCGACGTTGCCACCAAGAACGAGCTCTACGCCCTGATGAAAGCCGAGGCCGCCGCCGGGCGATGCATCGTCTGGTACTCGACGGAGAACAGCGAGATGGCGCACTGCGACCGGGTCTACGTCTTCCGCGCGAACCGGCTGGTCTCGGAGCTCAGCGGCGAATCCAACACGGAGGAGCGGATCATCGCCGACTCCTTTGACGAGAACACCGGAGACCAGCGATGACGACGACAATCCAGGCCAGCGCCCGGCCGGGCCTCGCGGGCCGTGCCCGCGTGAGCGCCGTCCACGGCTTCCCCGCGCTTCTCTCACTGGTCGCCCTCGTGGTGATCTTCGGGATCTCCGTGGTCAACCAGCCCGGCATCCTGAGCGTCTCGGGCCTGACCCTCATGCTCATGTCCGCGGTGCCGCTCGTCTTCGCCGCCCAGGCCCAGATGCTCATCATGTCCGTCGGCGACATCGACCTGGGCATCGGTGCGCTGATCGGGCTCGTCACGGTGATCGCGGCGACCCTCCTAGCCGAGAGCCCACTCCTCGGCTGGGGGCTGCTCGTTGCAATCGTCGGCGTGTACGCGCTGCTCGGGCTGATCGTGCAGAAGCGCGGGGTGCCCTCCATCATCATCACGCTCGGCATGTCCTTCGTCTGGATCGGGCTCGGCCTGCAGATCCTGCCAACCCCCGGAGGAGCGACCCCCGACTGGCTGACCGCCATCGGCCGCTGGCGCCCCGACAGTGTTCCTGCACCCCTCGTCTTCATCGTGGTCGCCACCCTGATCGGCTGGTATCTCGCCAGGCAGAGCCGCATCGGGTCCAGGATGCGGGCGCTCGGCAGCAGCGCCCCGACCCTGCAGAAGGCCGGCTGGTCGCTCGCCGGAACCAGGGTTACGGCCTACGTGCTCGCAGCCGTCCTGATCGTCGTCTCCGGCCTCCTGCTGGCGTCGCAGACCCGCTCTGGCGATATCAACTCCGCCAGCAACTTCACGCTGATGACGATCGCCGCGGTGATCCTCGGCGGCGGCACCTTCTCGGGAGGGCGCGCCCTCCCCATCGGCGCCACCCTCGGCGCGGTCACCCTCGGCCTGATCACGGTCCTCCTCAGCCTCATGAGCTTGTCCTCCAGCCTGCAATCCGCGGCGCAGGGAATCATCGTCCTCGCCGTTCTCGCCGGCCGCATCATCACAGAGAGGTTCACCCGATGAGCGCCACGCTTTCCACCGCCCCGCTGACGAGTCCAGACGCTTCGCCCCGACGCCGGCGGCTCAGCTGGCCGGCCTGGGGCTGGTCGCTCATCGGAGTGCTGGCCGTCTGGGCGCTGATCGTGGTCGTGCGCCCCGGCGCGCCATTCGACCCGCTCGCCCAAGCGCTCACGCTCGCGCCTTTCCTGGTGCTCGTCGCACTCGGCCAGATGCTCGTCATCACGCTGGGCCCCGGCAATATCGATGTCTCCGTCGGCACGATCATCTCGATGGCCTCCTACGTGTCCGTCGCGGTGGGCGCAGCTGCGGGCCCCACTGCCGGTGTCCTCGCCGCCGTCGGAGCCGGCATCGCGGCCGCCGTCTGCAGCGTGATCGCGATCCTGCTCCTGCGGGTGCCGCCGATCATCGCGACCCTGGCGACGAGCCTCATCGTCTCCTCGGCCACCCTGCTCCTTGCCGACGCGAGCAGGCACTCGGCGGATGCCGGCCTGCGGGCGTTCGTGAACGCCAAGATCCTCGGCGTCCCGCTGATCGCGCTGCTCGTCCTGGCCGTGACGATCGTGGTCGCGCTGATGCTCCGGCACACCCGCTTCGGGCTCTCGATCATCGCGGTGGGCCAGAGCGCCCGCGCGGCCGAGCGGGCCGGCATCAAGGTGTGGGCGATCACCGCGCTCGCCTACCTGCTCTGCGGAGCGTTCGCCGGCCTCGCCGGCGGCCTGCTCGCCGCGTTCATCTCGCCGAGCACGGTGCTCGGCACCTCCTACATGCTCGACTCGATCGCCGTCGTGGTGATCGGCGGCACCCTCATCTCCGGCGGTCGGGCGGTGGCGGCCGGTGCCTGGACCGGTGCCCTCTTCTTCGTGCTGCTCTCCGGCCTGCTCAACCTCGTCGGCTGGAGCATCGGCGCCCAGAACATCCTCAAGGGCGTCCTCGTCGTCGCCGTCGTGGTTGTCTCGGCCGCCGCCACGGGAACCGGACGATCCTCTCTTGCGCGACTGCGCGACACCCTCCAGATCAGAAACAAGAACAAGGAGACCACACATGGCTGACCTCGACGACCTCCGCGAAGGCACCGACTTCGGCGGCGCGACCGCCGGCGCCACTGGCGCCTTCCACCTCAAGGGCTTGGGCGGGCAGGACTGGGGCATGCGCGCCCGTCTGTCGCGCATCTTCGACCCGGCCGACGGCAAGACCGTCATGCTTGCCTTCGACCACGGCTATTTCCAGGGCCCCACCTCCGGTCTGGAGCGCCTCGACCGCTCGATCGTCCCCCTGATCCCGCAGGCCGACGCGTTGATGCTCACCCGGGGCGCGCTGCGCACGACGATCCCCGCCGAGAGCGGAAAGGGCATCGTCCTGCGGGCCAGCGGCGGCCCCAGCGTGCTGACCGACCTCTCCAACGAGGAGCTCGCCGTCAGCATCGACGACGCCGTGCGCGTGGATGCCGCAGCGTTGGCCGTGCAGGTCTTCGTCGGCAGCGAGAACGAGACCAAGTCGATCAAGAACCTCACCACCCTGGTCGACCAGGGCCAGGCCACCGGCATCCCGGTGCTCGCCGTCACGGCCGTCGGCCGGGACATGGTCCGCGACGCCCGCTACTTCCGGCTCGCGACCCGCATGTCGGCCGAGCTCGGCGCCGCCTTCGTGAAGACCTACTACGTGGAGGAGGGCTTCGAGACGATCACCTCCGCCTGCCCGGTGCCGATCATCATCGCCGGTGGAAAGAAGGTCGAGGAGAAGGAGGCCCTCACGGTGGCCTACCGCGCCATGCAGGAGGGCGCCGCGGGCGTCGACATGGGGCGCAACGTCTTCCAGTCGGAGCACCCCTCGGCGATGCTCGCCGCCGTCCGCGCCGTCGTGCACGAGAACCTCAGCCCCGACGAGGCCTTCGCGCTGTACGAGGAACTCTCCCACTGATCGGAGGGCGCGGGAGGGCAACCATCCCGCGCCCCTGTTGTTTCTAAGGACCACCATGCCCGCTCTGTCGAGCTATGCACGCAATGTAGCCCCCGTCGACGTCGCCGTGATCGGCGCAGGAATCAACGGCCTCGCGGTCGCCCGTGAGGCGGCGCGACGCGGCCTCAGCGTCGTCCTCATCGACCAGGACGACATCGGGGCGCGCACCTCCGCCATCTCGACCCGTCTCATCCACGGCGGGCTGAAGTACCTCGAACGCCTCGAACTGCACCTCGTGTACGAGTCGATTCGCGAGCGCAACATCCTGCTCAAGCGTGCCCCCCACCTGGTGCACCACTACCCCATGCTGGTGCCGTTCGTGAAGGGGCAGAGCCGGCCGGGCTGGCTGGTCGCCTGCGGGCTCATGCTCCACGACGTGCTCGCCATCGGCAAGCCGCTGCCGTTCAATCGGATCGTCTTCGGCGCCCGGATGCGCCGCGACTGGCCGGAACTGGCCGAGGGCGGCGTCAAGTGGGGCGGGCTCTTTCATGACGCGCACGTCCCGCTCACCGAGCGCCTGAGCCTCGAGCTCGCCGTCGACGCGCACGAGCACGGCGCCACGCTGCTGACGCACTCCAAGGTCGAGTCGCTCGTGCGCAGCGGCGGCCGCATCAGCGGCATCCAGTACCGCGACCGGCTCGACGGCGGCCTCAAGCAGATCGACGCCAAGCTCGTCGTCAACGCCGCGGGCCCGTGGGTCGACGAGGTGCTCGCGCTGGCCGGCGGCCACGATCGGAAGATGGGCCCGACCAAGGGCAGCCACCTCGTCGTCGACCCCTTCGACGGCGCGCCGGACAGCTGCATCTTCTTCGAGTCCCCGGATGACGCACGACCGATGTTCGTGCTGCCGTGGAACGGCAGGTACATGATCGGGACGACCGACATCCCCTACAACGACTCCATCGACTCGATCGTCATCGACGGTGACGAGAGCGCCTACCTGCTCAACGCCGTCAACCGGCTGATCCCGCGGGCCAGGCTGAGCACGGAGGACGTGCTGTGGTCGTACTCCGGGGTACGCCCCCTGCCGTATGTGGGCGAGCTGGACGACCCGTCCAAGGTCAGCCGCGACCACGAGATCCTCGTGCACAGCGGCTCGAGCGCCGGCCTCATCACGCTCATCGGCGGCAAGCTGACGACCCACCGAGCCCTCGGAGAACTGGTTGCGAAGAAGATCGAGCGCGCCCTCGGACGCAAACCCGGCGCCTCCCCGACGCGCAACGCGGCGCTCCCCGGAGCGCCGACGGGTGAGTGGGCCGAGTACCGCGAGGGCTTCATCGGGCGCACCTCGCTGCCCGCCGCGGCCGCGGCCCGCCTCGTCGACACCTACGGGGTCGCTGCGGAGTCCGTCGCCCGGCTGATCGACGAGTCGCCGGAGCTGGCCCGGGTCGTTGACCCGGACAGCGGCGCCCTGGCCGCCGAGGCCGTGCACGCCGTCGTCAACGAGGGGGCGTTCACGCTGGAGGATGTCGTGCTGCGCCGCATGGTCGTCGCCCTGAACGGGGACGTCGGCCTCGCCGCCGCCCCCGCCATCGCCGCCGTGCTGGTGGAGCACGCCGGCTGGACCCGCGAGCGCGCCGACAGCGAGCTCGACCGCTATCGTCAGTCGATGCGCCGTTTCATGCCGCGGGTCGTCCGCGCTGAGAACGCGGCCGGCAACTAGCAAGGAAGCAACAGTGTCAGTCAAGCAGTGCTACATCGGGATCGACGTCGGTCTCACCTCGGCCAAGGCCGCCGCGTTCGACGCGGACGGCCAGGAACTCCGCAGCTACTCGGCCCCCAACCCGCGGGTCGCCGTCTCCGCCGACCGCCAAGAGATCGACATGGCCGCCCTGTGGGAGGTCGTGGCCGATGTGCTCGGGCTGCTCACCGGGTGGCTGGACGCGAACGGCTGGACGGTGCAGGCGCTGGGCGCCACCGGTCACGGCAACGGGCTCTATCTGGTCGATGAGGCTCTCGCACCCGTTCGCAGCGCCTTCGCCTCGACCGACACCCGGAGCGAGAATCTCGTGGCCGGCCTCGACGCGGCCGAGGTGGAGCGGATCCGCACCGTCACCGGCTCGGTGCCGTGGGCCGGGCAGCCCGGTGTGCTGCTGCGCTGGATGCACGACAACGAGCCGGAGACGCTCGCCAGGGCACGCTGGGCGCTCACCTGCAAAGACTGGATCACCGCGTGCCTCACGGGGCAGGCGAACGCCGACTACTCCGACGCCTCGGGTTGCGGGCTGGTCGACCTGGCTTCGCGCGACTACGAACCAGAGGTGTTCGACATGCTCGGGGTGCCGCGCGAGCTCATGCGCCTGCAGCCTCCGCTCTCCAACTCCGACGCTGTGATCGGCGAGGTGACGGCCGTGGCGGCTGCGCGCACCGGGCTCCGGGCCGGTGTTCCGGTCGTCGCGGGATGCATGGACTGCGTCGCAAGCCCCATCGGCGCCGGTTCGACCGAACGCGGTGACGTCACGGTGATCGTCGGAACCTGGGCGATCAACTCTGTTGTGGTGCCCGTTCGCGATGCGCCGCCGCGCGTCACGCTCAACGCGCTGCTGCCGGACCCGGAGTTGATGCTGGCGCAGGAGGTCGCCCCGACCTCCGCCGCCAGCATCGAGTGGTACTCCTCGCTCATGTCGACGCTGTCCGCCGACGCCGTCTCGCCGCAACAGCTCCTCGCGGCGGCAGCCTCCGTGCCAGCGGGGGCCGACGGCCTGCTGTTCCTGCCGTTCGTGCACGGGGCTCCCGAGCACCTGGGCGCCACCGGCACCCTGATCGGCGCCAAGGGCAGCCACGGCCACCGCGAGATCGCCCGGGCCGTCGCGGAGGGCATCACGCAGTACCACCGCGTGCAGCTCGAGAAGCTGCGCTCGAGCGGCGCACACGTCTCCGCTGAGCCCTGGACCCTCGCCGGCGGCGGGGCCAAGAACCCGCTGTGGGCACAGATCTTCGCCGATGTCATCGGCCACCCGGTGCGCCGGCAGCTCGGTACAGAGCTGGGCGCTCGCGGCGCCGCCTCGCTGGCCGCGAACGGCATCGGCCGGGACACGAGCACCTGGCGGGTCAGCCCTGACCCCGCCCTCGTGGTGTCGCCAGGGGCGGACCGCGAGAGCTATCAACGACAGGGCGAGCGCTTCGACCGGGTGCTCGCCGCCATGAAACAGGTATGGACGGAGGCCGCGCGATGACGGCTGTGAACGACGCACTCGCGAGTGCACTCGATGAGATCGTGCGCGTGTCGAGGCTGCTCGGCAGCGACCCCGCGCTCGTGCTGCACGGCGGCGGGAACACCTCGATCAAGGCGCGCAGTGAGGACGTGACCGGTGCGCAGCTCGAGCTCGTCCTCGTCAAGGGCAGCGGCTGGGATCTCGGCACCATCGAGGCGCCGGGCTTCGCACCGCTCCGGCGCCGGCGCCTGCTCGAGCTGCTGCAGCTCGAGGCACTGAGCGACTCCGCAATGGTCAACGAGTTGCGGCAGGCATCGCTCTCCGCCACCGCCCCGACGGCGTCGATCGAGGCGCTGCTGCACGCCCACCTGCCCGCCCGCGTGGTGCTGCACTCGCACGCCGACGCGATCGTCGCGCTCACCGACCAGCCGGATGGCCTGCGCCGGGCCGCAGAGGTCCTCGGCGAGCGGGTCGTCGTGCTGCCCTACGTCATGCCGGGCTTCGACCTCGCCCGCATGGTCGCCTCGACGGAACTGGGCGACGCCGACGCGATCGTGCTGGCCAACCACGGCCTGTTCACCTTCGCAGACGACGCGGATGCCGCGCTCAACCGTCACCGCGCGCTTGTGGCCGCCGCATCCGCGGCGCTCGGCGTCGAGAGCTGGGGTGCGGAGGGCGCGCGCGTCGAGCGTGCCGGGGCACCGGCCCAGCTCGCCGCACTCCGGCGCGACATCGCACGCGCGGCCGGGCGCCCGCTGCTGGTGCGCCAGTCGGCCTCCGAGCGCGCACTGCGATTCGCGGGGCGGGACGACCTGGCCGGTGTCACCGCGCGCGGCACGGCGACGCCGGAGCACGTGATCCGCACCAAGCGGGTGCCCCTGCTCGGCACCGACGTCGCGGCCTACGCCGACGACTACCTGCGCTACGTCGCCGAGAACCGGGGCGACGGCGAGTACACGGTGCTCGACCCGGCCCCGCGCGTCGTGCTCGACCCCGAGCTCGGCCTGCTCACGGTCGGCGCGACGCCCGCCGCCGCCGACGCGGTGCATGACATCTACCTGCACACCATGGATATCATCGACGCCGCGGACCGGGACGGCGGCTACGCCTCGCTGGACGAGGCGCAGAGCTTCGAGATCGAGTACTGGGAGCTGGAGCAGGCCCGCATCCGCTCGGCCGGAGGCGGGCGTGACTTGGAGGGCGAGGTGGCGCTCGTCACCGGTGCGGCCTCGGGGATCGGGCGCGCCTGCGCCGCCGCCCTGCTCGCCCGCGGCGCGAGCGTCGTCGGCCTCGACCTCAACGAGGCCGTGCTCTCCAGCTTCCCCGGGCGCGCCTGGCGAGGCGTCGTCGGGGACGTGAGCGACGGTGCGGTGCTCGACTCGGCGATCGATCTGGCCGCCCGCGAGTTCGGCGGCGTCGACATGCTCGTCATCGCGGCCGGGATCTTCCCGGAGAGCGCGCCGCTCTCCGCCCTCGACGACGCGCTCTGGGACCGCTCGCTCCGGGTGAATGCGACCGCGGTCGCCCGGGTGCTGCGCGCCGCCCACCCGCTGCTCGCGCTCTCGCCGCGTGGCGGGCGCGCCGTGTTGGTGTCGACCAAGAACGTGGCTGCCCCCGGCCCCGGTGCTGCGGCGTACTCCGCGAGCAAGACGGCCGCGGCGCAGCTCGCCCGGGTCGCGGCGCTGGAGTGGGCGGCGGACCGGATCCGCGTCAACCATGTCGAGCCCGATGCGGTCTTCGACACGGCGATCTGGACCCCGGAGCTGCTCGCGGAGCGTGCATCCCGGTACGGCCTGAGCGTTGAGGAGTACCGCACCCGCAACCTGCTGGGCGTCGAGGTGACGAGCGCCACGGTGGCGGACGCCGTCGTCGCGCTCTGTGCCGGGTTCCCGGCCACCACGGGAGCCCACATCACCGTCGACGGCGGGAACGACCGCGTCGTCTAGCCGCCCAGGCCCCACCCCGCCATCCGCCCCCTCACATCAAGGAACACCACCCGTGCCAGAGAGCTTCTTCCAGGTCATCGCCCGCTACCAGCCGAGAGAGGGGCAGCTGGAGACCGTGCTCGGGCTTCTGGCCGAACTGACCGCTGCCACGCGCCGCGAGCCGGCGTGCCTGAGCTTCGAGTACTTCCGCAACGTTGAGAACCCCGAGGAGATCGTCATCGTGGAGTGCTTCGTCGACGCGGCCGGCTTCGCGGCGCACCGCGAGGCGGAGCACTTCACCCGCATCGGGGTCGAGCAGATCGTGCCGCTGCTGCAGGCGCGCTCCTCGAGCAAGGTCGTGGCGACGCCTGTGTAGCCGGTCGGACGCGCGGCCTATCCCGCCTGCTGGCTGATCGTGCTCCACCCCTGTTCGCTGACGGCCACCTGCAGCGAGGCGTGAATCTGCTCCTTCATCGCCTCGACGTGGCTGATCAGCCCGATGGTGCGGCCTCCCGTGCGCAGCCCGTCGAGTGTCGTCATCGCGATCTCGAGCGTCTCGGCGTCCAACGACCCGAATCCCTCGTCGATGAAGAGGGTGTCGAGAGTGATGCCGCCGGCCCGTCCGGTGACGACCTCGGCCAGGCCGAGCGCCAGGGCGAGGGACGCCAGGAACGTCTCGCCGCCAGAGAGCGAGTGCGTCGGCCGCTGCGCCCCGGTGTGGCTGTCGAGGATCGCCAGACCGAGGCCGGACTGCGTGGAGCGGTAGCCGACGGCGTCGTCGTGCTCGAGCAGGTAGCGGCCGCCGCTCATCTGGTGCAGTCTGGCGTTCGCCGCGGCCACGATCTCCTCGAGCTCCGCGGCGAGCACGAAGCTCTCCAAGCGCATCCTCCGGTCGTTCGGGGCGTCACCCTTCACCGTCGCGGCCAGGCGGGCCACGACCTCGTGACGGCCGATC
Source organism: Microterricola pindariensis (assembly GCF_002936985.1). Lineage (GTDB taxonomy): Bacteria > Actinomycetota > Actinomycetes > Actinomycetales > Microbacteriaceae > Microterricola > Microterricola pindariensis. The sequence continues at coordinate 415 of NZ_MPZN01000020.1, read as the reverse complement.
AGCTCCGCGGATGCCGCCAACGCCGTCGCGACGGTGTCGACGAGCTCGCTCAGGCTGGCCGCGTGCGCGGTGAGCGTCGCCCGCCGGGCGAGGGCCTCGTCGCGGGCCGCGCGGGCGAGCTGCACGGCCGCCTCCGACTCCTCGAGCTCGACCTCTTCGCTCGGCAGCCCGGCGAGTTCGGGCTCGGAGAGCGTCGCCGTTGCCGCCGCGACCGCGTCATCGTGCGCCCGGAGGCCCGCCTCCATCGCCGTGCGCCGCTCGGCGTCGAGGTGCGCGGCCACGACGGCCGCGGCACTCTCGAAGCCCTGCTCGTCCAGCCGCTCGCGCTGTTCGGTGTCGGCGGCGGTGGCAGCAGAATCGGCCGCCGAGACGGCGTTCTGGGCTGCGGCGAGGGCACGCGCCGCCGCCAAGGTGA
>NZ_MPZN01000019.1 GCF_002936985.1 Microterricola pindariensis | reverse complement strand
CGAGGCCGTCCAGGTCGATCTCCTCCGCGCGGGCGTGCAGCACGGTCGCGCGGGGGAACGGCGCCAGGTTGAAGGAGGCCAGCGTCGCGGTCACCTCGTCGGCGTCGGCGGCGGTCACCCGCAGCTCGAGGGCGGCCATCGCGAGGGCGTCGCCGCCGATGCCGCAGCCGAGGTCGGCCACGTGCTGCACCCCGGCGGCGGCGAAACGGCCGGCGTGCAGGGCGGCGACGCGCAGCCGGGTCGCCTGTTCCAGCCCGGCCTCGGTGAAGAGCATGGTGCTGGCGAACTCGCCGAACTTGGCTGCCGCCTTGGCACGGAGCCTCGCCTGGCTGAGCACGGCGGCGACGAGCTCGGGCGGGTGCCCCTCCTTGCGCAGCGCGGCGACGGTGCGCACCACGTCGGTGGACGAATCCCACTCCGGCAACGAGTCGAGCAGCCGAAGCCCTTCGGGCGAGAGGAGGGCGACGAGCTCACTGCGTTCCATACCGCCACGCTAACACCGCCAGGGCCGCAGCCGGGCGCGCGGCGGCGGCCGCACGGCGGTTGGCCGCGGCATCCGCCACCCGGCGCCTCACGCTGTTGGCGAACGCCGCCCGATTCGGGCCGACTTGTCTGGCACTCACGTTGCACGAGTGCCAGCCAGGGCCTAAACTCGACTTAGCACTCTCGGTGTGAGTGTGCTAATTCCTTAGTCTTTTCTAGAAAGAGGTCAACCGTGTCGGTCAGCATCAAGCCGCTCGAGGATCGCATTGTCATCAAGCAGGTTGAGGCCGAGCAGGTCACTGCGTCGGGCCTCGTCATCCCTGACACCGCCAAGGAGAAGCCCCAGGAGGGCGAGGTCGTGGCTGTGGGCCCCGGCCGCATCGATGACAACGGCAACCGCGTCCCGCTCGACGTCGCCGTCGGCGACAAGGTGCTCTACTCCAAGTACGGCGGAACCGAAGTGAAGTTCGGCGGCGAGGACCTCCTCGTGCTGTCGGCTCGTGACGTGCTCGCAGTGGTTGTGCGCTAAGCACCTCTCCCGCTGATTCTCAGCGTTTTCGCGAAAGACCCGGATGGCCCTGCCGTCCGGGTCTTTTGTTGTCCGCGCTCCCCATCTGGGCGCGGGTCGGCCCGCTGCGCACTGTATGCAGGCGTAGACTCCCGAGGTGCCAGAATCCGTTGACCAGCAGACGACAGCTCCGGTGACGGATGCCGGTACCCGCCGCGCCGGCCTGATCTACGCGGTCTCCGCCTATGTGCTCTGGGGCTTCCTGCCCATCTACTTCATCGCCCTCGCGCCGACCGGCGCGTTCGAAGTGGTCGCCTGGCGGATCGTGTTCTCGCTGGTGTTCTGCGCGATCCTGCTCGCGATCACGCGCCGCTACCGGCTCTTCCTCGCCCTGCTCAAGCGGCCGCGCATCGCCTTCACCATGGCGGCGGCCGGCGTGCTCATCTACGTCAACTGGCAGACCTACGTCTACGGCACCCTGAGCGGCCAGGTCGTCGAGGCCTCGCTGGGTTACTTCATCAACCCCATCGTCACCGTCTTCCTCGGCGTCTTCTTCCTGCGCGAGAAGCTGCGCCCGGCACAGTGGGCCGCAGTCGGGATCAGCCTCGTGGCCGTGCTGGTGCTGGCGATCAGTGCGGGCAGCGTGCCCTGGATCGCGCTCACGCTCGCGTTCTCGTTCGGGTTCTACGGCTACATCAAGAAGCGGGTGGGCCCCACGGTCGACGCCGTCGCCGGCCTGAGCATGGAGACGCTCTGGCTGCTGCCGGTCGCCGTGATCCAGCTCCTCGTGGTCGGGGCGACCACCGGCATCACGTTCGGCACGGTCAGCGCCGTGCACACGCTGCTGCTGATCGGCACCGGCGTGATTACCGCCATCCCGCTGCTGTTCTTCGCGGCGGCATCGCGGCGCCTTCCTCTGGTCGTGCTCGGCTTCATCCAGTACTTCGCGCCCATCATCCAGTTCCTCGTCGGCGTGCTGATCTTGAACGAGGCCATGTCGACCGCACGCTGGGTCGGGTTCTCCCTGGTCTGGCTGGCGCTGGTGATCCTCGCGGTGGATGCCGCCGTCGGCACGCGCAACGGCCGGCGCAGCATCCCCGAACTCGTCTGAGCGCGCCCGCACGCGGCGCGAGCCTGCACCGGGGCAGTGGGCGGCACGTCCGGAGGATGTAACGATTTGACACGGGACGCAACGTTGTGGCCACAAAAACCTTGTTTCGGCGTGCGGCGGACAATACTGTGACTCAACGGCAGTCGTCCGAACTGCCTCACCAGTGTTTGATCGAGCCAAGGAGCACCATGAGTGTAATAGTGAAGGCCTCGGCTTCGCGCTCTGTCCGGGCCATGCTGAGCGGAGTCGCCCTCATCGGCGTCAGCGCACTTGTTCTCACCGGATGCAGCAGCGGAGCCTCTCCGGAGGCGACCACGTCGCCCTCCGAAACGGCGACCGCCGATGCAGGCAGCGCGCTGCCCATCGAGGCGGGCGACCGCGACCTGTCGATGAAGGTCGGCCAGCTGGCCCCGCAGAGCGGTTCGCTCGCGTTCCTCGGCCCGCCCCAGATCGCGGCCGCGAAGCTCGCCGTCGAGGACATCAACGCCGCCGACCTCGGCATCCAGCTCGAGCTGATCGTGCGCGACGAGGGTGACACCAGCGTCGACGTCGTGACCACCTCGGTCACCGACCTGCTCTCGCAGGGCGTCTCGGCCATCTCCGGTGCCGCGGCATCCGCGCAGACCCGCAACATCTACGAGCAGGTCACCAGCGCCGGTGTCGTGCTGATGTCGCCGTCCAACACGGGCCTCGACCTCTCCAACATCGCCGACAACGGCCTGTACTGGCGCACGGCGCCCTCCGATGTGCTGCAGGGCGAGGTGCTCGGCAACCTCATCGCAGAGGACGGCAACAGCACCCTCGGCATCATCTACCAGAACGACGCATACGGCACCGGCCTCGCCGAGACCACGAAGACCAACTTCGAGGCCGGCGGAGGAACCGTTGTCGCGGAGTCCAGCTTCAACACGGGTGACACCAACTTCACGACGCAGATCGCCGACGTGACCGCGCAGAACCCGGATGCGATCGCCCTGATCACCTTCGACCAGAGCAAGATCATCATCCCCGAGCTGGTCGGTTCCGGTTTCCCCGGTGACAAGCTGTACCTCGTCGACGGCAACCTCGTCGACTACAGCGCCGACTTCGCCCCCGGCCTCATCGCCGGATCGAAGGGCACCAAGCCGGGCCTTGACCTCACCAAGCTCGGTGACTTCACGGACCGCCTGCTCACCGTCGACCCGACGCTGACCGACTTCACCTACGCGCCCGAGTCGTACGACAACATCGTGCTCTTCGCGCTGGCCGCCTACGCAGCCAACGACACCTCGGGCCAGTCGATCGCCGACTACCTGCGCCAGGTGTCCGGCGGCGACGGCGACGGCGAGAAGGTCACCACCTTCGAGGAAGGCGTCGCCCTGCTCAAGGAGGGCAAGCAGATCGACTACGACGGCTTCTCCGGCCCGATCACCTTCGACGAGAACGGTGACCCGACCGAGGCGACCATCGGCATCTACGAGTACGACGCCACGAACGTGCCGTCGAAGCGCCTGAACTAGTCGCTTCACTGAGTAGGGGAGGGCCCCGGCTTCGGCCGGGGCCCTCCCTGCGTCGTGCGACGGATGACGGCGCCGTCTCAGCGCCGACTGCGCCACTTCGTGGGGCTCCGCGCCACATCAGGTGGCGCAGAGGCGCACCAAGTGGCGCAGAGCGGCCGGCCGGGCGCGGCGCTACTCGTCGTCCTGGCCGAGGGTGCCGAGGTAGAGGCCGATCACCTTCGGGTCGTTCAGCAACTCGCGGCCGGTGCCCGTGTAGGCGTCGTGGCCCTGGTCCAGCACGTAGCCGCGGTCGCAGATCTGCAGGCAGCGGCGGGCATTCTGCTCCACCATGATCGTGGTGACGCCGGCCTTGTTGATCTCCTTGACGCGGAGGAAGGCCTCGTCCTGCCGCACGGGGGAGAGGCCGGCGCTCGGCTCGTCGAGCAGGAGCACGTGCGGGCCCATCATCAGCGCGCGCGACATGGCCACCATCTGGCGCTCGCCGCCGGAGAGCGATCCTGCGCGCTGCGAGAGCCGCTTGCCGAGCTCGGGGAAGATCGCCGTGACGAACTCCAGCCGCTCGGCCAGGCCCTTCGGCTTCTGGTAGATGCCCATCTCCAGGTTCTCCTGGATGGTCAGCGTCGGGAACACGTTGTTCGTCTGCGGCACGAAGCCGACGCCCTTGCCGACCAGCTTGTTCGCCTTGAGGTTGGTGATCTCCTCGCCGTGCAGGAAGATGCCGCCTCCGCGCACCTTGACCAGGCCGAAGATCGATTTGAGCAGGGTGGACTTGCCCGCGCCGTTCGGGCCGATGATGCCGATCAGCTCACCCTGCCTGGCCATGAGGGAGCAGTCGGTGAGGATGTTGATGCCGGGCAGGTACCCCGCCGTGATGGAGCGCACCTCCACGACGGCCTCGCCGACGGGGGCGGATGCCGGGGCGGCAGAGGTGCCGGGGCTACTTGTCGTCATCGAGGAGCTCCTTCATCGCTTCGACGTTGTCGGCGTCGCTGCTGCCGAGGTCGCTGTCATGGTGTTGGCCGAGATAGGCGTCGATCACCGCCGGATTCTGCATGACGGTGTGCGGATCACCCTCGGCGACGACGCGGCCCTCGGCCATGACGATCACCCAGTCGGCGATGTGCCGCACCATGTGCATGTCGTGCTCGACGAAGAGCACCGTCATCCCCTGCTCCTTCAACCCCAGGATGTGGTCGAGCAGCGACTGGGTGAGCGCCGGGTTCACGCCGGCCATCGGCTCGTCCAGCATCACCAGGGTGGGTTCGCTCATCAGCGCCCTGGCCATCTCGAGAAGCTTCCGCTGGCCACCGGAGAGGCTGGCCGCGTAGTCATTGCGCTTGGCGTCCAGCTTGAACCGGGTGAGCAGCTCCACCGCCCGCGCCTCGATCTCCTGGTCTTGCTTGCGCCAGAGGACGGGCAGCAGGGCTCGGAACATGTTCTCGCCGGTCTGGCCGGTCGCGCCGAGCTTCATGTTGTCCATCACGCTCAGCAACGCCAGCGACTTGGTCAGCTGGAAGGTGCGGATGAGGCCCATCCTGGCCACCCGGTAGGCGGGGACGTGCGCGAGCGAGGTGCCGTCGAACGTCCAGCTGCCGGCATCCGGCTTGTCGAAGCCGGTGAGCAGGTTGAAGAACGTCGTCTTGCCCGCGCCGTTCGGCCCGATCAGTGCGGTGATCGCGCCACGGGGGATCTCGACGTGGTCGACGTCGACCGCGGTCAGGCCGCCGAAGGTGCGGCGCACGCCATCGGCGATGAGGATCGGGTCGTTCTTCTTGCAGCCGGGGGCGGCGTCGCCGACGTGCAGGTCGACGGACTTGACCGGCTTCGAACTGGGGGTCGCGTTACTTGACAAAAGCCAGCTCCTTCTTGTTGCCGAGCAAGCCCTGGGGCCTGAATATCACGATCAACATGATGGCCACGCCGACCAGGATGAAGCGCAGCTGCCCGCCCTGCACCTGCGAGATCGGCAGCCAGCCCACCTCGACGGCCCGGGCGACGAAGCCGGAGAAGAACGAGAGCAGCACCCAGAACAGCATCGAGCCGACCACGGGGCCGAGGATCGTCGCCGCCCCGCCGAGCAGCAGGATCGCGTAGATGAAGAAGGTGAGCGACGTCGCGTAGTGCGCGGGGATCACCGCGCGCGGCATGATGAAGATCATGCCGGCGAGGGTGCCGAACACGCCACCCAAAATGAGGCTCTGCATCTTGTAGGAGTACACGTTCTTGCCGAGAGCGCGCACAGCATCCTCGTCTTCACGGATGCCCTTCAGCACGCGCCCCCACGGGCTGCGCATGAGAGACCAGGTGAACAGGCAGGCCAGGGCGACGACCGTCCAGGAGACGATGATCACCCACCAGTCGTCGGCGCTGTGCTGCCAGGGGCCGAAGCCGGCGGTGCCCTCGAAGTGCAGCGGGTTCAGCGCACGGAAGCCATCCTTGTACTCGCTGAGGCCGTTGGCCGAACCGGTGACGGCCACGAAGGTGTTCGTCGTGAACAGCAGCCGCACGATCTCCGCCGCCGCGATGGTGACGATGGCCAGGTAGTCGGCCCGCAACCGGAGCGTCGGCACGCCGAGTATCAGGGCGAAGATGACGGATGCCCCGATGCCCACCAGCACGGCGCCCCAGACGGGGAACCCGAAGGTGAGGATTGAGATGGCGTAACCGTAGGCGCCGAGGGCCATGAAGCCGGCCTGGCCGAAGTTCAACAGGCCGGTGTAGCCGAAGTGGATGGCGAGGCCGAGCGCGGCGAGCGCGTAGGCGGCGGTGGTCGGGCTGATCAGCTCGACGGCCGCGTTCGAAAAGACTTGTCCCCAGTCGATCATTGCGTCGCCTCCTATCCGATTCTCTCTTTGCGGCCCAGGATTCCCTGCGGCCGGACCAGCAGCACGACGATGAGCACGACGAGCGCCCCGACGAACTTCATGTCAGGGGGGAGGACGAGGGTGGAGAGCTCGACGAACAGGCCGACGATGATCGAGCCGACGAGGGCGCCGAACGCGGTGCCGAGCCCGCCGAGCACCACGGCGGCGAAGACGAGCAACAGGATCTGGAAGCCCATGTCCCAGCTGACGCCGGGGCGGAAGTACGCCCAGAGGATGCCGCTCAGGCCGGCCAGTGCCGCGCCGATGACCCAGACGACGCGGATGACGAAGTCGACGTCGATGCCGCTGGCCGAGGCCAGGCTCGGGTTGTCCGAGACGGCGCGGGTCGCCTTGCCGATGCGGGTGCGCAGCAGGAAGTAGGCGACGCCCAACAGCACCACGACGCTGATGGCCATGCTGGTGAGGTCGATCCAGGACAGCGACAGCGGGCCGAGCTGCAACTTGGCCGGCGAGGCCCCCGGCAGCTGCCTCGTGGCCCCGCCGACGAAGAACTGGTAGGTGTAGCGCATCGCCAGGGCGAGGCCGATGCTGACGATCATGAGCTGGATGACGCCGACACCGCGTTTGCGCAGCGGCTTCCAGAGCGCGGCATCCAATGTCCAGCCGAGCGCGGCGCTCAGGACCAGGGCGATCAGGATGGCGAGCCACACCGGCAGCGCGAGGTTCACCGCGAAGACCAGCGTCATGAGGGCGCCGAAGGTGATCAGCTCCGAGTGGGCGAAGTTGCTGAGGCCGGTCGTGCCGTAGATGAGCGAGAGCCCGATCGCGGCCAGGGCCAGCAGCAACCCGAAGTTGAGGCCGTTTGCCACCCGGTTGATGAGCTGGTCGAAGAAGGAGACCGTGACCCGGGTGCCCTCGCCGAGGAAGAAGTTGACCGATTTCGTCTTGGTCAGGCCGAACTCGGCCGTCATCGTGTTTCCGCCCTTGGTGACGACGACGCCCTCTGGCAGGGTGTCCTCGTCCAATGTCACCGTGTAGCTGGCCTTCTCGGGGACGCCGACCCGCCACTTGCCGTCTGCGCCCGTCTTCACCTCGGTGTCGGTGCCCGGCCCCGTGACGGTGATGAGCACGCCGTCGAGCGGCGTGCCATTGAAGGTGACGTTGCCGGCGAGTACGTAGTCGTACTTGTCTACATCGACGTCGTCGGCGTGGGCGGGGGTGGCGCCGCCGGCGAACAGTGCGACGGTGAGCGCGACGAGGAGCATCACCGCCATCGCTACCGCACGTATGGGGGACCTCTTGTGAGCCGATTCAGTGGGATTCACTGCACCTCCATGGGGGCGCCGACGAGCAAACTCGCCCGGCTCCGGGCCTCTGCCGCCGACAACTCCGTCAGCGGTAGTGCTGATTATGTCCTAACTGCCCCCGCTCGTCGCGCATTCGGCATGCGATTGTGATCTGCGGAATTCTCTCCCAGCAATCTCGCTTAACATTGATGGATGCGAGAGCCACGAGTTCTCCGCATTTGACGCGTCAGGCATTCGCCTGCGCCACCCACACATTTCCTACACGCAAAGGGGAGAGATGGATCAGGCAGATCCGTTCGGATTCACTGGACTTACCTACGACGACGTTCTGCTGCTCCCCGGTCATACGGATGTGATCCCGAGTGAGGCCGACACCACGTCGCGCCTGACCCGCCGCATCAACGTTTCCACGCCGCTGCTGTCTGCCGCGATGGACACCGTGACCGAGACGCGCATGGCCGTCGCCATGGCCAGACAGGGCGGCCTCGGCATCCTGCACCGCAATCTCTCGATCGCGGATCAGGCTGACATGGTTGACCGGGTGAAGCGGAGCGAGTCTGGCATGGTCTCGAACCCCGTCACGACGACGCCGGAGGCGACCGTGGCCGAGGTGGATGCCGTGTGCGCCACCTACCGGGTGAGCGGTCTCCCGGTGATCGACGCGGACGGCAAGCTCGTCGGCATCATCTCGAACCGCGACATGCGCTTCGTCGCCGACGCGGACAAGCCGACCACCACGGTGGCCGAGGTCATGACCACGATGCCGCTGATCACGGGCCACGTCGGGATGAACCCGGACGAGGCGCTCGCGATCTTCGCCAAGCACAAGGTCGAGAAGCTGCCCCTCATCGACGACGAGGGCCACCTGACCGGCCTCATCACCGTGAAGGACTTCGACAAGTCCGAGCAGTACCCGAACGCCACCAAGGACTCCGAGGGGCGCCTGCGAGTCGGAGCGGCCATGGGCTTCTTCGGCGACGCCTGGGAGCGTGCAGAGGCACTGCGCGACGCCGGAGTTGACGTGCTCGTCGTCGACACCGCCAACGGCGAGAGCGCCGGTGTGCTCGACATCATCCGCCGGCTCAAGGCCGACCCCAGCTTCGCCCACATCGACGTCATCGGCGGCAACGTCGCGACCCGCGAGGGCGCCCAGGCGCTCGTCGACGCGGGCGCGGACGCCGTCAAGGTCGGCGTCGGGCCGGGCTCCATCTGCACCACGCGCATCGTCGCCGGTGTCGGTGTGCCCCAGGTCACCGCCGTCTACGAGGCGTCCAAGGCGACCAAGCCGGCCGGCGTGCCGCTGATCGCCGACGGCGGCCTGCAGTACTCGGGCGACATCGCCAAGGCGCTCGTCGCCGGTGCCGACACCGTCATGCTCGGCTCGCTGCTCGCCGGCACCGCCGAGAGCCCGGGCGAGCTGGTCTTCCAGAACGGCAAGCAGTTCAAGGCCTACCGCGGCATGGGCTCGCTGGGCGCGCTGCAGACCCGCGGCCAGAAGACGTCCTACTCGAAGGACCGCTACTTCCAGGCCGACGTCCCCAACGACGACAAGCTGATCCCAGAGGGCATCGAGGGCCAGGTTCCCTACCGCGGCCCGCTCGCCGCCGTGGCCTACCAGCTGATCGGCGGCCTGCGCCAGACGATGTTCTATGTCGGTGCCCGCACCATCGCCGAGCTGAAGAGCAAGGGCAAGTTCGTCCGGATCACCCCGGCCGGGCTCAAGGAGTCGCACCCGCACGACATCCAGATCGTGGTCGAGGCCCCGAACTACACTCGCTAGAGGTCAGCGCGGCGCGCAGCGACACGCTTCCATCAGCAAGGCGGCAGCCGTAGCCCGCAGACGCGCCAACGTCGAGGGCGTGCCGCGGCAGCCTCCACAGCGCAACATTCTGCGTGTCAGCTTCGGCACGCGGGCTTTGGCCGCCCTCACTACTGAGGGCGGCCAAAGTCGTTTAAACGGGCACAATTGACGCATGACTCGTTCAGCCATTGTCGTGACAGGAGGAACCCGCGGAATCGGTGCGGCGATCGCACGGGAGTTGGCGGCATCCGGGCACGACCTCGTTCTCGGCTATCGCAGCAACGCGGATGCCGCGGCGGCGCTGCAGACGGAGCTGCGCGCCGGCGGCGCCGGGTGCGAGATCGTGCAGGCCGATGTGACCCGGGAGGCCGACATCGAGCGGCTGTTCGCCGTGGCGTTGGAGCGCTTCGGCCGCGTCGACGGCCTCGTCAACAACGCCGGGGCCACGATGCACATTGGGCCGCTGGCCGACACCCCGGCCGAGACGGTGCGCGCGGTGATCGACGTCAACCTCACGGCCGCCGTGCTCTGCGCGCGTGAGGCGGTGCGGGTGATGTCGACCCGATTGGGCGGGGCGGGCGGCGTGATCGTCAACATCTCCTCCGGGGCGGCGACGCTCGGCTCTCCGGGCGAGTACGTGCACTACGCCGCGGCGAAGGCCGGCCTCGACGCGCTGACGCTCGGCCTGGCCAAGGAGGTCGGCCCGGAGGGCGTCCGCGTCGTCGGCGTCGCGCCCGGCACGATCCGCACCGACATCCACGCGGATGCCGGCGATGCAGGGCGCCCGGATCGCGTCGCGTCCCGGGTGCCGCTCGGCCGCGCCGGCGAGGTCGAGGACGTCGCACCGCTGGTCGCCTGGCTGTTCGGGCCGGGGGCCGGCTTCATCACGGGCACGACGATCCGGGTGGCCGGCGGCGCCTAGCCGCGCCTACCGCGCCGCTGCGATGCGTGCAACGGCCTCGCTCAGCACCTCGGGCGAGCAGGCGAAGTTCAGTCGGGCGTGCCCGCGCCCCACCTCGGCGCCGAAGCTGATGCCGGGCGTGAGCGCGACCTTGGCCACCTCGAGTGCGCGGCCGGCCGGGTCGTCGCCCCAGCCGAGGCCGGAGAGGTCGAGCCAGGCCAGGAAGGTGGCGTCCGGAAGGCGGTAGCGGGTGCCGGGCAGCTGTTCCTCGAGCAGGCTCCGCAGCAGCCGGCGGTTCTCATCGAGGGTGCCGCGCACGCCGTCCAGCCACTCGTCGCCGTCGCGGAACGCCGCGATGGAGGCGATCTGCCCGAAGATGCTGGTGCGCCACTCCACCTCGTAGGGCATGGCCGCGCGCAGGGCGTCGCCGCGGGCGCTCGCCGTGACGATGAGCGCGCACTTCAGCCCGGCCAGGTTGAACGCCTTGCTGGCGCTGGTGACCGCGACGCCGTGCTCGCGAGCGGCATCCGACACGCTGAGGAATGGCACGTACTGCGCCCCGCCCAGTGTGAGGGCGCCGTGGATCTCGTCGCTGACGATCGTCGCGTTGTGTCGGGCGGCGATCTCGGCCAGCTCCCGCAGCGTCTCGGCCGAGTGGCAGAGCCCGACCGGATTGTGCGGGTTGCAGAGCACCATGGCGCGGGCGCCGTCGGCGAAGGCCTGCTCGATGGCGGGCAGGTCGAGCGCCCAGCCGTCCTCGATGCCGCCGGCCAGCGGCACCTCGACGATGCGGGCTCCGGCCTCCGGCGCCAGGTCGAAGAACGGCGGGTAGATCGGGGGAGTGATGATGACCCCGTCACCGGGCTTCACCGCCTGGCGGAGCGCCTCGACGATGCCCATCGACACGTCTGCGGTGCTGCTGACGCGGGCGGGGTCGACGGCCCAGCCCAGACGCCGGGCGGCGAAGCCGGCGAAGGCCTCGGCCTGCGGCAGGCTGCTGGCGGCATAGCCGGTGTCGGAGCGGCGGACCGCGTTGTGCAGGGCGGCCGCGATCGGCTCGGCCAGCGGGAAGTCCATCTCCGCGACGGGCAGCGGCAGCACGTCGGCGGGGAAGTGCGCCCACTTCGCGCTGGTGCGGGTGCGCAGGCGGTCCAGGGATTCGGCGGCGACATTCGACATGCCCCCAGCATGGCGCTCGGACGCCGCCGGCGCCAGAGCCTGCGCCTGCACGAGCTGCGCCCCGCGCTGTAGCCAGTCAGCGGATGCGGCCCGCGACACGCCGCGAGAAGTCGCGGATGCCGGGCGTTGCGCCCCTCACATCCGCTGACTGGCTATGGGGGCGGGGTGTTGGCCCGGGTCGCTGGCGCACCCTCGAGCCAACGGTCTTCAGTCGTTGACGGGCGGGAGCTCTGGGTGCCGACGCGGGCTGCGCGGACGCGGCTGGCGCGCGGCGGGCGCAACCCATATGCTGGTCGGCTGCCCTCCCGGTGGCGCCGCCCACGCGGCCACCGAACTGGAGCCACCCATGGGTTACATCGACGTCAACGGCGTCTCATTCAGTCTGCCGGACGGCCGCCCGCTGCTCGCCGACCTCGCGTTCCGCGTCGGCGAGGGCACCACGACCGCGCTGATCGGCGCGAACGGCGCAGGCAAGTCCACGCTGCTGCGCATCATCCGCGGCGAGCTGCGGCCCGACGAGGGCAGCATCGCCATCGACGGAGGGCTCGGGGTGATGGACCAGTTCATCGGCCACGGGGCGCTGTCGACGGGGAGCGCCGTGGCGAGCCTGCTCATCGCCGTCGCCCCCGCCCGGGTGCGCCAGGCCGCGCTGGAGCTGGAGGCATCCGAGCTCGCCATCATGGAGAAGGACGACACCGCCAGCCAGATGCGCTACGCCACCGCGCTCGGCGAGTACGCCGACGCCGGCGGCTACGAGCAGGAGACGGTCTGGGACCACTGCACGATGGCCGCCCTCGGCGTGCCGTTCGAGCGGGCCCGCTGGCGGGAGCTCGACACCCTCTCCGGCGGGGAGCAGAAGCGCCTCGCGCTGGAGGCGCTGCTGCGCGGGCCGGAACAGGTGCTGCTGCTCGACGAGCCAGACAACTACCTCGACGTGCCGGGCAAGCGCTGGCTGGAGCAGCAGCTGCGCGAGACACCGAAGACGGTGCTGCTGGTCTCGCACGACCGCGAGCTGCTGGCGCGCGCCGCCGACCGCATCGTCACGATCGAGCTGGGCGCCGCCGGCAACACCGCCTGGGTGCACGGCGGCAGCTTCGAGGGCTACCACGCGGCCAGGGACGCCCGCTTCGAGCGCCTCGACGAGCTGCGCCGGCGCTGGGACGAGCAGCGCCAGGCGCTGAGGACGCTCGTGCAGACGCTGAAGGTCAAGGCGAAGCACAACGACGGCCTGGCCTCGCGCTATCAGGCGGCGCAGACCAGGCTCCGCCGCTTCGAGGACGCCGGCCCGCCGGAGGAGAGGCCGCCCGCCCAGGCAGTGACCATGCGGCTGCGCGGGGCGCGGACCGGCAAGCGCTCCATCGTCGGAGAGCGGCTCGAGCTGAGCGGCCTGATGAAGCCGTTCGACCTCGAGGTCTGGTACGGCGACCGGGTCGCCGTGCTCGGCTCGAACGGCTCGGGCAAGTCGCACTTCCTGCGCCTCCTCGCCCGCGGCGGCACCGAGCCGGATGCGACCCTCGGCCACGTGACGGCCATCGGCCAGACGCTGGCGCCGGTGCCGCACGAGGGCCGGGCCGTGCTCGGCGCCCGCGTCGTCCCCGGCTGGTTCGCCCAGGTGCACGAGCACCCGGAACTCGCCGGCCGCACGCTGCTCGACATCCTGCACAGGGGCGACAGCCAAAGGAACGGCATGGCGCGCGAGGCCGCCAGCGGCGCGCTCGACCGCTACGGGCTGGTGGCGGCGGCCGAGCAGACCTTTGAGTCACTCTCCGGCGGGCAGCAGGCGCGCCTCCAGATCCTGCTGCTCGAGCTCTCCGGGGCGACACTGCTGCTGCTCGACGAGCCGACCGACAACCTGGACCTGGTGTCGGCCGAGGCGCTGGAGGATGCGCTCACCCGCTTCGACGGCACCGTGCTGGCCGTCACCCACGACCGCTGGTTCGCCCGCGGCTTCGACCGCTACCTGGTGTTCGGCGCGGATGGGGCCGTGTACGAGTCCGAGCAGCCGGTGTGGACGGAGACCAGGGTGGTGCGCGAACGTTGAGGGGCGCAGAGCGAAGCACGAGACTCGTGACCGCCCGTCGGCGAGGTTGGGTAGGCTGGAGGGGTGAGCATGGAGATTGAAATCGGCCGGTCCAAGCGGGCACGTCGTGTCTACGCATTCGACGACATCGCGATTGTGCCCTCGCGGCGCACCCGCGACCCAGAGGACGTGTCGGTGAACTGGGCGATTGACGCCTACCAGTTCGACATCCCGTTCCTGGCCGCACCGATGGACTCCGTGGTCTCGCCGCAGACCGCCATCATGATGGGCCAGCTCGGCGGCCTCGGCGTGCTCGACCTCGAGGGCCTCTGGACCCGCTACGAGAACCCGGAGCCCCTGCTGGCCGAGATCCGCGGCCTGAGCGACGCCAAGGCGACCGCCCGGATGCAGGAGATCTACTCCGCGCCGATCAAGCCGGAGCTCATCACCGCCCGCATCGCCGAGGTGCGCGCCGCCGGAGTCCCCGTCGCCGCCGCCCTCTCGCCGCAGCGCACCCAGGAGTTCTACAGCACCGTCGTCGCCGCCGGCGTCGACCTGTTCGTCATCCGCGGCACCACCGTCTCGGCCGAGCACGTCTCCAAGAACCAGGAGCCGCTCAACCTCAAGAAGTTCATCTACGAGCTCGACGTCCCCGTGATCGTCGGCGGCGCAGCCACGTACACGGCGGCCCTGCACCTCATGCGCACCGGCGCGGCCGGCGTGCTCGTCGGCTTCGGCGGCGGCGCGGCCTCGACCACGCGCGCCTCGCTCGGCATCCACGCGCCGATGGCCACCGCCGTCGCAGACGTCGCCGGCGCTCGCCGCGACTACATGGACGAGTCCGGCGGACGCTACGTGCACGTGATCGCCGACGGCGGCCTCGGCACCTCCGGCGACATCGTCAAGGCGATCGCCTGCGGCGCGGATGCCGTCATGCTCGGCACCGCGCTGGCCCGCGCCACCGACGCCCCCGGCGGCGGCTACCACTGGGGTGCGGAGGCGCACCACGCCAAGCTGCCTCGCGGCAACCGCGTGCACGTCGGCACCGTCGCCCCGCTCGAGGAGATCCTCTACGGCCCGGCCCCCGTGGCCGAGGGCACCGCGAACCTCGTCGGCGCGCTGCGCCGCTCGATGGCGACCACCGGATACTCCGACCTCAAGGAGTTCCAGCGGGTCGAGGTTGTTGTGGCCCCGTACCAGGGCAACTAGCCTCGAAAGACAGCTTCACCGGCACGACCAGTTCCACCAGCACCACAGGCAGCACCAGCTCCACCGGCAGCAATCCGTCAGTACCACGTACCTCGGGAGGCAATGATGGCCCAGCGCAACAGCGTGACGCGTTCCAGCAAGCTCGGACCGGAGGAGAGGGCGGCCGCCCTTGCCCGGCTCAAGGAGAAAGAGCTGGACATCCTCGTGGTGGGCGGGGGAATTGTCGGAGCCGGCTCGGCGCTGGACGCGGTCACCCGCGGCCTGAGCGTCGGGATCCTCGAGGAGCGCGACTGGGCGTCAGGAACGTCCAGCCGCTCCTCGAAGCTCGTGCACGGCGGCATCCGCTACCTGGAGCAGCTCGACTTCCGGCTGGTGCGTGAGGCGCTGATCGAGCGCGGTCTGCTGCTGCAGCGCATCGCCCCGCACCTGGTCAAGCCGGTGCGCTTCCTCTACCCGCTGAAGCAGCGGGTGATCGAGCGTGCCTACGTCGGCGCCGGGATGCTGCTCTACGATATCTTCAGCTACACCGGCGGCCGCCCGCCCGGGGTGCCGCACCACCGCCACCTGAGCAAGCGCCAGGTGCAGAGCCTGATCCCGTCGCTCTCCAACGACGCGCTGATCGGCGGCATCACCTACTACGACGCACAGGTCGATGACGCGCGCTACGTGTCGTCGCTGGTGCGCACGGCCTCCTTCTACGGGGCGCACGCCGCCTCCCGGGTGCGCGTCGAGGGCTTCATCAAGGTCGGACAGCGGGTCGTCGGCGTGCAGGCGCACGACCTGCAGACCGGCGAGAAGTTCGAGGTGCGGGCCAAGCAGGTCGTGAACGCGACCGGCGTCTGGACAGACGACACCCAGCGCATGGTGGGGGAGCGCGGCACCTTCAAGGTGCGGGCGTCCAAGGGCATCCACCTCGTCGTGCCGCGCGACCGCTTCCAGTCGGCGATGGGGCTGCTGCTGCGCACCGAGAAGAGCGTGCTGTTCGTGATCCCGTGGGGCCGGCACTGGCTGATCGGCACCACCGACACCGACTGGAACCTCGACAAGGCGCACCCGGCCGCGACCGCGGCCGACATCGACTACCTGCTTGAACACGTGAACAGCGTGCTGTCGATCCAACTCACCCGGGAGGACGTCGAGGGCGTCTACGCCGGGCTCCGCCCGCTGCTGGCCGGAGAGAGTGAGCAGACCTCCAAGCTCTCCCGCGAGCACCTCGTCGCGCACACCGTGCCCGGGCTCGTCGTGATTGCGGGCGGCAAATGGACCACCTACCGGGTGATGGCCAAGGACGCCATCGATGCGGCGGTCGACGCGCTGGACGGCCGGATCCCGCAGTCAACGACGCAGGACATCCCGCTGCTCGGGGCCGAGGGCTACCAGGCGGCCTGGAACAAGCGCGGCCGCATCGCCCAGGCCTTCGGCGTGCACAAGGTGCGCATCGAGCACCTGCTCAACCGCTACGGCACCCTGACCGATGAACTGCTCGACCTCATCAAGTCGGATGCCACGCTCGGCGAGCCCCTGCCAGGGGCCGACGACTATTTGGCCGCCGAGATCGTCTACGCGACCTCGCACGAGGGGGCGCTGCACCTGGAAGATGTGCTGGCCCGCCGTACCCGCATCTCGATCGAGGCGTGGGACCGTGGCGTCTCGGCCGCTCCGGTCGCCGCCAAGCTGATGGCCGGCGTGCTCGGCTGGGATGAGGACACCGAGGCGCTCGAGGTGGCGAACTACCTCAAGCGGGTCGCCGCCGAACGTGCGTCGCAGGAACAGCCGGACGACGCATCCGCCGACCGCGTGCGGTTGGAAGCCCCGGACATCATGGCGGTCGAGGGCAAGTAGCCGAGCGGCCGCGTCGGAACGCGAACCCAGCCCGCCGTCTGAGACGATGGGCGCATGAGAACAGTGACCGCGGGCGCGGCCCGCCGGCTGGGCGGGGTGGCCGCGCTCGCCATCGTGATGCTCGTCCTCGTCGCCGGGTGCAGCGCACCGCGGCAGGCGACGCCGGAAGCCGGTTCGGGCACGAACGAGCCGTCTCCGACCCGACCGGTGCCTGGTGCATCCTCGACCCCCGTTCCAGTTCCTGGTCCGGAGGCGGAGCTGGAACGCGTGAGGGGGCTGGTGGCTCGGCCCGATGTCCTCGAGCTGCGAGACGGCGACGGAGCGGTTGTGACGACCCTCAGCTACATGTCGGCGGCGGGAGAGGCGATCGCCGCGCTCAGCGTGGTCTTTGACGGGCCGCCGTCCTCCGAGGAGTACAGCGGAACCATGCACAGTCCGCCCGGGGTCCGTCACCGCTGGGGAGGCTTCGTGCTCGACGAGCGCCTGTACGACGAGCAGATGCGCAGCGACAAAGAGCTCGACTACCTCGTCTGGCCGCGATTCGCCATCTTCTTCGACGCGCCGGCCGGGAACGACATCCCGATGTCGAGCGTCCAGGGAATCCAGGCCGGTGACAGCTGGGAGTTCGCATCCGCCCAGCCCGGCTTCGACAGCGAGTTGTTCACCTGTGTCGGCACGCCGGTCGACGTGCTGGACATCAGCGCACCGGACGGCACCGCCGCACAGGCCACGGTCATCGTGCTCGAATCTGACGAGGGCAGCGTCCGCTGGGTGGCTGCTCCGGAGATGGTCGCCGACGGCTGCGCCTAAGTCGGCTGGAGGCCGCGGTGCCCCGCTCGGCAGGGGTATGCCGGGGCGCCCCACTGCGGCGAGGGGGCCGGGGTGGACCGCTCGGTCTACTTGTGCCGGCCGGTGCGGTAGAGTCCCGATTACCGGAGGGTAAGAACGGTGCGTTCCTCGGAACGACGGGGAAGGCAAAGATGCGAGACAGCGCGGTGGATGATGTCGAGCGCGCGCCGGAACGGCAGGCCGCGCAGCGCATGATCGAGGCCCAGCAGAGCGGAACCCTGCTGGTCACCGGCCTGTCCGGCATGGGCAAATCGCAGCTCCTGCGCGCGATCCTGCCCGTCAAGTCCGGGTGGAAGGCGCTTTACTTCAAGGCGGACGCCTACGAGGCCAAGGTGCCGTTCGCGGCGGCAGAGCGGCTGCTGCGCCAGCTCCAGCCGCGGGGGCCCATCGAGCCGGTCTCGGATGCCGAGGCCAACCCGCGACGGATGGGCGCGCTGATCTTGGCCGCCCTCGACCGCGTGCGCACCCCCGTGTTCCTGGCCATCGATGACGCCCAGTGGCTCGACCCGCAGTCGGCGATCGCCCTGCGCTTCGCCGTGCAGCGGCTCATCGACGGCAGATTCTTCGCCGCCGTCGCCAGCCGCCCGATGACCGAGCCCAACGCACTCGTCGACCTCCTCGCCGGGCTCGTCGGCCGCTCGGAGCAACACTCCGAACTGCGCCTCGAACCGCTTAGCACCGAACAGGTGCGTGCCGTCGCCGCCCGTCTCGTGCACCGCGGCGTCTCCCAGCGCAGTGCCAGGGCCCTCCGCGAGGCGACGGGCGGTTCCCCCGCCCTGCTGAACACGGCGCTGGCCCTCAGCCGCGACACGGCGGCCGTGGATGCCGAGGCCGACATTTGGGAAGCCCCCATCCCCGTCATCGACGCCGCCCGCAACCCGTTCGCGCGGGTCGCCGCGGCCGCCCCGCCGGAGGCCAGCGCCTTCGGCAAGATCTGCGCCGTGCTGCGCGACCCCGTCGAGGAGCGCGTCGTCGCCGACATCGCGCAGGCGCTGAGCCTGCCCGCCGACCCGGATGCCGCCGATGCGGCGGGCCTCGTGGTGCGCTCGCGCTGGCGCGACGAGACGTGGGTGCAGCCCCGGCACGAATTGCTTGCCCACGCCGTGACGAAGCGCATGAGCGCGAGCGAGACGCTGGCCATCCACCGGGCCGCCGGCGAGGCTCTGGACGGCCGGCGCGGCCTGCGGCACAGTCTGGCCGCCGCATCCGCCGTCGATGACGCGCTGCTCGGCCGCGTGCTCGACATCGCGCGCTCGGCAGCCAGCCCCGCGCAGGCCGACGAGGCGATCGGCTACCTGCGCAGCATCCTGCTCCTCTGCGAGCCCGGCGACCAGCACGACGACATCCTGATCGAGATCGCCCTGCTGGCGATGCGCTTCCGACGGCACCAGCTCGTGCTCGACCTGCTGCCGCTGACCGAGGCGCTGCCGGCCGGGGCGCTGGCCACGGCGATCTCGGTGGAGATGCTGGCCGTGTTGGGGCGCATTCCCGAGGCCCTGGCCGTCGCGGAGCGGGTGGTCGGCGAGGCCGCCGCCCCCGCCGGCGTGGTGACGGACAACGCGGCGGACCGCATCCTCGCCGCGCACATCGCGGGCATTCAGGCGCAGTTCCAGCTCATGACCGGGGACACCGACCCGATCGCGGCCCAGGTTGTGCGGGCCCGCGCACTCGTCGACGCCGTGCGACCCGGCGATGCGGATGCCGCCGACCAGCGCCTGCGCTGGATGCACACCGCCGACGGGCAGCACATGCGCCTGCTCGGCTGGGCCATCACGGCCGCGGCGCGCTCCGGCGACATGGCCGCTTTCGGTGCGGCATTCGGCGAGCTCAGCATGCTGATCTCGCGGGCGGACGCCTCCCCAGAACTCGTCGACGCGCTCGTCACCCGGGCCGGCGTGCAGATGCAGTCTGGCGATGTCGGTGCCGTGCACGCGGGCATGCTGATGGCCTCCGCCACGCTCGTTCGCTCCCCGCACGCCTGGACCGCCGGGCATGTGCGCGTCATCCTCAGCCACGTGCAGTACCTGCTCGGCGACTGGGACGGCGCCGAGGCCGGCTCCGAGGCGGCGCTCAGCCTCGCGATGGACGAGACGGCGTTCACCGTGCGCCCCGTCACCCACTTCACGGCGGCCCTTGTGTCGGCCTCCCGCGGCGACGCGAGCGAGGTGGCGGCCCTGCTGGAGGCGGGGGAGCGCGCCACGATCAGCCGGCACGAGAGCTACGAGTCGTCGATGGCGGCCGTCGCGGCCGCCGAGCTGGCCCGGGCGATGGGCAATCCGGCTGAGCAGCTGCGCGCCTGCTCCGACCCAGCCTTGCGAGCCATGGTGTCGACGACGCACGGGTGGAAGACTTACCAGGTCGAGGCCCTCGCAGCCCTGGGACGGGTAGCCGAGGCGCGGGCAGCGCTCGCCGACATCCGCGAGACCGCACGCTGGCAGCCGCACTACGGTTCGGCGCTCTGGCTCGAGGCGCGAATCGAGGATGCCGCAGACCGGCGCAAGAGCGCGAAGGCGCTCTACGAGCGCGCTGTGGCCGAACCGGATGCCGCGCTCTTCCCCTTCCCCCTCGCCCGGGCGCGCGCCGACTACGGCCGCTTCCTGCTGCGGGTGGGGGACGCGCCGGGGGCGATCGCGCAGCTGACCACGGCGGCCGAGGTCTTCACCCGGTTGGGCGCCACACCAGATCTCGAGCGCACGCTGGCCCTGTTGGAGCGGGCGGGCGGCAACGGCGCAGCGGTGTCGGCGGACCCGTTCGGCGCCCTCACCGTCCGCGAGCGCCAGATCGCCCAGCATGCCGCGCGCGGGCACACCAACCGCGAGATCGCGGAGACCCTGTTCCTGTCGGTCACGACCGTGAACTTCCACATGCGCAACGTCTTGCCGAAGCTCGGACTGAGCTCGCGCAGGGAGCTGCGCGCGCTCGCCCCCCAGGGCCAGCCCACCTGAGCAATGCTCGATTGGGTGTAATCCCCGTCAAGAACTGACGGTTTCCCCCCTTGTCACTGACGGTTCCCTCCTCTCGCTCCTAGCGTGGAGAACCTGCACGCCGTTCCGCCATACCCGGACCGGTGTGCGCAGTCGCGGGCCCCTTCTTACCCAAGGGGCCCAGCGCGGCCGCTTACCCCGGCCGACGCGACGCGCTCCTTACCCGGGCGTTGCGGCTGATTGTGCCCATCTCCCGAATGGAACCCGAATCACATGGCAATTCGTGCTGCGCTCGTGCGCGCTCAGAAACCGATTTCCCACAGTGCCGGACCCGCGCGTTCGCGCCTCCGAGCACCTGCCGCCTTCGTCGCGCTGAGCCTTGCGTTGACCGGGCTCTCGACGACCGGAGCGCTGCTCCAGGCGGACCCCGCAGTCGCGGCGGCGCCGGAGGTCACCAAGGAGTTCAGGAATGCCGCTGGTGAGAACTGGACGGTCCCGGCCGGCGTCACGAGTGTGACGGCGACCGTCACCGGTGCAGCGGGCGGCGCGGGTGGCGGTTCCGAGGGCGCTGCGGGAGGAGCAGGTGGCCAGGCCACAGGAACCTTCACGGTCAGCCCCGGCGAAACCCTGCGGATCTGGGGGGCGACGGCCGGTGGCACCGGCGGCATCAAGGCTGCGGGCGGCTCAGCAGGCACCGGATACAGCGCGGGCGGAGCCGGTGGGGCGGGCAAGGACGTGCCGCTCACTGCTGACGACAAGTGGGCCGGCGGCGGCGGCGGCGGATCGAGCGCAATCGCGCGGCCCGGAACCGCGCCGCTGCTGGTCGGCGCCGGTGGCGGCGGTGGCGGCGGCGCAAGTGCCGGCCTGGTGCGATGCACACCGGGCGCGGGCGGCGCCGCCGCTGCGGCCGGCGATAGCGCCACTCGTAACTCACAAATTTCGACATGTGGTAGGGGGGCTGGCGGCGCGGCCGGGGGCGCTGGTGGCGCTGCCGGCGCGGCCGGCGCGACCGGGCACCACGCATCTAACCGCGACTCCAGTGGTGCTGGCGGTGGCGGTGGCGGTCTGCTCGGCGGCGCAGGGGGCACGACCGTTTTCGGCGCGAACGGTGCCGGCGGCGGCGGTGGCGGTGGCACCAACCACATTGCGGACGGGATGACGGTTCCGGCGCCGGCGTTGGCCTCGCGAGGCGCAGGCACCGTGGTGCTGCGATTCACGCCGAGCTACATGACCAGCACCGCGCTGTCGGCCAGTCCGGCCTCGACCGTGGTCGGCGCGCCGATCGACTTCACCGCGACGGTGACCGGGCAGGGCGGTGTGGACGACCCGCTCGCCGGCACCGTTGCGCTCTTCGGCGCAGGTGGCGTGCCGATCGGCGATGCGGTCGCGCTGTCGGGAACGACCGCGAGCTTCCCTGCTGTGGTCCTGCCGATCGGTACGCACACGATCACCGCGCGATTCAGCCCGGCCGCGGACAGTGCCTATCGTGAGTCCAACAGCCTCGACTACGAGGTCACCGTCGTCCAGGGCTCGACCACAACTGAATTGGACGTTTCGCCGGCGCCGGCAGAGTTCGGCGAATCGGTCACGGCCACCATCACGGTCCGCGCAATTGCTCCCGCCGATGCCCTGCTCGACGGCACCGTCGAGCTGCGGACCACCGACGGCACAGTGATCGAGAGCGTCGCCGTCGATCCTTCGGGCATTACCACGATCGTCTTCACGCCGAGCGACTTCACCGCGAGCGACTTCACGTCGACGGGCCTGGAGACGCTGCAGCTCACCGCGTTCTACAGCGGCAACGCCTCCTTCGAGGACTCGCAGTCGGTGGAGAGCGACCTGGGTGTCGTCAAGTCCCAGAGCCTGCTCGCTCTCAGCCAGTCGATCGACACCTCGGTGTGGGGCGAGAACGTCACCCTGACCGCCGAGATCAGCGCGGCCCGCGACGCGGCCGTTGCGAACCGAATGGCTGCCGTCGGCACCGAGCCGACCGGAACGGTCACCTTCTACGTCGACGGAATCGAGGTCGACTCGACCGCTGTGGTCGGTGGCGTGGCCGAGATCGACATCGACGACCTCGAGGTCGGCCTGCGCGAGCTGAGCGCCAGCTACTCCGGCGACACCTACTTCACTGCATCCGCGTTCCCTGTCGGCGACGAGGGTGATGGCCTCCGACACGAGGTCGAGCTCGCCGAGACCGACACCACGCTCGCCGCGATCGGCGCGCCGCTGGTGGGCCAGGCGATCACGCTGAGCGCTGACGTCTCTGTCCGCCCGAACGGCGACGGAACCCCCACGGGCTCCGTCGTGTTCACAGTCGACGGGATTCCGCTCACCGCCACCTCCTTCGCCAGCGGCACGGCGACCCTGGAGCACGCCTTCTGGACGGTCGGCACCCACACCGTGTCCGTCGCCTTCACCGACGGCGTGCACTACGACGGGTCAGAGGACGGTCCGATCGAGTTCCGTGTCGAGCAGGCAGCGACGGATCTGGCCCTCGCCAGCGACGTGAGCCCGGCCGTGTTCGGCCAGGCCGTCACCGTGAGCGCGACGCTCGGCGTCGTCGCCCCCGGTGCGGGCGTCCCCGACGGTGAGATCGAGTTCGAGCTCGACGGAGCTCGCTTCGCAACCGTTCCCGTCTCCGCCGGAGTCGCAACGCTCCCGCTCGGCGCACTCCCGGTCGGCAGCTACGAGCTGAGCGCCGCCTACACGGGTGGCGATAACTACGCCGGTTCTGGCGCGTCGCTCACGATCACGGTGGAGCACGCAGCCACCGCGATCTCGCTGACCGCCGACAGCGCGGAGTCGACCTTCGGCCAGCCGCTGACACTGCGCGCAGCCCTGTCGGTCGTGGCACCGGGGGCAGGCATCCCGACCGGATCGATCGCGTTCCGCGCCGACGGCGAGGAGATCGCCTTCGCGACGCTCAACGCCGATGGCACCGTGGACGCCTTGACCCTGCCGGAGGCGCTGGCCGTCGGAGACCGCCAGATCACGGCGCACTACGCCGGGGACGCGTCCTTCGCGGCATCCGACGCCGAGGCACTCGCACACACGGTGCTGCTGGCTCCGGTCAGCATCGCGCTGGACGTCCCGGCCGAGAGTGTTTCCGAGCAGAGCACCAGCTTCACCGCGACGGTGCAGCCGCAGACCTCGACCGGGCATGTGCCGAGCGGCTTCGTGCAGTTCTCCGTCGACGGCAAGCCGTTCGGCGCCCCGGTTGCGGTCGGCGGTGCGGCACCGGCCGCTGGTGCCGCACCCCGCACGGTGGCGGATGCCGTCAGCGCCAGCCTCTCGACGGCGGACCTCGCCGTCGGTGACCGGGTGATCACGGCCAGCTACCTCGGTGACGGCTCCTTCGCCGCCGCCGACGCGAGCGCCGCGAGCCACACGGTCAAGCCGAAGGCGCCGATCGACCCGATCAAGCCGATTGACCCGCTGGAACCGATCGTGCCGGCCGCCCCCGTGAAGCCTGCTGCGCCGGCCGCCGGCCTGGCGACGACGGGTGTGCAGGGCTTCGACACCGCGATGGCAGCCGCGCTGCTGCTGTTGGCCGGGCTCGGAATGCTCGGAACCGGAGCGGTGCGCCTGCGCCGCCGCTCCGCCTAAACCGGGGGGAACACAGCAGGAGGGGCCCGCGCATCGCGCGGGCCCCTCCGTGTGGTCTCCCACCCCCACCCCCAAGACCCCGCGCGACGTCACTTCGGCACATCCTGCGCCAGCCCGAATGGCGCAGGCCATGCCGAAGTGGCGTCACCCGGCACCGCGCTGGGCCTCCACACCGGTGCTCGTCCGGCGCACTGGCAGCGTCTACTGCGTGCGCCACGGCCGCCGGGTGACGGGCAGGCCGGCCTCACGCAGGATCGCCCGCAGAAGTGCGGACTCCCGCGCCTCCCGCCAGTCCCACCGGCCGCAATTCCATCGCGTGGCCGCTCGGACGGCGTTCTCGCGCTTCTTCTCCTCCACCACGATGTGTGCCGCCGGGCGGGTGTCGCCGCCGCTCACGGCGTTGCCGAGATACTTGCCGTCGCCGTCCGCCTCTCCCCACACGCCGTACTCCGGCCAGGCGAAATCGAGCCACACGATGCGCCCCGCACGCGGCAATTGCACGCGCAGTTGGAGCACCGGCTCCGGGAAGCCGAGATCCTCCAACTGCACGCGGCTGAGCGTCTCCAACGGGCTGTCCGCGAGGTGGCTGCAACGCTCGAGCACAACCCGCACCCGTCGGCTGCCGCTGAACGGCAGCCGGCGCTCGAAAGCGGAGAGGAGCTCCGCCCTCGTGCACAGCGCAACTGCGGCGCCGAACCGCGGCGTGCGCAGCGCGGCATCCACCATGCACAACGCGGCGGCGAAGGGGAGCGTGCGCGCGACGTCGACGAGGGTGTCGGGCAACGACGTCATCATCAGGCCGTTGTGCTCGACGATCTCCACAGCGTCGCGGCGCGAGAACTCCACCACCGCGTTGCGTCGTCGGCCGGACGCGGACTGCGCCAGCAGGAAGATGTCGTTCGGGATTGCGTCCAGCAGGGGAAGGCCCCAGAACACGGCAGCGGTGAACCCGGCGAAGATGGGCTGTCGGCGTTGCGCCGCTGCGGCGAGAGCGTTCGCGCGATACCGCGCGACGGCGCTCATCTTCGCCAGCTCCTCCCGCGGCAGGTAGGCGCCGCGGCGCACCGGGATGAGCTGCCGTGAGTCGCGGGCCGTCACGAAGCGGCTGTGCATGCCGAGGGCCTCGGCGTCTCGGGCGAGCCGGAGGCCGCCGGCGGCGACGGGGAGATCAGCAGTCATGCGCCCCAGTCTCAGTGTCCCCGGCCACGCTCGCCCGTGTCGCGCCGGGGCTGTGCAGAACGCGCCGTGCGCCCGCCACTGTGGAGGCCACGCGGCACGGCACCCCGGCCATCGTGCCACGCCACTTCGGCGCGTTCTGCGCCCGCTCAGCTGGCGCAGAACGGGCCGAAGTGGCGTGAGGGGCCCGCGCGCTGCGCGGGCCCCTCCGCGCGCGCGGGCCGCGGCCGCCAGCGGCATCCGCCCAGCAAAGGCGCGCTACGCTGGGGGTGTCGAGTTCGGCGCCGGTGGCGCCGCCGACTGCCGCCGCCGTTAGACCGGCCACGACCCGCAGGACACGATTCACCACATGCTCTCGATCATGCTGCGCCCTCGCTGGGTTCTCGCTCTTCTCGGCGCGCTCGCCGTCGCCGCCGTCTTCGCCCTCCTCGGCCAATGGCAGATCGCTCGCGCGGTCGACGCCGGGCAGACCGTCGATCGCTCCACCGAAGTCGTGCAGCCGCTCGCCGGGATCGCCGACCCCGATGCCCCGATCAAGCAGAGCGCGACCGGCCAGATGGTCTCCGTCGACGGGCGCTACGTCGCCGGCGACGAGCAGCTCATCAGCGGCCGCCTGAACGGCGGCACCGCCGGGTTCTGGGTCGTCAGCCACTTCCAAATCGATGCAGCGGGCGAGCCCGCGATCCCCGTCGCCCGCGGCTGGGCCGCCGACGCCGAGGCCGCAGAGGCCGTCGCCGCCGAGCTCGCCGAACAGGAATCCTCGGGGGAGAGCGTCACGCTGACCGGCCGCCTGCTGCCGACCGAGGGGCCGGAGATCCCCACCGATGCCGCCGGCGCGCACGTGATGCGCGCCGTCGCCG
Source organism: Microterricola pindariensis (assembly GCF_002936985.1). Lineage (GTDB taxonomy): Bacteria > Actinomycetota > Actinomycetes > Actinomycetales > Microbacteriaceae > Microterricola > Microterricola pindariensis. Next base: position 37,140 of record NZ_MPZN01000019.1, on the reverse strand, counting down.
TGTCCGCGCTGATCAACCTCTGGGCCGACTTCGACAACCGCTCGGTGTACTCGGCCTACATCGTCTCCGCCGAGCCGCCGGCCGGGCTCGTCCAGATCGACTCCCCGGAGCCCAACCCCGAGGTCGAGCTGAACTGGCTGAACATCTTCTATGCCGTCGAATGGGCCGTGTTCGCGGGCTTCGCCGTGTTCCTCTGGTACCGCCTGGTGCGCGACCAGTGGGAGCGCGAACGCGAAGAGGCCGAGGACGATGCCGCCGCCGCATCCGCTGGCGAATCGCTCAGCAACCGCGCGTAGACTAGTCCCATGCCCCTCGAGCCGAAACCCGCTGTATTCCCGCGCATTCGGAAGGCCGTCACGTTCTACAAGATCACCTCGGTGATCACCGGTGTCATGCTGCTGCTGCTGTGCGCAGAGATGATCCTGAAGTACGCCTTCCACCTCGAACTGTACGGATTCGGCAACGCCGGCTTCCTGCACTTCGCCCCGATGATCGAGACCGCCACCGGCTGGGAGTCCACCGGCGACGGCGCGAACCTGTCCACGGGCATCCTCATCGCGCACGGCTGGTTCTACGTCGTCTACCTCTTCGCCTGCTTCCAGCTGTGGAGCCTGATGCGGTGGCTGTTCCCCAAGTTCTTGTTGCTCGCCCTCGGCGGCATCATCCCCCTGCTGTCCTTCTTCCTCGAGGTGCGCGTTGCACGCGAGGTGGAAACCTACCTGGCTACCCGTGAAGCGGCGGCCACCGACCCCGTGGAGGCACACGCGTGACCGACCCCGTCCCCCCTGCCGACGCGCACACCGCGCAGCGGCCCGTCCTGGTCGTCGACTTCGGCGCCCAGTACGCGCAGCTGATCGCACGACGCGTGCGCGAGGCATCCGTCTACTCGGAGATCGTCTCGCACGCGATCACCGCCGATGAGGTTGTGGCCAAGAACCCGATCGGCATCGTTCTCTCCGGTGGACCGTCCTCGGTCTACGAAGAGGGCGCGCCGCAGTTCGACCCGGCCATCTTCGAGCTCGGCGTGCCCGTGCTCGGCATCTGCTACGGCTTCCAGGTCATGGCGACCGCCCTCGGCGGCGAGGTCGCGCAGACCGGCAACCGCGAGTACGGTGCCACCCCGGTGACGGTCACGGATGCCACCGGCAACGTGCTCCTCGCCGAGCAGCCGACCGAGCAGACGGTGTGGATGAGCCACGGCGACTCCGTGTCGAAGGCGCCGGAGGGCTTCACCGTCCTCGCCTCGACGGAGTCGACCCCCGTCGCCGCCTTCGCCAATGACGAGAAGCGCCTCTACGGCGTGCAGTGGCACCCCGAGGTCAAGCACTCCGAGCACGGCCAGCATGTGCTGGAGAGCTTCCTGCACCGGGCCGCCGGCATCGCCGCGGACTGGAACAGCGGCAACGTCATCGCCGAGCAGGTCGCCAAGATCCAGGCGCAGGTCGGCTCCGGCCGCGTCATCTGCGGCCTCTCCGGCGGAGTCGACTCCGCCGTGGCCGCCGCCATCGTGCACAAGGCCGTCGGCGACCAGCTCGTCTGCATCTTCGTCGACCACGGCCTGCTGCGCCAGGACGAGCGCCGCCAGGTCGAGGAGGACTATGTCGCCTCCACCGGTGTGCGCCTCGTCACGATCGACGCCCGCGAGCAGTTCCTGAACGCCCTGGCCGGAGTCAGCGACCCCGAGACCAAGCGCAAGATCATCGGTCGCGAGTTCATCCGCAGCTTCGAGCAGGCCGAGCGCGACCTCGTCGCCGAGGCCAGCGCCGACGGCGAGCCGATCCGCTTCCTCGTGCAGGGCACCCTGTACCCGGATGTCGTCGAGTCCGGCGGCGGAAGCGGCACCGCGAACATCAAGAGCCACCACAACGTGGGCGGTCTGCCGGAGGACCTGCAGTTCGAGCTCGTCGAGCCGCTGCGCACCCTCTTCAAGGACGAGGTGCGCGCCATCGGCCGCGAGCTCGGCCTGCCCGAGGTCATCGTCGGACGCCAGCCGTTCCCCGGCCCCGGCCTCGGCATCCGCATCGTCGGTGAGGTCACGGAAGAGCGCCTCGAGCTGCTGCGCAAGGCCGACGCCATCGCGCGCGCCGAGCTGACCGCCGCCGGCCTCGACAACGAGATCTGGCAGTGCCCGGTCGTGCTGCTGGCCGATGTGCGGTCCGTGGGCGTGCAGGGCGACGGCCGCACCTACGGTCACCCGATCGTGCTGCGCCCGGTCTCCTCCGAGGACGCGATGACCGCCGACTGGACCCGCCTGCCGTACGACGTGCTGGCGAAGATCTCGAACCGCATCACGAACGAGGTGGACGGCGTCAACCGCGTCGTGCTCGACGTCACGAGCAAGCCGCCGGGAACCATCGAATGGGAGTAGGTCAGTAGCTGGCGTCGGGAGCGGATGATCCGCTCCTCAGCTCAGACAATGACAAAGAAGGCCGGACCCCGCTGAACCGCATCGTGCATGCGAGTTCGGTGTGAGGGGTCCGGCCTTCTGTGTCATAACTGGACACCCGGGAACCGGCCGGCGCGCGCCACCCCGGCATCCCCCTCGCGGCCCTCGATATGTCTCGCGGCCCGTGGCATAGCGGGGGCCGCGAGACATATCGGGGGCCGCGACGGGCCGGATGCCGCCGGGCGCTAGCCCGGGAACACGGAAGGGCCGCCCTTCCGGGCGGCCCTTCCGTGAAGCGGTGTCAGCGTGCGACTAGTCGCGCGCGATCGCGAACATGCGCAGGATCTCGAGGTACAACCAGATGACGGTGACCATGATGCCGAAGGCACCGGTCCAGGCGTACTTGCGCGGTGCGCGGTTCTTGACGCCCTTCTGGATGAAGTCGAAGTCGAGCACGAGCGAGTACGCGGCCATGATGACGACGAGGACGCCGAGGATCAGGCCGAGCGGGATGCCGGCAATTGCGAAGTCTCCGCGGAGGCCGAACGGGTTGCTGACGACGCCGGTCATCGTGAGGACGACGTTCAGCACCGAGAACACGAGGTAGCCGACCATGGCGATCAGGAAGATCTTGGTGGCCTTCTTGGAGGCGCGGATCTTGCCGTTGGCGAAGAGGGCGAGCGTCACGCCGACGACGGCGAGGGTGGCCAGCACGGCCTGCAGCACGATGCCGTCCCACTGCGTCTCGTAGAACATCGAGATCGCGCCGACGAACACGCCCTGCGCCGCCGCGTAGGCGAGGATCAGGGCCGGCGACGGCTCCTTCTTGAAGATGTTGACGAGGGCCAGCACGAAGCCGATGATGCCGGCGATGACCCAGACGAAGGGCATGGTGGTGGCGGTCACCCAGCCGAGCATGGCGCCGATGACGAGCACGCCGAAGGACAGCGCAGTCTTCACGACGGTGTCTTCGACCGTCATCCGGTCGGTCTCGCCGGCACCGGCGGTGGGCCGATTGTAGATGTCCTGCAGCTCCTCGACCGAGACGGCGTTGGAGACGGAGGTGTTTCCGGTGAATGCTGGGCTGCGGAATGCGGGGTTCTCGAGTGCCATGGGATCCTCTGGGGCTCGGGGCGAAGCGCACACGACGAGCTCGCCACGTGCGGGTGCTATGCCTCTAAACTACCCGATCTGGCTGGCAGAACGCGGGAAATTCGGCGGGCCAACCGGGCTCCGACCAGCACCGCGACGCCGCTGAGAGCGAACACCGCCCAATTCTGCTCGTAACTGGCAAACCAGACGCTGCAGGCCAGCCCGGCGGCCAGCGGAAGGGCGAGGGTGATCCACGCCAGCGGCGGGCGCTGCATGACGAGCAGCCAGCCCGCGAGGATCACCGTGGTGAACACCGCGAAGTCGGAGCCGGCCAGCATCAGCCACGACACGAACAGGGCGGGCACCAGCGCCAGCAGGCGCCGCCAGCCGCGGGCAGGCAGCACGATCCAGCCGGCCATCTGCAGCAGGGAGCCGACGGCCAGAAACGGCAGGCTGTAGGTGCTGGTGAACAGCACGGAGGCCACGCCGAGCAGGATCGCGGAGGCGCCGGCGACCAGGCGGGCGTTGTAGCTGCCCCAGCGCAGGGGCAGCGCGCGCGTCGGTTCGGCGCGCGTGGAAGGTCGTGTCAGCGAGTGCATTGCTTCGATTGTTGCAGCGCCGACGCCCTCGTGACGATTACCCTTGTGCCATGTCGCACGCCTCCCCGCTCATCATCGGCCACCGTGGCGCCAGCGGCTACCGCCCCGAGCACACCGCTGCCGCATACGAACTCGCCTTCGCCCTCGGCGCGGACGCGGTCGAGCCCGACATCGTGGCGACCCGAGACGGAGTGCTCGTGCTCCGGCACGAGAACGAGATCTCCGGCACGACGGATGTCGCGGCGCGGCCGGAGTTCGCCGGGCTCCGCACCACCAAGACCATCGACGGCCACGAGCAGACGGGCTGGTTCACCGAGGACTTCACCTGGGGCGAGCTCAGCACGCTCCGCGCCCGCGAGCGGCTGCCCAAGATGCGCCCCGCGAACACCGCCTTCGACGGCCGCTACCCGATCCTGCGGCTGCGCGACCTGTTCGAGCTCATCGCCGAGAGCGCGGATCGCCACGGCCGGCACCTCGGCCTCGTCGCCGAGATCAAGCACGCCAGCTACTTCGAGTCGATCGGCCTGCCGCTGGACGAGCTCTTCGCCGCAGAGCTGGACGACGCGGGCTGGCGCGGCGGCGACGGCCGGCTCATCGTCGAGTCCTTCGAGCTGACCGTGCTCGGCAAGCTGACCGCGCGCGGAGTCGGCGGCAGGAAGGTCTTCCTCATCGAGGCGTCCGGCACGCCGGAAGACCAGCGGCTGGCCCACGGCCCGGCCGCGCACAGCTACGCCGACTTCGTCACGGAGGCCGGCCTGTACGCGCTCGGCGGCCTCGTCGACGGCATCAGCGTCGACCGCTCCATGATCGTGCGGCAGGATGCCGCGGGCACGCCGCAGACGAGCGACCTCGTCGACCTGGCCCACTCGGCGATGCTCGAGGTCTACACCTGGACGCTGCGCCCGGAGAACCGCTTCCTGCTGCCGGCCCACCGCGCCGGCGTCGGCCAGGCCCGCCACGGGGACTGGTGGGGCGAGTTCGAGCTGATCATGGGCACCGGCATCGACGGCGTCTTCGCCGATCACCCGGACCTGGCCGTCGCCGTGCGAGACAGCCTCCGCCCGGCGGCGTGAGGCCAGCCGGGGCGGGCAGCCCTCTGTCAGCGGCCCCGCCTACACTGGGAGCAGACATGAGCACTCTCTTTGACCCCGACGAACCGACCGACTCGCGACCGATGATCGTGCACGATGGGCCGGCCGGTTTCCCGTCGACCCTGGGCGCCAACAATGCGGCGCCGCCGGCGGGATTCGTTCCTGGCGGGGCCTCATCGGGCGGGCTGCCCGGCGGCGGTGCCTGGGCCGGGGGAGACAGCCTGCTCGACGGCCTCAACCCCGAGCAGCGCGAAGCGGTCGAGTACCGCGGCCCCGCCCTGCTCATCGTCGCCGGCGCCGGATCCGGCAAGACCCGCGTGCTCACCCACCGCATCGCCGGACTGATCGGCAGCCGCGAGGCCTGGCCCAGCCAGATCCTCGCCATCACCTTCACCAACAAGGCCGCAGCCGAGATGCGCGAGCGCGTCGAGCAGCTGCTCGGCCAAGCCTCCAGCGGCATGTGGATCTCCACCTTCCACTCCGCCTGCGTGCGCATCCTGCGCGCAGAGGCCGAGCGGGCCGGGCTCAGCAGCAGCTTCACCATCTACGACTCCGCCGACTCGCGCAACGTCATCAAGCGCATCATCAAGGAGCTCTCGGCCGACACCCTCGGCTTCACCGCGGCGGGCGTCTCGAACAAGATCTCCAAGCTCAAGAACGAGCTGGCGGATGTCGACAGCTACGCGCGCAACGCCAACCTCAACGACCCGCAAGAGGTCATGTTCGTCGAGATCTTCCGGCAGTACACCAAGCGCCTGCGCGCCGCACAGGCGCTGGACTTCGACGACCTGCTGGCCGAGACGGTGTTTCTGTTCCGGGCGTTCCCGGCCACCGCTGCGCTGTACCAGCGCCGGTTCCGGCACATCCTCGTCGACGAGTACCAGGACACCAACCACGCCCAGTACTCCTTCATCAAGGAGCTCACCCGTCCGATCGAGCCGCACGTCGTCGCGGAGCTCGACACGGCCGGCCACCACGTGCGCTCGCTGCAAGACGCGACCGGGGCTATCCCGGGCGCATCGCTGACCGTCGTCGGCGACTCCGACCAGTCGATCTACGCCTTCCGCGGCGCCGACATCCGCAACATCGTCGAGTTCGAGCGCGACTATCCGGGCGCCAAGGTGGTGCTGCTCGAGCAGAACTACCGCTCGACGCAGAACATCCTGAGCGCCGCCAACGCCGTCATCTCCAACAACTTCGACCGCAAGGACAAGAAGCTCTGGACGGCCGTCGGCGACGGCGCCAAGATCATCGGATACACCGGGTACTCCGGCCACGACGAGGCACAGTTCATCGCCGACGAGATCGAGAAGCTGCGCGGCGAGGGCGTCGCCTACCGCGACATCGCCGTGTTCTACCGCACCAACGCGCAGACCCGCGCGCTGGAGGAGATCTTCGTGCGCTCCGCCGTGCCCTACCGGGTCGTCGGCGGCACCAAGTTCTATGAGCGGGCCGAGATCAAGGACGCGATGGCGTACCTCATCGCCGTGGCGAACCCGGCTGACGAGCTCGCCCTGCGCCGGATCCTGAACACGCCCAAGCGCGGCATCGGACCGGCCACCGAAACGCAGCTGGCCAGCTTCGCTGAGGCCAACGGCATCAGCTTCCGGCAGGCGATGCGCGATGCGGGCAGCCTCGGCATGGGGCCCAAGGTCACCGGCGCCATCGTCAAGCTGGCCAAATTGCTCGACGAGGCCGCCCTCATGCTCGACCCGACGAATCCGGCCGGCGCCGCGAAGGTGAGCGAGGTGCTCGGCTTCCTGCTGACCGAGAGCACCCTGCTCGAGACGCTGCGCAGCAGCCGCGACCCGCAAGACGAGACCCGCGCCGAGAACGTCGAGGAGCTGCTCGCGCAGACCAAGGACTTCGTCAAGGAGAACCCGGATGCCGGCCTGATCGACTTCCTCACCCAGGTATCGCTCGTGGCCGCCGCCGACGACCTCGACGACTCCAGCGGAACCGTCTCCCTGATGACGCTGCACACGGCCAAGGGCCTCGAGTACGACTCCGTGTTCCTCACCGGCATCGAGGAGGGCCTGCTGCCGCACCAGATGTCCGCGAGCGAGCCGGGTGGCCCGGCCGAGGAGCGGCGCTTGTTCTACGTCGGCATCACCAGGGCCAGGAAGCGGCTTTACCTCTCGCTCGCGATGACGCGCGCCCAGTTCGGCGAGACGAACGTGGCGATGCCGAGCCGCTACCTGCAGGAGATCCCCGGCGACTTGATCGAGTGGCGGCAATCGCCCGGCATGGCGAACTCGCGCGGCGGCACGCAGCCGCGCGCTCTGAACGCGCGCCGCGACGGCTACGGCTCCCGCGGCTCCGGCGGCTCCGACCGCTTCGGCGGCGAGCTGCCGCCGGCCCCCAAGCCGAAGACGGAGTGGGCGAACAAGGTCACAGCGCAGGTGCGCGACAACGGCGATCTCACCTTGGAGGCCGGCGACCGCATCCGACACGTCGACTTCGGCGAGGGCCGCGTCAACCAGGTCACCGGTGAGGGCACCAAGCGCGTCGCGCACGTGCAGTTCGACACGGCGGGCGCAAAGAAGCTCCTGATCAAGATCGCCCCTATCGAGAAACTGTAGCGAGCGGTCGCAGATCATGGGATTCCTTGGAACTGGGCTGCCGCCTTTCTTGACGCTTCGCGTCAAGCCCATCGAAAAACTGTAGGGGAGCGTCTCATGACAGACGACGCCCCACAGTCTCTTTCGGACCGCCTACGGTCGCTGAAGCCTCGTGATTTCGAGGTGGCGACCCGGGCGGCGATCGCCGTGGCCGTACCGATGTTCATCCTGCTCGCGCTCGACCGGCTCGACCTCGCCGCCTACGCCTCCTTCGGTGCGATGACGGCGCTGTATGGGCGCAGCGAACCGTATCGAGTGCGGCTGCGCAGCGCCGGGATCGCTGCAGTCGGACTCGTCCTCAGCGTCGGGCTCGGCACCATCCTGGCCGCAACGGGAGCGGCCAACCTGATCGTTGCCGCCGCGCTCGTCGTCGTGATCGTGGGTGGGCTCATCGCGGCCGCCGTTTACGGCCTCTTCCCGCCAACCCCGCTGTTCTTCGTGTTTGGTCTGCTGGTGTGCGCGGCACTACCGACGCCGCCGGAACAGGTTCCACTGCGCATCGGCCTCGCCGCTGCCTCGGCCGCGTTCGCGCTCGCCATCACGATGTCCGGCTGGCTGCTGCGGAGGGCCGGACGCGAGGGAGACGCCGGCTGGTTCCAACAGCTGAGCCGTTCGCCGCAGGTGCGCTGGGCCGCCGTGCGCGAGTCCGCGCTCTGGGTGGCTGTCGCCCAGAACGTGTTCGGGGCGCTCCTCGCTGGTGCGATTGCGACGTCGATCGGCATTGGGCACCCGTACTGGGCGGTGGTGAGCGTCATCGCCGTCATCCCGCCGCCGCACGCGCGCCACTCGATCTCACGGGCCGTGCACCGCATCGTCGGCACCGCCGTCGGTGTCGTGGTGACCGGCGCGCTGCTCTTCCCCGAACCGCCACCCATCGCCATCGTCATCGCCGTGGTCATCGCGCAGTTCTGTGCCGAGATCCTCGTCGGCCGGCACTACGGTGCGGCGCTCGTGTTCGTGACGCCGTTGGCGCTCGGGGTCGCCCATCTGGCCAGCCCGCTCCCGGTCGGCACGCTACTCGTCGACCGGCTGCTGGAGACGGCGCTCGGCGCGGCCATCGGGCTGCTCCTCGTGCTCGCTGCCCGCTGGATCTCGCCCCGCGGCAGGACGCCCTAGCCTCCGTGCTGGGAATTCTCCGCGAGTAGCGCGCAATGCCTGCTCCGGAGTGGCGTTCTGGACAAACGCCCGCGAATCACGGGGTATCGTATTCACGTCGCATGAAAGTTACTTTCGCGCGAACGCACCAGCTTGGATACTATTTTCAATACGCAATTACGGGCTCACGCCCATCAATGAGGAGACTTGCTATGAAAAAGCGTTACCTGCCGCTCGCCATTTTGGCAACGGCTGCACTGAGCCTGACGGCTTGTTCTTCCGGAGCTACCGGTGGAAGTGGCACTGACGCCACGGGTGAAACCCTCAACGTCTGGATCATGCAGGGTACGAACACCGAATCCGACGAGTTCTTCGAGCGCGTCGGTGACGAGTTCACAAAGGAGACCGGCGCGAAGCTCAATGTCGAGATGGTGCAGTGGGCAGACGCTCACGACCGTTTCGTCACTGCAATCGCCGGCGGCACCACCCCCGACATCGCCGAGACCGGCACGACCTGGACCGCGGAGTTCGCTGAGTCCGGTGCACTCGCACCGCTCGACGACTACGTCACCGAGGCAGGCCTCGACGGCAAGCTCGTCGAGGGCCTGGTCGAGGCTGGAACGCTCGACGACACGCTCTACGGCATGCCGTGGTACGCCGGCGTTCGCTCGGTCATCTACCGCACCGACATCTTCGAGGCGGCCGGCATCGCCGTGCCGACCACCTGGGCAGAGTTCCAGGCGGCAATCGAGACGCTCAAGACGAGCAACCCCGACATCATCCCGTTCCCGGTTGCCGGCGACGCTGAGCAGCTCACCTACCCGTGGGTCTGGGGTGCCGGTGGCGAGGTAGCGACGAAGAAGGGCGACACCTGGACCTCGGGTCTGGACAGCGCGAAGTCGCAGGCCGGAATCAAGTTCTACACCGACCTCGCACTCCAGCACGGCTCGTCCACCTCCGGTGCAACCACCTGGAAGGAGACCGACGTGCTCGACAACTTCGCCCAGGGCAAGGTCGGCATGGCGGTCATGGGCTCGTGGACCCCCGCGACGATCCTCGACAAGAACCCGGAGCTGGAAGGCAAGATCGGCTCGTTCCCGATCCCCGGTCAGACCTCGGGCATCAGCCCGTCGATGCTCGGCGGTTCGCACCTCAGCATGTTCGAGTCCAGCAAGAACAAGGACCTCGCCTGGACCTTCATGAGCATGATGACCACCGGTGACTTTGCCACCGAGTGGGCCAGCCAGAGTGGTTACTTCCCGGGCGAGACCACGGCACTCGACGCCACCGTCGCCAGCGCCGATGAGATCACCCAGGCGTTCGCGACCCAGATGGTTGACGGCGGCGCTTCGCTCCCCGTCACGCCGAAGTTCGGTGCTGTGCAGGCCAAGAAGACCACCAACACGATGATCCAGTCGATCCTCTCCGGTGAGAAGACGGTTGAGCAGGCCTCTGCCGACGCCGCTGCTGAGATGACCGACATCCTCAACAAGAAGTAAGTAGAGAGTCGATGACCACCACGATTCAGTCGCCGGCCGCCGTGGGAACCTCGGGTTCCCCGGCGGCCGGAGGCCCCGGCCCCCGGCGGCGCAAGGCGATCACGATCGCCGCCGCACGGCCGTGGCTCCTGCTCGCGCCGGCACTGATCGTGCTGGCCGTCCTCCTCCTCTGGCCCCTTGTTCGCGTCCTGATCTTCTCCTTCCAGGACTACGGACTGCGCGAGATCGTCAGCGGGGACACCAACTTCATCGGCGTAGACAACTACGTCGCGGCGCTCACCGATCCGCAGCTGTGGTCGGTCGTTCTGCCCAACACCGTGCTCTTCGCCATCGCCGCCGTGCTGTGCACCGTGGCGCTCGGCACCCTCGTCGCCATCCTGATGACCAACCTCTCGAGGTTCTGGCGCACCGTCGTCGGCAGCGCGATCATGGTCGCCTGGGCAATGCCCGCCGTGACCGGCACCTACGTCTGGGTGTGGATCTTCGACGCGGACAACGGCATCGTCAACCAGCTCCTCATGGGTGCCGGACTGATGGACGAACCGTTCAACTGGTTCACCAACCGGTGGACCTTCTACCTGATCGTGCTCATCAACGTCGTGCACCACGGGTTCCCCTTCGTGGCCATCACGGTGATGGCCGGCCTGCTCGGCGTCTCCAAGGAGATGCTGGAGGCCGCCCAGATGGATGGCGCCGGACCGATTCGCCGGTTCTTCCAGATCACCTTTCCCTCGCTCAAGCAGGTCTTCACGGTGGTCATCATCCTGTCGACGATCTGGGACTTCAAAGTGTTCGGGCAGGTCTACCTGATGCCGGGAGGCTCAGGCACCAACCGCAGTGTGCTCAACCTGGGCGTCTGGTCGTACGTCGAGTCGTTCGGTCAGAACCAGTACGGATTCGGTTCTGCAATCGCCGTGCTGCTCACGCTGGTGCTGCTGGTGATCACCATCATTTACATTCGGGTGCTTATGAAGGAGGACGAGCTGTGAGCCGGAACATCACCCCCGCACGCGTTCGCCGCAATGTGATCGTCGGCGCCCTCGTAACGCTGCTCCTGGTCTTCACCCTCTTCCCCGCCTACTGGATGATTTCCAGCGCGTTTGATGCCAACGCGGCGAGCGGATCGACGGGGTTGTTCCCCTCGGAGCTCACCCTCGACAACTTCATCTACGTGCTCAACGACGGTGGTTTTGCCGTCTTCCTGCGCAACTCGCTGATCGTCGCCGTCGCCGTTGTGGTGTGCAGCGCGGTGCTCTCGCTGCTGGCGTCGGTCGCAGTGGCGCGATTCCGCTTCAAGTTCCGCACCTCAATGCTGCTCATGATCCTCATCGTGCAGATGGTGCCGATGGAAGCCCTCGTGATCCCGCTGTTCGTGCAGGTGCGAGACCTCCAGCTGCTCAACACGCTGCTCGGCCTCATCATCGTGTACATCACCATCTCGCTGCCGTTCGGCATCTGGATGCTGCGCGGCTTCGTCGCCGCGGTGCCGGTGGAACTCGAAGAGGCGGCATTCCTCGACGGCGCGAGCTGGTGGCGGATGTTCCGTTCCGTCATGCTCCCGCTCGTCATGCCGGGCCTCGTCGCCACGAGCGTCTTCAGCTTCATCACCGCCTGGAACGAGTTCATCTTCGCGATGACGATGCTGGGCGGTGCCAGCGACAAATACACGGTTGCCATCGGCCTGAAGCAGTTCTTCGGTGAGAACTCGAACGACTGGGGCAGTGTCATGGCGGCGTCCACCCTGATCACCCTGCCCGTGATGATCTTCTTCATCATCGTTCAGGGCAAGCTCTCCTCCGGCCTCGTCGCGGGAGCGGTCAAGGGATGAGCGACGCTGTGCGCACTACGGATCGGGACGTCCTCGAAGCCGTCAACGGGGTCATCGTTCCCGGCTTCTTCGGCACCGAGCTACCGCAGTGGCTCGCCGACGCTCTCGATGACGGCGTTGCCGGCGTCGTCTACTTCGGCCAGAACATCTCCGAGCAGACCGAGGCGCTCTCCGCGTCGATTCGGGCCCACCGGCCACACGCGCTCATCGCGACCGACGAGGAGGGCGGCACAGTCACCCGGCTGGAATCCGCACACGGCTCTACCGTCCCCGGTCCGGCGCAGCTGGGCGTGGTGAACGACCCGGAGCTCAGCGCCGCGGTGGGCGCAGCACTCGCCGCCCGATCCCACGCCGTCGGCATCAACCTGGTGTTCGGCCCCGTCGCCGACGTGAACACCAATCCGGCGAATCCCGTGATCGGCGTGCGCTCGTTCGGGGCCGAGGCTCCGACCGTCGCCGCCCACGTGGCGGCGACCGTGCGCGGCATCCAGTCCTCTGGCGCCGTCGCGGCGTGCGCCAAGCACTTCCCCGGCCACGGCGACACCCACTCCGACTCGCACCTCGCCCTGCCCGAGCTGGGCATCGCGGTCAACGAGATCGAAGACGTGCACTTTGAGCCCTTCCGGGCGGCAATCGCCGCCGGCGTGCGCACCATCATGACCGCGCACATCCGCGTTCCGGCGTGGGGTGAGGCCCCGGCCACGCTCAACCCGCTCATTCTCGGCAAGCTCCGCGCCCTGGGCTTCGACGGCGTGATCGTGACCGATGCGCTCGACATGGCTGCCATCCGCGAAAGCGTCGGGGCCGGCCCCGGCGCCGTTGCGGCGATCCAAGCCGGTGCCGACCTTCTGTGCATCGGCAACCCCCGCACCAACCTCGGTGGCTCGGGCCAGCCCGACGCCGACCGACACGACTACCTCGAGGTGCGCGACGCGCTGCTGGCGGCTGTGCAGTCCGGAGAGCTCGACCTCGAACAGCTGCGTCGGGCCGCCGATCGGGTTCGCGTGCTGGCGACCGAGCTGGAGCACGCGCGGAACCTCGCCCAGCCCGAGACGGCCGAGCCGGAATGGGCACCTGCCATCGCAGCCGCGATCGGCGTCCACGGCGACGTTGCGCGTTCCCAGCCGAGGCTCGCCCTGCTCGATCTGCGCGCCCGCGCGACCCTGGCCGTCGCCAGCGAGTCCGACGCGTTCCGAAGGGCGTTCGCAGCGCACCGCGACGTCGCGACTCCGGCGCGGATGCCGCAGCAGGCCGCACCCGGCGTCGATCACCTCGACGGGGCACTCGCCGAGATTCCTGGCGACGCCGATCTCGTGGTCCTCGTCGACCGCATCGGCGTTCCGGGGGCCCAGCGCGACGCACTCGCACACCTGGCAACAGCCCGGCCCGACGCCGTCGTGGTCAATGTCGGTGTGGTGCCGGAATCCGACTACCCGAATACGCTCGACCTGATCGACGCCCGCGCCAGCTCTGCTCTGGCAGCCGGTCTCGTCGCCGACCTGATCTGTGCTGGAGGACCGGCGTGATCATCCTGTCGCTGCAGTCAGGCACGAGCGCCGATGGCATCGACGTCGCCGTGGTCGAAGCGACCACGAGCGGCGATCCGGCCACACCCGAACTCACGCTCGTCTCGCGGTGGACCCGCACGCTCGACTGGGAACCGGAGCTTCGTGCCCGGATCCTGGCGTACGCTGACGGCGAGTCCCTGGACGCCGGCGCGCACACCGCGCTCACCACGGCAATAGGGCAGGGCTTCGCCGACGCGGCAGCCAGCGCGATCGCCGAGTGCGGGCTCGAGCCTGACCTCGTTGTCTCCCACGGCCAGACCGTGTTCCACTGGGTCGAGGACGGGCGTGCGCGCGGCACCCTGCAGCTGGGCGAACCGGCCTGGATCGCCGAGGCCACCGGCGCCCCCGTGCTCGCCAACCTGCGTGCAGCGGACATCGCCGCTGGAGGCCAGGGCGCGCCTCTCATGGGCCTGTTCGACGCCGCGTTCTTCGGCCCTGCCGTCGACGTCGCCTCCCTCAACCTCGGCGGCATCGCCAACCTGCAGATCCTGCGCCCCGACGGTTCTGCCCTCGCATTCGACACCGGCCCCGCGAACGTGCTGATCGACGCGAGCGTTGCAGAACACACAGGCGGCGTGCTCGGTTTCGACCGCGACGGAGCGCTCGCCGCCACGGGCACCGTCCATGACGGTGTGCTCGCGGCACTGCTCGAGCACCCGTATCTCCGCCAGGCATCGCCCAAGAGCACCGGCCGCGAGACGTTCACCCTGGCCATCGTGCGCAACGCCGAGGCCACGGCTGGGGTCCGCCTCGAACTCCCCGATCTGATCGCCACGCTCACCCGCTACACGGCGACCAGCGTCGCAGATGCGCTGCGCGGCAGCGGGCCAGAGGTGCGCACCGTCGTCGCCTCCGGCGGCGGCGTGCTGAACCCCAGTCTGGTTCGGGAGCTCTCCGGCGCCCTGGCCCGCGACGGGGTGCGCCTGCGCACGAGCGATGAGCTCGGCATCGATCCCGAGTTCAAGGAATCGCTGCTCTTCGCGTTCCTCGGCTTCTGCTCCTGGCACCGCATCCCGGTGAGCCTCGAGCACGGAATCGCCAGGATCGCCGGTGCCATCAGCCCGGCCCCGAATGGTTTCACCCTGCCGGCGCCACTCGACGGGATCTCCCGGTTGAGCCTGGCCGCCGTGCCCCACCCCCACCGGAGAACACCGTGATGACTGAGCCGCGCTTTCTGGCGGTAGACCTGGGAAAGACGTCGTGCCGACTCAGGCTGTTCGACGCCAACGGCGTGATCGCCGAGGAGAGCGGCCCCGGTGCCCCCGGCATCGCCGATCTCGATGGAGCGGCGCGCTCTGCAGAGGCGATCCACGACGTGTTCCTCCGGCTTCCCGCAGGGGAGCGCGCGTCCCTGGCCGGCGTCGGCATCGGCGCGGCCGGTGTGGAGGCGGCGGGGATCGTCGCACGGGATCTCGTTGCGGCCGTGCGCGAGTTCACCGGGGCCCCGGTTGCCCTCATCAACGACGCGCTCGCTGCACACGCCGGCGTCTTCGGCGGCGGCGGGGGAGTCATCCTGATCATCGGCACCGGCGCGATCGCCTACGCGGTCACCGAGGACGGCGTCACCCGTCAGATCGACGGATGGGGCCCGTGGCTCGGCGACGAGGGAAGCGGGCGGTGGGTCGGCCAGGAGGGTCTCATGGCCGCCCTGCGCGACTTCGACGGGCGCGGCCCCGCCACCGCGTTGACCGACCGCGCCCGCAGCCTGGTCGGTGACCTCGCCGCGATGCCCGCCTGGGTCAGTGCAGAGGGTAACCCGGCCCGCCGCCTGGGGCGTTTCACCCCCGACGTGCTCGACGCCGCCGGGGACGGCGACGCGGTTGCCATGGGCATCGTGGCGCGCGCCTGCGACGCGCTCGTCCACACGGCGCGCGCCGCGGCAACCACCGAGATCGCCGTCTGGGGCGGCGTCGCCGACCACCCGTACTTTTCCGCCGTGCTGACCGCGACCTTCGCGGAAGCCGGCATCACCATCATCCCGTCTCGCGGGAGTGCACTTGACGGATCCGCGCTCATCATCATGCGCACCGACTTGGGCTATGAAGAGAGGATCATCCGTGGATAACTCGAACGCAATCGAGGGCCGGGGGCAGCTGCGCGACTTCCTCGGCACATTGCCGACCGAGACGGTCGGCGAGCGCTACCCCGACCTCGACCTGCTGGACGACGCCGGGCTCGTGCACGCCATGATCGAGAGCGAGCGCGCCGTCGCCGACGCGGTTCTCGCGCAGGCCGAGCAGATCACGGCGGCCCTCGCGGGCATCGTCGAGGGAATGGCGCGTGGCGGTCGGCTCATCTACATGGGAGCCGGGACGGCCGGACGCATGGGAATCCTCGACGCCAGTGAGGCCCCGCCGACATTCGGCATCTCCGAGGACGTCATCATCGGCAGGATCGCCGGAGGCGTGACAGCCATCCACACCGCCGTCGAGAACGCCGAGGACGACGCCCAGTCCGGCGCCCACGACGTCGACGGCCTCGACCTCGGCCAGAACGACACTCTGGTCGGCATCTCGGCCTCCGGCCGCACCCCGTACGTCGTCGGTGCACTGACCCGCGCCCGCGAGCGCGGGGCGTTCACCGTTGCGCACTCCTGCAACCCGGGCTCGGCGATCGGCGCCGCGGCACACGTCGCCATCGAGACCGAGGTCGGCCCGGAGCTGCTCACCGGTTCGACGCGGCTCAAGTCGGGTTCGGCGCAGAAGCTCGTTCTCAACACACTGAGCACGGGAGCCATGGTGCGAGCCGGCAAGGTCTACCGTAATCTCATGGTTGACCTTCGCGCGACGAACGAGAAGCTGCGCGCGCGCAGCGAGCGGACCGTCATCCTCGCCACCGGCGCAGAGCCGGCGATCGCCGCGGCCTCGCTGGAGGCGACCGGCGGCTGGGTCAAGGCCGCCATCCTGGCGATCGAGGCGGGCATCCCCGCTGCCGACGCCGTGGCAGCACTCGAGGGCAACGGCGGATTCCTGCGCACCGCGATCACCGAGGCGACGGCGAGCTAGTGCGCGCACTCACGAGGATCCAAGGCTCGCTCGAGCGGTTCAGCGCCGCCGAGGCGCGCGTGGCCCGAGCGATCCTCGCTGATCCCCGCATCGTCGTCGACAACCCGATCACCCGGGTGGCGGAGCTGTGCGGCACGTCGCCGGCGACCGTTGCCCGGTTCTGCCAGAGCCTCGGATACTCGGGCTACCGCGAGTTCCGGTTCGATCTGGTCGGCACGACCAGCCGCGACCAGGCCGACCTCGACCGGTCCAACGTGTTGACGGGCGACATCGATCCAGCAGACACCGTCGCCGACGTCGCCGCGAAGGTGCTCTTCCAAGAGACCCAGGCGATCGAGCACACCTTGCGCGAGCTCGATCTCGAGGCCGTCGACCGCATCCGCGACGCCCTCGTGCTCGCGCCCGACGTGCTCATCGCCGGCTTCGGCTCCTCCGGGCTCACCGCCCGCGACCTCACGATGAAGCTGCAGCGCATCGGGCGGCGGAGCTCCTACCACCCGGACGTGCACCTCGCGCTCTCGTCGACTGCGCTGCTCGGCCCCGGCGGGGTTCTGCTCGCGGTATCCCACTCCGGCGGCACGCCAGAGATCTTGGGGCTGTTGCGCGAGGCGAAGCGGACCGGCGCGACGACCGTCGGGATCACCAACGACCCGGGATCGCCGATGGCCGCGCTCTGCGACATCCTGCTGACGACCCAGGCCCGCGAGAATGCTTTCCGCTCCGGGGCGACGGCAAGCCGCACCGCACAGCTCGCCGTGACCGACGTGCTGTTCGTGCGCCTCGCACAGAGCCTGTTCGACACCATGACCGATTCGCTCAACCTCACCCGGGACGCGGTGCTCCGGCACCGCGACGAATCGGAGCAGCACCGGACCGCCGGAGTGCACCGGGCCTAGCCTGCTGACCGAGATTCTCACGTCTCGCTCAGGCGGTAGAGTTTTACTGAGGCCAGTGTGTCTTGACGTCAAGCTATTTTCGTCGAAGCACTGTTGCCACCCCTCAAACCATGCACGAACGCTCAGACGCGGATTGGAACAGCAGCGTGGATCTTTACGAATACCAGGCCAGAGACCTATTTGAGAAGTACGACGTCCCGGTGCTCCCGGGCATCGTCGCAGACACCCCCGAGGAGGTGCGTGCAGCAGCCGAGAAGCTCGGCGGCGTCGTGGTCGTCAAGGCCCAGGTCAAGGTCGGAGGCCGTGGCAAGGCCGGCGGCGTCAAGGTCGCCAAGACCCCCGACGAGGCCGAGGCCGCTGGCCGCGCCATCCTCGGGCTGGACATCAAGGGCCACACCGTCAAGCGCGTCATGGTCGCCGGCGGCGCCCGCATCGCGCAGGAGTTCTACTTCTCGGTGATGCTCGACCGCTCGAACCGCTCCTACCTCTCGCTCGCCAGCTATGAAGGTGGCGTCGAGATCGAGGTGCTCGCCGTTGAGAAACCCGATGCGCTCGCTCGCATCGCGATCGACCCCAACGCGGGCATCGACCTCGACAAGGCCCGTGAGATCGCGACCGCCGCGAAGTTCCCGGCCGAGCTGGTCGAGAAGGTTGCCCCTGTCTTCGTCAAGCTCTACAACGTCTACAAGGGTGAGGACGCGACGCTCGTCGAGGTCAACCCGCTCGTCCTCACCGAGGAGGGCGACATCATCGCCCTCGACGGCAAGGTCAGCCTCGACGAGAACGCCGACTTCCGCCACCCGCACCACGTGGAGCTGGAAGACAAGGACGCCGCTGACCCGCTCGAGGCCAAGGCCAAGGCGAACGACCTCAACTACGTCAAGCTCGATGGTGAGGTGGGTGTCATCGGCAACGGTGCAGGCCTCGTCATGTCGACCCTCGACGTCGTTGCCTACGCCGGCGAGAACCACGGCAACGTGAAGCCCGCCAACTTCCTGGACATCGGAGGCGGAGCATCCGCCGAGGTGATGGCTGCAGGCCTCGACGTCATCCTGGGTGACCCGCAGGTCAAGTCGGTCTTCGTCAACGTCTTCGGCGGCATCACCGCGTGCGACGCCGTGGCCAAGGGCATCGTCGGCGCACTCGCCGAGCTCGGAAGCGCCGCGAACAAGCCGCTCGTTGTGCGCCTCGACGGCAACAACGTCGAAGAGGGTCGTCGCATCCTTGCGGAAGCGAACCACCCGCTGGTCACTCTGGCCGCCACCATGGACGAGGGCGCCGACAAGGCCGCCGAGCTCGCCCACGCTGCGAAGTAAGGGATTCTCGAACATGTCAATCTTCCTCAACAAGGACTCCAAGGTCATCGTCCAGGGCATCACCGGCGGTGAGGGCACCAAGCACACCGCCCTCATGCTCAAGGCCGGCACCCAGGTCGTCGGCGGCGTCAACGCCCGCAAGGCCGGCACCGTCGTCGTCCACACCGACGCGGCAGGCAACTCGGTCGAGCTGCCCGTTTTCGCAACGGTCGCAGAAGCCATGGAGAAGACCGGCGCTGACGTGTCGATCGCCTTCGTGCCGCCGGCCTTCACCAAGGACGCCGTGGTCGAGGCCATCGACGCCGAGATCCCCCTCCTCGTGATCATCACCGAGGGCGTTCCCGTTGCCGACTCGGCCGAGTTCTGGGCCTACAACGTCGAGAAGGGCAACAAGTCCCGCATCATCGGGCCGAACTGCCCCGGAATCATCACGCCCGGTGAGGCCCTCGTCGGCATCACGCCGGCGAACATCACCGGCAAGGGCCCGATCGGCCTCGTCTCGAAGTCGGGCACCCTGACCTACCAGATGATGTACGAGCTGCGCGACCTCGGCTTCTCGACCGCGATCGGCATCGGTGGCGACCCCATCATCGGCACCACGCACATCGACGCACTCGCCGCGTTCGAGGCCGACCCCGAGACCAAGGCGATCGTGATGATCGGTGAGATCGGTGGAGACGCCGAGGAGAACGCTGCCGCCTACATCAAGGCACACGTCACCAAGCCGGTCGTCGGCTACGTTGCAGGCTTCACGGCACCCGAGGGCAAGACCATGGGCCACGCCGGCGCCA
The DNA here is from genome assembly GCF_002936985.1 of Microterricola pindariensis. Taxonomy (GTDB): domain Bacteria; phylum Actinomycetota; class Actinomycetes; order Actinomycetales; family Microbacteriaceae; genus Microterricola; species Microterricola pindariensis. Next base: position 17,353 of record NZ_MPZN01000019.1, on the reverse strand, counting down.
TCGTCTCCGACGGAGCAGGAACCGCGCAGGGCAAGAAGGAGGCCCTCGAGGCCGCCGGCGTCAAGGTCGGCAAGACGCCGTCCGAGACGGCCGCACTGCTGCGCGAGGTCTACGCCGCCCTCTAAGGCGCCGCGACAGGCACAACGCCGTTCACGAAGGCCCGCTCCGCTTGCGCGGGGCGGGCCTTCTGCATGCCCGGAGGCCCGTGGCGTCGGCGACATTGGCTCTGTCGCGCGGGGCCGCGCATCGCTACAGTGGCAACAGCACCCGGAGGAGGCACGCCATGGCCCGGAGCAGCACCGCAGAGTTGGAGGCGCTGGTCGCCCGTTTGCAGCGTGAGAACGCGGCACTCCGATCGGGCGAGGCCCCGGATGCCGGCGTCGGCGACAGCCCACCGGATGCACCCCATGCCCCGCACCGGCGCAGCCGCGCCTGGTCGGTGCTCTCCGCCGTGCTCATCGTCATCGGCCTCCTGCTCGCCCCGATCGCCGTGGTCTCCAGCTGGGCGAAGGTGCAGCTGAGCAGCGCCGACCAGTTCGTCGCGACCTTCGCCCCGCTCGCCAAGGACCCCGCCGTGCAGGACTACATCTCGGCGCAGCTCGTCACCGCGATCGAGGCGAACGTCGACATCGCCGGAATCACCTCCGACCTCTTCGACGGCCTCAAACAGCTCGGCCTGCCGCCGCGCGCCTCTGAGGCCCTGGGGCTGCTCGAGGCGCCGGCCGTCGCCGGCGTCAAGAACCTCGTCTCCACCGCGGTCGACAGGCTCGTCGCCTCCGACACCTTCGCCGAGCTCTGGGCCGGGGCGCTGCGGGTGAGTCACAACCAGCTGACGGCCACGCTCGAGGGCGACCCCAACGCCGCCGTGACCGTGAACGGAAAGAACGAGCTGGGCATCCAGATCGGCCCGCTCGTCGAGGAGGTCAAGAAGAGGCTCGTCGCGCAGGGCTTCGGCTTCGCCGCCAACATCCCCGCCGTGCAGCTGACGGTCGTGGTCGCGACCGCCGACGCATTCACCACCGTGCGGCTGGTGTACAACCTGGCGATCGCGGTGGGCAGCTGGCTGCCCGTCGTCGCCCTCGTCCTGCTCGCTGCAGGCATCCTCCTCGCGCGCCGCCGAGTGGGGGCCCTGGTCGCCACCTCGATCGCGCTCGGCGTCGTCATGCTGGTGCTGGCCGCCGGCTTCGGCATCGGCCGGATCTTCTTCGCGAGTGCCGTGGCATCGAGCGGGCTGCCGAGCGCCGCCGCCGACGCCATCTACGACCAGGTGGTGCAGCTGATGCAGTCCACGACGACGGCGCTCATCGTTCTGGCGTTCACGATCGCGCTCATCGCCTGGTTCAGCGGGCCGTACTCCCTCGCCGCCAAGCTGCGCGGATTCATCGGCTCCGGCATCAGCTCGGTGCGCCGTGCGGCCGAGCACCGCGGCATCACCACCGGCCGGTTCGGGCTGTGGATGTACCGGCAGCGGGTGCTGGTGCGCGTGCTGATCGCGGTGGTCGCCAGCGCGGTGCTGCTGCTCTCGCGCCCGCTGCACGGCAGCACCATCGTGTGGACGGCCGTGCTGGCGCTGCTGGCCGTGCTCGTCGCCGAGCTGCTGCAGCGCACGGGGGAGGAGCTCGGCACCGAGGGGGATGCGGGCACGGGGGCTGTGGGAGCCGGGGACGCGGGTGCGGGGCCCGCCGGGCCGCTCGAGGACGGCGCGGATGCCGTCTCGGTTGGCGGCGCTGACGACGCAGAGGTGGTTCTCGAAAACAGTGACAAGAAGCTCTGAGCGAGCAATACTCAGCATATGGACTACGCGCTCATCGAGAACTTGTTCCGGATCGGCATCTTCGGCTTCGCCGGCGTGATGATCCTCGTGGGCCTGGGCTGCCTGGTCGCCCTGGCCCGGGCACCGTACCGCAAGAAGTAGCCGGCCGGATTTGCGGGGCGGCCGCGCTTCTGCCTGCTCGCGTGCGGTGTCGCGGGTAGGCTCGTGAGCGCATGAACCGCATAACCATCGCCCTGCTCGCCGCCCTCGAAGCGGTCATTGCCGTCGCCATCGGGCTCGGCATCGCCCTCGTGCCGCTGACGATCCTCTGGGCGACGGGGAGCGGCCTGAGCGCCGACTGGACGGTGTTCTGGCGCGCGGCCGCCGACGTCTGGCTGCTCGGCCACGGCGTCGACCTCACGATCACCCTGCCCGCCGCCTTCGTGAGCGCGCTGGCCCTGCCCGGCGCGGATGCCGCATTCACCGTGTCCATCGCCCTGCTCGGCTTCGCCCTGCTCACCATCGCGCTCGGTGTCGGCGCCGGCCGCCGTGCCGGCCACTCGGCCCACCCGCTGCAGGCCGCCGCCATCGTCGTGGCGGTTTTCTGGGGGCTGGCCGCACTCATCGCCGTGAGCGCGCGGCACCCCATCGCGTCCCCGGCCGCCGCCACGGCGCTGCTGCTGCCCGGGCTCGTCTACGCGGCATCCGTCATCACCGGGCTCGCGCTCTCCCGCCGCGCGGTGCTCGGCGCGCTCGGCCGGCGCCTGGCCGCTGCGGTGCGCAGCTGGGTGGACGAGCTGAACCCCCTCGCCGTGCGGCTGATCGCCGAGAGCCTGCGCAGTGGAACGATCGCCGCCGCCGTCATCCTCGCGGCCGGCGCCCTGCTGTTCTGCCTCTCGCTGTTCACCCGCTACGCCACGGTCATCGGCCTGTACGAGTCGCTGCAGGCGGGCGCGCTCGGCGGCATCGCCCTCACCCTGCTGCAGCTGGCCCTGCTGCCCAACGCCGTCATCTGGTCTGCCAGCTGGGTCGTCGGCCCCGGCTTCGCCGTCGGTGCCGGCAGCAGCGTCTCGCCCGGCGCCACCGTGCTCGGCCCCGTGCCCGGGCTGCCGCTGTTCGGGGCGCTGCCGGATGGCAGCGCCGGCCCGGGCTTCCTCGTGTTGCTCGTCCCGATCCTGGCCGGCTTCGCCGTCGGGATGCTGTTGCGCCAGCGGATGACGGAGCCGAAGCCCTCCGCGCCGATCCTCGTCGGCCAGGGCCTGGCCGCCGGCGTCGTGGCCGGCGTCATCCTGGGCATGCTGGCCTGGATCTCCGCGGGTTCGGCCGGGCCGGGCCGGCTGCAGGAGGTCGGCCCCAACCCGTGGCTGGTCGCCGCCTTCGCCGCCCTGGAGGTGGGTCTGCCCGCCGTGCTCGGCCTGTACGCCGGCGCGGTCAGCGTGCTGCCCAGCCGGTTCGGTCGCTCAGCGCAGGCCAAGCCGGCGTCGGAGCCGGCCTCGGAGCCGGCCTCCGGCCCGACCGCCTGAACAGGAGGGTCGAACCCGCTGCGGTAGGCTCAAAGCGTGCTGAAGCTCGTCGTGTTGATCTCTGGAACCGGATCGAACCTCCGGGCACTGCTCGAAGCCACACTGGCCGAGGATTTCGGCGCCCGCGTCGTCGCCATCGGCGCCGACCGCGATGCCGAGGGCCTGGCCCTCGGCGAGGAGTTCGGCATCCCCACCTTCACCGTGCCGTTCACCTCCTTCCCCGACCGGGCCAGCTGGGGCGATGAGCTCCTCGCCCAGGTGCAGCAGTGGAACCCGGACCTCGTCGTGCTGAGCGGGATGATGCGCCTGGTGCCGCCGCGCTTCGTCGCCGGGCTCACCCCGAACCTGTTGAACACCCACCCCGCCTACCTCCCCGAGTTTCCCGGGGCCCACGGGGTTCGCGACGCGATCGACGCCGGCGTCGATCAGAGCGGCGCGAGCCTGATCATCGTCGACAACAGCGTCGACGGCGGGCCCATCGTGGTGCAAGAGCGCGTCAGCGTCCTGCCCGGCGACACCGAGCACGACCTGCACGAGCGCATCAAACCCGTCGAGCGTCGCCTGCTGATTCAGGCGGTGCGCGATATCGCCTCCGGCCACACCAACCTCAAGGAGTTCAGCACGCAATGAGCGGCCCCAGCCACGACCCGTCCCTCTACCGTTCCCGCGACATCGTCCCGGTGCGGCGCGCGCTGCTCTCGGTGAGCGACAAGACCGATCTGCTTGAGCTGGCCGCCGCGCTTGCGGCATCCGGCGTCGAGATCGTCTCGACGGGATCGACCGCCTCGACCATCCGCGATGCGGGCTTTGCCGTGACCGACGTCGCCAGCGTCACCGGCTTCGCCGAGGCCCTCGACGGACGCGTCAAGACGCTGCACCCGGCCGTTCACGCGGGCCTGCTCGCCGACCTCCGCCTCGAGTCGCACGAGGCACAGCTGCTCGAGCTCGGCATCGCGCCGTTCGAGCTCGTCGTCGTGAACCTCTACCCCTTCGCCGAGACGGTCGCCTCCGGCGCCCCCGCCAGCGACGTGGTCGAGCAGATCGACATCGGCGGCCCCGCCATGGTGCGCGCCTCGGCGAAGAACCACGCCAACGTGGCCATCGTCGTCTCGCCGACGAACTACCCGCAGATCATCGCCGCGCTGCAGGCCGGCGGCACCACCCTCGCCCAGCGCCAGTCGCTGGCCGCCGAGGCGTTCCGGCACACCGCCACCTACGACGTCAACGTCGCCAGCTGGATCGGCAACGTCGTCGCCCCCGACGACGAGGGCACCGGCTTCCCCGGCTGGGTCGGCGCCACCTGGACCCGCCAGCAAAGCCTGCGCTACGGCGAGAACTCGCACCAGAAGGCGGCCCTCTACCGCAACCGCGAGGGCGGCGGCATCGCCCAGGCCACGCAGCTGCACGGCAAGGAGATGTCGTACAACAACTTCGTCGACGCCGACGCCGCCGTGCGCGCCGCCTACGACTTCGACCTGCCGGCCGTCGCGATCATCAAGCACGCCAACCCGTGCGGCATCGCCGTCGCGGCGACGGATGCCGCCGATCCCATCGCCTCGGCGCACGAGCGGGCCCACGCCTGCGACCCGGTGTCGGCCTTCGGCGGCGTCATCGCCGCCAACCGCACCGTCACCGCCGAGATGGCCCGCACCGTGAGCGCCATCTTCACCGAGGTGCTCGTCGCCCCGGCGTTCGACGACGAGGCCCTCGAGATCCTCACCGCGAAGAAGAACATCCGCCTGTTGCAGCTGCCGGCCGACTACCGCCCGACGGCCACCGAGATCCGCCAGGTCTCCGGCGGCCTGCTGATGCAGCAGGCCGACTCCTTCGCCGACTTCAGCTCCGCCGGCTGGACGCTCGCCGCGGGCAGCGAGGCCGACGCCGAGACGCGCGGCGAGCTCGAGTTCGCCTGGCGCGCCTGCCGCGCCGTCAAGTCCAACGGCATCCTGCTCGCCGCAGGCGGCGCCTCCGTCGGCGTCGGCATGGGCCAGGTCAACCGGGTCGACTCCTGCCACCTCGCGGTGAATCGCGCCGGCGACAGGGCGCGTGGATCTGTCGCGGCATCCGACGCCTTCTTCCCCTTCGCCGACGGCCTGCAGGTGCTGCTCGACGCCGGCGTCACCGCCGTCGTCCAACCCGGGGGCTCCGTGCGCGACGAGGAGGTCATCGCCGCGGCGAACGCCGCCGGCGTGACCATGTACTTCACCGGGGAGCGTCACTTCTTCCACTAGGAGCGCGCGAACCACCCCGACGACCGGATGCCGCAGCCGCGGCATCCGGTCGTTTCGCATGTGCGCCCGGCCGCAGCGCTTTTCAGGCCTGCGCGTCGCGCGCGATAGTCTCGCTCCATGACTTCTTCGGATGCCGCAGCTGCCGACACCCCTGCCCCGCCCGCCGCAAGCCCCCACCTCGCGCCCCGGCCGACCCCCCGCTCCGCCCGGCCGCGCAGCACCTCTGCGGCGGTGCTCTCCGCCCTCACCGTCGTGCTCGGCGCCTACCTGGTGACCGTGCTCGGCTACTTCATCAGCAGCGGCCAGCAGAGCCAGGCGCTCAGCCAGTTCGGCGGCTTCTTCGCCCTGCCCGCGCTGATCGCCTTCGTGCTGCTCGCCGTGTTCAACCTGCTCGGCGCGACGCGGGCCTGGCTGCCCGCCCTGGCCGGCGGCCTCGGCGCCGGCATCATCGGGGCACTGCTCGGCTCGGCCGTGCTGCTCTCGGCCTCCACCGGCAACATCTTCGCCTCCGACGTCGCCGTCTACCTGTTCGGCAGCCTGGTCGGCTTCAACCTGCTGTTCGTGCTCTCCGTCGCCATCACCTCCGCGCTGCTCGGGCCGCGCGTCTACGGCTCGATCATCGGCTACCGCACCGTCGGGCGCCGCTCGGGGGAGCGCCACGTGGCACTCGTGCGCATCCCGGCCTCCAACCTCGCCGACGGCGAGCTCACCCACATCGACCGCATCCCGGTCAACATCGAGCTCGCCGACCAGCAGTGGGACAACTACTGCGCGGCCCTCGACGCGGAGGGCTGGGAGACCATCGAGGTGCCGGCCGCTCCCGAGATGGCCGACTCCGTCTTCATCGAGGACGCCGTCGTCATGTTCGGCGAGCTGGCCGTGATCACGAACCCCGGCGCGGAGTCGCGCAACGCCGAGACCGTGGGCGCAGAGCAGGCCGTCCGCGAGCTCGGCGGCCTGGCGATCGAGCGCATCAGCGCGCCGGGCACCCTCGACGGCGGCGACGTGCTGAAGATCGGCAAGACCGTCTACGTCGGCCGCTCGCTGCGCACCAACGCCGAGGGCATCCGCCAGCTGCGCGCGCTGCTGGCCCCGCACGGCTACACCGTCGTCGCGGTGCCGCTGACCAAGGCGCTGCACCTGAAGACCTCCGTCACCGCGCTGCCGGACGGCACCGTGATCGGCTGGGCCCCGTTCGTCGACCACCCGGAGCTGTTCGACCGCTTCCTGGCGATGCCGGAGGAGGCCGGTGCGGCCGTCGTCGTGCTCAGCCCGGACACCGTGCTGATGTCGGCCTCCGCCCCGCGGAGCGCCGCGCTCATCGCCGACCTCGGCTACCGCGTCGTCACCGTCGACATCTCGGAGTTCGAGAAGCTCGAGGGCTGCGTCACCTGCCTGAGCGTGCGGGTCCGCTAGCTCAACCCGCTGCTTGGTTCCGCTGACCTGTCTCGGCGGGCGGGCCCGGGTGGACGGGCCGCCGGCCCGGCCCCGTGCGCCCGGCCGCGCACGGCGCACGGCTCGACTGCGTCATCGTGCGGGGCCCGAACGGAATCCGTGCGCAGAAAACCCTTGCGGAACGCTCGGTCCACCCCATATTCTGTAGGGCTGTGCGCAGTACCCCCGCCCTGCACGCCCAGCACCAGACAACATTGCAGGTGACACTGCAGGTGACACAACGACGCGCTCAGGAGGATGCAATGACACAGACAGCACACACCACGGTGAACGACAGCCACGTGGACAGCGCTGCCCGTGGCGCCTCCCTCCGCCCGTATCTCGTGGCCGCCCCGGCCCTTCCGGCCCGCTAGGCGACACGCACCGGCATCGCCATCCGCAGGCCCACACGCGGCCTGCCGCTCTGACACCGAGACCGTGCACCCCGCCGCCCTGCGCGCCGCGGGCGAGCACCCTCATCCTGCACTCACAAACGTCGATCCGCTGGAGCATCCAGGGACCGTCGGAATCCACACCGTTTGGGAATCAACTTGTCTTCAACCGCTGCACCCCAGCACCCGCCCACCCCGCCCACATCGACAACGGCCGAGAAGCCGCAGCTGGGTGCCGTGCGCGCCCTCTGGCGGCTCCGCGCCTTCGTCGGCCCGGCCATGCCGGCGTTCGTCGGCAGCATGCTCGCCGCCCTCGTCGCGCAGCTGATCGCCCTGACCATCCCGCAGGTGCTGCAGCAGATCGTCGACGGCCCGCTCGCCAACCGGGACGCGGCCGCCGTCGTGCCGCTCGCCCTGCTCGTCTTCGGGCTCGGCGCCGTCGAGGCGCTGCTCTACGGCCTGCGCCGTTGGCTCGTCGTCGGCCCCGGCACCCGCGTCGAGGCGCGCATGCGCAACACGCTGTACGCCAAGCTGCAAGACCTGCCCGTCAACTTCCACGACAAGTGGCCGAGCGGTCAGCTGCTCTCGCGCGCCGTCAGCGACCTCGGCCTGATCCGCCGCTGGCTCTCCTTCGGCCTCGTGCTGACGGTCGTCAACGTCATCGTGATCATCGTCGGCGTCGGCATCCTCATGTCGATGAACTGGCTGCTCGGCCTGATCTTCCTGGTCTGCTCGCTCCCGCTGTGGTGGGCCGGCTACCGCTTCGAGGGCCGCTACTCCGAGAAGTCCCGGCTCAGCCAGGACCAGGCCGGCGACCTCGCCACGGCCGTCGAGGAGTCGGTGCACGGCATCCGCGTGCTCAAGGCGTTCGGCCGCGGCAAGCACGCGCTGTCGAACTTCCGCAGCCAGGCGGAGTCGCTGCGCAGCACCGAGATCGCCAAGGCGCGCCTCGACGCCGACATCTGGGTGTGGATCATGGTCGTCCCGGCGATCGCGCTCTCCATCTGCCTCACGGTCGGCATCTGGCTGGCCGCGCAGGGGCAGCTGAGCGTCGGCGAGCTCGTCGCCTTCTTCGCCACGGCAACCGTGCTCGCCTGGCCGATCGAGTCGATCGGCTTCATGCTCGCCTTCGCCCTCGACGCGCGCACCGCCACCGACCGCTTCTTCGACATCATCGACAGCGAGAACACCATCGTCGACCCGGCAGAGCCGCGGAGCCTGGACCGCCCGCGCGGCGAGCTCGCCTTCACCGACGTGCACTTCCGTTACCAGGACTCGCCGGAGCGCTTCGGCGACCTGCTCGACGGCATCGACCTCGTGCTGACGCCGGGGGAGACGATGGCGCTGGTCGGCCTGACCGGCTGCGGCAAGACGACGCTCACCGCGCTCACCACCCGCCTCTACGATGTCACCGGCGGGTCCGTCACGCTCGACGGCGTCGACGTGCGGGCGTTCAAGCGCGAGGAGCTGCGCACCCACATCGCGATGGCGTTCGAGGATGCCACGCTGTTCAGCGCCTCGGTACGCGAGAACGTGCTCCTCGGCCGGCCGGAGCTGGCCGGCGACGACCCGTCCGTCCGGGCCGAGGCCGACCGTGTGCTGGAGCAGGCGCTCGCGATCGCCCAGGCGGCGTTCGCCTACGACCTGCCAGAGGGGCTCGACACCCGCGTCGGCGAGGAGGGCATGAGCCTCTCCGGCGGCCAGCGCCAGCGTCTGGCGCTGGCCCGCGCCGTCGCCGCCAAACCGGCCGTGCTCGTGCTCGATGACCCCCTGTCGGCGCTCGACGTCACCACCGAGGCCAAGGTCGAGGCCGCACTGCGGGAGATCCTCGCCTCCACGACGGCGCTGATCGTCGCGCACCGGCCGTCGACGGTCATGCTCGCCGACCGCGTCGCCCTGATGGAGGACGGCCGCATCACGGCCGTCGGCACCCACTCCGAGCTGTTGCGTGAGAGCGAGCACTACCGCTTCGTGATCACCAGCCTGGAGGAGGACGCGCGCCTGGCCGCAACCGTCGAGGACCCGGGCCCCGATCCGGCGCCAGAGACAGCGAGTCAGACAGAGCAGACCATCGCCGCCGAGTTCGAGGCGGAAGCCCGCGCCGAGCGCGCAACGCGAGAGGAGGCGACCCGATGAGCGTCACCGGAGTCCAGGGCGAAGAGCGCGACGAGTACAGCAAGACCGAGTCCGCGCAGATCCGCGCCCGCTCACGGGCACTGCTCGGCTCGCTGCTCGCCCCGCTGCACGCCAAACTGTGGGTCACGGCCGCGGCCATCGTCGTCTCCAGCGCCGCGCAGGTCGCGGGGCCTGCGCTCATCGCCTACGGCATCGATCAGGGCATCCCCGCCCTGATCAACCAGAATTGGTTCCCCGTCGCCTTCGCCGGCCTCGCCTACCTGTTCACCGGTCTCATCGGCGGCGTCCTGATCGCCACCTACATCCGGATATCGGCCAGGATCAGCCAGGCGGTGCTCATCGACCTGCGCACCCGGGTGTTCCTGCACACGCAGCGCCTCAGCCTGGAGTTCCACGAGTCCTACACCTCCGGCCGCATCATCTCGCGCCAGACCAGCGACCTCGACGCCATCCGCGAGCTGCTGGACGAGGGGCTCACGCTGCTCGTGCGCGGGCTGATGTACATGGTGTTCACCGCCGTCATGCTGCTGATCATCGACGCGCCGTCCGGCCTGGTGCTGCTGGCGTCGCTGATCCCGCTCGGCATCCTCACCCGCTGGTTCCAGCTGCGCTCCCAGGCACAGTTCCGGCGCTCCCGCGTCGCATCCGCCCGGCTGATCGTGCAGTTCGTCGAGACCATGACCGGCATCCGCGCGGTCAAGGCGTTCCGCAAGGAGAAGCGCAACGAGGAGGAATTCGGGCGGCTCGTCGAGGACTACCGCGGCGTGAACGCCCGGGTGCTCGGGCTGTTCGCCGTCTTCAACCCCGGGCTGGCCCTGATCGGCAACACGGCGGTGGCCGTCACCCTGCTCTGGGGCGGCTTCCGCGTCGTCGACGGCAGCCTCGAGGTCGGCGTGCTGCTCGCGGCGGTGCTCTACACCAAGCGCTTCTTCGACCCGATGGAGGACATGGCGATGTTCTACAACGGCTACCAGTCGGCCTCGAGCGCGCTGGAGAAGATCTCCGGCGTGCTGGAGGAGCAGCCGAGCGTGCCGGACCCGGCCAAGCCGGTCGACTTGTGGAAGGCCGAGGGCACGGTGCGCTTCGACGGCGTCCGCTTCGCGTACACGCCTGATCGCGACGTGCTGCCCGAGTTCGATCTCGAGATCCCGGCCGGGCAGACGATCGCCCTCGTCGGCTCGACGGGCGCGGGCAAGACGACCCTGGCCAAACTCATCTCCCGCTTCTACGACCCGAGCGACGGGCGGGTGAGTCTCGACGGCGTCGATCTGCGGGACCTGCACCCGAAGGACCTGCGCCGCGCCATCGTGATGGTCACCCAGGAGGCGTACCTGTTCTCGGGCACGGTCGCCGACAACATCGCCATCGGCAAGCCGGATGCCACGCTCGACGAGATCAAGGACGCGGCGCGTGCCGTCGGCGCCCACGACTTCATCGAGTCGTTGCCGAACGGCTACGACAGCGACGTGAACAAGCGCGGCGGTCGGGTGAGCGCGGGCCAGCGCCAGCTGATCTCCTTCGCCCGCGCCTTCCTGGCCGACCCCGCAGTGCTGATCCTCGACGAGGCGACGAGCTCGCTCGACATCCCGAGCGAGCGCCTCGTCCAGCAGGCGCTGCAGACCCTGCTCGCCGACCGGACGGCCGTGATCATCGCGCACCGGCTCTCGACGGTGTCGATCGCCGACCGGGTGCTCGTGATGGAGCACGGCCGGATCGTGGAGGACGGATCACCCGAGCAGCTGATCGCCGGCACCGGGCGCTTCGCCCAGCTGCACGCGGCGTGGCGCGACTCGCTGGTCTAGCGGCCAGAGCACACAAATGAGCGGCCCGCCACCTCCATCGTCGGGTACTAGGAGGTTGCGGGCCGCTGCACCTCACCCAGTGTGACGTGCCGAGGCGGGCGGGGCATCGGGGAGCCCCCCGAGGCAGTGAGGGATGCTCAGCTATCGGGCGTCCACCGCGCCCGACCGCTGCGCTGCCCGGCGCGAGTGGAGCACGTGCACCCGCGTGCGGCGCACCGCCTCGAAGTTCGAGGCCAGGACCAGTGAGTACGCGCCGAGATTCGGGCAGAGCAGCACATCGTCGATGCCGAGCGACGGCAGCGGGAGGTCGCGGGCGATGACGTCGAGCCCGTCGGTGCTCGCCCCGGCCACGGTGCACGGGTACAGCGCGGGCGGCAGCACGTCGCCCGGCTCGAGCAGTTCACGCAGGCTGAACATGACCGGGGCGGATGCCGCGTCGCGCAGCCCGGCGAAGCTGCCGTGCATGCCGTCGTCGATGTAGTGCCAGACCGCGCCGTCGCGGGTCGCCTGGCCGACCACGCGCGTGGCCAGCAGCATGGCGGGCGCGGCGACGCACCGGCCGAGGGCGGCCAGCACGGTGAGTGCGCGAGCGCGCGGCTCGAGCACCCGGGCGGCCGCGGCGGCGAGGGCGCGCAGCCGGGCGTCGCCGGCCTCGTGCTCCGCCGGCAGCCCGCCGCCGAGGTCCAGGGTGTCCGCCCCGAGCCGCCACCGGTCGTTGCCCTCGTCGATGAGCCGCAGCGTCTCGCGGAGCACCTGCTCCAACCGCCGCGGGCTCATCCGGTCGGCATCCACGTGCACCGAGAAGCCGGCGACCCGGATTCCGTTGTTGACCGCGAAGCGCGCCAGGTTCATGGCGTGGGCGGCGTCGACCCCGAAGCTGGCGCCGTCTCCGTCGAAGTGCACCCGGATCAGCAGCCGCACCGGGGCGTCCACCCCGAGGAACTTGCGCACCTCGGCCGGGTTGTCCGCCACGAACAGCTGCACGCCGGCCGCGGCGGCCGCGGCGATGGCGGCCGGCCGCTTGATCGGGTGGGAGTAGACGGCCGCGGATGCCGGCACCTCCTCGTGGGCGAGCATCGCCAGCTCGCCGGTGCTCACCACGTCGAAGCCGCCGCCGGCGGCGGCGATCGTGCGGATCACGGCGGGATGGGGGAGCGCGGCCAGGGCGTAGCGCAGGCGGGCGAACGGCAGCAGCTCGCCGAAGTAGGCGAAGCGCTCGGCGATGCGGTCGGGGTCGAGCACGAAGAGCGGGGTGCCGCTGCGCTTGACGATCGCAGCAAGGGCAATGCTGCCCGCATAGACCGCCAGCTCCTCCCGGCCGCTCCGACGCGCATCGACCGGCTGGCTCTGAACGATCGGGCGCGGCGAAACGAGGGATTCGATCATGATGGCGTGCCTCCTTGCACCCTTCAGCCTCTCCGGCCGCCCCGGCATCCGCATCCGCACATGCCCCCGGCCCGCTCAGGGCGCACCCCGATAGCGGCGCGCGCCGGGCGGTGGCGAAAATCAGAGAATGAATGCACGGGTGCTGATCGTCGATGACCATTCCGGTTTTCGGGAACAGGCCCGCCGCCTGCTTGAGCTCGAGGCATTCATCGTCGTGGGGGACACAGCCACGGCTCTCAGCGGCCTGCAATTGGCCTCTGATTTGACCCCTGACCTGATTTTGCTTGACGTGATGCTGCCTGATGCGGTGGGATTCGATGTAGTACCGCTTCTGCGCGAGCAGGGCAACGCAGTGATCGTGCTCATCTCCAGCCGCGACCGGAGTGATTACGGGCTCCGCGTCGAGCTGAGCGGTGCCGATGGGTTCATTCCGAAGGACGAGCTTTCCGGCCAGTCGCTGCGTCAGTTCGTCGTCTGAGCAAAGGCGTTGCCGGTGGCTGCGGATTCTGTTCCGGGTGTCGAGAAGGCTCCATTGCGCGTCGCGATCGCCGATGACTCGTTGCTGCTGCGCAGCGGGATCGAGACGGTCCTGCTCGGGCACGGCCTCGACGTGGTGGCCTCGCTGGACAGCGCGGCCGGGCTGAACGAGCTCGTCGAGGAACAACAGCTCGACGCGGTCGTCCTCGACATCCGGATGCCGCCCACCCACACCGACGAGGGGCTGATCGCCCTCGAGCAGCTGCGCGCGGCCGGTTCGGACGTGGGCGTGCTGATGCTCTCGATGTACGCGACGCCCTCCTACGCGATTCGGGCGATGAGCGTCGGGGGCGGAACCGGCTACCTGTTGAAGGACCGCATCGCCGACCCGGAGTCGTTCGTGCACGCCGTCAAGACGGTGGCGGGCGGCGGCTCCGTCGTCGATCCCGAGGTCGTCGCGCACCTGGTCGGCACGCCGAGCGCCAGCGCGCTCAGCACGCTGACCCCGCGCGAGCGCGAGGTGCTCACGCTGATGGCGCAGGGCAAGTCCAACGGCGGCATCGCCAGCGCCCTCTTCCTCAGCCTGAAGACGGTGGAGACGCACATCGGCAGCATCATGGCCAAGCTCGGCATCGACGACTCACCGGGGGAGCACCGGCGCGTGCTCGCCGTGTTGCGGCTGCTCGGGCCGTGACCGCGGCCGTGCCGTGGGGGCGGCTCCTGCTGGTCTGGCTGGCCGTTGCCGTGGTGTTCTTCACGGAGATCGTCGGATCGCTCGCCGACGCCCGCGTGCCGAGCTGGGCCGCCTCCTACACGGTCATGCACACGGCGGTCGGGCTCTGCTACGCGGTGTGCGCCTGGGTCGCCTGGCGCAGTGCCGACTCGCCCGTGCCCGGCCGCGTCATGATCGCCGTGGCCTTCCTCTGGCTGCCTCCCACCTTCATCTCCGCCACCCAGCAGATCGGCTGGCTGTGGCCGGTGCTCGACGGCCTCGAGCTGGTCTGGGCGGTGCTGGTCGGGGCCATCGTGCTGATCTACCCGGCCGGCAAGCTGCACGGGCCGGTCGATGTCGGCATCGCCGTTGCGGCATCGATCGGCGTCTCGATCCGCTTCATCTGCGCGCTGCTGTTCAACCAGCCGGTCGACGGCAGCCGCGACGTCGCGCTGAACCCGTACGCGATCGTGGACGGCGACGAGATCTTCGTCTTCGTCGACCGCGCCTTCCGGCTGTTCGGCGTCGCGCTCATCCTGCTCATCGTCGTGGTCGTGGCCGGCCGCTGGCTGCGCGGCAGCACCCCGGCCAGGCACATCGCCTTCGTGATGCCCGTCGCCCTCGTGCTCTGGGCGGCGGCGATTGCCTACGAGACCCTGGTCTACTCCCTGGGCAGCACCGTGCTGGAGGTGCTCGGCTACATCTCGCTCGCTGCCACCGCGACCGTGCCGATCGGCTTCGTCGCCGGCCTCAGCTACCTGCTCGGCCTGCGCGGCCGGGTCTCCGACCTGATGGTCATCACCCGGGACGGCGTTGACCGCACCCTGTGGCAGGCGATCCTGGCCGACACCCTTCGCGACCCCTCGCTCCGGGTGTACTGGTGGGAGGAGTCGGACTCCCGCTACGTCGACTCGCACGGCCGGGCGGCGACGCCGAGCGCCGGGCCGGAGGGGGCGGGGGAGCACCGGCAGGGGGCTCTGCTGCCGATCAACACCCCGGACGGGCCGCTCGCCGTGATCCGGCACGACCGGGCGCTGAGCGAGAACTCGAAGCTGCTGGCGGCCGTCTCGACGGCGCTCCGGCTGAGCGTGGACAACACGCGGCTGCGGGATGAGCTGGAGGCGACCCTGCGGGAGGTGCGCGAGTCCCGCCTGCGCATCGTCGACGCGGGCATCGAGGCGCGGCGGCAGATCGAGCGCGATCTGCACGACGGCTCCCAGCAGTCGCTGGTGGCGCTCGCCCTCCGGCTGCGGATGGCGTCGGGCCGGGCCGAGCAGCTCGGACAGCACGACATCGCCGACGACCTCGACGCGGCCCTGGGGCAGCTCTCGGCCGCGCTCAAGCAGCTGCGCGAGCTGGCCCGTGGCATCCACCCCACCTCGCTCACCGTCGGCGGCCTGGCCACGGCGGTTCCGGAGCTCGTCGCCCACTCGCCGGTGCCGATCGAGACCTCGCTGGTGATCGAGAGCAGGCCCCCCGCCGTCGTGGAGGCGACCGTTTACTTCTTCGTGTCGGAGTGCCTGACCAACATTGCCAAGTACGCCGAGGCGCGCTCTGGCCGCGTCGCGGTGACGGCCAGCGCGAGCGAGCTGGTGATCGAGGTGGCGGATGACGGCCGCGGCGGCGCATCGCTCGGCGAGGGCAGCGGCCTGCTCGGCCTCATCGACCGGGTCGAGGCGCTCGGCGGCCGGGTGGAGCTGCAGAGCGTGCCGGAGCACGGCACCACGGTGATGGCGTGGATCCCGCTGGCCGGCGCACCCGAGGCGCGCTGACGCCGGTCAGGGCCGCCAGCGCGCGGCGGCGTAGTCGACGCGGTAGCCGTCCTCAGTGGTCGTCGTGATCAGCGGAGTGCCCTCGGCCGTGTAGTGCGGAAGGGCGCGCGCGGCCAGGCCGCGGGGCGGGTGCCCGCCGGCGCGGAGCACGCGCCACCAGGGCGACGCCGAGCCGTAGTAGGCCATCACCTGGCCGACGGCGCGGGCGCCGCGGGAACCGAGCAGCGCGGCAAGGTCGCCGTAGCTCAGCACCTGCCCGGCCGGGATGTCGTCGACGACGGCCAGCACTGCCTCGGCGAAGCCGCGGTCGGGGACCGGCACGGTGGCGGTGCGGGCTAGGAGAGCTCGAGGGCGCCGATGACGTCGCCGTACTGCGTCTCGCCGATGTCGACGAAGCCGATGCGGTGGAAGAAGGCCTCCGGGCCGGTCTCGCCCGGCTCCCACATCACCGTGATGCGGTCGACGCCGCGCTTCTTCGCCTCGGCAGCGAGCGCCTTGGCCGCGAACCGGCCGACGCCCTTGCCCTGCGCCTCGGCGTCGACGTTGATGCGCCAGATGCAGGCGCGGAACTCCTCGCGCTCGTTCTCCGGATCGAAGTTGCCGTGGATGAACCCGACGACCTTCTGGTCCTGCAGCACGACGCGCTGCCAGGCGGCGCCCGGGGTGAGCACGGCGGTCTCGGCAGAGTAGGAGACGGGCGTGATGAACTGCTCCTGGCCAGGCTTCAGGCTCAGGTTGTTCGCCGCGACGACGTTCGAGGCGGACAGTTCTTCGAGTCGCAATTCAGCCATGGCCTTAGGCTAACCCGCCGAACCCCATTCGGGGTAGTTGAGCTAATCTCTCGATGTCGAGACAGTTGCCCGTCTCAGCTAAGATTGTTGAGGCCGCTCGGCCCCCCACTTCTTGCAAGGAGACCCCATTGTCAAAGATCAAGGTTGAAGGCACTGTCGTCGAACTCGACGGCGACGAGATGACCCGCATTATCTGGCAGGCCATCAAGGACACGCTGATCCACCCGTACCTCGACGTGAACCTCGAGTACTACGACCTCGGCATCGAGAAGCGTGACGAGACCAATGACCAGATCACGATCGACGCCGCGCACGCGATCCAGAAGCACGGCGTCGGCGTCAAGTGCGCCACGATCACGCCCGACGAGGCCCGCGTCGAGGAGTTCGGCCTGAAGAAGATGTGGAAGTCGCCCAACGGCACCATCCGCAACATCCTCGGCGGCGTCATCTTCCGCGAGCCCATCATCATCAGCAACATCCCGCGCCTGGTCCCGGGCTGGAACAAGCCGATCATCATCGGCCGTCACGCCTTCGGCGACCAGTACCGCGCCACGGACTTCGTGTTCAAGGGCAAGGGCAAGCTCACGGTTGAGTTCACGCCGGAAGACGGCTCCGAGCCGATGAAGTTCGAGGTCTACGACGCACCCGACGACGGCATCGCCCAGGTGCAGTACAACCAGGACGCGTCGATCCGCGACTTCGCGCGCGCCTCGCTGAACTACGGCCTGACCCGCAACTACCCGGTCTACCTGTCGACCAAGAACACCATCCTCAAGGCCTACGACGGTCGCTTCAAGGACATCTTCCAGGAGATCTTCGAGGCCGAGTTCAAGGAGCGCTTCGACGCTGCCGGCCTCACCTACGAGCACCGCCTCATCGACGACATGGTCGCCTCGGCCATGAAGTGGGAGGGCGGCTACGTCTGGGCCTGCAAGAACTACGAC
>NZ_MPZN01000018.1 GCF_002936985.1 Microterricola pindariensis | reverse complement strand
CGCCGCGCCCAGGGCTAAGTTGCCCTCGGCCCTCTAGGCCTGCCGGGTTCCCGCCCCGCTTCCGCGCGCGAGCGTCATCGCGCGCACCATCTGCTCAGCTCATGCGGAGAGCCGGTGCCAAGGGTATGTCTCGTGCCCCGGCTCTCCCCATACCTCGCATTCCACGAGCGCGCCCGGCCCCAGCGGCCGCCGGCGCGGCTCACACACAGCAGTACTGTCAGGCCCGGTTGCGGCGCACACACTTGGTGAAGTATCCCGGGTGGGTGTGTTTAGCCCCGGGCCTTCGGCATGCCCGGGGCGGAAGCGGGCATGCCCGCCCCGCCAGTGGTATGTCACACATCAAAGCGATACGCTCGGAGCATGACCCAGCACGCCACACTGCGCCTCCGCACCGAGGACTACCACACGGCCGGCGAGCCGTTCCGCATCGTCACCGAGGGGCTGCCCCCGATCCCGGGCGACACCGTCGGTGCCCGGCGCATGAACGCCATCGCGAACGAGAACGGCGTCGACCGCATCCGTGAGCTGCTCTGCAACGAGCCCCGCGGGCACGCCGACATGTACGGCGGCTTCATCACCCCCGCCGACGACGACGGGGCCGACTTCGGCGTGCTGTTCTGGCACAAGGACGGCTTCTCGACCGCGTGCGGCCACGGCACGATCGCGCTCGGCGTCTGGGCGGTTGAGACTGGGCGGGTGCCGTCGAACCCCGATGGCGACACCGAGGTGCGCATCGACGTGCCGTCCGGCCGAGTCGTCGCCCGGGTCACCCAGCGGGCCGGCGTGATCGAGTCGGTCACCTTCCGCAACGTCGCCTCGCACGTCATCGCCCGGTCGGTGCCCGTCCGCACGAGCCGCGGCGAGGTGCAGGTGGACCTGAGCTTCAGCGGCGCGATCTACGCCTCGCTCGACGCCTCGACCGTCGGCCTGAGCGTCACGCCGGAGCACTACACCGATCTCATCGCCGTCGGCCGCGAGGTCAAGTGGCTGCTCAACGACTCCCCGCTCGCCCAGCACGCGGCCGACCCCCGCCTCTCGGGCGTCTACGGCACGATCCTGTTCGACGAGCTCCCGCGCACGGCATCCGGCCCGCACCAGCGCAACGTCACCGTCTTCGCCGACGGCGAGGTCGACCGCTCCCCCTGCGGCTCCGGCACCGGGGCGCGCGTGGCGCTGCTGGCCGAGGACGGCACCCTCGGCGAGGCCGAGACGCTCACGCACGATTCCATCGTGGACACCCGGTTCACGGCCCGCTTCGAACGCACGGCGGATGCCGCGGGCGACCCGCCCCGGGTCGTCCCCGAGGTCACCGGCTCGGCGTTCAAGACGGGCGAGCACCTGTTCACCCTGGACGAGCGCGACGCCCTCGGCACGGGATTCGTGCTGCGATGAGCGCGCTGCCCTTCTACGACGCGGACCAGGTGTTCGGCACGGTCGACTTTGCCGCAGCCGTGCACGCCCTGGACCTGGCCCTGCGCGGCGGGCTGGACCCGGCCGCCGCCCTCGGTCGCACCTTCGCCGAAGTGGAGAACGGCCAGCTGCTGCTGATGCCGGCAGAGGGCGCCGGCTTCGCGGGGGTCAAGCTCGCGACTATCGCCCCGGCGAACCCGGCCAGGGGGCTGGAGCGGATCCAGGCGATCTACGTGCTGATGGACTCCGACACCCTGACGCCCATCGCCCTCTTCGACGGCACCGCCCTCACCACCCTGCGCACCCCCGCGATCTCGGCCGTCGCCGTCGACGCGCTGGCACCTGCCGGCCCGGCCACGCTCCTCGTCATCGGCTCCGGCCCGCAGGCGTGGGGCCATGTGCACGCGGTCGCCGCGGTGCGCGAGCTCCGCGAGGTCATCATCACCGGGCGCTCGGCCGAGAAGGCGGAGAGCCTGGTCGAGACGCTCCGCGGCGAGGGCTTCGCCGCACGGGTGGGGAGCGCGGCGGACGCCGCGGGCGCCACGATCATCGTGTGCGCGACGACGGCGAGCGAGCCGGTGTTCGACGGCTCCCTGGTCTCGGGCGAGACCGTTGTCGTGGCCGTCGGCTCGCACGAGCCGTTCATGCGCGAGATCGACTCCGACCTCATGGCGCGCAGCTTCGTTGTGGTGGAGGATGTGGCATCCGCGCTGCGCGAGGCCGGCGACGTCATCATCCCGATCGGCGAGGGCGCACTGGACGCCGACGCGCTCGTGCCGATCCACACGCTGGTCACCGGGGCGGCGCGGCCGGCCCCCGGCCAGCCGCGCGTGTTCAAGAGCATGGGGATGGGCTGGGAAGACCTCGTGGTCGCCGCCGAGGTGCACCGGCGGGCTCGCTGAGCCCCGGCGGCGGAACGACAGGGGCGGCCCGGCACCTCGTGCCGGGCCGCCCCTGTGTCTCTTGGCCGCTGTCCCTCTCCGCTCCTGTGTCTCTCGGCCGCTGTGTCTCTCGGCCGCTGTCTCGCTAGGCCCCCAGGTAGGCCTCGATCACGCGCGGGTCCTCCGCGAGCTCGGCGGCCGTGCCGGACATGGTGACCGCGCCGGACTCGAGCACGTAGCCGCGGTCGGCGATGCGCAGCGCGGCGCGCGCGTTCTGCTCGACGAGCAGCACCGTCGTGCCCTGCGCCTTGACCGCGGCGATGATCTCCATCACCTGTTTGACGACGAGCGGGGCCAGGCCCATGGACGGCTCGTCGAGCAGCAGCAGTTGGGGCCCGCCGACGAGCGCGCGGCCGAGGGCGAGCATCTGCTGCTCTCCGCCCGAGAGCGTCCCGCCCTGCTGGGCGCGCCGCTCCGCCAGCCTCGGCATCAGCTCGTAGGCGTAGTTCGCCCGCTCCAGGATCAGCTTCTGGTCCTTGACCAGGTAGCCGCCGAGCAGCAGGTTCTCGTGCACCGTCATGGTCGAGAAGATGCGCCGCCCCTCCGGGATGTGCAGCAGCCCGGCGCCCACGATGTCCCACGGGGTCATCTTGGTCAGGTCGTGGTCGCCCCAGCGCACGCTGCCGGCGCGCGGCCGCACCAGCCCGGAGATCATCGACAGCGTCGACGTCTTCCCCGCGCCGTTGTTGCCGAGCAGGGCGACGATCTCGCCCTGGTTGACCTCGATGCTCAGGCCGCGCAGGGCCTGCACCCGGTGGTAGAACAGTTCGACCCCGTCGAGAACGAGTGCGGTCATTCGTCTTCCTCCGCTCCGAGGTAGGCCTCGATGACGGCCGGGTTGGCCTTGATCTCGGCCGGGGATCCGTCGGCAATCTCCTTGCCGAAGTTCAATACGACGATGCGCTCTGAGACTTCCATCACCAGCCCCATGTCGTGTTCGATGAGCACGATGCCCACCCCCAGATCCCGGATGCGGCGGATGAGCGCCATCAGCTCGGCCTTCTCCTGGTGATTCAGGCCGGCGCCCGGCTCGTCCAGCAGCAGCAGCCTGGGCTGCGTCGCCAGCGCGCGGGCGATCTCCACCCGCCGCTGCTCGCCGTAGGGCAGCTGCGTGACGAACAGCTCCTCGTCGCCGCGGAAGCCGACGAAGTCGAGCCAGCCTCGCGCGTCCTGCGTGCACTGCGCCTCGGCGCGCTTGTAGCGCGGCGTGTGCAGCAACTGGTCGAAGACGTTCTCGCGCAGCCTGCTGTGCATCGCCGTCTTGACGTTGTCGAGCACGCTCATGTCACGGAACAGGCGCAGGTTCTGGAACGTGCGGGACATGCCGCGCTTGGTGATCGTCGAGGGCCGGATGCGGGTGATGTCGTCCCCGCCGAAGTGCACGGTGCCGCCGGTCGGCCGGTAGAAGCCGGTGATGCAGTTGAACGCGCTGGTCTTGCCTGCGCCGTTCGGGCCGATCACCGAGACGATCTCGCCCTCGTGCACGTCGAAGCTCAGCCCGTCCACAGCGCGGATGCCGCCGAACTGCACGGCGAGGCCGGAGACGCGCAGCAGCAGCTCGCCGCGGGCGGTGGCGGTCGCGGGCGCGACGGTGTCGGTCATCGGTTCTCCTCCTGGTCTGCCGGGTTGTCGCTGATGGCGTTGACGCCCGCCACGGCATCCGGGATCGAATCGGGGACGGTGGAGGTCACCGCCGACATCCGCTCGATCTCCTCCTGCTCGGCCTCCGCCTCCTCCTTGGCCTGCTGGGCCCAGGGGATGTTGGTGGTGGACACCGGCTCGGCCGCCGGGCGCCGCTTGAGGAACGGCAGCACGAAGTTGGCCGGCCAGAGACCGGCCGGGCGGAAGATCATGACGACGACGAGCAGCACACCGAAGAGGAGGTAGCGCCACTCGGAGAACTCGCGCAGCAGTTCGGGTGCGAGCGAGACGAACAGGGCGCCGATGATCACGCCGGGGGTCGAGCCCATGCCGCCGAGCACGACCGCCATCAGGATCAGCGCCGAGTAGAGGAACTCGAAGCTGGGCGGCGAGATCGCGCTCAGGTGGGTGGCCAGCAGCGAGCCGGCGACGCCGCCCCAGACCGCGCCGATGATGTACGCGGAGAGCTTGGCGGTGTAGCCGTTGATGCCCATGGCCTCCGAGGCATCCTCGTCGTCGCGGACCGACTTCCAGGCGCGCCCCAGCTTGCCGTTGGCCAGGCGCGCGGCGCCGACAGTCGCCAGCCCGAGCGCCACGATCACGACGAAGAAGTAGAACAGGATCTTGGCGTTGAAGTGGATTCCGAACAGGTCGGCGCCATCGGCGAAGGACCAGCCGAAGAACGACCAGGTCGGGATGCCGTGGATGCCGCTCGCCCCGCCGGTGATGCTCAGGTTCGTCGCCGTAATGCGGATGATCTCGCCGAAGCCGAGGGTCACGATCGCGAGGTAGTCGGAGCGCAGCCGGAGCGTCGGGCCGCCGATGACGATGCCGGCGAGGATGCAGGCGAGCACGACGAACGGGATCGTCTCGAGCATGGTGAAGCCGAGGGTCGTCGACAGGATGCCGGAGGTGTACGCCCCGACGGCGACGAAGGCGATGTAGCCGAGGTCGAGCAGGCCGGCGTAGCCGACCACCACGTTCAGCCCCATCGCGATCATCACGTAGATGAACGCCGAGGTGAGGATCGAGATGATGTAGGGCGAGGCCGTGATGAATGGCAGCACGAGCGCGCCGATGAACAGGGCCAGGCCCAGCAGGCCCATGAAGCGCTGCGGCGCCAGCAGGCCGCTCAGCGGTCGGGGCCGGCTGAAGAGCGGCTGCGGCGCCGTGATCCGGGTGAGGCGGTCCAGCCGCGGGAGCAGGTTCTTGTCGGCCACGGGTCACATCCTTTCTACGACGCGGGACCCGAGGATGCCCGTCGGTCGGATCGAGAGGAACAGGATGAGGCAGCCGAAGGTGAAGACGTCGCGCCACTCGCCGCCGAGGGCGAAGGTGCCGAAGGACTCCAGCAGGCCGAGCACGAGGCCGCCGAGCATGGCGCCCTGCATGTTGCCGATGCCGCCGATCACGGCGGCCGTGAACGCCTTGAGGCCGATGGTGAAGCCCATCAGGAAGTCGATCGAGCCGTAGTAGGTGCCGGCCATCACGCCGGCCGCGCCGGCCAGCGCGGAGCCGATGAAGAAGGTGCGCGAGATGACGCGGTCGACGTTGACGCCCATCAGCAGCGACGCGCGCGGGTCCAGGGCGATCGCGCGCATCGCGCGGCCCTCGCGGGAGCGCATGATGTAGCTCTGCAGCACCCACATGAGCAGGCCGGCGATGACCATGAGCACGATCTGGGGCGTCGAGATGCGTGCGCCCAGGAAGTTGAATGCCTCCCCGCTCAGCCGGAAGGGGAACACCTGCGGGTCAGCGCCGAAGATCTGGCGCACGCCGTACTCGATGGTGAAGGAGACGCCGACGGCGGTGATCAGCACGGCCAGCCGGGGGCTCGAGCGCAGCGGCCGGTAGGCGACCTTCTCGATCAGCACGCCGAACGCGCCGGTCAGCAGCATGGTGATGAGCAGCACGATCAGCAGGATCGGCAGCGAGGCGACCCCGAAGAGGCCGACGGCACCGCCCAGGATGACGAAGGCGATGAACGATCCGAGCATGTAGATGTCGCCGTGCGCAAAGTTCAGCAGCTTGATGATGCCGTAGACCATGCTGTAGCCGAGTGCGACGAGGGCATAGAAGGAGCCGACGAACAGCCCGTTCCAGATCAGCTGGAAGAGCTGATCGCTAAAGAATTCAGTCACGAGTGGAGCTCCCAAGGGACGGGGAGGGCGCGGCCCCGAAGAGCCGCGCCCTCAGCGGATGGACTTAGCCCTGCAGGTCGTCCTTGAGAATGAAGCTGCCGTCCGGGCCGATCTGGACGATGGCGAAGCCACCCTCCGTCAGGGTGCCCTCCGGCGTGAAGGTGAGCGGCCCGGAGAAGATCGGGAAGCCGTCGAGGCCGCGCAGCGCCGCGATGATGGCATCCGTCTCGGTGCTGCCGGCATTCTTGATCGCCTCGGCGACGACGCGTACGGCGTCGTAGGACTGCGTCGAGTACGGGCCGGGCTCTGCGCCGAACGCCTCCTTGTATGCGGCGATCCAGTCGCCTGCACCCTCGAGCATGTCCGGCGTCTGGGTGAAGGTGCCCACGACGTTGTCGGTGTAGCCGGCGCCCGCGATCTCGGCGAACTTCTTGTCGACGCTGCCGTCGCCCACCAGGATCGGGCCGCTGTAGCCGGCGTCGATCAGCTGGCGGGTGATGAGCGCACCCTCCTGGTAGTAGCCGGTCCAGACGACGAAGTCGGGCTTGGAGGTGATCACGTTGTTGACGTTGGCCGAGTAGTCCTTCTCGCCCGGGGTCACCGACTGGTCGAGCACGACCTCGATGGTGCCGTCGGCCTTGGCCATCTCGACAAAGGTGCTGGCGAGGTCCTTGGAGTAGTCGGTGTTGTCGTTCAGCACGGCGACGCGGGTGGCGCCGGACTTCAGCGCGTACTTGAGCGTCGCGGCTGCCTGCTGGGTGCCGGTGCCGTTGATCAGGAACACGCCGTCGAGGCCCGCCTCCACCAACTTGTTGGAGTTCGCGGCGGGGATCACCATGGGGATGCCCGCATCGTTGAAGATCGGCAGCGTCGGCAGGGTGGCGCCGGAGCAGTACCCGCCGACCGAGGCGACGATGCCCGCGGTGACGAGCTTGTTGGCGGCGGCGACGGATGCCGTTGCATCACAGGCGTCGTCCTCGGTGATGAGCTCGAGCTGGCGCCCGTCGACCCCACCGTCGGCGTTGAGCTCGTCGACGGCCATCTGCGCGCCGTTCTCCATGTACACGCCGAACGCAGACTCGGAGCCGGAGAACGGGGCCAGCATGCCGATCTTGATGGGGCCGGAGCTGTCGCCGCCGGCCTCGCCGCCGCCGCCGAGCCCACCGGAACAGCCGGTGAGGACGAGGGCCGCGCTCGCGAACAGGGCCGCGGGAATCAGGACGCGTGAGATACCGCGTGAGCTGCGAAGAGTCATGAAGTTCCTTCCGGGATACAACTTTGGATCGTCGGATTCGATGGGCCCGAGGCACATCTACTGTGTGACATATTACATTTGTGGGCGCTTTCCGGCATCCCCCGTTCGCGCCTCATGGTCACGTTTCGATGACGTTCCCGACGAGCGCGCCCTGCTAGCCGACCCGGCCGGCCAGACGCCCGAACAGGCGCTCCGCCACGTCGTCGCCGTGCAGGCCGTCGTGCTCGAACTCGTTGGTGACCCAGGCGTTCAGGGCGCCGACCCGGCCGGCCGTCTGCAGCGAGAGGCCGGCATCCACGTACATGTCGTCGTGGTAGACCACGGCCTCGACCGGCACCTCGTTGGCCGCGAGCCGGGGCAGCGCGTACAGCTCGATCGGGTCCTCCCTGGCCATCAGCCGCTCGACCGCGGCCTGGAACGGGCGGAGCGCACGGATCTGCTCGAACATCCAGGGGTACATCATCTCGCCCGTGAAGTGCAGCGGCCGGGCGGACGGGTCGAGCTGCGGGTGCGCGGCGAGGGCACGCTGCGCGGCCCAGCGGGCCGGTTCCCCGCCGTAGATGCTCTCCTGCAGAACGGCGAAGAGCGGGTTGGTGTCGAAGGCCGTCCGCGCGCGGACGGCCGAGAGGAACGTCTCGGACAGCCGGGTCTCCGCCGTGTCCGACCACGCCTCGTCGAAGATCCAGTGCAGACGGTCGGCGCCCGGCTTCATGCCGAGGTCGAGCCCCAGGCTCTGCAGCCGCGGCACGGTGAGGGTGTCGCCGTCGGGCAGCAGCACGCCGCCGGCCGCGACGGCATCCGCGACCCTGGCCACCCGTTCCCGGTCGCCGGGGAAGCGGGCGTAGAAGCGCTCGTTCTTCTCGAGCACGCGCGGGTAGGTGCGCCGGTAGACCTCGTCGGCCGAGGGCTCAATGCTGGGCAGCCCGCCGGCCACGGCCGAGGCGATGATCGCCTCCGGCGCGGTGGAGAGGTAGTGCAGCGTCAGGAACCCGCCGTAGCTCTGGCCGAGGGTCCACCAGCGCTCGCCGCCGAACACCTGCGCGCGCAGCGCCTCGAGGTCGCGCACGATCGAGTCCGCGCGGAAGTGGCGCAGGTAGTCTGCGCCCTCCTCGCCGCCGGGGAACCGCTCCATGGTGTGCGCGGTGACGGCGCTGCTGCGCCCGGTTCCGCGCTGATCGGGGAGGATGACGCGGAAGCGGCCGAGCGCGGCCCGCAGGAACCCTTCCCTGCCGGTCGGCCGCGGAGACTTGCCGCCCGGCCCGCCCTGCAGGTACACCAGCAGCGGCAGCTTCTCGTGCCGCCTGGCACCGTCGACGAGCTCGCGGGCGAAGAACTCGATGCTCTCCCCCGACTCCGGGTTGCCCCAGTCCACCGGCACCGTGATGCGGTGGTCGCGCACGAGGATGCCGTCGGCGATCGTGTACTCGGCGGCTGTGGCCGCGGCCGTGGCGTGTGCTGCGGTGCTCATGCGTGCTCCGATCAGGCCCGGCCGGAGGTGCGCACGCGCGAGTCCATCAGGGCGTAGAGGGTGTCGATGATGATGTTGACGGTCACCACGAAGACGCCGCCGAGCAGCACGATCGCGATCACGACGGGTCGGTCCTGGTTGTTCACCGAGGTCACGGCCAGGCTGCCGAGCCCGAGCAGGCCGAAGACCTGCTCGATCACGATCACGCCGCCGAGCAGCAGCCCGATGTCGATGCCGAGCTGGGTGACCAGCGGGGGCATGGCGCTGCGGAAGGCGTGCCGGTAGATCACCCGGCGCTCGCTCAGCCCCTTGGCCCTGGCCGTGCGGATGTAGTCCTGGCCGAGCACCTCGAGCATCTGTCCCCGGGTGAGCCGGGCGTATACGGCCGCCACGACGAGCGCGAGCGTCGTCCACGGCAGGATCAGGTGCCACGCCCACTGCCCGACCCCCGCCGTGAGCGGCACGTAGCCGCTCGGCGGGAACAGCATGACGCCGAAGCGGGTGGGCAGGAAGTACAGCGTGTACAGCGCGACCATGCCGAGGACGAAGGTGGGGAAGCTGATGCCGATGATGGCGAACGACTGCCCGATGCGGTCGCGCAGGCTGCCGGGCCGCTTGGCCGAGCTGATGCCGATCGGGATGCCGATCGCCAGCCAGAGCACCATGCCGCCGAAGACGAGCGACAGCGTCGCCGGGATGCGCGCGACGATGAGGTCGGCGACGGGCACGTTGCTGCGGTAGGAGTAGCCGAGGTCGCCCTGCAACAGCCCGCCGACGAACTTCAGGTACTGCACGTAGATCGGCTGGTCGAGCCCGAGCTTCACGCGGATCTGCTCCATCAGCGCCTCGGTCGCCTTGTCTCCGGCGATGATGCGGGCCGGGTCGGACGGCGAGACGTAGAACAGCACGAACACGAAGATGCTGAGCAGGAACAGCACCAGCAGGCCGAAGCCGATGCGGGGCAGAAGGAAGCGGAACAGCATTACTTGCCGCCTCTCGCGCTGGTCGGGTCGAGGGCGTCGCGCAGCCCGTCGCCCAGGAGGTTGAAGGAGAGCGTCGTGACGAGAAGGGCCGTGCCGGGCACGATGACCATCCACCAGGCGACCAGGTAGAGCGAGTTGTTCGCGGCGTCCGCGAGCATGCCGCCCCAGCTGGGCGTCGGCGGCACGATGCCGAGCCCGAGGAAGGACAGCGTCGCCTCGAAGACGATCGCGCTCGGGATCATCAGGGTGGTGTAGATGAGGATCGGCACGATCAGGTTGGGCAGCACGTCGCGGTACATGATCGAGAACCCGCTGGCGCCGAGCGAGCGCGCCGCCTCGACGAACTCGCGGTGCTTGAGGGCGAGCACCTGGCCGCGGATGACGCGGCCGAGGCCGGTCCAGCTGAAGAAGACGATCACCGCGATGCTGAGCGTCAGGCTCGGCCCGAGCACCGAGACGAGCGCGATCGCGCAGAGCAGGAACGGGATGCTCATCACGAGGTCCATCACCCGGCTGAGCACGGTGTCCGTCGCCCCGCCGAAGAAGCCGGCGGTGAGCCCGACGGTGATGCCGATGCCGGCCGCGAAGAGCGAGGCGACCACGCCGACGAGCAGCGAGATCTGCGCGCCGTAGGCGAGTCGCACGAGCATGTCGCGGCCGAGCTGGTCGGTGCCGAGCAGGAACTCGCTGTTCGGGGCGACCGGGATCCCGGCCGGGCTCAGACCGGTCTCGCGGAACTGCTCGGTCGGGCCGTGGCCGGTGAGCTCGGCGATCAGCGGGGCGGCCAGCGCGAACGCGAAGATCAGCACGATGACGAGCATCGAGACGAGGCTCGCCGGGTCGCGCACGAGCCGGCGCAGCGTCAGCGAGGTCGAGCTGCGCTGGACGACGGCGGCCGCCTCCCGGGCGGCGCGGCTGGGCGTCTTCGGGAGGATCGTCATGCCGCCACCCGCTCTCCGGCCGGGATGCTCTCGACGAGGCTGCGCACTGTGCCCCGCTCCGGTGCCACCTCGCGGGCGGCGGCGGCGAGGAGCACCTTGGTGAACTCGTGCTGCGGCCGCTCGTAGATGCTCTGCGCGTCGCCGAGCTCGACGATCCGCCCGCCGTCCATGACCGCGATCCGGTCGCAGACGTGCCGCACGACGGAGAGGTCGTGGGAGATGAAGAGGTAGGTCAGGCCGAACTCCTTCTGCAGGTCGTCGAGCAGGTTCAGCACCTGCGCCTGGATCGACACGTCCAGCGCCGAGACGGGCTCGTCGAGGATGATCAGCTCGGGGTTCAGGGCGAGTGCGCGGGCGATCCCGATGCGCTGCCGCTGGCCGCCGGAGAACTGGGAGGGGAAGCGGTTGTAGTGCTCGGGGTTCAGGCCGACGAGCTCCATCAGCTGCTGCACGCTGCGCAGCCGCTCCTGCCCGGAGGAGACCTTGTGGATGCGGAACGGGTCGCCGATGATCGAGCCGACGCGGCGCCGGGGGTTCAGCGAGCCGAACGGGTCCTGGAACACCAGCTGCACCTGGGTGCGCAGCTGGCGCCACTCCCGCTTGGAGAGCGAGGAGACGTCCCGACCGTCGAAGGTGACGGTGCCGCCGGTCGGCAGTTCCAGCCCGGCGATGACGCGCGCCAGGGTGGTCTTGCCGCAGCCGCTCTCGCCGACCAGCCCGAGCGTCTCTCCCCGCCTGACCGTGAGGTCGATGCCCTTCAGCACGTGCGCCTCGGCGCGCTTGCCGACGGCGAAGCTGAGCTCGAGGCCCGAGACCTCCGCGATCGGCACCTCTGCCGGGGCCGCGGCGTGCCCGAGGTCGAGGTCGATGGCCGTCGAGATCGCGGATGCCGGTTCGGCGAGTTCGCTCGGGGCCTCCTCGAGCCAGCACTGTGCCTCGACGCCGTCGTCGTAGCGGCGGGTGGGCGGCGGCGCGGAGCACGCCGCCGACACGTCGGGGCAGCGCGCCGCGAACGGGCAGCCCGGCCCGGGAGCGAGCAGGCTCGGCGGTTTGCCCGCGATCGGGATGAGCCTCGTCCCCGGCTCCCGGTTGAACGAGGAGGAGCGGAGCAGGCCGGCCGTGTACGGGTGCGCCGGTGCGGCGAAGACGGCCTCGACCGCGCCGGTCTCCATCCGCCGCCCGGCGTACATGACCATCACCCGGTCGGCGACGCGCCGGAGCACGCCGAGGTCGTGGCTGATCATGAGGATGGTGGTGCCGAGCTCGCGCCGCATCTCGTCGAGCAGGTCGAGGATCTGGGCCTGCACCGTGGAGTCGAGCGCGGTCGTCGGCTCGTCGGCGATGACCAGCGCCGGCTTCAGGACGAGGGCCATCGCGATCATGACGCGTTGCCGCATGCCCCCCGAGAACTGGTGCGGGTAGGAGTCGAAGCGCTTCTCGGCGTTGGGGATCTTGACCTTCTTGAGCATCTCGATCGCGCGGGCCTTGGCATCCGCGTGGCTCACCTTCTCGTGCGCCTGGATCTGCTCGACGATCTGCCAGCCGATCGTGTACTGCGGGTGCAGGCTGCTCAGCGGGTCCTGGAACACCATGCTGATCGCGCGGCCGCGGATGCTGCGCAGGCCGTTGTCGTCGAGTGCGAGCAGGTCGACGCCGTCGAACAAGACCCGCCCGGACGTCTCGGCGGCCGGGACGAGGCCCATGACCGACTGCACCATGACGCTCTTGCCCGAGCCGGATTCGCCGACGATCCCGAAGAACTCGCCGGGCTCGACGCTGAACGACACGTCTTGGACGGCGTGCACCGTGCCGTCTTCCGTCGGGATCCGTACGGTCAGGTTCTGTACTTCGAGAATCGGCATCGCTAGCGGCCTCTTTGCTGATAGTGCGGTGCCGGGCGGGGGTCTCCCGCCCGGCACCAGGTGTACTCAGACGATCCGGTTCGACCGGGCTACTTCTTGAGCTGCACGTTCGTCCAGTCACCGTTCTGGCTGAGCGCGTACGGCGTGAAGCCGACGACCCGGTCGCTGTGGTAGTTCGCCTTGAGGCGCGACGCGATCGGCAGGATCACGGCGTCGGCGAGGACGCTCTCGTCGACCTTGTGCCAGAGCGCGGCAGCCTCCTCGGGGCTCGTCGCCAGCAGGGCCTGCTTGGCGTACTCGTTCGCCTCGTCGTTGTTGTAGTCGAGGTAGTTGTACGCCTGCGGGGTGCCGTTGAAGGTGAACTGCGGCTGGAAGACCGAGCGGGCCGCGCCGCCCTGCCAGTCCGGCGACCAGCCGACCAGTGCGATGTCCCACACGCCGTTGACGGCGTTGTCGTGGTTCGTCATGAGGTTGGCGTAGTAGTCGGTCGGCGGCACCGGGGTGAGCTCGATCGTGAAGCCGGCCTTCTCGAGGCTGGACTGCACGGTCTGGGCGATGTCGGGCTGCAGGCCGAGGTTGCGGTACGGGAACTTGAGCGTGAGGCCGTTCGGGTAGCCGGCCTCGGCGAGGAGGGCCTTCGCCTTCTCGGGGTCACCCTTGGACCCGGTGGTGGGGTACGGCTCGTACGGCAGGTAGCCGACGATGCCAGGCCCGAAGATGCCGTTGTTGACCGCGGCCAGCTCCTCGCCGCCCATGGTCTGGATGACGGCTGCCTTGTCGACCGCGTACTGCAGTGCCTGGCGCACGCGGATGTCCTGCAGCGCCCCGCCGTTGTTGGAGGTCTTGGTGTTGATCCACATGAACTGGTCGACGCCGCCGTTGGGCATCGTGCTCAGCTTCGTGTCGTTCACGGCCTTGAGCTGCTGGATGTTGGCCGGGCTCGGCTGGATGTCGAAGAGCAGGTCGGCGGAGCCGGCCTGCAGCTGCTGCATCGCGGAGTCGCCCTCGACGCCCATCGTCATCTCGATGCGGTCGACGTATGCCTTGCGGAGCGTGTCGGAGTCGGCGCTCCACGCGTCGTTGCGCTTCAGCACGAGGAGCGCGTCCGGGCTGTGGCTCTCGACCGTGTACGGGCCGCTCGCGACGAAGTTGGCGCGGTACTCCGGCGAGTCGGGCAGGTAGTCCAGCGCCTCGATCGGCGCGGGGGCCGCTGCGTCGAGCGAGACCATGTAAATGAAGTCGCTCGCCGGCTCGGTGAGCGTGACGACGATCGTCTTCTCGTCCGGCGACTCGATTCCGCTGATGTCGTTGTTCTCGATGTAGTCCTTCATCGAGGCGGCATCCGGTGCGACATCGGCGAAGCCGGTGCAGAAGGTGTCCATGCCCTCGATCAGGAACTGGAAGTAGCCGAGCATGGCGCCGGACATCAGCGGGTTGCACAGGCGCTTGATGCCCCGCTCGAAGTCGTTGGCGACGAGGGGGCGGGCGCCGTCAGGGGCACCCCAGCTCACGCCGTCGCGGAGGGTGAAGGTGTAGGTCAGGCCGTCTGCGCTGGCCTCGGGGAGCGCGGCGGCGAGGTCGCCCTCCGGCACGATGCGGGCGTCCGGGTCCTCGACCGTCGGGTATCCGATCAACGAGCGCGAGATCGCGTGCATGACGCCGGCCACGGGGACGTAGGCCGTGAGCTGCGGGTCGAGGTGGTCGACGTCGCCGTTGGCGAGGACCTTGAGCGTCCCGCCGGTCGCGCCCTGGCTGTCTGTGCCGCCGTCTCCAGGTGTCGAACAGGCCGCGGTGGAGAGAATCGCGACTGTGCCGACGATGGCAATTGCACTCTTGAAAAGCTTCGTCATCTTTCACCATGTTCATCGTTGAATATGGGCACCCGGTTGGCACCTGTAGTAAGTGACATGTTACATATTTGGACCGAGGCTGGCTAGCATCCGGGCCGAATCGTGACCTAGCCAGCCTGGGCGCGCCGCTACGAGGCGGAGCCCCAGCTGCGCGACTGCCCAGCGGGCGCGAAGGACTGCGGCACGTTCCAGGGGTTCGCGTCCTGCAGCGGCGCCGGCAGCAGCGCCTGCGGGGTGCCCTGGTAGGCGACGCCGCGCAGGAAGCGCGAGATGGCCGCAGTGCCCACCGAGGTGCTCGAGTCGTTCGTGGTGGCCGGCCACGGGCCGCCGTGCTGCATCGCGGGGGTGACGGCGACGCCGGTCGGCCAGCCGTCGAACAGCACCCGGCCGGCGTGGCCGCTCAGCACACGCACCAGCTCGCGCAGCTCGGCCGAGTCCTCCCCCGCCCCGATGTGCACCGTGGCGGTGAGGTTGCCCTCGAACAGCTCGGCGACGAGGCCGGCGAGGTCCGCGTCCGCCGGGTACTCGACGAGGATCGACAGCGGGCCGAAGGCCTCCTCGAGCAGCCGCTCGCGCTGCGCGCGCA
This sequence comes from Microterricola pindariensis, assembly GCF_002936985.1. Classification (GTDB taxonomy): domain Bacteria; phylum Actinomycetota; class Actinomycetes; order Actinomycetales; family Microbacteriaceae; genus Microterricola; species Microterricola pindariensis. Next base: position 48,774 of record NZ_MPZN01000018.1, on the reverse strand, counting down.
GCGTCTCCGCCGAGACGGAGACGATCGTGACGGTGGCCCAGCCCTGCCCGTCCTGGTCCTCGTTCAGCTCGCCCTCGGCCAGCACGCTGACGCCCGGCGTCTGGAAGATCTCGGCGCGCCGTGCGCCGAAGCCGGCCGCGATGCGCGGGTTCAGCAGGCGGTGCGGGGCGACGGATTCCGCGGCATCCGAGAGGGCGGCGGCCAGGCCGTGCCCGGCCGGCACGAAGACGAAGCCGGGCTTGGTGCAGAGCTGCCCGGCCGAGCCGGCGACGCTCGCGACGTAGCCGGCGGCGATGGCCGCGCCCCGCTCGGCGATGGCGGCCGGCGTGACGAACACGGGGTTCAGGCTGCCGAGCTCGCCGAAGAACGGGATGGGAGCCGGGCGGGCGGCGGCGATGTCGGCGAGCAGGCGGCCGGCCGGGATCGAGCCGGTGAACGATCCGGCGCGCACGCGCGGGTCCTGCAGGATCGCGACGCCCTCCTGCTGGCCGAGGATGAACTGGAAGGTGCCGTCCGGCATCCCGGCGCCGTCGAGGGCGGCCGCGACGAGCTCGGCCGTGCGCGCGCCGAGGCGCGGGTGGCCGGAGTGCCCCTTGAGGATCACCGGGCAGCCGGCCGCCAGGGCCGCGGCCGTGTCGCCGCCGGCCACGGAGAACGCGAAGGGGAAGTTGCTCGCGGCGAAGTTGACGACGGGTCCGAGCGCGGTGAGCACCCGGCGCACATCGGGGCGCGCGCCGAGCACGAAGTCGCCGTCTGCCGCGTCGATGCGGGCGTCGAGGTAGCCGCCGTCTCTGACGACGTCGGCGAAGAGGCGCAGCTGCACCGCGGTGCGGGTGAGCTCGCCGTTCAGCCGCGCCTCGGTGAGGCCCGTCTCCGCCATGCCGAGCGCGACGAGCTCGGCGGCGTGCGCGGCGAGGGTGCCGGCCACGGCCACGAGCGCGGCGGCCCGCTCGCCCGGCGCGGTGGCGGCATAGGGCGCGGCCGCCGCGTCCGCGCGGGCGGCGACGGTGTCCAGTTCGGCGCGACGCGCCTCAGAGAGTGTGTTGGTCATGGGATTCTCCTAGAACTGGAAGCCGGTGGGGAAGGGGTCGCTGGGGTCGAGCATGTACTGGCCGATGCCGGTCACCCAGGCGCGGCCGGTGATCGTCGGGATGACGGCCGGGCGGCCGTCGACCTCGGTCTCGGCGATGAGCCGGCCGACGAAGCGGCTGCCGATGAAGGACTCGTTCGTGAAGTCCTGGCCGAGCGGCAGCTCGCCGCGCGCCCAGAGCTCGGCCATCCTGGCCGAGGTGCCCGTTCCGCACGGGGAGCGGTCGAACCAGCCGGGGTAGATCGACATGGCGTGCCGCGAGAGCGTCGCGTCAGAGCCGGGGGCGATGAACTCGACGTGGTGGCAGTGGTCGACGCCGTCGATGGACGGGTGCCGGGGCGGGTCCCCCGCGTTGATGGCCTCCATGATGGCGAGGCCGGCTGCGGTGACCTCCTGGTGCCTGCTCCGGTCGAAGGGGAGGCCGACGTCGTCGAGGTTGACCATGGCGTAGAAGTTGCCGCCGAAGGCGAGCGAGTACGGCACGGTGCCGAGGCCCGGCACCTCGATCGTGGCGTCGAGCCGGTCGACGTAGCTCGGCACGTTCTCGATCGTGACCGAGTCGGCGTGCCCGTCGCTGACCGCGACGCGGGCGATCACCAGGCCGGCCGGGGTGTCGAGGCGGATCGTCGTGACCGGCTCCTGCACCGCGACCATGCCGGTCTCCACGAGCACGGTGGCGACGCCGATCGTGCCGTGGCCGCACATCGGCAGGCAGCCGGAGACCTCGATGTAGACGACGCCCCAGTCGCAGTCCTCGCGCGTCGCGGGCTGCAGGATGGCCCCGCTCATGGCGGCGTGGCCGCGCGGCTCGTTCATCAGGAACTGCCGGATGTGGTCGAGGTGTTCCATGAAGTAGAGGCGTTTCTCGTTCATGGTCGCGCCCGGGATGACGCCGACGCCGCCGGTGACCACCCGGGTGGGCATGCCCTCCGTGTGCGAGTCGACGGCGCTGATCAGTCGAGTGGAACGCATGTGTCCTCCAGGGGCTGGTTCTGTTGCGGTGTGACGTCGGGGGCGGATGCCGGCCGGGCGCGTGCCCGGCCGGCATCCGTGTTGCTGGTGTTAGCGGCTGGCGATGTAGTCCAGTGCCTTCTGGGTGTCGGCACGCACCTGTGCCTCCTGCTCGGCGCTCAGCGGGCCGCGCGGCGGGCGGGTGACGCCGCCGTAGCTCTGCCCGGCGATGTCGATCGAGAGCTTGATGGCCTGGACGAACTCGATCTTGGTGTCCCAGCGGAACACCGTGATCAGGTGGCGGTACAGCTCGAGCGCCTCGGCGATGTTGCCGGCCTTGACCTGGTCGTAGATCTCGACGGCCTCCTTCGGGAAGGCGTTCGGGTAGCCGGCGAACCAGCCGTCCGCGCCGGCGACGAGCGACTCGAAGAGCAGGTCGTCGGCGCCGCAGATGACGTCGAGGTCGCAGAGTTCCTTGATCTCGAGCACGCGGCGGATGTCGGTGGAGAACTCCTTCACGGCGACGACGCCGGGGATGGTGGCGAGGCGCGCGATGAGCTGCGGCGACATGTCGACCTTCATCGAGAAGGGGTTGTTGTAGATCATGATCGGCAGGCCGACCTCCGCCACCTTCTTATAGTGCAGGAAGATCTCGTCGTCGTTGGACTTGTACATGGTCGGCGGCAGCAGCAGCACGCCGTCCGCGCCGTCCTCCTTGGCGTACTGGGCCCACTTGACGGCCTGGTGCCAGCCGACGCCGTGCACGCCGGCGACCACGACGCCGCGGCCGGCGACGGCCTCGACGGCGACCTGGATGACCTTGCGGCGCTCCTCATCGGTGAGGGCCTCGTACTCGCCGAGCGAGCCGTTCGGGCCGACGCCGCGGCATCCGTTCTCCATCAGGAAGTTGCAGTGCTCCGCGAACTTCTCCCAGTCGACGGCGAGGCCGGCGGGGGCAGAGGCGTCTTCCTTGAACGCGAGGGTCGTGGCGACGACGACGCCGCCCAGATCGATTGTTGTGTCGGTCATGGTTGTCCTTTCTACGGACGTTCTGTGCTGATGAGCGTGGGTGAAGAGGTCTGGTCCGCCGCCGCTGCGGCGAGCTCGCCGATGCGCACGGGGGCGACGATGGGGCGGCGGTCGGTGCTCGCCCCGTCGCGCATGCCGCCCGGCCGCTCGGCGGCGAGGATCTGCTCGACGGTGCGGCCGCACACCCGGCCCTGGCAGATGCCGAGCCCGGCCCGGCTGCTCAGCTTCTGCGAGCGCAGGCTGGCCGAGTCGGTGGCGCTGGCCGCGCTGCAGAGCCGGCCGTAGCTGACCTCCTCGCAGCGGCAGACGAGGGTGTCCTCGTGCAGCCAGGCGGTCCAGCCGGGGCGGATGCCGTGGGCGGCCTCGATCCGGGAGGCGAAGTCGGTGAAGGTGGCTCGCGCCGCTACCGCCGCCTTCACGACCGGGTCGCCTTGGTGCCCTCCCGCCGCGCAGTGCCCGGCGATCTGGCCCTCGGCGAGGGCGGCGTCGACGCCGCCGATGCCAGTGATCTCTCCGGCCGCGTAGACGCTCGCCGTCGTCGTGGCCTGGCGGCCGTCGACGGTCACGAAGCGGTCGGCGTCGAGGGCGCAGCCGGCAGCGATCGGCAGCTCGAGGCGCGGGGTGAAGCCGTGGCTGACGCAGACGGCGTCGGCGCTCACGCGCCTGGCCGTCGACGGGATCGGGCGCCACTCGGCGTCGAGTTTGGCGATGGTGACCGCCTCGACCCGGTCGGTGCCGTGCGCCGCGATGACGGCCTGGCCGGTGCGGTACGGGATCCGGTTGCCGAGGTGGTTGCGCAGGTAGCCCAGCGCCTCGCCGGCCTTCTTCGACGCGCCGAGCAGGCGCCAGGGCCGGGGCAGCCAGCCGCGCAGCAGCCGGCCGATGCCGTTGGCCTCGTAGACGCCGAGCACGCGGGCTCCGCTCTGCGTGAGCGACGCGGCGACGGGAAGCAGGAACGGCCCGGCTCCGGCGACGACGACGCGACTCCCGACGGCCACCCGCTCGCCCTTGGCGAAGGCCTGGGCGGCGCCGGCGGTGAAGACGCCGGGCAGGTCCCAGCCGGGGAACGGCAGGGTGCGGTCGTGTGCGCCCGTGGCGAGCACGAGCGCGTCGGCGGTGAAGCTGCGGCCAGAGCGGCGGATGCCGTCAACGGGGCCGATCAGGGCGTGGACGGTGGGTGCCTCGGCTCCGTGGGCGGTCTCGAGCGCCCAGACCTGCGCGCCCAGGACGATCTCGCAGCCGGCATCCGCCTCGAGCTCCCGGCGGAGCGCGGAAAACGTCGACCAGCCGTGGTGCAGCACCTTCTCGTTGCCGGCCGGGCGGGCCGCGGGCAGGTGCCGCCAGTACTGGCCGCCGAGGTAGTCGGAGGAGTCGAGCAGCGTGACGCTGGCGCCGGCCGCCCGCGCGGCGCGCGCTGCGGCCAGCCCGGCCGGGCCGGCACCGATGACGAGAACGCTGCGGTGGCTCATGCGCGCACCTCCGGCAGGGCGTCGTGTTGGCTCTGGACCACGTCGCCGTCTGCGGCGCGGCGCTGGCAGGCGCGCACGTCGCGCTCCCCGTTCACGGTGACGATGCAGTCGAAGCAGACGCCGATGCCGCAGAACAGCCCGCGCGGCTTGCCCTCGCTCGAGGTGCGCCGCCAGCTCAGCCGGCCGGACGCGAGAATGACGCCCGCGATGCTCTGCCCCTCGACGCCGTCGATGGGCTCGCCGTCGACGGAGAGGGAGAGGGCGCGCGTCGCGCCCGGGCGGATCGGGTCGTTGCCGGCCGGCAGCAGTCGGGCGGCCATCAGGCGGCGCTGCCGAGGTGGGGGGCGAGCGATGCCCGCGCCAGCGAGAACGGCGCGGCATCCGTCGGCGGTGTCGTGCCGAGCAGCTGGGCGGCGAGGATCTCGGCGGTCGCGAGGGAGAGGCCGATCCCGGCGCCCTCGTGGCCGCTGGCGTGCCAGAGGCCCGGGGCGCGGTGGTCGGCGCCGATCACCGGCAGGTGGTCGGGCATGAACGGCCGGAAGCCACCGTAGGTGCGCATGATGCTCGCATTCTCGAGAAAGGGGAACAGCCGCAGCGACTTGGCCGCGATGCCGCGCAGCACCTCGACCCGCAGGCGCTCGTCGAAGCCGATCTGCTCGCGGCTGGAGCCGATCAGCACGGTTCCGGCCGCGGTGGACTCGACGACGCTCGACGTCTGCAACGCGGCGTCGCTGGACTGCGTGGCCCCGAAGTAGTCGCCGTCGTAGACCTTGTGGAAGATGCGGTGCGGCATGCGCGTGGTCACGAGCACCATGCCGCGCCGCGGGCGCACAGGGAGGCTGACGCCGAGCGCCTCTGCGACCTCTCCGCTCCAGGGCCCGGCGGCCACGATGACGTGGGGGGCGTGGAACTCGCCGGCGGTGGTGCGCACGCCGGTGACCGTGTCCGGGTGGAGCTGGCTGCGGATCGCCCCGGTCACGCGGGCGTCGATGTGCACGGTGGCACCGGAGCGCCGGGCGGATGCCAGCAGCGCCTCGGTGGCCGCGACGGGCTGCACCTGGGCGTCATCCGGGTAGAAGACGGCGGCCGTGGCGGCCGGGTTGAGCTCGGGCTCCAGCTCGAGGGCCTCCTCGATGCCGACGGGGAGGGCGTCGACGCCCGCGGCACGCTGGCCGGCGGCGAATGCGAGCAGCGGCGCGGCTCCGGCATCCGTCGTCGCGACGACCAGGCCGCCCTTGCGCTCGTACTCGAGGCTGGGGAAGTCGGGGCCGAGCTCCGTGCGCAGCTCGGCGACGACGCTCGGCCAGAGCGAGCCGGCGTACTGGGCCAGGCGCAGCTCGGCGCCCGGGCCCTTGTCGGAGACGAGCAGGTTGCCCTCGCCCTTGGCGCTGGTGCCGCTGGCTGCGGCGGAGCGCTCGAGCACGATCACCGAGAGGCCGGAGCGGGCGAGAGAGCGAGCACAGGCGGCGCCGATGATCCCGGCACCGATGACGATGACGTCGGCGGAGCGCGCACCCGCGTGGTGGGCGGTGGCACGGAGGGTACCGAGCGGCATTGCGCCTCCTCTCTGAGGCTTGTCGTTCTCTGCGACCCGCTGCTGCGACTCGTTTTAGTAATATGTCACATATTGTTGATTTTGCCAATGGGGAACGTGAGAACGACCTGCTGTCCCTGGTATCCCGCCCAAAACGGCGGGCGGAATCGGTCTAGGAGCCCTGCTCTGACTCGGGGTTCCCCGACCACCAGCCGGTCGTGTGCGCGATGTGGCGGCGCATGAGATCGCGTGCGGCCTGGGCATCGCCGGAGGCCAGGTAGCCGAGCAGCTCGGCGTGTTCGGCGGCGGAGTCGCCGAGCTTCTTGCTCTCCAGCATCGAGGCCAGACCGAGCAAGCGGGTGCGCGAGCGCAGCTCCGCGACGGTGTCGACGAGCAGGGTGTTGCCGAGCAGCCGGGTGAGGTCGAGGTGGAACTGCATGTCGGCCTCCAGATAGGCGCGCAGATCGCCCGCCTCGGCACCGGCGGTGATCCGCTCGGCCAGCTCCTCGAAGGCGGCGAGCTGCTCGAGCGGGAAGCTGCCCGCGAGCCGCTCCATGGCCGGCGGCTCGAGCAACAGGCGCACCTCGGCCAGCTCGCGCAGCGCGTCCTCGCTCATCTCGGTGACGCGGAAGCCCTTGTTGCGGGCCGACTCCACGAAGCCGCGCCCCTCCAGATCGAGCATCGCCTCGCGCACCGGGGTCGCCGAGACGTCGAACTGCGCGGCCAGCGTCGGCACGGTCAGCATGGTGCCCGGCGCGAGCTCGCCCGAGATGATCGCAGAGGACAGCGCCTTCTCGACGTGCGCGCGGAGGCTGATTGGCTGGCCGACGGGCTCCATTGCTGGGATGCTCATCTGTGCTCCTTCGTCTCTCGGCTGGGGTGGATCACGCGAGTGCGCGCATCCACTGTTCAAGGCCAGACGCATCGATGGGCAATGCGTCAGAAAGAATATCGGAGCCGGAATCCGTCACCAAAATATCGTCCTCGATGCGCACCCCGATACCCCTCAACTCAGGGGGAACCGTCTCGTCCCAGGCGTGGAAGTACAGCCCGGGCTCGACGGTGAGCACCATGCCGGGCGCCATCGGCGCCCCCTGGTAGGCCTCGTAGCTGGACTGGGCGCAGTCGTGCACGTCCAGGCCGAGGTGGTGGCCGATGCCGCAGACGATGTAGCGCCGGTGCTGCTGCCCCTCGGCGCTGAGCGCCTCGTCGACCGAGACGGGGAGCAGGCCCCAGTCGTGCAGGCCGCGCGCGATGACCTCGAGCGACGCGGTGTGGAAGTCGCTGAACTGGCGACCAGGGCCGACCGCCGCCAGGCCGGCGCGGTGCGAGGCCTCGACGAGGTCGTGCACGGCGCGCTGGGCGGTGGAGAAGGTGCCGGATGCCGGCAGCGTGCGGGTGACGTCCGCAGTGTAGAACGAGCGCGCCTCGACCCCCATGTCGAGCAGCAGCGCCGCGTCGGGCAGCACGGGGCCGTCGCAGCGAACCCAGTGCAGGATCGGCGCGTGCGCGCCGCTGCCGACGATCGTCGAGTAGCCGGGGCCGTTGCCGACCGTGCGCGCGTGGCGGTCGAAGGTTCCCTGCAGCCAGCGCTCCCCGCCGAACGCGATGGCGTTCGGGATCTCGCGGGCGACGGCGGCGAAGCCGTCGACGCTGTCGTCGACGGCACGGCGCAGCTCGGCGAGCTCCCACGCGTCCTTGATCATTCGCAGCTCGGCGAGCGTGCGGCGCAGCGGCACCGAGACGGGGAACTCGGCGAGCTCGCGCGGCGCGGCCACCGTGTTGCCGGCGAGCAGCACCTCGGAGGCGCCGCGCAGCGCGGCGGCGAGCTGACTGAGCGGTTTGGTCTCGATGTCCAGCGCCGCACTCCACTCCGGCATGCCGGGTGCCGAGCCGACCCAGAGCTCGCCGTGGGCGGCGTCAGCGAAGAAGCCCGCCTCGCCGGGGTATGCCGGCGCCGGAACGTAGAGGGTCGCGTCGTGGCCGCTGGAGGCGGGCGTCATCACGACGACGGCGTCCTCGGCCGAGCAGCCGGTCAGCCAGAAGAAGTCGCTGTCCGGGCGGAAGTCGTAGTAGGTGTCGTTGGCCCGCACCGGGGCGCGGCCGGCGAGCACGACGATGGTGCTGCCCGCGCTGACCGCGCTCAGCCGCTGCCGGTGCGCCGCCGCCGCGCCGGCCACTCCCGGCACCGTCACCGGGGTGCGGTCCGGGGTTGCCCACCCGGTGCCCATGTACTCGATGAACCCGGCCGACTCGGCGAGGCGCGGCAGGCGGGGGTCCGGCTCACTCGGGCGCGGCATCGACGAGGCCGGTTGTTCGTGCGGGTGCGCGTCGGTGTGCGTGTGCATGAAGTGGCCTTTCTGGCGGGGCAACGGCGAGGATTCCAGAGTGGATCGTAGTGGGTGACATATTACCGCACGAGGCTCCAGATGCCCTGTATCCGCGCCGATTTCACAGACGAGCAGGTGCTGGCTTAGTCTCTGGTCATGAGCACCAATGCAGTTGCTGAAGCGATTATCCGCCCCGTCCGGGACGTGGACACCGAGGCCCTCGGCCGCGTTCACGCCCAGTGCTGGCACGAGACCTACGATCACCTGATCAGCGAGGCCACCCTCGCCAAGCTCTCCCCCCGCCGCATGGCCGAGCTCTGGACCCACTGGGTCAGCCAGGGACCGGACCACCACCTCTACGTCGCGCAGGTCGATGGCGAGATCGTCGGCTTCGTCGGCTCCGGCCCCGCCCGCGACGAGGACGCCCCCCGCGAGCGCGAGCTCTACTTCATCTACCTGCTCGAGGCCTTCCAGGGAACCGGCCTCGGCCAGCGCCTGTTCGACGCCGCCTGCGAGGCCCGACCCGGCTACCTCTGGGTCGCCGAGGACAACCCGCGCGCGCACGGCTTCTACAAGCGCAACGGGTTCGTGCCGGATGGCGCCACCCAGCTGCAGCCGTTCCTCGGCGAGGAGATCAAGGAAGTCCGGCTCGTCAGATAGGCCGAACGTCGCGGCCGCCTCGCAGCGAAAGCGTCGGCGCGGCGGCCGTATCCTTGCTAGATGCCTACGATCCCCGTCATCCTCGATGTCGACACCGGCGTCGACGACGCCCTCGCCATTCTGTTCGCCGTCAAGCACCCCGCGATCGAGGTGCTCGCCATCACGTGCGTGGCCGGCAACGCCTCACTCGAGCAGGTCGTCGAGAACACCCTCAAGATCCTGGATGCCGCGGACGCCCCGGCCATCCCCGTCGCCGCCGGAGCCACCCGCCCGCTGATCGAGCCGGCCCGCTCGGCCTCGCACGTGCACGGAGAGGACGGCCTCGGCGGCATCCAGCTGCCGCCCACCGACCGCGTCGCCGAGACGGTCAGCGCCGTCGAACTGATGCGCCGCACCATCATGGACGCCGAGCGCCCCGTCACGCTCGTGGCGCTGGCCCCGCAGACCAACCTGGCCCTGCTGCTGCGCACCCACCCCGAGGTGGCCGAGAAGCTCGAGCGCATCGTGTTCATGGGAGGCTCGGCCTCCGTCGGCAACGCCACCGCCGTCGCCGAGTTCAACGTCTGGCACGACCCGGAGGCCGCCGCCATCGTTCTCGACTCCGGCGTGCCGACGCTCATGTACGGCCTCGACGTGTTCAACCAGGTCGCTGTCGAGCAGGATGCCGCGGCCGCCCTGGCCGCCGGCGACGACCCGGTCGGCCGAGTCGTCGGCGCGCTGCTCGGCAACCGGATCGCGCTGAGCGAGGACTCGACGGCCGAGTACACCGGCCTGATCGGCGACGCCGGCGCCGTCTGCGCGCTCGTCGAGCCGGAGTCGCTGCGCATCGAGCACCGCCCGGTGCGGATCGAGCTCGGCGGCTACGGCCGCGGTCAGACCCTCGTCGACATGCGCCTGTTCGGTGGCGAGGACATCGTGCACGGCCTGGCCGACGAGTGGGCGACCATCGACATCGCACTCGACGTGGACGCCCCGCGCTACGCGGAACTGTTCCTGGAGACGCTCGGGCTCAAGTAGCCGGCTCCCCCGCCCGCCGCAGCCACGCCAGTTGCACCGGAACCGCGCCAGCTGAACTGGCGCGGTTCCACCGGAAGTGGCGTAGGACCCGATCGCGTGCACTCCGAGGCTTCGGGGGCTGCGCTGATCCTTCGTCGCGGCGCGGCCCCCTCCGGCCGGCGTGAATCCCCCGTTGGCTCGAGGGAGCGCCAGCGACCGAAGCCACCACCTCGCCGACCCCGCTGGTCGAGTAGCGAGGAACGAGCGTATCGAGACCTCGCACTGCGGACGGTTCCCAGCGGGGAGCCGGGTCTCGATACGGCCCTGGTGGGCCTACTCGACCAGCGCGGCTGCGCGCGCGCTCTCCACCGCGGCGAGCAGCCGCACACGCAGCGCGTCGCCGCGCTCGGCGAAGCCGCGCTGGGCGCGGACGTACTCCGCCTTGCCCTCCGCGGTCTCGATGGCGACGGCAGGCGCGCCCCACGTGCTCACGTCGTACGGCGAAGCCGCCATGTCGAGCCAGCGGATGTCGCGGGCCAGCTCGAAGGTGTCGAGCAGCAGCGCGCCCGGCACCAGCGGGCCGAGCTTCACGGCCCACTTGTAGAGGTCCATGCCGGCGTGCAGGCAGCCGGACTGCTCCAGCTCCGGCTGGTTCTCGCGCGTCGGCGTCAGCGCGTTGCGCGGCACGGCCGCCGGCGTGAAGAAACGGTACGCGTCGAAGTGCGTGCAGCTGATGTTGGCGGCCTCGACAACGGCGTCGGTGCCGGCCTGGCCGAGCCGGAGCGGCACCTCGTGCCGGTGCTCGCCCTGCTTGTAGACCATCGCCCACTCGTGCAGACCGAAGCAGCCGAAGCGCGCGGTGCGATCCGCCGTGCGGCCGAGCAGCCGCGCGATGAAGTCGACGGTGGCGCCGCGCGCGGCGAGGAGCCCGGCGGCATCCACCTCGAGGTCGCCGCCCGCCGCGCGGTACCAGCGCCACTCGGCGCGGTGCTCGGCGGCGGCGCCGCTCAGCACGGTGCCGGCCCCCGGGTGCCAGCGGCGCAGCGCCGACGGCTTGTTCGGGTAGTAGGTGAAGAGGAAGTCCTCGATCGGGTGCGTCTCGCGGCGCTGCACGCGCTCGCGCCGCCCGAGCGTCAGCGCATCGGCGCGCTCGACGTGCGCCGCCTCGAGGGCGCGCCACTCCGCGGCGGCGAGCACGACGGGAGCCGTGGCAGGCGCGGGGGCGAGGGTGGCGGGAACGGGCACCGTACGAGGGTACGCGCTTCTGCTGGGCGGCGAGCGCGCGAACCGGCACGAGGCACTGGCGCAACGCCGCCGACGCTCCTAGGCTCGATTCCGCGTCACACCCTCGCTCGACACGGAGGAGGCCGGCATGGCCGCGTTGATCTACACCAGCTTGTGCTCTCTCGACGGATTCACCGCCGATGCACACGGCAGCTTCGAATTCGCGATGCCGGATGAGGAGGTGCACCGCTTCGCGAATGACCTCGAGCGCTCCGTCGGCACCCACCTCTACGGGCGGCGCATGTACGAGGTGATGACCTGGTGGGAGACGACGAACGACCTCTCCGAGATGCCGGGTTTCATACAGGAGTACGCCGCAGTCTGGCAGGCGGCCGACAAGATCGTCTACAGCCGCACGCTCACCGAGCCGGCCGGGCCGCGCACCCGGATCGAGCGCCGCTTCGACGTGCCGACGATCCGGGAGCTGAAGGCGGCATCCGCCCGCGACATCAGCGTGAGCGGGCCGACCCTCGCCTCCCACGCCCTGCGCGCGGGTCTCGTCGATGAGATTCAGCTGCTGGTGTTCCCGTTCATCCTGGGCGGCGGTCTGCACATGTTCCCGGAGGCCGTGCAGAGCACGCTCGAACTCACCGACGAGCGCCGCTTCGACAGCGGCGTCGTCTACCTGAGCTACCGGGTGCGCCGCACCTAGACAGGAGACCGCCATGGCCGCGCTGATCTACCAGAGCTTCTGCTCGCTGGACGGGTTCACCGCCGACGCGCACGGAAACCTCGACTACTCGGATCCGGATGTCGAGGTGAGCCGTTTCGTGAACGAGTCCCTGCGCCCGATCCGCAGCTACCTCTTCGGCCGGCGCATGTACGAGGCGATGAAGGTGTGGGACTCCGCGGAGGACATCGCGGAGCTGCCCGACTACCAGCTGGAGTACGTCGCAATCTGGCAGGCCGCAGACAAGACCGTCTACTCGCGCACGCTGACGGAACCGGTCGGGCCACGCACCCGCGTCGAGCGCAGCTTCGGGGTGTCCGCCATCCGGGAGCTGAAGGAGACGTCCCCGCACGACATCCTCGTGGGCGGGGCGACGCTCGCCGCACACGCCCTGCGGGCGGGCCTCGTGGACGAGATTCGGATGCTGGTCGCGCCGGCCCTGCTGGGCGGCGGCCTGCGCATGTTCCCGGATTCCGTGCACAGCAGTCTCAAGCTGACCGACGAGCGCCGGTTCGACGGCGGGGTCGTCTACCTCGCCTACGCCGTCGCGCGCTGACGCTAGCGGAGCGCGCCGACCGAGGCGAGCGCCTGGCGCAGCAGCACCCCGCGGCCGCCCTCCATCTCGGCGCCGACGCCGGCGGACGACGCCTCCTCCGGCGTCATCCAGGTGATCTCGAGCGCGTCCTGCCGCGGCTCGCAGGTGCCCGTCACAGGCACGACGAAGACGAGCGAGACGGCGTGCTGCCGGTCGTCGTGGAAGGCGGAGAGGCCGGGCATCGGGAAGTACTCGGCCACGGTGAACGGCACCGGGCTGAGCGGCAGCTGCGGGAACGCCATCGGCCCGAGGTCCTTCTCGAGGTGCCGGAACAGCGCGTCGCGCACCGTCTCGCCGTACATCACCCGGCCGGAGACGAGGGTGCGGGTCATCTCGCCGACCGCGGTCGCCCGCAGCAGCACGCCGAGCTCGGTCACCTGGCCGAGCCCGTCCACCCGCACCGGCACGGCCTCGACGTAGAGCAGCGGCAGCCGGCCGCGGATCTCGGCGAGCTCGATGTCGCTGAGCCAGCCCGGCGTCACACTCTCCACGGGGCCGGGCGGATCGGAATCCGGGGTCCACTCCGGGTCGGGGTCGGGGGTGCGCACGCTCATGGCTCCATTGTTGCTCACCGATCGCGAGAACGGTGCAGCGCCGGGTGCGAAGATGGGATCAGCACCACCACCGCAGCCAGAGCCTTGTCGCGAGAGGACCCGATGCAGCCGAACCGCCCCGAACTGCGCAGCGCGCGCCTGCTGCTCCGACCGATCGAGGCCCGCGACGCCGACGCCATGCAGAGCTATCGGGGCCGCGAGGATGTCACGCGCTACCTGCTGCACGAGCCACTCAGCCCGGCGGCGACCCGCGCCCGCATCGCCCAGGCGCTGGAGCGCTGGGACGAGTACCCGGCCGAGTGGTTCAGCCTGAACTTCGCGGTCGAGCTGCTCGGGGCGTGGGAGGGCGACGGCGCCGCCGACGAGGACGGCGTCGAGGCCATCGGCGATCTGCGCGTCTGGAATCTGCTGCCGGACGGCAGCGGGCCGGCATCCGAGGAGCCGTCGATCTTCTGGCTCGGCTACGCCTTCCACCCAGACATGCAGGGCAAGGGCTACGCCCGCGAGGCGGCCGCCCGGCTGGTCGACTGGCTGTTCGACGAGCACGCCGCCAGCGAGGTGCGCGCCATCGCCTGGGCCCCGAACACGGCGTCGATCGGGCTGCTCGAGAAACTGGGCTTCCGTGCCTTCCTCACGCTCGACGCCGAGCAGGAGCCGCACCCGAAGAAGCTCCCGGCCGTTCACCTCCGCATCGACGCGGCCGCCTGGGCGGCCCGCGCCGCCCCGACCGCTCCCGCAGCTCCCACAGCTCCCACAGCTCCCACAGCTCCCACAGAATCAGAGGAATCATGACCGCACTCCCCCTCGACCCCGACGCCGTGCTCTGGTCGGCCAGCGAGCGCGACCGCGCCGGGCGCCCGCTGCTCGTGCTGCTGCACGGCTACGGCTCGAACGAGGCCGACCTGTTCGACCTCGCCCCGTACCTGCCGCTCTCCCCCGTCATCGCCTCGCTGCGCGCGCCGATCCCGATGGGGCCGGGGCACGCCTGGTTCGAGCTGGGCGCGCAGCCCGGCGTCCCCGACCCGCAGGGCGTGACGGATGCCGCCCGCAGCGTGCTCGACTGGCTGGGCGCGCTCACGGTGCAGCCGTCAAGCGTCGGCCTGCTCGGCTTCTCGCAGGGCGGCGCCATGGCGCTGCAACTGATGCGGCTGGAGCCGGCCCGCTTCGACTACGCCGTGGTGCTGGCCGGGTTCCTGGCGGGAGGCTCACAGGCCGGCGACACCGAGCTCGGCGCCCGCAAGCCGCCGGTGTTCTGGGGGCGCGGCACGGCGGACGCGGTGATCTCGGCGGTGGCCGTCGACCGCACGCAGGCCTGGCTGCCCGGACACACGAGCCTCACCGAGCGCATCTACGAGGGCCTCGGCCACGCGGTGTCGCAGGCCGAGCTGGCCGACACCGTCGCGTTCCTGAACGAGCAGTACGCGTAGGCCCGGCGCTCGGCTCCTCGTCGGCTGAGGGCGGACCAACCGAGGCCGGAACGACCGAAGCCCCGTCGCCACGACTCTCGTCGGGCGGCGGGGCTTCGGTCTGCGGCTCCTCGAGCCGGCTGAACAGCGGAACTCCGGTTACTTCTTGGCGCTCTTCTGCGCTTCCTTGGCCAGCGCTTCCTTGCCGGCCTGGGCGTTCTTGACGCGAATCTGCTCCTCGCGCACCTCGTGCTGGGTGGCGCGCTCGACGACGAGCCACTGCGGCTTGGTCTCGAGCAGGTGCTTGATCTCGGCGGTGGTCAGCGGCTCGGTCACCTCGGCGCGGATCAGTCCGGAGATCGACACGCCCAAGCGGGCGGCGACGACGGGGCGCGGGTGCGGGCCGTTGGCGCGCAGCTCGACGAGCCAGGCGGGCGGGTCGGCCAGGATGGCGTCGAGCTGCTCGCGGCTGATCGGCTCGGCGGTGAAGGATTCGGGGGCCGCGCTGAGCAAGATGCCCAATTTCTTGGCGGCCGTCTCGGCCTTCATGATCTGCGGCTTCTTGGTCTTGGGCTTGGGCTGCTGGCGCTTGTCTTCGCGGTAAACGGGTGCCTCGGCGTTGTCGGCAACGGGGTCGACTGGATTGCTCTCTACGGTACTCACCGACTCAGCGTATAGCCTGAACCTGAGGGCTCGGCATCCGTGCCCCACCGGCAGAAAGAACACCGTGACACTCAAGCTCGGCTTTGTTGAAGGGGTCACCCCCACCAAGTGGATCGGAATCTGGAAGGAACGATTCGCAGACGTCGGCATCGTCGCGTTCGGGATGGCCGAGAGCGAGCAGCTCGCCCCGTTGACCGCCGACCCTGAGACGGATGCCACGGCCGACGTGCTGCTGGTGCGCCTGCCGCTGGACACCCCCGCCGGTCTCGAGCTCAGCGTCATCCCGCTCTATCAGGAGGTCGCCGTCGTCGTCGTGCCCAAGGAGCACGCCATCGCCAAGCTCGACGAGCTCACCCTGGCCGAGCTGGCCGAGCTGGCCGGGCCGAGCAGCACCGGCTACGCCCCCGGCGACCCCGACCTCGGCATCGCCATGGAACTCATCGCTGCCGGCGTCGGCGTCGCGATCGTGCCGCACAGCATCGCCCGCCTGCACAGCCGCAAAGACCTCATCGCCAAGCCGGTGACGGATGCCGCGCCGACGCGCATCGCGATCGCCTGGCCGACGGAGCACACCACCGAGCACGTCGAGGAGTTCGTCGGCATCGTGCGCGGGCGCACCGCGCAGAGCTCGCGTGGCATCGCCCCAGAGACGAACGCCAACGGCAAGGTGCTCAGCCGGGCGGACAAGGCCAAGGCGGCGGCGCGCGCGCTCCGCGAGGCGAACGGCAAGCAGAAGAAGCCGGGCGAGGGCAAGAAGAAGGTCGCCGGAAACGGCCACCGGCCGAACCCGAACCCCGGCCGCCCGCACTCGAACAAGAAGAAGGGCAAGCGTCGATGAGCCGGAAACGGCCATTCCTCTTCCTCTCCGCCCGACCGGAGGACGACGCCGTCGGCCCCGAGTACCAGGCCATGCTCACCGCCACCGGGCTCGAGGCCGGCGAGCTGCAGCACCACCGGCTCGACCTCGAGCCGCTGCCGCCGTTACCGCTGGAGGGGTACTCCGGCGTGATCGTCGGCGGCAGCCCGTTCAACGTCACGAGCGATCCGGCGAGCAAGTCGGAGACGCAGCGGCGGGTCGAGAACGAGCTGTCGCTGCTGGCCGACTGGGCGGTCGACGCAGGGCTGCCCGCACTGTTCACCTGTTACGGCATCGGCCTGCTCACCGAGCGTCAGGGCGGCGTCGTCGGCACCGAGTACGGCGAGGAGGCCGGCCCGGTCACCGTCACGCTGACCGCGGAGGGCCGGGACGACCCGCTGCTGGCCGGGCTCAACCCCAGCTTCACGGCGCTCACCGGCCACAAAGAGGCGACCAGCGTGCTGCCGGAGTCGGCCACGCTGCTCGCCACGAGCGACTCCTGCCCGGTGCAGATCTACCGCGTCGGCAGCTCGGTCTACGCCACCCAGTTCCACCCGGAGGTGCTGCCGCAGGACTTCATCGCCCGCGCCCACGTGTACCGGGAGCACGGCTACTTCCCCGCGCACGAGCTCGAGGACGTCGTCGCACGACTGGCGGCATCCGTCGTCACCGAGCCGGCGCTGATCATGAGCCGCTTCGTGCAGCGCTTCGCCCGGCCGGCCGCGTAAACGGAACCCGCGCGGCGTCACGCGGCGTCACCGGCGGTAGCGCGCCGCAACACCAGGTGCGGATGCGCGGCGGCGCGGCTAGCGTCGAGGGATCGCGGCGTACCCAAGTGGTCCAAGGGAACGGTCTCATAGCCCGTCATTCGCAGGTTCGAATCCTGCCGTCGCGTCCAGGCATACCGCGGCCCTCCCGCAGGTCGAGTAGGCCCGCCAGGGCCGTACCGAGACCCGGTATCCAAGCGAAACCGTGTCGCGTGCGAGGTCTCGATACGCTCGTTCCTCGCTACTCGACCAACGGGGTATGGCTTCGGCCATCTGCACATCGGCTAGAGGGCGCCGCGCCGCGACGAAGGAGCAGCGCAGCGCCCGAAGCCCAGAGCGAGCCCGTGGACACTTCGGCCGGTGCGCGGTCTCGATACGCTCGTTCCTCGCTACTCGACCAACGGGGCATGGCTTCGGTCGCTGGCGCTCCCTCGAGCCACCGGGAGAATCCACGTCGGCTAGAGGGCGCCGCGCCGCGACGAAGGAGCAGCGCAGCGCCCGAAGCCCTGAGCGGGCCCGTGGACACTTCGGCCGGCGGGAGGTTGACAGCCTGACCGAGCGGGAGAGCGGGCGCTCGGGGCGGATGCCGTACGCTCACGTGGTGACCTCCTCGACCTCCCGCCGCTCCCGCCGTCGCGTCAACCCCTGGCTGCGCCTGCTCGTGCCGATCGTGCTTGTGCTCGCCGCGACCGCCGCGATCTGGGGGCCGAAGATCGGCTGGTTCGGGCTCGGCGACGCCGGCCTGGGCGGCGGATCCAGCACGGAACTCCTCCCCGAACAGGGAACTGAACCGGGCACCGCACCCGAGGGCAACCCCGCCCCCGACGCCTCGCCGGCCCGCCCGGCGGAGGCCGTGCCGGTCACCGTCGACTACGTGCACGACGGGGACACCCTCTTCGTCTACCCGGAGGACCCGAACGCCGACCGCATCAAGGTGCGCCTGCTCGGCATCGACACCCCGGAGGTCGGCGAGAACGCCGAGTGTTTCGGGGCCGAGGCCACCGAGGCGCTGCGCGCGCTGCTGCCGGAGGGCACCACCGCCTGGACGCTCAGCGACGTGAACCCGCGCGACAAGTACGACCGCAGCCTGCTGCTGATGTGGACGGACGACGGTCGCTTCGTCAACAACGAGCTGCTGCTCTCCGGCGCCGCCACCGTGCTGCAGATCGACCCGAACCGGGCACACACCGAGCTGTTCCGTTCCAGCGAGGCGAGCGCCCAGGCGGGCGGCGCCGGCCTCTGGGGCGCCTGCTAGGCCGCTGCTGAGCCGCCGCTGTTCCCCCGCTGATCGCCGCCGCGTCATCCGCCCGGCGAAAGCCGTTCCGGCATCGCCCGCGCGGGGCGATACTTGATCAGTCGCGGATCGCGGCGACGCCCGTCATTCGGAAGGACCCCGCTCGTGTCTGAGACTCCCCTCGCCGGTGCCGTGCCCGCCGCCGCCTCACCGGCGGTGCCCCGCCGGGCCTGGTTCGCCCTCATCGTGCTCATGCTCGGCATGTTCATGGCCCTGCTCGACACGACCATCGTCAACGTGGCCCTGCCCACCATCCGCACCAGCCTGGACGCCTCCGAGGCGACGCTGTCCTGGATCATCTCGGGCTACGCGCTCGCCTTCGGCCTCGCCCTCATCCCGGCCGGCCGGGTCGGCGACAGGATCGGGCACAAATGGGTGTTCTTTACCGGCCTCGCCCTCTTCACCGTGGCCAGCCTGGCCTGCGGGCTCGCGACGAACGACCTCCAGCTAGTCGTCGCGCGCGTCGTCCAGGGCTTCGCCGGCGGCATCTTCGTGCCGGCCGTCACGGCCACCATCCAGCTGCTTTTCCCGCTGAAGAGCCGCGGCAAGGCGTTCGCCATCATGGGCGCCGTCATCGGCGTCTCCACGGCGATCGGCCCGATCCTCGGCGGGCTGATCATCGAGGCGTTCGGCGACGAGAACGGCTGGCGGCTCGTGTTCTGGGTGAATCTGCCGATCGGCGTGATCGCACTGATCGCCGCGGCGGTCCTGCTGCCCGCGCACGAGCGCCAATTGGTCAGGACCGGCACGGACCCGGTCGGCCTGCTGCTGCTCACCGCCGGCCTCGTGGCGCTGCTCGTTCCGCTGATCGAGGGGCAGGACGAGGGCTGGCCGCTCTGGACCTTCGTCACCTTGGCAGCGGGCGCCCTCTTCATCGTGCTGTTCGCCCTCTGGGAGGTGCGGATCGCGAGGGCGGACAAGTCTCCGCTGGTGCCACCCCACCTGTTCAGCCATCCCGCGTTCAGCGGCGGTGTCATCCTCGCCCTCGTCTACTTCGCCTCGTTCACCGGAATCTTCTTCATCATCTCGCTGCTCTGGCAGGCGGGTCTCGGCCACACAGCGCTCGAGTCCGGCATCGTGTCGGTGCCCTTCGCCATCGGCAGCATCCTGGGCGCCGCTTTCAGCGACAGGCTGTCCCGAACGCTCGGGCGCACCATCCTCGTCATCGGCACCGGCCTGGTCAGCATCGGCCTGGTCTGGCTGTGGGTGATCCTTTTCGTCACACCGGCCAGCGACCTCACACACTGGCTGCTGCTGCCCCCGCTGTTCATAGCCGGCATCGGCAATGGCCTCTTCATCGCCCCGAACGCCCAGTTCATCGTCGCCACCGTCGACCGGTCGGAGGCGGGGGCGGCCAGCGGCGTCATCAGCGTGATGCAGCGCGTCGGCAGCGCCATCGGCATCGCCGTGGTCGGCAGCGTGCTGTTCGGCACCCTCAGCATCACCGGGCCGTCGGATGTCGCGGACGCCTTCGCCAGTAGTGCCACCTCCGCGCTCGCGGTGAGCGCTGGACTCAGCGTCGTCGCCTTCGTGCTGGTCTTCGCCCTGCCGAAGCGGGTCGACGCGCACGGCGCGGGCTAGGGCTGCGGTTCCCGCGGCCCTCCCTCGCCGGGCGGCTCGCCGTCATCGGGCGGCGTCTGAGTGTCGTCCTGCACCGTGTCCCGGTGCTTCGGATCGTGCACTCCGAATTCGTCAATGCCGCCCACGGGGAGGTCCTCCGCGTCTACCGCGGCGTCTTCGAGGCTCTCGCCCGCCTGAGCCAACTGCTCGACCTCCACCAGGATGTCGATGGCGGCCGTCGACGGCTCCGGGTCCGGCAGGCTCTCCGCCGTCGTGATCAGCACCTGTTCCGGCGGCAACGGGTCGCCCGGGCGTCCTTGCGCGCGTTTCCGCAGCGGCCATGTCCAGAACGCGGGTCCGGTCGTCGCCACGTCGTCGGCGGCCTCCTCCGGGTCCAAGCCGAAGAAGTCGCCGATGTTGTCGACGAGCTGCGCCCTCCGGGCGAGCACGTAGGCGCGGCGTTCCCGGCTGAAGGCGATCACGGTCGACCAACAGATCATGAGCATCACGATGCTGAACGGCAGCGCGATGATGATCGCCGCCGTCTGCAGCGCCTTCAGCCCGCCGGTGAGCAGGAGGGCGATCGCGAGCAGCGCGGTGATGGCGGTGAAGAAGATGCGAATCCAGCGTGCCGGGTGGATCTGCCCGCCGGTCGCGAGCATGCCCATCACGAGGGCGCCGGAGTCGGCGGAGGTGATGAAGAACAGGCCGATCAACAGGATGACGCCATAGGTGATCACCTGGCCGCCGGGGATCTGGGCGAGCATCGCGAAGAGTGCGCCCTCCAGGTTGACGGCGCCGTTGGCGCCGACCAGCGTGCCCGGGTTGGCCAGCTCCATGGCGATGGCCGTCCCGCCCAGCACGCTGAACCAGAGCACGCCGATGAGCGTCGGCACCAAGATCACGCCGGTCACGAACTGCCGCACCGTGCGCCCCCTCGAGACGCGGGCGATGAAGATGCCGACGAAGGGCGCCCAGGAGATCCACCAGCCCCAGTAGAACGACGTCCAGCTGGCCTGCCAGGACTCCCCGGCATCCCCGGTGAATGCGTTGACGTTGAAGGACAAGCTCACGAAGTTCTGGATGTACCCGCCGATCGACTGCACAAACTCGCGCAGCAGGAAGGTGGTCGGGCCGCTCACCAGCAGGTAGATCACGAGCAGGCCGGCGAGCACGAGGTTGGTATTGGACAGCCACTTCATGCCCTTCCCCACACCGGAGAGCACCGAGAACAGCACGAAGCACGAGATGACGAGGATGATCACGACCTGCAGGAGCTCCGTCGGCTTGCCGAGCCCGGCAGCCTCGAGCCCGGCGCCGATCTGCAACACCCCGAGGCCGAGGGATGTCGCGACGCCGAACAAGGTGCCGACCAGCGCGGTCACGTCGACCGCGTTGCCCCACGCGCCGCGCACCCGCTTGCCGAGAAGCGGCTCCAGGGCCCAGCGGATGGAGATGGGCCGGTTGCGGCGGTGGATCGCGTAGGCCAGGGCGAGCCCGACCACGACATAAATCGACCAGGCGTGCACACCCCAGTGCAAATAGGTCTGCGTGAGCGCCAGTTGGGCCAACTCCGGCGGCGTCCCCTCGACTCCGGGGCGCGGAGTGGCGAAGTGGCTGAGCGGCTCACTGACCCCGTAGAAGACGAGCCCGATGCCCATGCCCGCGGCGAAGAGCAGCGAGAACCAGGACATCAACGAGAATTCCGGTTCCTCGTCGTCCTTGCCGAGGCGGATGTCGCCGAAGCGGCTGAACCCGAGGAACAGGCAGAAGACCACGAAGAACGCGGCTATCAGCACGTAGTACCAGTTGAAGGTGTTGACGATGTTGCTCTGGATGGCGCCGAACAGGGCCTCGGCCGCGTTCGGCGCCAACAAGGCGAAGCCGACGAAGACCGTGACGATGACCGCGGCCGGCCAGAAAACCCACCGCTTCACTCCTGGCTGCTTGGACTTCTCCGCAGTTGCCATAACTTCGAGGCTAGTCACTTGAGGCTCGACTTCCCAGCCCCCATCACGGCCCATCACGCACTGTCTGCGTGAGCCCATCCGCGAGGAACGCTCGCCCGACCTGGGGTACAGCTGGCACTAGTCTGGTGCAGTGAAACGTGAGATGCGCCACAGATTGACGCTCCTCGGCACTGCGGCCGCGCTCCTCGCGCTCGGCGCCGGCGTGGCCGTTCAAGTCTCCGATGCCCTCGGCCTGAGCGCTCAGCCCGCGGTGGGGATCCCCGTGGAAGAGCTGACCGTGGCACCGGCCTCACCCGTCGTGCTGCCGCCAGAGCTCACGAGCATCGATGCCCCCGGCGACCTACGCACGAGCACCGCGCTCGACGCATTGCGGGAGGCCGCCGCCGGAGCCGGCGGCACGACGGGCACGGCGACGCTCACCGTGCGCTACGACGCCCTCGAGCCGGAGAGCGAGCAGAGCTACACGCTCTCGGGCACGGAGCAGGCGATCACCATCACCGCGCCCAGCCGCGCCGGCGCCGTGCTCGGTGTCTATGACCTGGCCGCCGCGGTGCGCGCCGGCCGCCCCATCACCGAGAACCTCGGCCGCACCGTCGACTCCGCCCTGCCGTTTCGCATGGTCGACCTCGGTGCCGTCGGTGTGAAGGCGGATGCCGCGGCGTACGCGACGGGCACCGACTACTCCCACAACTCCAACGCGTTCAAAGACGTGATGCTCGCCGAGGCGCCCTACATCGATGCCGAGGAGATGGCGCGGGCGACGAGCGAGTTCCACGCCTTCGTTCGCCACTCCCTCGCCCTCGGCTACAACGCGATCGCCGTTCCCGGCTTCATCGAGTACGTCACCTTCGACGGTGTCGAGGATGGCACGGCCGTGTACCCGGCCGGTGATCCGCACCGAGAGCGCGCGCTCGCGATGCAGCGGGCCTTCGGCCCGCTCTTCGACGACGCAGAGGAGCTGGGCATGAAGGTGTACATGCGCACCGACATGCTCGCGCTGAGCGATCCGCTGGCACGGTACTTCGAGCGCGACTTCGGCGGCCTCGCGACCGAAGACCCGGCGTTCTGGGACGTCTACCGGGCCGGGCTCGACGAACTCTACGCTGCCCTGCCCGCCGTCGACGGCGTGGTCGTGCGCATCGGCGAGGCCGGCCGGGTCTACGACTTGCCGGGGTGGGACTACTACTCCGACCTGGCGGTGACCTCGGTGGATGCGGTGCGCGCCATGCTCACCGCTTTCAGCGCGCAGGCCGAGTCGGCCGGGCGCGAGGTGATCTTCCGCTCCTGGAGTGTCGGCGTCGGCGCGGTCGGCGACATGCACACGAATCCCGACTCCTACGCCCAGGTGCTCGACGGCATCGACTCCCCCGCGCTCGTCGTCTCGACGAAATACACGCTCGGAGACTTCTACAGCTACCTGCCGTTGAACACCACGCTGGAGACCGGCAGTCAGCGGCGCATCGTCGAGTTTCAGAGCCGGCGCGAGTTCGAGGCCTTCGGCGCACTGCCGAACGACCTCGGCTCGCTCTACCAGAGCGCGCTCACCCACTTCATCGCCGCCAACCCGCAGGTCGAGGGCATCTGGACCTGGACCCAGGACGGTGGGCCGTGGCGTGCCGGGCCGATGACGCTCGAGCTGAAGGCCGGCTTCTGGCAGCTCTACGAGCTGAACACCGAGCTCGCGGTGCGGCTGGCCCGCGACCCCGGGCAGGATCCGGCGGCGATCACGGCCGATTGGATCCACGAGTGGTTCTCCGAGGATCCGGCCACCGCGCAGACCCTGGCGACGGCCATGTCCCAGTCCCGGGATGCCGTGACCGCCGGCCTCTACATCGGCCCGTTCGCCGAGCAACGGGTCGAGGCGCTCGGGCTCGAGCCGCCGCCCATGATGTGGATCTTCGAATGGGACATCCTCACCGGCGACAGCGCCGTGCTCTCGGTGATCTACGAGGTGAGTCGAGCAGAGCTCGAGACCGCCATCGCCGGCGGCGTCGACGCCGTGCGCACCGCCGTCGCGATGCGCGACGCCGTGGCGGCATCCGACCCGTCGACGTGGAAGGATCCAGCGCTGCACGCGCAGTTCGTCGACACCCTCGACTACCAGGTGAACCTGTTCGAGACGCTCGGTTCCTACCGCACCATGGTGTTGCGGCACAGCCAGTGGCTCGATACCGGTTCCACTGAGGCACGGGAGCAGTGGGCGGTCGCACGCACGGCGTTCGACGGCTTCGCGGCCGAGCACGAGGCCCGCTACGGCAACTCGATCGAGCTGCCCGCCTTCAACCTCACGGCGGCTCGGATCGGCGAGACCAGAGCGGCCCTCGACCTGCCGATGGCGTGGCTGGCCCGAGTGGCCGGCGCTCTGCTCGTGCTCTGGCTCGCGCTCGGCATGCTGGCCCGCTGGCCGCGCTGCGCGTCCTGGCCGGGCGCCGCGGCGGCGCGGGCGCTGTGGCTCGCCGGGACACGCCCGTGGCGCGCGGCGGATGCCGTCGCCGGCCTCTCCACCGGCTCGCGGGTGCTGCTCGTCGCCGTGCCGGCGGCCCTGCTGCTGCTCAGCCGCGGCATCTACACCTGGTTCCTGGCGCCGTCACACGTGTTGTTCACCACGGTTGCCTGGCTGCTGTTCGCCGCGGTCATCGCGCTCGCGCTGCGCCGGCGCTCGGCCTGGCCGATCATCGCGGCGGCCGGTGGGGCCGTGCTGCTGCGCACGCTGTTGCTGCTGGCGGTGCTCGCCGTGCGCGGGCCCGGCTACTACTGGTTCGGCTTCTGGACCGACCCGCTCGCACGGACGGCCTACATCACGCTCGGTTTCGCCCTGTTCCTCTGGGTGATCGTCGCCGCCGCGTGGGCGCTCGGCGGCCAGATCGGCGCACGCCGGGCAACGGGGACGGTTCTCGCCGCCTGCGGTTTCGTGCTCGCAGCCCTGGGCGGCTTCCTCGGCGCGGTCGGTCTGGAGCAGGCGCTCACCGCCTGGAATGACGAGATGTCACTGCTGCCGTGGGGGCTCTCGCGCATCCTCGGCCTGACGGTCTATCTCGAGATCCCCCTGGCGACGCCGTGGTACGCGACCGCGGCCGGCGGTGTGTTGATCCTGCTCGGGCTCCTGCTGGCGCTCTCCCGGACTCGCGGCTCGCGCCGGCCGGGGAATCGGGCGCAGACCCGTTCGGTGCCCGCGGAGTAGGGCCGCGGGGTAGGGCCACCCGGCGCGGGCCGGCGTCGTGCCCGACCCGGTGGTGCACGTCCCGGTTCTCCCAATCAACGGAATCACGAGTGCATTGGGTACTCAGCTCCGCGAACCTGAGTACGTCGAACCGCTCGCGCAGCCAGCGGCCGACAGGCCGCGTCATCGGCACGCGCCGCCTTTCTCAGACAAGGAAGTGGTATCCCATGGTTCTCGGCAACTTTCCCGATCAGTTCTTCTGGGGCGTGGCAACGGCAGGCCACCAGAGCGAGGGGGACAACCGCGACAGCGACACCTGGTTCCTCGAGAACGTCACCCCCACGATCTTCGTGGAGCCGTCCGGCCCCGCTTGCGACGGCTACCGGCGGTGGAGCGAGGATCTCGACCTCGTTGCCGGCATGGGGTTGAACGCCTACCGCTTCTCGGTGGAATGGGCCAGGATCGAGCCGGCCGAGGGCGAGTTCAATGAGGAGGCGCTGGCGCACTACGAGGCCATCGTCGACGGATGCCTCGAGCGTGGGCTCGCCCCGCTCGTCACCTTCAGCCACTTCACCTCGCCGCACTGGTTCGCGAAGCGCGGAGCGTGGATCGACGCCGAGTCCTCGGAGCTGTTTGCGCGATTCTGCGGCGTGGTGATGGACCGCTTCGGCGACCGCATCGCCGCGGCCGTCACCTTCAATGAGCCGAATCTGCCCCAGATGCTGGCGTGGGCAGGCCTGCCCGATTTCATCACCGCGCTCACCCAGGAGACTCTCGATGCCGCATCCGCCGCCGCAGGAGTCGAGGCGTACCGGGCGGGCAATGTGATGGTTCCAGCCGATTTCGCCGGCATGCAGACCGGCATGACGAACGCCCACCTGGCGGCCAAGGCGGCCATCAAGCAGCGCCGACCGGAGCTGCCGGTGGGCCTGTCGATCGCCATCTCCGATGATTGTGCCGCGGAGGGCGGCGAGGCAGCTCGCGACGCCAAGCGTGCCGATGTCTACGATCACTGGCTGCGTCTGGCGCGGGAGGACGATTTCATCGGCGTGCAGAACTACGAGCGCCTCTGGTTCGGCCCCGACGGGCAGCTGCCCCCTGCCGCGGGCTCCATCATCAACGAGATGGGATCCGCCGTGGATGCGGCCTCCCTCGGCGGCGCCGCTCGCTACGCCCACGCGGTGAGCGGCGTGCCGGTCTTCGTCACCGAGCATGGTGCGAGCACCCCCGACGACGCAGTGCGCGCTGCCTTCATCGAACCGTCGCTTGCGGGGCTCTTGGAGGCCATCTCCGACGGCGTGCCCGTGCTCGGCTACTGCCACTGGACCCTGATGGACAACTTCGAGTGGGTCTTCGGCTACGGCCACCAGCTCGGCCTGCACTCCGTGGACCGCACCACCTTCGAGCGCACGGCCAAGCCGAGCGCCGGCGTCTACGGCGCGATCGTCGCGGCACAGCGCGCTGCCGTGCCGGCCCGCGCCTAGCGGGACGGAACCGTGACGACGACGCCGTTGGAGACCGCCGGGCTGCTCCTCTCCGAGATCAGGATGCGCGACCCGTTCATCCTCGAGACCGAGCCGGGCGCCTACGTGCTCTTCGGCACGAGCGACGAGAATCTGTGGGGCGGGTCGGCCACCGGATTCGACTGCTACACCAGCACCGACCTGGAGCACTGGCACGGCCCGTTCGCGGCGTTCCGGCCGCCTGCCGACTTCTGGTCGGACACCCAGTATTGGGCGCCGGAGGTGTTCCGCCTCGCGGGGCGCTTCTACCTCTTCGCCACGTTCGCGTCGTCAGAGACGCGCGTGCGCGGCGTGGCCGTGCTGGTGTCGGAGCAGGCGACCGGCCCCTACCTCCCCTGGAGTGACGGGCCGGTCACCCCGCAGGAGTTCCCCTGCCTCGACGGCACCCTCTTCATCGACGACGCGGCCGAGCCCTGGCTCGTCTTCAGCCGCGGAGCTGAGGGCGGGCCGGATGGCGCAGCCGGGATCGCAGACGGCGAGATGTACGCGCAGCGGATGTCTGCGGACCTGCGCGCGCCGCTCGGCTCCCCCGAGCTGTTGTTCCGCGCATCCTCTGCGCCGTGGAGCAGGCCGCTCACGTTCCCGGAGGGGGTCGAACCGCCCGCGCAGCTCCGGCTGGCGAAGGACCCGCTCTTCACCGATGGGCCGTTCCTGCTCCGCTCGCCGGCCGGGCGCCTGCAGATGCTCTGGTCCAGCTTCGGCGAACAGGGATACGCGATGGGCGTCGCGACGTCGGACTCCGGCACGGTGCTCGGGCCGTGGTCCCAGGAGCCGGAGCCGCTCTGGCCGGTGAACGGCGGGCACGGGATGATCTTCACCCCGAGCGGCGGGAGCAGCCGCCTGGTCTTCCACTCGCCGAATGACAGCCCGGCCGAGCGCGTCACGCTGGTGCCGGTTGACTTCTCCGCGGACGAACTGCGGCTGGCGGACTGCGGCTGACGCGCTGAGCGGAGTCCGCAGCCGATGCGGGTGCTGGGCCCGGAGCCCGGGGCTTCCTAACCGCCCAGCACCCCATCGAGGAAGTCGAGCGCCTCGGTCACGAGAGGTTCCATGTCCACGCCGATCCAGACGTGGTCGGCGCCCGGGACGGAGTGGAAGTGCACCGGTGCGCCCGCGGCGCGCAGGCGCTCATGCAGGAGCACGCTCTGCCCGATGGGCACGAGCCCGTCTGAGTCACCGTGCACGAGGAGGAAGGGCGGCGCGGCCGCGGACACATGGCTCACGGGAGAGAAGTCCCGCTCTGCCGCCGCCCGGTCGACCACGCCCGCGAGCACGACGTCGATCGGTTCCTCGCCGTGCCAGCCGCCCTCCGCCTCGGCATCAGGGTCGGCATCCGGGAAGGCGGCGTCGGCGAAGGCGGGCATCGTCGCCACGTCGCTGACGCCGTACCAGTCGACGACGGCCGACACGGAGCTGTCGCCATCCGCGACCCCGACCGAGCCCTCGAGCTCTGGCCGGCCGGACACCAGGCCGACGAGGGCGGCGAGATGGCCACCGGCCGACTCGCCCCACACGGCGAAACGCGTCGGGTCGATGCCGAGCTCCTCGGCGAACTGTCGCAGGTAGCGGACGGCCGCCTTGGCGTCGTGCAGCTGGGCCGGGAAGCTCGCCTCACGGGCATGCCGGTAGTCGATGGTCGCGACGGCATAGCCGCGCGCGACGAGCCCGTCGAACACGATCCCCTCCGGCCAGATGTCGGGGAAGTAGCGGCGGTCGCCACTCAGCCAGGCCCCACCGTGGATCCAGATGACGCAGGGAACCGGGCCGGGGCGATCCGTCGGGACGTACAGGTCGAGGCCCAGCTCGCGATAGCCCTCCAGCAGCGCGTAGCTCAGGCCGAGATGTGCCGTCGTTCCGGCGGGAACTGGCGAGCGGCCCGCGGAGACCGGCGGGCGGAACTGCGGGAAGACGTAGCCGGTGTCGGGAATGGTGATGATGCTCATGCGTCGTCCTCGTCGATTCGATGGGTGGAGAAGCTGCTGATCGTGCCGCCGCGTGCTGCGGGCGAGAAACCGATGACGCGGCCGGTGAATCCGCCGGCGACCTCGGTGGAGACGTACCGGCCGTCCAGACTGGCCAGCTCGGCGAAGACGCCGGCCCGCACGGTGCCGAGGCGCAGGATGTCGGGGCCGCTGCGCACGCCGATGCCCGTCGGGGCATCGTCGGCCCGGATGGCGAGGACGACGCCCTCCGCGGGGCGCTCTGCCTGCCCGAGCGGGATGTCGAGGTCGCCGATGCGGGCGGAAGCACGAATGCTGCCGGCGTCCGTCTCGACCCGCACCAGGTGGGCCGCGTCGAGGCGCAGCACGAGGGCGGCGTCACCGGCGGCGACGGTGAGCTCGGCTTGCCAGCGCTCGTCGCGGGTGCGCACGCCGAGGAACGCGTCGGGCGCCTCACCAAGCGGCGGCACCGTCACTCCGCCGCCCACGCCCCGCGTGAGGAGCGCCTCGGGCGGGCCGCCGGGCGAGATCCAGCGCGGATCCAGTTCTGCGGTATCGAATCGATCGACGAAGCCCGTCTGCGCGGGCGGCGCCAGATGGCGTGACTCGTCGACGACGGGCCAGTCGTCGACCCAGTCGATGCCGGCCAGGAAGGTCTCCCGACCGTTCACGTGGAAGCCCGGGGTCATGCCGCGCGGGCGCACACCGAGGTAGACCATCGCCCAGTCGCCGCTCGGCAGCTGCACGAGGTCGGCGTGGCCGGTGTTCTGCACGGGGTGGTCGGTGCTGCGGTGGGAGAGGATCGGGTTCGCCGGGTTCGACTCGAACGGCCCGTCGATCGAGCGGGACCGGGCGATCGAGACGGCGTGGCCGCGCTCCGTGCCGCCCTCGGCGATGAGCAGGTACCACCAGTCACCGCGGCGGTGCAGGTGCGGAGCCTCGGCGTGCGCCAGCCCGGTGCCGTTCCAGAGCGGCTTCGGCGGGGAGAGCAGGGCTCCGGATTCCGGGTCGAGGCGGGCCTGGACGATCTCACTGCCAGTAGGCGAGAACCTCGTCCAGCTCAGGTGGCAGACTCCGTCATCGTCCCAGGCCAGATCGGGGTCAATGCCGAGCGTGCCCGTCGTGAAGACCGGCTCGGACCACGGCCCGGCCGGGTCGGTGGCCGTGACGATGAGGTGGCCATCCGCAATGCGGTCGATCTGGGTGGTGATCATCCAGAAGCGGCCGTCGTGGTGTCGCAGCGTCGGCGCGAAGATTCCGCCGGACTGCGCGGTCAATGGCAGCTGGGATGGTCGGTCCAGCACGTTCCCGAGCTGCGTCCAGGTGAGCAGGTCGGTGCTGTGGAAGAGCGGGACACCCGGAAAGTACTCGAAACTCGACGTGGCAAGGTAGAAGTCGTCCCCGACGCGGCAGATCGTGGGGTCCGGGTGGAAGCCCGGCAGGATTGGACGGCTCACTTGCCCGCCCTCGCACGCGCGCGGGCCGCATTGAGCGCTGCGATGGCCGCGGTGACGCTCTGCCCGACCGGGCCCTGCAGGAAGAAGGAGACGTCGCCGAGGCTGGTGTCCCCGCGCCATTTCGTCTCGCGGTGGAACGCCCGCGCCCGGTCCGCGTCCACGGACTCGATGGCGTCGATGATGGCGCTGAACGCCTGCTCGTCATCGATGATCTCGGCCAGCGGCGTCTGCGAACCGAGCTCGTGGTTCGGGAGTTGCCCAGACTCCTCGTGTCCGTCCAGCCGCCACTCGTGCCTCCCGGATCCGACCTCGAACGGCCTGGCCGCCCCGGGCAGGAGCACCTCGGCGCGAGTGTTCGGCGGGATGACCGCGGTCACGACGAGGCCGGCCGCGGTGCGCTCCCAGCCGGATGCCGCCCGCCCGTATGGCGTGTCGTGCTCCGTCTGCGCGTGCTGCAACTGCGGAACCGGTCGCGGCGCGATCCGGATTCGCCGGTAGCCGGGCTCCAAGGGCGAGAGCCCGCCGAGCTCACGGTGCATCCAGTCGGCGACGGAGCCCAGCGAGTAGTGGTTGAAGCTGGTCATCTGGCCCGGGTTGATCGAGCCGTCCTCGAGCATGCTGTCCCAGCGCTCCCAGACCGTCGTGGCCCCCATCCGCACCTGGTAGAGCCAGGAGGGGCACTGCTTCTGGAACAGGAGCCGGGCGGCTGCATCGTGGTGGCCGGTGCTGCTCAGGGCGTCGGTGACGAGCGGTGTGCCGAGAAAACCAGTGCTGATCAGGTAGCCGGAGGAGCGCACGAGTGTGGCGAGTCGATCGCCGAACTGCTGCCGTTGGGTATCGTCCCTGGCCAAGCCGAAGACGATCGCGAGGCCGTAGGGTGTCGCGGAGTCTGAGACGAGACGGCCGGCATCCGTCGCGTACTCCCGCAGGAAGGCCGTGCGGACCCGCTCGGCGAGCTCGCGGTAGCGGGTGGCATCCGCGGTGTGGCCGAGCACGGCCGCGGCCTTGGCCAGGATGTCGGAGCTGCGCCAGAGATAGGCGGTCGCGACGATGTCTGGGTCGGCCTTCGCTTTCGCCGGGCTCTCCGGCGGGGCGTCAGGGTCGAGCCAGTCGCCGAACTGGAAGCCGCCCTCCCAGAGGTGGCGTTGCCCGGCGAGCGCCGCGATGGTGTCCACCCACGACGACATGCTCTCGTATTGCTCGGCCAGCACGCCGGCGTCGCCGAAGCGCTCGTACAGGGCCCACGGCACGACCGTCGCCGCGTCGCCCCACCCGGCCGCCGCGGCAACGGCGGGGTCGTAGGAGGGCACGAAGAACGGCACGACACCGTTGGAGGCCTGCTGCTCGATGGCGAGGTCCTCGAGCCAGGATGCCAGCATCGACCGGCAATCGTAGAGGTAGCTCGCGGTGGGGGCGAAGACCCCGATGTCGCCCGTCCAGCCGAGGCGCTCGTTGCGCTGCGGGCAGTCGGTCGGGATGGAGAGGAAGTTGCCGCGCATGCCCCACACCACGTTTTCGTGGAAGCGGTCGAGGGTGGCATCCGAGCTGTGGAACCAGCCGGTGCGGGCCATGTCGGTGTGCAGCACGACGGCCACGACGTCGGCCGGGTCGAAGTCGCCCGGCCAGCCGCTCACCTCGGCGTAGCGGAATCCGTGAAAGGTGAACTCGGGCTGCCACTCCTGCGGGCCGGAGCCGTCGCAGACGAAGCTGTCCGTCGCCTGCGCCTCGCGCAGCGGACGGGTGCCCAGCTCGCCGTTCTCCAACACCTCCGCATGGCGCAGCGTGACGGTGTCGCCGGCCGCGCCGTTCACGCTGATGCGCAGCACTCCGACGAGGTTCTGGCCGAAGTCCAGGATGACGGCGCCGCTCGGCGCGGTGATCACCTGTTGCACCGGCACCTCCTCGATGGCCCGCACCGGCGGCTGCGTGCTCATCCGCGGCACGATGCTCGCACCGTCCACCCGCACGGGCAGCCAGCCCGTCTCCACGCCGGATGCCGGCGCGCGCCGGGAGTCGACGTGCTCGCCCGCGTAGAGGCCGCTGGCGCGCAGCGGCCCGTCGAGGGTGGACTCCCAGGAGCCGTCGGTGACGAGGGTCTCGGTGCGCCCGTCGGTGTACTCGATGACGAGTTGTGCCGCGACGGCCGGCTGCTCTCCGTAGAAGGCCTTCGGCGGGCCGAACAGCCGCAGCCGCTCCGCGTACCAGCCGGCGGCCACCCGCACGGTGATCTCGTTGGCGCCCGGCCGGAGGAGCGCCGTCACGTCGCTCGTCTCGTGGGTCAGCCGGCGGGTGTAGCCGGTCCAGCCCGGCTTCATCACGTGGTCGTCGACGT
This sequence comes from Microterricola pindariensis, assembly GCF_002936985.1. Lineage (GTDB taxonomy): Bacteria > Actinomycetota > Actinomycetes > Actinomycetales > Microbacteriaceae > Microterricola > Microterricola pindariensis. The sequence continues at coordinate 16,684 of NZ_MPZN01000018.1, read as the reverse complement.
CGCGGCCGTTGACCGCGGCCTGGTAGACGCCGTGGCCGGCAGCGTAGAGCGTGGCCCGCGCGATGGCGCCCGTCACGGTGAGCGTGCGGCGGGCGAGGAAGGGGGCGCCCGGCTCTGCGGCATCCGCTGCGCCGATCATCTGCGCACGCCAGTCCCCCGCCGGCAGGAAGCCGCCGACGAGTTCGAGTGGGCTGCTCCACGGCGAGCTGGCGCCGTCGGTGCCAGTCACACGCACACGCACGATCACCTGCTCCCTGGGCTCGATGGGTGCGAATGGCCAGTTGACGAGACTCGAGTCGCCGCTCTCCTGCACAGCCAGGTGTGTCTCGCCGCCCCGCTGGATCTCCAGTTGCGCGCTGCGCTGCAGCCAGTCGGCGGCGTCGCTCCGGGTGCGCCAGGAAAGCCTCGGCGTCGCCCCGCCGACGAAGGGGCCGCTCGGTGCGAGGTCGGCGGTGAGGCTCGCGACGGTTGTCGAGGACGAAAGTGACACTGGGGCTCCTTGGCGTTGCTCGGGGTGTGGTCAGTGTGGCGCTGCGCCGGTCACGCGTAGTGGCAGGCCGCCAGCGACGCGGCGGCCGGCCGCAGTGCGGGACGCTCCGTGCGGCACAGCTCGGTCGCCATCGGGCAGCGCGCCGCGAACGGGCAGCCGGTCGCCGAGATGGATGACGCCGACGCGCCGTCGACCAGGCGGGACTCCCGCAGCCGGCGGCGCTCGGCCTGCGCGATCGGGTCGGGTACAGGCGAGGCGGCCAGAAGCGCCTGGGTGAAGGGGTGGCGCGCGTCATCCATCACGGCGGCCGTGGAACCTTCCTCCATCACCTGCCCGCGGTAGAGCACGATCACGCGTTGCGCGAGCATGCGCACGACCGCCATGTCATGGGCGATGAACAGGTAGCTGAGCCCGAGCTCATCCCGCAGATCGGCCAACAGGTTGAGCACCTGGGCCTGGGTGGAGAGGTCGAGTGCGCTCACCGGCTCATCGCAGACCACGAGGCTGGGCCGGGTGATGAGCGCGCGGGCCACCGCGATGCGCTGGCGTTGGCCGCCGGAGAACTGGCGCGGCAGCCGGGTGACCGCGTCCCGCGGCAGCCCGACCTGCTCGAGCATGTCCTCGGCGCGCAGCAGCGCCTCCTCGCGGCGCACCCCGCTGACCAGCAGCGGTTCGGCCAGCGAGTCGCCGATGGACAGGCGGGGGTTCAGTGAGGAGTACGGGTCTTGGAACACCGCCCGGAGCTTGGTGGCGAGCACCCGTCGCGCCTTCGGCTTCAACCCGTCGATCTGTTGGCCTTCGAAGCGGATCGAGCCGGAGGTGACGGCTTGCAGGCCGAGGATGGCCTTGCCGATCGTCGTCTTGCCCGAGCCTGATTCGCCGACCAGGCCCAGGGTCTCGCCCGGCCGGATAGTGAAGCTGACGCCGTCGACGGCCGCCGGTCCGGTCGGGCGGCGGGTCGGCCGGCCGTAGCGGATGACGAGATTCTCGACCTCGAGGACGGGCTGGGCCGCGGCATCCGCCGCCAGGCTCTGCGGGCTGAGGAGAGTCATCAGTCGACCTGCTCTTTCAAGGCGGCGGCGTGCGCCGGGAGGCTGGAGGTTGGGCGGGCGAAGAGCTCCTCGGCGCGGATGCAGCGGCTGAGGCCGGCCCCGCTCGGCCGCGGGGTCAACGGCACGCTGCCCGAGCAGGCCGCCGTGGCGAAGTCGCAGCGCTGGGCGAAGCGGCACGAGCTCGGCCAGTCGCGGGGCGCGGGAACCTGGCCGGGGATCGACACCAGCCGGCGCTTCGGGCCGCCGGCGCCGGTGGCGTGCGGGTCGGCGCCGAGCAGCGCCTTCGTGTACGGGTGCGCCGGTTCGAGAAGCACGGAGCGCACGGCCCCGGTCTCCACGATCTGCCCGGCGTACATCACCGCGACGTCGTCGCAGATGTCGGCGACGACGCCGAGGTCGTGCGTGACCATGACCATCGTCATGCCCTCCTCTGCAATGATCTGGCGGAGCAGGGAGAGGATCTCGGCCTGCACCGTGACGTCGAGCGAGGTGGTCGGCTCGTCGGCGATGAGCAGTCGTGGCCGCCCGGCCAGGGCGATGGCGATGGCGACGCGCTGGGCCATGCCGCCGGAGATCTCGTGCGGGTAGGAGGTGAGCACGCGCGCGGCGTCGACGATGCCGACCTGTTCGAGCAGCGCGGTCGCGATGGCCCCGGCCTCCCGCTTGGGAACAGAGCGCAGTCGCTGCACGGCCCCGGTCAGCTGCGAGCCGATGGAGAACATCGGGTCGAGGGCGCGCATGGGCTCCTGGGCGATGAACGCGATCTCGCGCCCGCGCACCCGGAACAGCTCCTGCTCGCTGAGGGCGGCGATGTCCCGGCCGTTCCACAGGATCGAGCCGGCCGTGGTGGCCACCGAGGTCGGCAGCAGGCCGATCAGCGAGAGCGAGGTCAGCGTCTTGCCGCAGCCGGACTCCCCGACCAGGCCGAGCACCCGCCCGGCACTGACAGCGAACGACACATCGCTGACAAGGGTCGTCCCGTCGTCCAGCCCCACGTGCAGGCCCTGCACGCTCAGCGCGGGTTCCGTCGCAGACGGCGCGGCGACGGGGGAGCTGCCTGTTGGTTCCGTGTTGCCGGCGGATGCCGCGGCCCGCCGGGCGCGCAGGCTGCGCGTGTTGCTGCGCACCGGCGCCTTCTCCCGCGGCCCGCTCAGCGCGTCGCCGATGGAGTTGGCAGCGAACACCGTGAGGATCAGCACCACGCCGGTCGGCACCATCAGCCAGGGGGCGTCGTAGATGTGCGTTGAGGCGTTCTGGATCATGCCACCCCAGCTCGGGGCGGGAACGGGCGGCCCGAAGCCGATGAAGGCGAGCCCGGTCTGGATCATCAGCCCGATGGAGAAGACCAGGGCGAACTGCACCATGATCGTGGTCGTGAGCCCGGGGAGCACATGCCGCCCGCTCACCCGGGGTGCGGTGAGGCCGTCGACGAAGGCCGCGTCGACGTAGAGCTGGGACTGCAACGACTTCGCCTGCCCGAGCAGCACGCGGTACATGCCGGTGGAGATCACCAGGCCGAGGATCACCATGATCAGCGGCAGGTTGGTGCCGACGATCCCGACCACGGTCAACATGATGATGATGACGGGGATCGACATGGCGATCTCGGTGACCCGGTTGATCACGGTCTCGGTGCCTCGTCCGCGCGAGGCCGCCCAGAGGGCGAGCGGGATGGCGACGGCCAGCGCGACGGCGGCTCCGAGGGCCGAGGTGGCGATGGCATCCGCCCCCGCGGTGAAGATGCGGGTGAGCACGTCGCGCCCGAGGTCATCTGTGCCGAGCCAGTGTGCGGCGCTCGGACCGGCCAGCGCCACACTGCCGGTCTGCTCGTTCGGGCCGTACGGCGACCACAGCGGGGCGGTGAAGGAGGCGACGACGATCAGCAGCAGCCAACTGATTCCGAAGATGCCCCCGGGGGTGGAGAGCGACCGGCGGATGGCCCGCAGCCTCGAGGGTCGCACGGTGCGCGGCGGTGCGGTCGCGATGGCGACGGTCGAGTCGTTTCGAGTGGTCATGAGGTCCTCAGCTTGGGATCGAGGAAGCGGTTGGAGAGCTCCAGCAGGAGGTTGACGATGACGACGACGACCGTCGTCGTCACCACGATCCCGAGCACCAGCGGTGCGTCGTTGGAGGCGGCCGCGCCTTGGATCGACTGACCGAGGCCCGGCATCGCGAAGATCTGCTCGATGATGACCGAACCGCCGAACAGGGCGATGAACTGCAGGCCGACGCCAGCGACGATGGGCAGGCTGGCGTAGCGCAGCGCGTGCACGTAGCGGATGCGCCATTCCGGCATCGCGGTGGCGCGCAGGGTGCGCATGTGGTCTTGGGCGAGCGCGTCGATCATGGAGGCGCGCGTCTGGCGGGCGACGAAGGCGGCCCCGCCGAGGGCGAGGGTGGCGACGGGGAGGATCAGCGACTGCAGCCAGAGTGCGGGGTCTTGCGCGAACGGCACGTAGCCGGTGGCCGGGAGGAGACCGGTCTGCACCGAGAACACGAACACGAACACGATTCCGATCCAGAAGCCGGGGATGGCCGCCCCGAGGGCGGAGAACGCGTTCACGATGCGGTCGACGACCCCGCCGCGCACCGCGGCGATGACGCCGAGCAGGACGCCGACGACGGCGCTCATCACGGTGCCGGCGAGCGCCAGCGAGAAGGTCACGGGGAGGCGGGCTGCGATGTCGGCGTTGACCTGGCGTCCGTCCAGCAGGCTGACCCCGAAGTTGCCGCGCAGGGCCTCTCCGAGCCAGGTGAGGTACTGCACGGCGAGCGGGTCGTGCCAGCCGATGGAGGTGTCGTAGGCGAGGATTTCGTCGTCGGTGGCCCCGAGCCCGAGCACTATGGCCCCCGGGCTGCCGGGCATCAGCCGCACGAGCAGGAAGGCGACAACGGATACGACGAAGATCGTCAGGATGCCGAATAGTATGCGCTTCGTGATGAAGCCGGCCATGTCGCCTCCAGGGGCTGATGGTGTGAAAAGGGGGAAGGGTGGCGGCCGCGAGCGGCCGCCACCCTTGGGGGTGTTACTCGGCCTTGTCCACCGGGGTGAACGCGGAGAGCAGCGGGATGCTCTGCTGGCCCGGGAACTCAACCGGGTTCAGCTTCTTGGGGTTGTAGCCGATGTTCAGCAGCGGCTCGTAGAGCGGGTAGAGCCAGCCGGCCTCGACCAGGCGGGCGTTCAGCGTCTGCAGGGCCTCCGCACGGGCGTCATCGGTCTGTGCCCCGGCCAGCGCGCCGGTTGCGGCGCGCAGCTGCTCGTCGTCGCCGCCCTGGCTGTTGGCGAAGCCGAACACGACGCCGTACATGATGCCGACCGGGTTGGACCAGTCGAGCGGGATGACGCCGATGGCGGTGGTCTTCACCGCGTCAAACGCCTCCTGGGTCGAAGCGGCCGGACGGATCTCCAGCGTGATGCCTGCCTCGGCGAGGTCGGTCTGGATGGCCTCCAGGTCGGCCTGCGTGTCGGGGCTGGAGAGGATCTCGAAGCTGAAGCCGTTGGGGTAGCCGGCTTCGGTGAGCAGTGCCTTGGCCTTCTTCACGTCGCGCTTCCACAGGGCGTCCACGTCCTTCGACCAGCCACCGGATGCCGACGGCAGGGCGTTGCGCTGGGCGGTGTCGCCCACGTGCAGCAGCTCGACGAGGCGGTCGCGGTCGATGGAGAGCTGGATTGCCTGGCGCACGCGCTCGTCGGCCATCTCGGGCACGGAGGTGCCGTTCTTGTCGAACTGGATCATCGAGACCATCGTTCCGCCGATCTGGGCGACCCCGATGTCCTTGGACTCGAGGAGGTCAACGCTCGAGGACTTCATCACACCGGCGTCCACCTGGCCGGAGATCAGGGCGTTGGCCCGGGCCTGCGGGTCGAGAATCGGGCGGAAGACGATCGTGTCGAAGGGGTAGTCCGCCGTCTCTGTGCTGGCCTCGTTGCGCACGAAGGTGTACGTGCTGGCCTTGACCGTCTTGGCGGTGTCGAGCACGTACGGGCCGGAGCCGACCGGAGCCGCCTTGAGCAGTGTCGGGTCGTCGAGGGCGGTCTGGCCGAGGATCATGCCCGACACGTTCGCCAGCGTAGAGACGACGGCGAACTGCGGGGCGGCGAAGGTGATGACGACCGTCCCGGCGTCCGCGGCCTCGACAGAGACCATCTCGGCGTCGCCGCCGGCCGCGAAACCGCTGTATGCCTGGAGTGCCGGGTCACTGCGGCGCTCCAGGTTGGCCACAACGAGGTCGGCCGTCAGGGCGCTCTCGTCGCTGAAGGTCACGCCGTCGGCCAGCGTGAGGGTGAGCACGGTGCCGTCCTCGTTGAACTCCCAGGCGGATGCCAGGCCCGGCCCGACGGAGCCGTCCGGCTGGATCGACAGGAGCGAGTTGTAGGCGGCAGAGAACATCTGCTGCTGGCCGGCGGAATAGGCGATCGGGTCGAAACCGCTCGGCGCCATGTCTGCTTCTTGGGCGATCGTCAGCGTGCTGGAGTCGGCCACTGTGCCGGCCCCGCCCGCTGTGCTGCACCCGGCGAGTGCGACGACGAGTGTTCCTGTGACGGCGACTGCTGCCGCCCGTCGCACCCAGTCGAAAGTTGATTTGTTCACGTTCGGCCTCCATCTACGCTGATTGATTGCACTGGCTGTTTGTTGAAGTGCGTGTATTGACTGCATTGTCTTGATGCTGTGAGACGTTTCAGCGGGCACCGGAGCGCCATCGCTCGGCCCACTGTGCGCGAAACCCCGACCCCGAATCCAAGGCAATTCCATTGATTGGACATATTCGTCCGGTTCAGACAGGATCGGCGGCATGGACATGCCCGCCGAAGTGCAGCCGCCCAGCCCCGCCCCGACCCGCGGCAAGCGGCCGCCGCGCGGCGAGCCGGTGATCGATCGCACGCTCTCGCTGCTCAACTGTTTCAGCGATGACCGCCGCGAGCTCAGCCTCGGCGAGCTCTCGGCTCTCTCCGGGATCCCGCTCTCCTCGACGCTCCGGCTGGCCCAGGGCCTGCTCAAGTGGGGAGCCCTCGAACGGCTGCCGAGTGGCGAGTTCGTGATCGGCGTCCGGCTCTGGGAGGTGGCCTCGCTCGCACCGCGCGGGCACGGTGTGCGCGAGATTGCGCTGCCCTTCCTGGAGGACCTCTATGAGGTGAGCCGCCATCATGTGCTGTTGGCCGTGTTGGACGGGCGGGAGGCGATCCTGATCGAGCGACTCTCCTCACGACGCGCTCCAGCAGTGGCCTACCGGCTGGGCGGGCGGCTTCCGCTGCGAAGCACCGCGGTCGGCCGTGTGCTGTTGGCCGCGCAGTCGGAGCCCTCGCGCGAGGAGACCCTCGCCCTGCCGCTCGACCAGGATTTCCGGGTCGAGGATCTCGGCTCCATCGAGTCGCTGCGGCTCGAGTTGAAGCACGTCGCCCGGCTCGGCTACTCCGTCGTTCGTCGCACCCAGCCCTCGCACACCATCTCTGTGGCCGCACCGGTCTTCGGCGCCAATCGCTCGGTGGCCGCGGCGGTGTCCATCCTGGCCCCCGACGGGGCGTTCACCCCGGAGGTGGCCCTGCCCGCCCTGCGAGCGACGGCACGGTCGATCTCTCGCGCACTCGGCTACCACCCGCCGGGCATCGACGGGATCCGCTCGCAGCCGGACCGCGAGGGCCGCTGAGCACGAGACACGCTTCCATTCAGTGGAAGGCGCGTATTCTGCGTGCGCCCGTCTCGGGAACAATGAAGGCTGCTGCCCTCTCTGCTGGGGGCGCACAGACGACTCAATGAGGAGACACCGATGGCATCCACCCTGCTCGAGCCTGGCGCCCACGTCCCGATCGCGAACGCGCTCCCCGGGGCGCAGCTGCCCTACGTCATGGCGGCGGGGCACGGCGATCGGTTCCTGCTCAACGGGCAGCTGCTCACGGTGATCGCCCGCCCGGTCGACACCGGCGACCTGTTCGGTGCCGCCTACCTCTCCGGCGGGCGCGGGGCAGAGCTGCCGGCGACGACGGATGCCGCGGAGCACCGCACCGTCATCGTCTTCGACGGCCTCGTGCAGGTCTGGCTCGGCTCCGAGACGAGCGTGCTCTCCCCCGGCGACGAGGTCGTCATCCCGGCCGGCACGCCCTTCGCCTACCGGATGCTCGCCGGCGAGAACCGGCTGCTGCTCTGGTCCTCGCCCGGTCACTCGCTCGAGCTGCTCAGCCGCCTCGGCACCCCGACGGCCTCGCACGTGCGCCCGGCCCGGGCCGAGCGGCTCGTCTCGCTCGACGAGTTTCGCGCCGTCGGCGAGGAGTTCGGCATCGACGTCGCCGCGGTGCCGCTCGTCGACGCCGCCCTGCAGCCGCGCGCCGGGGCGCGCCACTCCGGCCTGCCGTCCGCGGAGGAGGCGTTCTTCCTGAGCGCCGGCGAGGGTGAGCGCTACCTCGGCGCCGACGAGATGCACAGCTACATGTCCCGCGGGGCGAACACCGGAGGGCGCTATTTCGCGGTCGAGTCCAGCGGCGCCCGCTCCGGCTACATCCCGCTGCACTTCCACCAACAGCACACCGAGAACTTCATCTGCCTCGACGGCCGCGTGCGCCTGCACGTGAACGGGCGCGAGGTGCTACTCAGCAAGGGCGACTTCGTGCACGCCCCGGCGGGCACGATCCACTCCTACGCCTACGACTCCGCCTACGCGCGGATGGTCGGCGTGCTGGCCCCCTCGATCTTCGAGCCGTTCTTCGAGTACGTCTTCAGCCCCACCGAGGAGTCGATCTACACGGAGGGCGCCGTGCCCGGCTTCAACGGCCCCGGCTTCGGCCGCGCCCAGGCCGAGCTCGACCTGGTCGTCGTCGGACCGCCGCCGGAGCGCGTCGCCGGGCTCAACATCTAGTCCCCGTCCGGCCGCGCTGGCCGGGCAACGACGAACGCCGCTGCGGAGGAATCCGCAGCGGCGTTCGTCGTCGGTCACAAGCCGGCGGCCGCGACGGAGTAACTGTGGGTTCCGCCGCCGACCCCGCTCACGCGCGAGCCGTCGGGCAGTCGGATCTCGGCGGTGACGCCGGCGGGGATCGTGGCGGTGAGCCGGAACGCGCCGCCCTCGATCCGCCAGTCGGCGCCGACGGTTCCGCGCCGGGTGTGCACGCTCGCAGCAGCCGCGCTCAGACCGCCGCCCGGCTGTGGGGCGATGACGACGGCGCCGTACGCCTCCGCGCCCGGCTCGGGGCTCTCGGCCAGCCGGATGCCGGCGACGTGCGTGTAGAGGAAGGAGGCGACGGCCCCCTTGCTGTAGTGGTTGAGGGAGCCGCGCACCCCGCTCGGGGTCACGCCGTCCCACCACTCCCACATCGTGGTGGCGCCCCGGTCGATCATGCCGAGCCAGGACGGGATGTCGCGGGCGAAGAGCAGCTCGTAGGCGAGGTCGAGGTGTCCGGCATCCGCCAGGGTGGGCAGCAGCAGGCCGGTCGCCAGGAAGCCGGTGCCCAGTCGGGTGCCGTTCTCGCGGATCAGCGCGGCCAGCCGGTCGGCGACTGGCTGCCGGCGCCCCTCTGGAACGAGGCCGAAGGCGAGCGCGCGCACATAGTGGCCCTGCGATTCCTCGCTGAGCGTGTTGTCGGCGGCCAGGTACTCGGCACACCAGGCGGCGCGCACGTTTGCGGCGAGCCGGCTGTAGCGCTCGGCGTCGGCCGGCCGGCCGGCGGCGGCCTCGGCCAGCGCGAGCGTGTGGGCCGATCGATGCAGGAAGGCGGTCGCGACGATGCCGTGGTCGACGGTGGGGTCGGGCGCCGGCGGGGTGTCTGGCTCCAGCCACTCGCCGAAGTGGAATCCGGTGTCCCAGAGGTAGCGCTCGTGCGGCTGTTCGAGCGGGCGCTCTGCTTCCCGCCCCGGGTGCCGGCCGGCGGCGGCCGAGCGCGCGGCGTAGTCGACCCAGGCCCGCATCGACGGCAGTGCGCGCTCGAGTGCAGCCCGGTCGCCGTAGGCGCGCCACATCGACCACGGCACGAGCACCGCGGCATCCCCCCACCCGGCAGAGCCGGCGGCCATGTCCTCGAACGCGCTGCCGGATGGCCCGTTGCCCGCCGGGTTGGGCACCACGGTGGGCACCCGGCCGTCGGCCCACTGGTCGGCGGCCAGGTCTGTCGACCAGCTCTCACTGAACGCGGCCACGTCGTAGAGCAGGGCGGCGGTGTCGGCGAAGACCTGCCAGTCGCCGGTGAACCCGGAGCGCTCCCGTTGCGGGCAGTCGGTCGGCACCGCGCAGGCGTTGCCGCGGAAACTCCAGTCGACGACGTCGTGCAGGGTGTTCAGCAGCGGGTCGCTGGCGGTGAATGTTCCGGTGCGCGCCAGCTCGCTGTGCACGACGACGGCCACGATGTCGCCCATGCCGATCGGGCCGGCGGCGCCCTCGATCTGCACGTAGCGGAAGCCGTGGGTCGTGTGTCGGGGCTCGAAGACGTCACCGGCCCGGCCGGCCGAGATGACCTCGTCGACCTGGCCGGCCGGCAGCACCGCGCGGGTGGCGAAGTCGAAGGCCTGGATGTTCTCCACGAGCAGCAGGCCCGCCTCGTCCACGGCCTCGCCGTGGCGGAGCACCGTGCGGGTGCCGGCCGGGCCGAGCTCGTGCAGGCGCACCCAGCCGTTGATGTTCTGTCCGAAGTCGACGACGGTGACGCCCTCACCGGGCGTGCTGATCTGTGTCGGGCGCAGCTCCTGGATGCGGCGCACCGCGGGGGCCTCGGCCGGCACGAGCCGGGTGCGGTCAGCGCAGAGCGGGTCGGTCGAGAGCACCGCGGCAGGGGGCCGCCCTGGCCTTTCCAGTCCTTCCAACCGGAGGTCGACGCTCTGCCCGTCCATCAGGTCGGCACGGGTGATGTGGCTCGGGCGGGACTCCCAGTGGGCGCCGGTCGCCAGCAGCGGCCGGGCCGCGCCCGCGCTCGGCTCCAGCAGCACGGCGGCGAGGAACGCCGTGTCGGTGCCGAAGCCGTCCGGCCGCCGCACGAAGCCGTGCCGGCCGCGGAACCAGCCGTCGGAGAGCAACACCGTGACGGTGTTCTCGCCGGCCTGCAGCAGCGCCGTGATCTCCCAGCGCTGCACCTGCAGCCGGCTGCGGTAGGAGCTGAAGCCGGGCGAGAGTTCCTCGTCGCCGACGCGGACGCCGTTGACGAAGAGCTCGTAGACGCCGTGCGCGGTCGCGTAGACGACGGCCTCGGCGCCGGTCTCGGCGCCCTCTGCCGGGTGTGTGGCAGCGCCGTCCCAGTGGAACCGGCCGGTCAGCTCGTGGGCCGGCCGTTGCCCGGCCGGGTGCGGCACGGGCTCGTGCGGCGAGATCCACTGCGCGGATGCCAGGGCGGCGGTGAGGGCATCCTGCGTGCTCACCGTGCTCACGCCTCGTCCCCGGCTGCCGGGCCGCCGAGGTTCTCGCGGAAGAACTCTTCGATGACGCCGAAGGAGGCCGACGCCGGCCAGGCCCGGCCGCTCGTGCTGCGCAGTTTGGCCGTGGCCGAGGGGTCGGACTCGAGCCGGCCGGAGTCCAGGCGGGGGCCGGGCGCCACCTCGTCGAGGCCGGCCGGGTTGAGGAAGCCGTGGCCGAAGCCGTCGATCAGGTAGAGCGTGGCATCCGTGCCGCCGGCGGCGAGCGCCTCGTAGAGCGCGATGCTCTGGCTGGCCGGCACGAGGTCGTCTGCGGCGCCGTGCATGATGAGGAACGGCGGGGCACTCGCCACATCGGTGCGCGCAGGGCTCGCCAACGTTGCCAGCTCGCGCCGCTCGCCGGGCGAGCCGCCGAGCAGGCCGGCCGTGGGCGGGTTGTCCTGGTCGGGTGCGAGCAGGTCGCCCGCGCCGTAGCCGTCCATGACCGCCTGCACTGCGGCGCTGCCCGCGCCCTCCGGCTCGCCGAGGATCGCCCGGGCCCCGCCGTGCAGCCCGGCCAGGGCGGCGAGGTGCCCGCCGGCCGAGGAGCCCCAGAGCCCGATCGAGTCTGCCAGGATGCCGTGCTCTGACGCGTGCTCACGCACCCACCGGATGCCGGCGCGCACGTCGAGGAGCTGCCGCGGGAAGACGGCGTCGCCGGAGAGCGTGTAGTCGATGCTGATCATGACGAAGCCGGAGCGGGCGAAGTACCGGGCGAAGTCGGGCCGCCAGCTGCGGTCGCCCATCCGCCAGGCGCCGCCGTGCAGCCAGATGATCGCCGGCAGCGCCCGGTCGTCTGCGGGGCGCACGATGTCCAGGAGCAATCCGCGGGCGAACTCGATCGCCAGGTGCTCGCGCAAGGCCTGGCCGTCGGTGTGCGGGGCGTTGACTGTCTCCGGTGCCATCTGCTGGCCTCCACTCTCTCTGCTGCTGACATTCACGCCGGTGCTGACGTTCATGTTGCTGCTGACGTTCCTGCTGGTGCGGTTGGTGACGCTGTGCTGCTGTGGCTGATGAGCCTGTTGTTGTTCTTCACCGACGGTGTCCCGTCATGAGTCTGCCGCTTGCCCGGGCATACGCACCAACGCGCGGTAGCGGCCCCGGCGTCGGCGCAGCCGCTCGGCGGGCGTGGCCGCGGCCAGATCGAGCAGCTGCCGCTCGATCACCCGGCCGATCCTCCGGCTGAACTCGGTGGGCTCCAGCGCGGCATCCGGGCGTTCCGGCACCACCCAGTCCACGATCCCGGCCGTGCGCAGCGCCACCGCGCCGATGCCCTGGGCCTCGGCCATGGCGGCGGCGTGCGCCGTGTCGCCGTGCATGATGACGCTGGCGCCCTCTGGCGGCAGCGGGGCCAGCCAGGCGTGCTGGGCGGCGATCGTCACGTCGCTGGGCAGCAGTGCGAGTGCGCCGCCGCCGGTCCCCTCGCCGAGCAGCACGGCGACCGTGGCCTGCTCGTGGCCGACCAGGCTCTCCAGGGTGCGCGCGATCTCGCCGGCGAGCCCGCCCTCCTCCGCCTCCCGGGAGAGGGCGGCGCCCGGGGTGTCGATGATCGTCACCAGGGGCAGGCCGAGCTCGGCCGAGAGCCGCTGGCCGCGCTGGGCCTGCCGCAGCGCGGCCGGGCCCCACGGCGCCCCCGCGCGCTGGGCATAGCGGTCCTGTGCGATCACGACGCAGGGCACGGCGCCGAAGCGGGCGATGGCCAGGAGCAGGCCCTCGCTGGCCTCACCCTGCCCGGTGCCGCTCAACGGCACGACGTCGCGTGCGGCGTGGCGCAGGATGGTGCGCGCGCCGGGGCGCGCCCGCGCCCGCGAGGCGGCGATGGAGGCCAGGGCGCTGATCGCGGGGCCGTCGTACTGACCGTCGCGCTGACCATCGCGCCAATCGTCGTACTGCCCGTCGTCTCCGCCGAGGCCGCTCGGACCCTTCGCGGGCGCGAGCACCGAGAGCAGCCGGGCGACCAGCCGGGGCAGCTGGGCGGGTGCGATCACGCCGTCGATCACGCCGTTGCGGTAGAGGTTCTCGGCCGTCTGCACCCCGTCGGGGAACGGCTCTCCGTAGAGGGCCGCGTAGACGCGTGGCCCGAGGAAGCCGAGCAGCGCCCCGGGCTCCGCCACGGTCACGTGGCCGAGCGAGCCCCAGCTCGCCATCACCCCGCCCGTGGTCGGATGCCGCAGGTAGACGAGGTACGGCAGGCCGGCGCTCTTGTGCTCGGCGATCGCGGCGGCGATGCCGACCATCGCCACGAACGCGGCCGTGCCCTCTTGCATCCGGGTGCCGCCGGATGCCGGTCCGGCCAGCAGCGGCAGCCGCTCCCGCGTCGCCCGCTCGATGGCGGCGATGAGCCTGCCGGCGGCGTCGACGCCGATCGAGCCGCCGAGGAAGCCGAACTCGCTGACCAGCACGGCGACGCGGCGCCCGTCGATGCGGAGCTCGCCGGTCAGCACCGACTCGTCGCATCCGCTCCGGGCGCGGGCCCGATCCAGGTCGTCGGCGTAGCCGGGCTGCACGTCCCGGGGCGGCACGGCCACGTCCCACGAGCGGAAGCTGCCCGCGTCGGCGACGAGGTCGAGCAGCTCGCGAGCGGTGAGAGAGTGGGCCGAGAGCGACCGGGCGCGCGGGGAACTCACAGCACGCCGGCGCGCTGCTTTTCGGGGAGCTGGCGCTCCGCGATCCAGGAGCGGATCGCCTGGCCGTGCTGGTCGAGCGTCGGCGGGGCGCGGTGCCCGCGGAACGTCACCTCGTCGTCGGTGCCGAAGAAGCGCAGCGGCGGGCCTGGCAGGGTGAGCGAGCCGAGGCTGGAGTGTTCGACATCCAGCAGCAGCCCCTGGGAGGCGACCTGATCCCAGGCGTAGACCTCGTCGAGGGTGCGCACCCGGCCGGCCGGGATCCCGGCCGCCTCGAGCTGGCCGAGCAGATCCGTCGCCTCGAAGGGCGCGAACGCCTCCTCGACGATCTCGATCAGCGCGTCACGGTTCGCCACCCGCAGGGCGTTGCTGGCGAAGCGGGCTGCGCCGGCGTCCAGCCCGAAGCGCTCGCAGAAGCGCTCCCAGAGCGCCGTGCTGCCGACGCTGATCTGCACGGCGCCCCCCGCACAGCGGAACAGCCCGTACGGGGCGATCGAGGGGTGGTGGTTGCCCTGGGCCAGCGGAGTCTCCCCCGCGACGGTCTGTCTGGTGCCTTGGAAGGCGTGCACGCCGACGAGTGCGGAGAGCAGCGAGGTGCGCACGACGCCGCCGGCGCCAGTCTCTGCGCGTTCGAGCAGCGCGGCGACGACCCCGTAGGCGCCGTAGATGCCGCTGAGCAGGTCTCCGATCGGCACGCCGACCCGCTGCGGGTCGTCCGGGCCGGAGCCCGTCATCGACATGAGCCCGGCCTCGCCCTGGGCGATCTGGTCGTAGCCGGCGCGGCCGCCCTCCGGCCCGTCGTGCCCGAAGCCGGTGATCGAGAGGATGACGAGGCGCGGGTTCAGCTCGAGCAACCGTGCGCTCGAGTAGCCGAGGCGGTCCATCACCCCGGTGCGGAAGTTCTCGATCAGCACGTCCGACTCGAGGATCAGGCCGTCCAGCACCCGCCGGTCGTCCGGGTGCTTGAGGTCGAGCGCGATCGACTCCTTGTTGCGGTTGCAGGAGAGGAAGTAGCTCGACTCCTCCGCGTCGGGCTCGCCGAGGAACGGCGGCCCCCAGCCGCGAGTGTCATCGCCGCTGCCCGGCGCCTCCACCTTGATCACCCGGGCGCCGAGGTCGCCGAGCATCATGCCGGCGTGCGGCCCGGCGAGGGCGCGGCTGAGGTCGAGCACGACGGTGCCGGCGAGCGCACCGGCCTGCCCGCTCACGGCTGTCCGCCCGCTGGCGCGCGCAGGAGCCCGCCGTAGTCGCCGCCGTTGGGCGTGCGGATGCCGGTGTGCACGTGGAACTGCGCCGGGGTGCGGTTGCTGAGGAAGACGCCGCAGTGGTGGTCCAGTTCCAGCATCACGACGGGGCTCTGGATCCGGAAGTAGAACGCGTCCTCAGTGCCCCAGCCGCCGATCCAGGAGAACCAGGTCTCGTCGTAGCGCGACTCGATCTCGCGCAGCCGGGCCGCGGCGACGCCGGCGGGCAGGTGGTCGAGGAATGCGGCTGCGACCGCGCTGACCTCCGCGCGCGTCGGCTCGTCGAGGTCGCCGACGAGGATCCCCTCGAACGGCACGATGCGGTTGTCCTGGAAGCAGCCGCCGAGGTGGCGTTCATCGCCAGGGTGCAGCCGGCCGAGCGGCATCGCCGGGTCGACCATCTCGGGGTAGCTGAGCGTCTCGGCCTGCTCGGCCGGTGTCAGCCCCGCCATCAGTGCCCTGGCGTGGGCGATGCGCGCCCCGAAGACGTCGACGGGCCCGATCGGGCTCTCCAGGATCAGCGAGGGCTCCGCTCCGAGGAACGCGGGCGAGACCGTCATCCGCTCGCCGTCGACGACGCAGTTGAGCGCCAGGTGGTGGCCGAAGAGCTGCCACCCCCACGGCTCGCTCGTCGAGGGCGTCCCGTAGATGGCCACGTTGTAGCTGGCGTCGTTCATGACATTGGCGAGGTCGATCGTCTCGCCCAGGTAGCCGTTGACCCACATCAGTGTTTTCACGGACTCGAAGCCCTGCTCACTGAGGCTGGCGCGCACGAGCTCGAGCGCGCGGTGCCGCGAGACGTGGTCGAGGTCCTCCAGGCGCAGGCCGGTGTCGTGCTGCAAGAACTCCGGGTTGGCCCAGCTGCGCCACTGGTTGGCGCGCAGCGGGTAGCAGATGTCGGCCCGTTGCCGCGCGGAGAGCCCGGCCAGCAGCAACTCGGCGGCCGCGACCATGGCCGCGTTGGGGGCGGCCTCGCCGGCACGCAGCTCCGCCAGCGGCTGCGCGGTGATGTTGCCGTCGTGGCTGACGCCGCGGTAGGGCACCGGGTAGCGGGTGGCCCAGTCCACGATCATCGGCCCGGCGAACGGATCGCTCTTGATCACCTCCGCGTACTCGCGATAGCTGAGCCCGCGGAACGCGCTGATCCGGGGGTCGTCAACAGGGAAGAGGTGTGCGCGGAAGTCGTCATCGGCCACGGTGGGTGCCCTCCAGCTCGTCCAGGGTGTCGGATGTCGCCGAGGCGCGTCCGACGGCGACCGCGACCGCCTGCGCCACCGCTGCCGGCTCGTCGCCGCGCCAGGCGACATGCTGATCCGGACGCACGAGGATGGCGGCCGCCTGCCACGGGATCTCAGGGTGGGCGGAGAAGTCCAGCGGCAGAAGCGTGACGGGCACGCCGGTCTGCCCGCGCACCGCGTCCACGGCCTGCGCGAACTCGGCCAGGCGCGGCTCGGCCGCGTCGACCAGCAGCGTGAACCACTGGCCGAGGGCGTCATAGAGCGACTCCTCGCCGACCCAGACGTGCGGCAGCAGGCTGCCGGGCCGGGTCGACGGGGTGTAGTGGATCGGGTGCTCGGGGATCTGCTCCGAACCGTCGTCGACGACGATGGGCGAGCCGGGGTACTGGTAGCCGAGCACGAGGCCGAGCGAGCTGAACTCGCTGCGCTTGACCTCGAGGTTCTGCGCCATCAGCCGGCGGGCCTCGGCCCCGGCGTCCGTGTCGTCGTCGAGCACGCTGTGGGCGAAGTCGGAGGCCAGGCTGCGGCCGTTCGATGCGGCATCCGCGATGGTGCGCGCCGCGATCGGGCGGCGCTCGTGCTCGTAGCTGGCCAGCAGGCCCTCACCTGCCCACCCGGCCAGGCTGGCCGCGAGCTTCCAAGAGAGGTTGGCCGCGTCACCGACGCAGGTG
>NZ_MPZN01000017.1 GCF_002936985.1 Microterricola pindariensis | reverse complement strand
GAACACACAACCAACAGCACTGTGCCCTCGGGCACAGGGTGTTGAGCTTGTGCTTGTTCGATTCACTTTGATACATCAATAGTGTTTCGGCGGCCATAGCGAGAGGGAAACGCCCGGTCACATTCCGAACCCGGAAGCTAAGACTCTCAGCGCCGATGGTACTGCAGGGGGGACCCTGTGGGAGAGTAGGACACCGCCGGACTTACTTTGGAAAATGGCCACCCAGCAATGGGTGGCCATTTTTCGTTAAGTCATAATTGCCTAGGTGGCTGCGTTGCGCAGCGCCATTAACAGAGAACAGGAATGTACCGTGAGCGATTCTCCATCCCAGGGTCAGGGACCCGAGCGCGAGAAGCGTCCATCGCGGGACAGCCGAGGCAACGAGACTCGCAATAACAGCTCCGCACGTGCTCCGCAGCGCGATGGCGCGCAGCAGAAGCCGTGGGAGAAGCGCGATAGCGCCGACCGCCGGCCCGCCCGTGACGGTGAGCGCAAGCCGTGGGAGAACCGCAGCTCCAGCTCGTCCGCCGGTGGTGACCGTCGCCCGCCGCGTGATGGCGAGCGGAAGCCGTGGGAGAACCGCGACAGCAGCAGCCGTCCCGCCCGTGATGGCGAGCGGAAGCCGTGGGAGAACCGCAGCAGCAGTTCTGCCGGGGGAGACCGCCGCCCGCCGCGTGACGGTGAGCGCAAGCCGTGGGAGAACCGCGACAGCAGCAGCCGTCCCGCCCGTGACGGTGAGCGCAAGCCCTGGGAGAACCGCGACAGCAGCAGCCGCCCGCCGCGTGATGGCGAGCGGAAGCCGTGGGAGAACCGCGACGGTGGTGACCGCCGCCCGCCGCGCGATGGCGATCGTCGACCCCCGCGCGCCGGTGGCGAGCAGAAGCTCTGGACCCGCGATGGCGCCCCCGCGCGCAACGACCGTGAGGCAGAGCGTCAGGCCCGCTACGACGAGGAGATGACCGAGGAGCAGCGCCGTCAGCACGAGCTGCGCATGGTGCGCCCTCGTCACGACGACCCCGATCTGCCCGACGACGTGACCGCGAACGACCTCGACCGCGGCGCCCGGAACGAGCTCAAGACGCTCACCAAGGACAACGCCGAGTGGGTTGCCAAGCACCTCGCGATGGCTGCCCGGCTCATCGACGAAGACCCCGAGCTTGCGCACAAGCACGTTCTGTCTGCCGCTCGTCGCGCCGGCCGCATCGCCATCGTGCGCGAGACGCTCGCCGTCACCGCCTACGCCACCGGCGATTTCGCGCTGGCGCTGCGTGAGCTGCGCACTTACCGTCGCATCTCCGGCAAGAATGACCAGATCGCCTTGATGGTCGACAGTGAGCGCGGCGTGGGCCGACCTGACCGTGCCCTCGAGCTCGGCCGCAGCATCGACCGCACCACCCTGCCCGACTCGGTGCAGGTGGAGCTCGCGATCGCCATGTCTGGCGCCCGTCTCGACCTCGAGCAGCCGGAGTTGGCGCTCGTCGAGCTGGAGATCTCTCAGCTCGACCCGAACACCGCCTTCAGCTACAGCCCGCCGCTGTTCGCCGCATACGCCGAGGTGCTCGAGGAGCTCAGCCGCGATGCAGAAGCAGCCGAGTGGCGTGCCCGCGCCAATCGCGCGGCCGCCGCACTCGGTGCCGCCTACGGCGAAGACGGCGACGAGACCATCTCCGTCTACGAGGAGGAGCTCGACTACATCGACTTCGCCGACGAAGAGGGCGACGACGGCATCTTCGTGTCTGACGAGCCCGCCGCTGACGAGTCGACCGCTGACGAGTCGACCACTGACGAGTCGACCACTGACGAGCCCGTCGCCGACGAGACCGCGGTTGACGCACCCGCCGAGGCGGAGGCTGTCGACGCGACGCCCGTTGACACCGCGTCGATCAAGAACGTCTCCGCCGAGGACGAGGTTGCCGAGCTGCTCGGCGAGGACTCCGACGCCGAGGACTCCGACGCCGAGGACTCCGACGCCGAAAGCGCTGTCGTCGAGGCCGTCGCTGCCCCGAAGGCCAAGAAGGCCCCGAAGGCTGACAAGGTTGTGAAGGCCCCTAAGGTCGAGAAGCCTGTGAAGGCTGCCAAGGCCGAGAAGGCTCCGAAGGCCAAGAAGCCTGTAGAGGCCGAGAAGGTCGTGAAGGCTCCGAAGGTCGTGAAGGCCCCAAAGGTCGAGAAGGCTCCGAAGGCTCCGAAGGCCGAGAAGCCTGCACAGGCCGAGAAGCCTGCACAGGCCGAGAAAGCTGACAAGGCTCCGAAGGCCGACGAGGCCGTCGCCGCAGTGAAGGCTCCGAAGAAGGCGAAGGCCGTCAAGGCCGTCAAGGCCGACAAGGGCGACGATGGCGCTGTTCCGACGGAGAAGTAGTCGAGTGGCATCTGCAACGCCCCTGGACGGCGTCGACGTGCTGCTCGCCGACCTGGACGGCGTCGTGTACGCCGGCCCGACGGCGATCCCGCACGCCGTGGAGAGCCTGAACCAGGCCGCAGCGTCGCTGCGCGTCGGTTACATCACCAACAACGCCTCGCGTTCGGACGCCTCCGTCGCCGCGCACCTCAGCGAACTCGGCCTGAGCGTGCAGGCGGACGACGTCGTGACCTCTCCGCAGGCCGCGATGCTCCTGCTCTCCGGGCTCATCGAGCCCGGCTCGCTGGTGCTCGTCGTCGGCGGCGACGGGCTCGTCGTCGAGGTGGAGAAGGCCGGATTCCGGGTGACTCGCTCCGCGGATGATCTCCCTGCCGCCGTCGTGCAGGGCTTCGCGCCCGATGTGGGCTGGGCACAGCTCGCCGAGGCCGCCTTCGCCCTCGCGCCCACCGGGCCCGGTGCCGACATCCCCTGGGTGGCCACGAACACGGACTGGACGATTCCCGTCGCCCGCGGCATTGCCCCGGGAAATGGCACCCTCGTCTCGGCCGTGCACACCGCCGTCGGGCGGCTGCCGCTCGTCGCGGGCAAGCCGGAGGTGCCGATCTTCGAGGTCGCACGGGAGCGCTTCGCCGCCGAGAATGCCCTCTTCATCGGTGACCGGCTGGACACCGACATCCTCGGCGCGAACCGTGCTGGGATCGCATCCGTTCTCGTGCTCACCGGAATCGACAAGGCCAAGCAGGCCCTCGCCGCCGGGGCCGACATGCGTCCACAGTTCATCCTCAGCGACCTGCGCCAGCTGCACGAGCCGTACCCGGAGCCGGTGCTCTCCTCCGATGGCAGCCAGGCGACGGTCAACGCCGCCAGCGTTCGTCTGAACGGCAACGACGTGCAGATCGTCAAGCGTGGGGATGCCGGCATCGACCTGCTGCGGGCTGCCTGCGCCGTGATCTGGAACTCCGGGCGGGCAATCTACGGGCTGAATGTTCCGGAAGAGCTGTACGTCAACGGCGCCGCCGCGCCTCTGTCGGCGCCTGCCGGTAACGTGGCACTGTGACGACAGCAGAACACGAACTCCCGGTTGGCCCCGCACAGGCCGAGCTGGCCGCGCGCCTGCACGCTCTGGACGAGCAGCCGCTGGCCGAGCGCGCCGACGGCTATGTGCAGTTGCACGACGAGATGCGCGATCGACTCGAGGGCGGCGACGCCGCGGGAACGCAGGCCTAGACCATGACCGATCACATCGAGGGTGTGCGCCTGGACGCCGCGCTGGCCGAGCGGGGCCTGGCCCGCTCCCGCACACACGCCGCGACGCTCCTCGCCGACGGCCTCGTCACCGTCAACGGCAAGCCCGTCCTGAAGCCCGCCACCAAGGTGTTTCCCTCCCAGAAGATCGAGGTCGCCGGCGCAGACCATTACGTCAGCCGCGCGGCACACAAACTGATTGCCGCACTCGACGCCTTCCCTGTGCAGGTCTCCGGCGCCACCGTCCTCGACGCCGGCGCATCCACGGGCGGCTTCAGCCAGGTTCTGCTCGAGCGCGGTGCCGCCCGGGTGCTCGCCGTCGACGTCGGGCACGGCCAGCTCGCGCCGCAGCTCGCCGACGAGGAGCGGCTGACCCTGGTCGAGGGCTTCAACGTGCGTTACATGACCGCCGAGTCGCTGGCGGCCGCCAGCCGCTGGCCGGAGCGGCCGAGAGTTGTCGTCGGCGACCTCTCCTTCATCTCGCTCATCACCGTGCTGCCGGCCCTCGTCGAGACGGCCGCGGAGGGCGCCGACTTCGTGCTGCTGGTCAAGCCGCAGTTCGAGGTGGGGCGCACCGGCATCCGTGAGGGCGTCGTCAAGAACCCCGGCCTGCGTGCGGATGCCGTCAACGGCGTGCTCTGGGCCGCGCACGACCTCGGCCTCCGTACGGCCGGTCTCGTCGCCTCTCCGATCGCCGGCGGGTCCGGCAATCACGAATATCTGGTCTGGTTGAGCGCCACAATCGGCTCTGATCCGTCAGAATGGATCGACCGAGTCACAGCCACGACGGGAGCATGACGTTATGACGCCAGTGCAGCGCCCCATCCTCGTCGTCGCGCACACCGGCCGCCGTGACGCACTCGAGGCGGCCGTTGCCGCCTGCGCCCAGTTGCGG
Source organism: Microterricola pindariensis (assembly GCF_002936985.1). Taxonomy (GTDB): domain Bacteria; phylum Actinomycetota; class Actinomycetes; order Actinomycetales; family Microbacteriaceae; genus Microterricola; species Microterricola pindariensis. Next base: position 60,232 of record NZ_MPZN01000017.1, on the reverse strand, counting down.
GCCGCCGGGGCCACCCCCGTCATCCCCGCCGACCAGGGTGATGACCTGCGCGCCTTCTTCCCCGACCACGGCGGATCACTGTTGACGCTCGGCGTCGACGTGCAGGCCGAGGACGTGGAACTCGTCATCGTGCTCGGCGGCGACGGAACGATCCTGCGCGCCGCGGAACTCGTGCGCGGGGCCTCGACCCCGCTGCTCGGTGTGAACCTCGGCCACGTCGGGTTCCTGGCCGAGAGCGAGCGCGACAGCCTGAGCGAGGCGATCAGCCGGGGACTCGCCCGCGACTACGTCGTCGAGGAGCGCATGACGCTCGCCGTGCGGGTCAAGCAGGGCGAGGACGTGGTCTACGAGACCTGGGCCCTGAACGAGGCGACCGTCGAGAAGGCGAGCGGGGAGCGGATGCTCGAAGTCGTCATCGAGATCGACGGCAGGCCGCTCTCCAGCTTCGGCTGCGACGGCGTCGTGATGTCCACCCCGACGGGGTCCACCGCCTACGCCTTCTCGGGCGGCGGCCCTATCGTCTGGCCCACGCTGGACGCCATGCTGCTCGTGCCGCTCAGCGCGCACGCCCTCTTCGCCCGCCCCCTGGTCGTCGGCCCGGAGTCCTCGCTCGCCGTCGAGGTGCTCGCCCGCACCTCCGCCTCCGGTGTGCTCTGGTGCGACGGCCGCCGCACCCGCGATCTGCCACCCGGCGCACGCGTCGTGGTGCGCCGCAGCCCCGTTCCCGTGCGGCTGGCCCGCCTGCACGAGGCGCCATTCACCGACAGACTTGTGAACAAATTCCAACTTCCGGTCACCGGGTGGAGAGGGCCTGTCGGTCGTGATTGAGGAACTGACGATTCGCGACCTGGGCGTCATCGCCGAGGCAGTATTGCCGCTCGGCCCGGGATTCACGGCCGTCACCGGTGAGACCGGCGCTGGCAAGACCATGGTCGTCTCCGCCCTCGGCCTGCTCCTCGGCGAGCGTGCCGACGCCGGTGCCGTGCGCCAGGGCCAGGCCCAGAGCTGGGTCGAGGGCCGCTGGGTGGTCGCCGAGGACGGCCCCGTCGCCGAACGCGTGCGCCTGGCCGGGGGAGACCTCGACGGGCCGGAGCTCTTGCTTGGCCGCACCGTCTCGGCCGAGGGCCGCAGCCGGGCCATCGTGGGCGGTCGACAGGCGCCCGCCGCCGTTCTCTCCGAGCTCGCCGACCACCTGGTGATCGTGCACGGCCAGTCGGAGCAGATGCGCCTGCGCTCGGCCACCGCGCAGCGCGAGGCCCTCGACCGCTTCGCCGGCGCCGACTTCGCGGGCGTGCTCGCCGACTACGGCCACGCCTACCGTCGCTGGCAGGCGAACGCCGAGGAATTGGCCAGGCTGCAGAGCGAGCGCGACCGCCGCTCACGCGAGGCCGAGGAGCTGCGCGAGGCACTGGCCGAGATTGAGGCCGTTGCCCCGCAGCCCGGCGAGGACAGCGAGCTCACCGAGCGCGCCGAGCGCCTCAACAACCTCGAGGAGCTGCGCCAGGCCGCCACGATCGCCCGCGAGCAGATCTCGGCAGAGAACGACGGCGGCGGCATCATCGAATCCCCGGACGCCGTCACCCTGATGAACGGCGCACGCCGGGCAGTGGAACGCGCCGCGGCGCACGACGCGACGCTCGGCCCGATCGCGGAGTCGCTGGCGAGCATCGAGTTCCTGCTGGCCGACGTCGTGGGTGAGCTCTCCAGCTACCTGGACGGCCTCGACACCGACGGCTCACGGGAGCTCGAGACGGTGCAGGAGCGTCGGGCCGAGCTCGCCGCCCTGGTGCGCAAGTACGGCAGCTCGCTCGACGAGGTGATCGAGGCCCTGGAGATCGGCAGCAGCAGACTGTTCGAACTCGACGGCGACGCCGAGCGCATCGCCGAGCTCGAGACCGCCGTCGCCACCGACCGTGACCTGGTGGAGCGCCTGGCCGCAGAGCTCAGCGCGCTGCGCGCCCTCGCCGCCGAGCGGTTCGCCCGCGAGGTCACGGCCGAACTCGGCCCGCTCGCCATGCCCAACGCCGAACTCTCCATCATCGTCAGCCCGCGGGATGAGCTGGGCGCATCCGGCGGTGATGCCGTCTCGATCCTGCTGAAGCCGCACGCCGGGGCAGACCCGCGACCGCTCGGGCGCGGCGCATCCGGCGGCGAGCTCTCCCGCGTGATGCTCGCGATCGAGGTCGTCGTGGCCGGCACGGACCCGGTGCCGACCTTCGTCTTCGACGAGGTGGATGCCGGCATCGGCGGCGCCGCAGCGATCGAGATCGGCCGCCGGCTCGCCCGGCTGGCCGAATCCGCCCAGGTCATCGTGGTGACCCACCTGGCCCAGGTGGCCGCGTTCGCCGAGAACCACCTCACCGTGGTGAAGGATCGCGACGGCTCCGTCACCGCCTCCAGCGTTCGCCAGTTGCAGGGCGATGAGCGCGTCGCCGAAATGGCGCGGTTGCTCTCCGGCCTGCCCGACTCGGCCAGTGGGCTGGAACACGCCCGCGAGTTGATCTCGTTGGCGCACAGCAGCTGATCCTTTCTCAAGGAATCCTCATTTTGACCCCCAAGCGGGGGTCGCGGGGGTGGGGTCGCCCTGCCAGTATTTGCCGTGGCACCATACCCGAAATGGTGCGAGTTCTCGCGCCCACCCAGCGCCAGTGCTCACGCATTCTCTTGAGAGTGGCGAATCAATGGCGATTCAACGTACCCGAGCTGTGGCTTTCGCTCTGACCCTGACCACCGCGTTCGGGGCGTTGGTCTTCGCCCCGGCGGCCCCGGCCCACGCAGATCCCGGCGGCATCGTGATCTCAGAGCTGAACTACCACGCCGTCTCCGACGTCGACGGCGACGACTTCCTTGAGCTGAGCAACACCAGCGCGGCCAGCATCGATGTCTCCGGCTGGTCCTTCAGCGCCGGAGTGACCGGCGCCTTCCCCGCCGGCACCGTCATCCCTGCGAACGGCTACCTCGTGGTGGGCAAGGACGCCGCACGGTTCCAGCTGACCTATGGGTTCGCCCCGGATGCGGTCTACGGCGGCAACCTCAGCAACAGCGGCGAGACCGTCACGCTCGTCGACGGCGGGCTCGCCGTCATCGACACCGTCACGTACGCGGATGTCGCCCCCTGGCCGACCTCGCCCGATGCCACCGGGCCCACGCTGGAGCTGCGCGATCTGCTCTCCGACAACACGCTGCCGGAGAGTTGGGGTGCGAGCCTGACGACCGGCGGCACCCCCAAGGCCGTCAACTCGCTCAACGGAACCGGCGTGCCGCCGGCCATCACCGAGACGTTGGCGACACCGGCCCGGCCAACACCGAGTCAAGCCGTGGTCGTCAGCGCTCGCCTGCAGCCGGGTTCGACGGCAACGCTGAGCTACAAGGTCATGTTCGCGGCCGACGTCGCCATCCCATTCCTGGATGACACGGCCAGCCCGGGCGGCGCCGGCGACGGCGTCTACGCCGCGACGATCCCCGCGCAGTCCGCGGGCAAGCTCATCCGCTATCGCATCGACGCCCTGGCCGGGAGCAAGGCCTACTCGATGCCCGCGGCCGGCGAATCGATGCGCTACCACGGCGTCGTGGTCAGGGACAGCGCGGCCACCAGCCAGCTGCCCGTCATCGAGTGGTTCATGGATGACGCCGTCTACGCCGACATCCTCGCCAACCACCGACTCGACGATGTCGCCGGTGCGGCCGTCTGGGCCTACAACGGCGAGGTGATCGACGGAGTGCAGATGAGTGTGCGCGGCAACTCCTCCCGCACCGACGCGAAGGTCAACTGGAAGGTGGTGATGCCGGCCGGCTACAAGTTCGACCTCGGCGGCCAGCTGCCGTACGCCCTCGACAAGTTCGCGCTGCAGAACTACTCGGCCAACTTCGCCGACGTCGGTTGGAGCACGGTGAAGGCGGCAGGGGCACGCGGGCTGAGCATCATCCCGGTGCGCACCCAGCGCAACGCGGCGTTCTGGAGCCTCGGCCGCATCATGGAGACGGAGGACGGCTCCTGGCGCACCGCGCAAGGAGTGAAAACCTGGGCCATCTACAAGGCCGACGGCGGCGCCGTGGGCAAGACCGCCTCGCCGGCGGCGCTCAAGGCCGCCCTCTGGCTCGACAAGAAGACGCGCGAGGACGAGGACTTCACCGACGTCTGGACGCTCAGCAACACGGTCGACGCCCCGGCGTCGGCCGCGCAGCAGGCCTGGATCTACGAGAACGTGAACGTGCCGGAGCTGATCAACTACATGGCGATCAACTCGATCATGCGCCACCAGGACAGCGGTTGGTACAACTGGTGGCTGGCCCGCGACACCGAGGGCACCGGGCGCTGGGAGATGTGGCACTGGGACCTCAACTGGATCTTCACGCTGCCCGCCTCGGACGGCAAAGGGCTCTTCCTCACGCCGGACACGTCGAACCGGTTCACGCAGGCCATGCTGAGATACCCCGAGTTCAAGGAGATGTTCTACCGGCGGCTGAGCACCCTGTCCGACCAGTTCCTGGCGGCGGGGCAGTTCGAGGCCCAGTGGGACGCGATCTCGGCCAAGACGACCCCAGAGTGGAACCTGGACCGCGCCAAGTGGGGCGGATACACCCCGGCCTCCGCACGCTCGGCCTTCGTCGCCGGCCTCGCCGACCGGCGGGCGGCCATCATCGGCAACACGGGCGCTGGCAAGCTCGTTCCGCCCGCCCAATCCGCCAACGCCGCGGTCGTGATCAACGAGATCCAGTACCACCCGGCCGGGACCGGCGGGGAGTTCATCGAACTCGCCAACCCGGGCGCCACGGCCGTGGACATCTCGGGCTGGACGATCGACGCCGTCGGCCTCACCATCCAGCCGGGGACCGTCGTGCCGGCCGGAGGGCGGGTGGTGTTCGTGGCCACCGACGTCGCCTTCCGCGCCGCACACACCGGCGCCAACCGCCTCGTCGGGGGAAGCTTCAGCGGCACGCTCGACGACGCCGGCGAGGCCGTCGTGCTGAAGGCGGGCACCCGCATCGTCGATTCCGTCAGCTACACGAACGCAGCCCCCTGGCCCGCCGCCGCCGACGGCACCGGTCCCTCGCTCGAACTGCTCTCGCCGACGGCCGACAACGCGGACCCGGCGAACTGGCGCGCGTCGTCGACGGTTCAGGGCACCCCCGGGCTGCCCAACACGCCGGATGCCGCCGCCAACGTCGCGCCGAGCGCAGCCATGACCACCAGCGCCACCGGCCTGACCGTCACCGTGAACGGCTCCACCTCGCGAGACCCGGACGGGACGATCGCCGGCTACGCGTGGAACTTCGGCGACAGCGGCACGTCGACCGGCGTCAGCGCGAGCCACACCTTCGCCACGGCCGGCACCTACACCGTCACGTTGACGGTGACCGACAACCAGGGGGCCACAGGCACGGCACGCGAGGTGCTCACGGTCGCGGCCACCCCGGGCGGTGCGTTCGCAGTTGACAGCTTCACGCGCACCGTCACCGGCGGGCTCGGCACGGCCGAGACGGGCGGGGTCTGGACGCCGCAGGCGAATGCGTCCTCCTTCGCCGTCAACGGCGGAGCGGCACGGGTCACCGCGAGATCCGGGACCAGCATGCGGGCATTCCTGAATGGGGTCTCCTCGACGGACACCGACGTCAAGACCACGATCTCCTTCCCGAGGCAGACCGCCAGCAGCATGTACGTGGGCGTGGTCGCCCGTCAGGTGGGCGCGGCCAGCTACGGTGCCCGTGTCGTCGTGAGCGCCTCCGGGACGGTTCAACTGCAGACCCAGCTGAACACGGACACGATCCTCCGATCGTCGAGCCTGGCGGGCATCAGCTTCGCGACGGGAGACAAGCTGAACCTGCGCGTGCAGGTCTTCGGCACCGCGCCGACGACGATTCGCGCCAAGGCGTGGAAGGCCGGCACGGCGGAGCCAGCCAGCTGGCAGCTGAGCTCGACCGACGCGACGGCGGCGCTGCAGGCGCCGGGCTCTGTCGGCCTGTACAGCTACCTCAGCAGCACGGCGAGCCCCAGCCCGGTCGTCGTGTCGTTCGACGATTTCAGGGCCGGACCGGCGAACTGAAGAGTGCCGGCGCGTGCGTCGGTTCGGGGTGGCGGCGCGCCGCCCCGGATCGATTCTGCGCACACTGGCCAACTTCAGGATCTGGCCTGATAGGATCGAGGCCCGTGGTGGATATTAGCGCGGACAACTCAAACGGCACGACCAAGCACATCTTTGTGACCGGTGGTGTCGTTTCTTCTTTGGGCAAGGGCCTGACGGCCGCGAGCCTGGGCAACCTTCTGACCGCGCGCGGTTTGCGCGTCGTGATGCAGAAGCTTGACCCCTATCTCAACGTGGACCCGGGCACGATGAACCCGTTCCAGCACGGCGAGGTCTTCGTGACCGACGACGGGGCTGAGACCGACCTGGACATCGGACACTACGAGCGTTTCCTGGACATCAACCTGAGCCAGGCCGCCAACGTGACGACCGGCCAGATCTACTCGACGGTGATCGCCAAGGAGCGACGCGGCGAGTACCTCGGTGACACCGTGCAGGTCATCCCGCACATCACCGACGAGATCAAGCGCCGCATGCGCCTGCAGGCCAGCGAGGTGCCCCAGCCCGACGTGATCATCACCGAGGTCGGCGGCACGGTCGGCGACATCGAGTCCCAGCCGTTCCTCGAGGCCGCCCGCCAGGTGCGCCACGAGCTCGGCCGCAAGAACGTGTTCTTCGTGCACGTCTCCCTGGTGCCCTACATGGGCGCCTCGGGCGAGCAGAAGACCAAGCCGACCCAGCACTCCGTCGCCACCCTGCGCTCGATCGGTATCCAGCCCGACGCCCTGGTGCTGCGCAGCGACCGCCCGGTGACCGAGAGCAACAAGCGCAAGATCGCCCTGATGTGCGACGTGGAGGAAGAGGCCGTCATCAACACGCCCGACCTCCGCAGCGTGTACGACATCCCCACCGTGCTGCACGCACAGGGGCTGGACGCCTACATCATCGAGCAGCTCGGCCTGGCCAAGGCCGGCGACGTGAACTGGGACGGCTGGCAGACGGTGCTCGACGCCGTGCACGAGCCCAAGCACGAGGTCACCATCGGCCTGGTCGGCAAGTACATCGACCTGCCGGATGCCTACCTCTCGGTGACCGAGGCGCTGCGCGCCGGCGGATTCGCCCAGCAGACCAAGGTCAACATTCAGTGGATCCCCTCCGACGAGTGCGAGACCGAGGAGGGCGCGGCCCGCAACCTCGCCCCGCTCGACGCCATCTGCGTGCCCGGCGGCTTCGGCGTGCGCGGCATCGAGGGCAAGCTCGGCGCCCTCACCTTCGCCCGTGAGAACGGCATCCCGACGCTCGGCCTCTGCCTCGGCCTGCAGTGCATGGTCATCGAGTACGCCCGCAACAAGGCGGGACTGCCCGGCGCCTCCTCGACCGAGTTCGACCCCGAGACCGGCTTCCCGGTCATCGCGACGATGGAGGAGCAGGTCGAGATCATCTCCGGCGGCGACCTCGGCGGCACGATGCGCCTGGGCCTCTACGAGGCGGCACTCGACGAGGGCTCGCTCGTGGCCGAACTGTACGGCTCGACCCTCATCACCGAGCGCCACCGCCACCGCTACGAGGTCAACAACAAGTACCGCGAGCAGATCGCGGCCGCCGGCCTCTCCTTCTCCGGCACCTCGCCCGACCGCCAGCTCGTCGAGTTCGTCGAGCTGCCGCGCGACCAGCACCCGTACTACGTGGCCACGCAGGCGCACCCCGAGCTGCGCTCGCGCCCGAACAACGCGCACCCGCTGTTCCGCGGTCTCGTCTCCGCAGCACTTGACCGCCAGCAGGCCAGCCGCCTGTTCGAGGTCAAGGATGCCGAGTAACGAGTAGCGACACGCATGCCACGCGCTGAGGAGCCCCGCGAACCGCTTGCCGACACCCGGCAGGCGGTGCGGGTGCTCTCCTCGAGCACCGTCTTCGACGGGCACGTCTGGGGCGTGCGCCGGGACCGCTTCGAGTACAACGACGCCGTCATCGAGCGCGAGTACGTCGACCACACCGGCGCCGTCGCGGTGCTCGCCATCGACGACGAGGAGCGCGTGCTGCTGATCAAGCAGTACCGTCACCCCGTGCGCACCCGCGACTGGGAGATCCCGGCCGGGCTGCTCGACATCCGGGGGGAGAGCCCGCTGCGCGCCGCGCAACGCGAACTCGCGGAGGAAGCCGACGTCGAGGCGGCCGAGTGGAGCGTGCTCAGCGAGTTCTACACCTCGCCGGGCGGCAGCGACGAGGCGATTCGCATCTACCTGGCCCGCGGCCTCAGCGCGACCGCCGAGCCGTTCCCGCGCAGCGAGGAGGAGGCGGACATCGAACTGCGCTGGGTCACCCTCGACGAGCTCGTCGACGCGGTCATGGCCAGGCGGCTGCAGAACCCCTCGCTGGTGATCGGCGCTCTCGCCGCGAACGTGGCCCGCTCGCGCGGCTGGCAGGGGCTGGATGCCGGCGATGTCAGCTGGCCGCGGCATCCGAAGAGCGAAGCACTCGGGGAATGAGCGCCGAGCAGGCCGAGCCGGTGCAGCAGGCCGACCTGCCCGGCCCGCTGCCGAGCCCCGCGCCGCCGACCCCGATGCAGCGTGCCGTGCAGAACTACCTGCGCCACGTGACCGTCGAGCGCGGCCTGTCGACGAACACGGTCGCCGCCTACCGGCGCGACCTCGCCCTGTACACGCTGTGGCTGGCGGGGGAGGGCATCGATGACCCGTCCGGCGTCACCGGCAACCACGTCGGCGCCTTCGTGCAACACCTCGGCACGCGCGAGGTGGAGCCGCTGAAGGCCTCCTCGATCGCCCGGGTGCTCTCCTCGGTGCGCGGCTGGCACCGCTTCCTGCTCGAGGAGGGGCAGACCGAGACGGATGTCGCCCACGAGACGAAGCCGCCCAAGCTCGGCAGCCGGCTGCCCAAGGCGATCAGCATCGAGCAGGTCGAGGCGTTGCTGAACGCCACCCGCGGCGACGAGGTGCAACAGCTGCGCGACTGCGCCCTGCTCGAACTGCTCTACGCCACCGGCGCCCGCGTCTCGGAGGCGGTCAACCTGAACGTCGACGACGTCATCGACCAGGAGGTCGTGCGGCTGCTCGGCAAGGGCGGAAAACAGCGCATCGTGCCGGTCGGCAGCTTCGCCAGGGCTGCGCTGGACGCCTACCTGGTGCGGGCCCGCCCGCTGCTCTCCCTCCGCGGCACGGCCACGCCCGCCCTGTTCCTCGGCCTGCGCGGCCAGCGCGTCTCCAGGCAGAACGCCTGGCTGATCATCCGCGCCGCCGCCGCCCGCGCCGGGCTCGACATCGAGGTCTCCCCGCACACCCTCCGGCACTCCTTCGCCACCCACCTGCTGGCGGGCGGGGCCGACGTGCGCGTCGTGCAGGAGCTGCTCGGCCACTCCTCGGTGGCCACGACACAGATCTACACGCTGGTCACGGCCGACACACTGCGCGATATGTACACGAGCGCCCACCCGCGCGCTCGCTAGAATCGTCTGAGTGCCCCGCGGCTGTGCCGCGTCGGCACTGCACAGGCAACAGTTTGAGTGGGCATCGGCCCAGACCAGGAGATCAGCGTGGCGAGCAAGCGAGACCACTCGGCAGAACTTCCCCTCGCTGAGCTTTCCGCCATGGGCGATCTCGCATACGGCCGGGGCGTGCGGCAGGAACCGGGCATGGGCCCGACCAACCGGCCGCAGACCGAGTTTCCGGAACCCGCCCCGCTGAAGAGCCACGGCCCGGCCCGCATCATCGCCCTCTGCAACCAGAAGGGCGGCGTCGGCAAGACCACGACGACGATCAACCTGGGCGCCACCCTCGCCGAATACGGCCGCCGCGTTCTCGCCATCGACTTCGACCCGCAGGGCGCGCTCTCGGCCGGCCTCGGCGTGCAGACGCACGACGTGCCCACCATCTACGACCTGCTGCTCTCCCGCTCCGCCAACCCGGCCGACGCCATCCAGAAGACCCGGGTGCCCGGCCTCGACGTGATCCCGGCCAACATCGACCTCTCCGCCGCCGAGGTGCACCTGGTCAACGAGGTCGCCCGCGAGCAGATCCTCGCCAGCGTGCTGCGCAAGGTCAGCGACGACTATGACGTCGTGCTGATCGACTGCCAGCCCTCGCTCGGCCTGCTCACCGTCAACGCCCTCACCGCCAGCCACGGCGTGCTGATCCCGCTGGAGTGCGAGTTCTTCGCGCTGCGCGGCGTCGCCCTGCTGATCGAGACCATCGACAAGGTCCGCGACCGACTGAACCCCGCCATCCAGCTCGACGGGATCCTGGCCACCATGTACGACTCGCGCACGCTGCACTCGCGCGAGGTGCTCGACCGGGTCGTCGAGGCCTTCGGCGACAAGGTGCTGGAGACCGTCATCGGCCGCACCGTGAAGTTCCCGGATGCCAGCGTCGCCGGCGCGCCGATCACACAGTTCGCACCCGAGCACGCGGCTGCCCGCGCGTACCGGCAGCTCGCCAGGGAACTGGTCAGTCGTGGCGCAGTCGCCTAGCGGCCTCGCGCCAGCCCCCCACGAAGCACCTTCCGGCGACGGGGGTTTCTCCGTCGCACTCAGCAACTTCTCTGGCCCGTTCGACCTGCTCCTCAGCCTCATCTCCAAGCACGAGATGGACATCACCGAGGTCTCGCTCAGCCGCGTCACCGACGAGTTCATCTCCTACCTGCGGGGTCTGAGCTCCGAGGACGAGCTCGACCAGGCCAGCGAGTTCGTCGTCGTGGCGGCCACCCTGCTCGACCTCAAGGTCGCCGGCCTGCTGCCGCAGGGCGAACTCGTCGACGCGGAGGATGTCGCCCTGCTCGAGGCGCGCGACCTGCTGTTCGCCCGGCTGCTGCAGTACCGGGCGTTCAAGGAGGCCTCGGCCTGGTTCGCCGGCCACCTGGAGCAGGAGTCGCAGCGGCACGCCCGCACGGTGCGGCTGGAGGAGAAATACCGCCAGCAGACCCCGGAGCTCGTCTGGAACCTCTCCGCCGCCGACTTCGCCGCCCTCGCCACGCTCGCCATGGCGCCGCGCGCGATCCCCGTCGTCGGTCTGGACCACCTGCACGCGCCGCTGGTGAGCATCCGTGAACAGGCCGCCCACATCGTGGCGGTGCTGCGCGGGGGAGAACCGGTGACGTTCCGGCAGCTGATCAGCGGGCTCGACCAGAGCGCCGGGCAGAAGGGCATCGTCATCGCCCGGTTCCTGGCCGTGCTCGAGCTGTACCGGCACGCCGCAATCGCCTTCGAGCAACTCGAGCCGCTCGGCGAGCTGACGCTGCGCTGGACGGCCGAGAACTGGACCGACGACAGCCTGGCCACCCTGGGAGCCGATTACGATGCCTGAACGAGACACCGACAACGCGATCGACCGTGCCCTCGAGGCGGTTCTGCTCGTCGCCGACGAGCCGCAGGGCCTCGTGCACCTGGCCACGGCGGTCGGCCGACCGGTCGAGCAGGTGGCGGCAGCCGTCGCCCGCCTCGTCAACGACTACGACGGCGTGGACACCGCGGGCAACCCCGCCGGCGTGCGCCGCGGCTTCGAGCTGCGCGAGGTCGGCGGCGGCTGGCGCTTCTACGTGCGGGCCGAGTACGACACCGTCGTGGCCGACTTCGTGATGACGCAGAACCCCAGCAAGCTCTCGCAGGCCGCGCTGGAGACCCTCGCCGTCATCGCATACAAACAACCCATCAGCCGCGGCTCCGTCGCGTCGATCCGGGCCGTGAACGTCGACTCCGTTGTGCGCACGCTGCTCGGCCGCGGCCTCATCACCGAAGCTTTCACCGATTCCGAAACAGGCGCCATCAACTACGCCACGACCGATCTGCTTCTCACGCAGCTCGGCCTGAACTCCCTCGACGAACTGCCGCCGATCTCTCCTCTGCTCGAGGACGGCGCGGAAGGATTTAGCCATGACCTCCGATGACTTCACACCCAAGGACCACGACCCCAAGGGCTACGACCCCAAGAACTACGACGCGGAAGACTTCGGCCCCGAAGACCTCGCCGACGACTTCGAGCGCATCCCGGACGCTGGGCCCGACGGCATCCGCCTGCAGAAGCTGCTCGCCGCCGCCGGCATCGCCTCCCGCCGCGTCGTCGAGCAGTACATCGTCGAGGGCCGCATCGCCGTCAACGGCGTCGTCGTCAAGGAGCTCGGCACCCGGGTGAACCCGGAGACCGACCTGATCTCCGTCAACGGCCTCGGCGTGCAGCTGGACCAGAGCAAGCGCTACATCATGCTGAACAAGCCGACCGGCGTCGTCTCCTCGATGAACGACGAGCAGGGCCGCCCCGACCTCAGCTACTTCACCAAGGACTTCTCGGAGCGCCTGTTCAATGTCGGCCGACTCGACGCCGAGACCAGCGGCCTGCTGATCCTCACCAACGACGGCGACCTCGCCCACACCCTCGCCCACCCGTCCTTCGGTGTGACCAAGACCTACGTCGCCAAGGTGCGCGGGCGGATGACGGCCCAGACCGTCGCGCTGCTCCAGCGTGGAATCGAGCTCGAGGACGGCCCGATCAAGGCCGACAAGGCGCGCATCCTCTCCGACCCGGCCGGCTCGTCCACGCACAGCGTCGTCGAGATCACCCTGCACTCCGGACGCAACCGCATCGTCCGGCGCATGCTCGCCGAGGTTGGGCACCCGGTCGTCGACCTGGTGCGCCGCCAGTTCGGCCCGCTCAACCTCGGCACGCTGCCGATCGGCCAGATGCGCGAGCTGACCAAGGCCGAACTCGGCCAGGTGCTCACCATCTCCCGGGACGGGGCAGAGGCCCAGCAGCGCCACTCGGTGCGCCAGGCCGACAAGAACCCCAAGAAGCGGGGGCTGTGATGGCCTTGATCCCCAGCACGGAGAGCCGGCTCGCCGGGCCCGTCCGCGTCGTCGGCGCCGGCCTGCTCGGCACGAGCGTCGGCCTGGGCCTCCGCGCCCGCGGCATCGACGTGTTCCTCGCCGACGCCTCGCCGACGAACGTGAGCATCGCGACGGACCTGGGCGCCGGCCGCCCGGCCGCCCCCGGCGACGCCCCGCAGCTGATCGTCGTCGCCGTGCCGCCGGACGTGACCGCCGACGTGGTGGCGCGCGAGCTCGCCGACTACCCGGACGCGATCGTCACCGACGTCGCCAGCGTCAAACTGCAGATCCTGGACACCCTCATCGCGCGCGGCGCCGACGTGTCGCGCTACATCGGCTCGCACCCGATGGCCGGGCGCGAGCGCGGCGGCCCGCTCGCCGGCCGCGCCGACCTGTTCGTCGGCCGCCCTTGGGTGGTCGCCGGCCACGACGCCATCTCGTACAAGCGGGCCAGCGCCATCGACGACATGATCCTGGACCTCGGCGCGACCCTCGTCGAGATGAGCGCGGAGGAGCACGACCGCGGCGTCGCACTGATCTCGCACGTGCCCCAGGTGGTGTCGAGCCTGATGGCCCGCCGCCTCCTCGACGCGCCGAGCGCCTCCGTCAACCTCGCCGGGCAGGGCCTCCGCGACGTCACCCGCGTCGCCGCCAGCGACCCAGAGCTGTGGGTGCAGATCCTCGGCGCCAACTCGGCCCCGGTGCGCGAGATCCTCACCGCCTACCGCGAGGACCTCGATCGCTTCATCGACGCCCTCGACGACGTCAACGCCCCCGGCGCCCGCCGCCGCGTGGCCGAGGAGATCGCCGGCGGCAACGCCGGCGTCGCCCGGCTGCCCGGCAAGCACGGCATCGACAAGCGCTTCGCGACCATGATCGTCATGGTCGACGACACCCCGGGCCAGTTGGCCAGGCTCCTCCACGAGATCGGGGAGATCGGCGTCAACCTGGAGGACCTGCGCCTCGAGCACGCCCCGGGTGTGCAGGTCGGCCTCGCCGAGATCTCCGTCGTTCCCGAGGCCGTCGAACGCCTCACCACCGAGCTGGTCGCCCGCGGCTGGCGGATTGCAGGCTAGAGAAATGACCACCCCCGACAGCGCCCAGACGATCGTCGTCGCCATCGACGGCCCGGCCGGCAGCGGCAAGTCCAGCGTGAGCAAGGCCGTCGCCCGTGCCCTCGGCTACGGCTACCTCGACACCGGCGCCGCCTACCGGGCGCTGGCCTGGCTGGTGCTGGAGAAAGGTGTCGACAGCGAGGACGCGGATGCCGTCATCGCCGCGCTCGATGACTTCGACTACTTCATCGCCACCAACCCCGACGAGTACGTCGTGCGGGTGGGGGAGACCGACGTGACCGAGGCGATCCGCGAGCCGCGCGTGAGCGCCGCCGTCAGCGCGATCGCCCGCGTCCCCGCCGTGCGCAGCCACCTGGTCGCGCTGTTCCGCAGCATCGCCGCCGGCGTCGACGCCCCCGGGGTCGTCGTCGAGGGCAGGGACATCACCACGGTCGTCGCGCCCGACGCCCCCGTCCGCATCCTTCTCACAGCTTCGGAAGAGGCTAGAATGGCCAGACGGTCCGCCGAACTGCAGGATGACGCCGCCGCAACCGCGGGAGCCGAGCTCAAGAAACGCGATCAGGCCGATTCGCGCGTGGTCGACTTCCTGAACGCAGCAGAGGGCGTGACCACGGTCGATTCGACCGAACTGAACTTTGCCGAAACCGTCGATGCCGTCATCACGGTCATCGCCGACACGCAATCCCCGGTCTCGTAGAGCCCACACGGCCGAACAGACCCACCGAGGAGACAATCCATGACTGACATCGACACCGACGATTTCGACGCCAACGACGATCTCGTCGAGCGCATGAGCGCGCTCGACGAGGACCTCGCCGTCCAGCGCGCCCACTCACTGCGTGCGGGGCTCGCCGACTACGAGCTCGAAGACGACGACTTCGACGTGCTCGACGCCGTCACCGAAGACCCCAACGCGATCACCTACCTGCCCGCGCTTCCGGTCATCGCCATCGTCGGCCGACCCAACGTCGGCAAGTCGGCGCTGGTCAACCGCATCCTCGGCCGCCGCGAGGCCGTCGTGGAGGACACCCCCGGTGTCACCCGCGACCGCGTCTCGTACAAGGGCGAGTGGAACGACCGCCGCTTCACCCTCGTCGACACCGGCGGCTGGGAGCCCGACGCCAAGGGCATCGACGCCTCCGTCGCCGCGCAGGCCGAGGTGGCCATCGACCTCTCCGACGTCGTCTTGTTCGTCGTCGACGCGCGGGTGGGCGCCACCTCCACCGACGAGCAGGTCGTGCGCATGCTGCGCAAGAGCGGCAAGCCCGTCTTCCTGCTGGCCAACAAGGTGGATGACGCCCGCCAGGAGCCGGAGGCCGCAGCACTGTGGAGCCTCGGCCTCGGCGAGCCCTACCCGGTCTCCGCGCTGCACGGCCGCGGCGTCGCCGACCTCCTGGACGCCGTCCTCAAGAAGCTGCCGCTGATCTCGGCCGTCGCCAAGGAAGAGGTGGGCGGCCCGCGCCGCGTCGCCATCCTCGGCCGCCCGAACGTCGGCAAGTCCAGCCTGCTGAACAAGTCCGCCGGTGAGGAGCGCGTTGTCGTCAACGAGCTCGCCGGGACGACCCGCGACCCCGTCGACGAGCAGGTGGAGCTCGGCGGCAAGATCTGGCGTTTCGTCGACACCGCCGGCATCCGCCGCCGCGTGCACCTCTCGCAGGGCGCCGACTTCTACGCCTCGCTGCGCACCAGTACGGCCCTCGAAAAGGCCGAGGTCGCCATCGTCGTCATCGACGTGAGCGAGAAGATCAGCGAGCAGGACGTGCGCATCATCGACCTGGTGCTCGAGTCCGGCCGCGCCCTCGTGCTCGCCTTCAACAAGTGGGACCTGCTGGACGACGACCGTCGCCGCTACCTCGAGCGTGAGATCGAGCAGGACCTCGCCCACGTCTCGTGGGCCCCGCGCGTGAACATCTCGGCCCGCACCGGCCGCCACCTGGAGAAGCTGGTCCCGGCCCTCGAGCTCGCGCTCGAGTCGTGGGACACCCGCATCGCCACCGGCAAGTTCAACGCCTTCCTGGCCGAGCTCACGGCGGCACACCCGCACCCGGTGCGCGGCGGCAAGCAGCCCCGCATCCTGTTCGGCACCCAGGTCTCCAGCCGCCCGCCGACATTCGTGCTGTTCACCACCGGATTCCTCGACCCGGGCTACCGTCGCTACATCCAGCGCCGCCTGCGCGAGATCTACGGCTTCGCCGGAACGCCCATCTTCGTCAACATGCGCGTCAGGGAAAAAAGAGCACGCTAGCCCTCGGCTTCACGCGCCCAGCACTCTAAGCTGGGCGCGTGGACGCCTTGTGGGTCGGCCTCGGCATTGTCGTCTTGGTGGTCACCCTCCTCGACGTCTTCCTCACTGCCCTCAACTACGACGAGGCCGGCTTCTTCGCCGGCCGTCTGGCTGCCGGGCAGTGGATGCTGACCCGGCGCCTGACCCGCCGCCTGGCCCGCCGGTGGCGCCCCCTCGTGCTGCGCCAGGTCACCGGCCTGCAGATCATGGTGACCGTGATCGCCTGGGTCGGCGGCGTGATCCTCGGTTACGGGTTTATCTACCTCGGCTACATGCAGGGGAGCAACTTCCAGTACTCCGGCGTGAACGGCGGCTTCTTCGGCGCGATGTATTTCAGCGCCGCCCAGCTGGCCACCGTCGGCACGTCGCAGCTCTCTCCGAACACCGACCTGCTGCGCGCCCTCTCGATCCTCGAGACCCTGACCGGCGTCGTCCTCGTCTCGCTCATCCTCACGTTCCTGCTCGGCATCTACGACGTCATCAGCAGCCTGCGGGCACTCTCGGCGCAATTCTTCAGCGCGGGCGCCGGCGTTGGCGAGCCGATCGCCAGCCTGAAGCCGTACTTTCCCGGCGGCGAGTCACGCGATCTGGATTCGCACCTGGAGTCCATCTCCGACAGCTTCGGCTCGTACACGGACGGTGTGCGGCTGCACCACTCGGCGTACTACTTCCAGAGCGGGCGCGACACGTTCTCCCTGCCGTACTCCATCCGGATGCTGGCCGGCATCATCGGCGGACTGCGCTGGGGGCTGCCGGGCTCGAACCCCGTCACCCAGGAGCCGACTTTACAGCCGCTGACGGCCCAGTTCGAGAAGTTCCAGCAGTACATGCATCCGCTGCTCAAATGGCAGAGCACCGCGGTGCCGGAGACGGTGACCGCCGACGCGTTCGCCGCCCAGGTGCGGGCGGAGGCGGGCCGCCAGCGGGGGAGGCGCCCCCGGATGGCGCGCCGGCAGGATCCGGGCGATGCCTGGGTGGCCAGATTCGTGCAGGTGAACCACGAGATGGCGGAGCTCACCGGCACGGAACCCCTCTCTGACGTGGGCGAGGCGTACGAGCGCTACGTGCAGTGGCTGCCATTCGCGTACCACGCGCAGCAGTTCAGCGCGGCCGTCTCGCATGACCTCGATTACCAGCCGGTCTACTCGGCCCCCGAAGACCAGGCCCCGGCCGCCGTGCTGTCTCCGGCACCGGATGAGACGGCGCCGCGGGACGGCGAGAAGGGTGTGCGCGCGTTCATCGGCCGCCGGGTGACGCTGATCGACCCCGGCTACACGCGCCTGATCAGCGCCGCGCGCGCGCTCGGTGCCGCCGCCCTGGCCGTGGCGGTGCTCGCCATCGGCCTCAGCGCGCTGGGCCAGCCACCGCTGCCGACGGCGGTCTTCGGCGGCATGATCGCCATGTTCACCGGGGCGGCCTCGCCGGGGGGCTCCGGCTGGAAGCGACTGACCGCGTTGGTGGCGGTCGTGCCCGTCCTGTTCGCGATCGTGTTGAACGTGATCGTGCCTCACGAGCCGATCCCCTCCGCGCTCGTGCTGACGGCGCTCGCCTTCCTCGGCGTCGCGGTCTCTCGATTCGGACGCCAGCTGGGCGGGCTCGGCCAGCTCGCCTTTGTCTCGTACTACTTCACCCTGCTGTTGAACTTGCAGCCGGCCGAGTTCCTGCCCTTCGTCCTCGCCGCGCTCGTCGGGGTGCTCTGTTCGGTGCTGATCCAGCTCATCCCGAACCGGGGCGCGCACGTCCGGGTCGTCCGGGGCGGGGTGCGGGCATTCGAACATCGACTCGTGCGCTCGCTCGAGCCGCTCATCGACACGGTGTCCGCCGCGCGGTGGGATCCCGACCTGCAACGCAGAACCCGCAGCGAGTTCCGGCAGACCCACCACACCGCCGCCTTCCTCTCCGGCCAACTCACCGCCGACGACCCGGACATCGGCCTGTCCGTCGAACAGGCCAATGCGCTGCGCGTCCGCGTGCACGACGGGGAGCTGGCCCTGGCCAACCTCGGCTGGGCGGCCCGCGCGGCCACGGGAGCCGGCATCCCGATCGAGGTGCGCGCGCGCCTGGCCGGGGCGCTGCAGACCGTTCAGAAGCACATCGCCGGATACCCGGACGACCCGGCATGGATCGGCCAGGGGAGCAGCGGTGGCACAGACGGGGAAGAAGGGCAGAGCACCGATCCCGATCGGCTGCCATCGGGCATCGCCCCGCAACACTGGCCCCGGCCGGCCCGGCGCGTGTACGCCGCCGCATTCGAACTGCAGCGGGCCGGCGACGAGCTCCACGCGGCGCGCGCGCCCGAACTCGTGATCAGTCCGGCAGATCTCGAGCCGGCCGTGCCGGAGGCGGTGGAGCCCTCAGACATCGACGCGCTGCTGCCGGAGGAAGACCCAGCGGGCACCGGCCGAGCCGGCCCTGGCCCACAACACCAGCGGCCCCAGCTGGCCGCACCGCAGGGCGGTGCCGCAGCGTCCGCAGCCATCTGGCGCCGAGCCGTGCAGGCCGCCCTCTCGACGGGCATCGCGCTCTTCTTGGGCTCCTTCGTGTCGTCGAGTCACCAGTACTGGGCGGCGATGCCGGCCTACCAGGCCATCGGCGGCAGCGACGGCGAGACGTTCGTCAAGGGGGCCCAGAAGATCATCGGCACGATTGCCGGCGCGGCCGTCGGATTCACGATCGCCATCGCGGCCGGCTCCCACCCGGCCGTGCTGCTGCCGGTGCTCGCCCTCTGCGTCTTCGCCTCCGCCTACTTCCGCTCGGCATCCTCCCCGCTCACGAGCTTCTGGCAGACCATGATGTTCGCCCAGCTCTACGAGTTCCTCGGCCGGCTCACGACGGAGGCGATCGATGTGCGCATCGTGGAGACCGTGATCGGCGCCGTCGTCGCGCTGCTCGTCGCCGCCCTGGTGCTGCCGACGCGCACGCGCAACAAGTTCGCCCACCAGGCGCTGAAGCTGGTGGAGAGCGTGGAGAGCGTCACCGCCGCGGCCCTGCAGGTGTGGAAGAGCGGCCGGCCGGCATCCGCGGCCGACCTCGCCGCACTGACCAGGGGCGAGATCGCGATGGCCGAACAGCTGCGCACGCTGCAGACGGTGGCGGCCCCGCTGCAGCACACTGCGGGGGTGTTCGAGCCGAGTGGTGTCGAGAACCAGCTCTCCGCGTTCTGGGAACTGCTCTACTACACCCGACATTTCGTCTCCGCGACCGAACGCGGCCACCCAGAGAGCGTGCACGTCTCGCCTGAGCAATGGGACCAGCTCGAGGAGTCGACCGAGCGCAACTTCGCCGCGCTTGCGGCGGCCTTCGACGAGCGCTCGCCCGGGCCCGTCGACCCCGAGATCGGCATCGACGAGCTGGGCGACGCCGACGAGCCGCGCACCGCGGAGAAGGCGCTCCGTGCGCTCGCACGCGCCAATCAGGCCATCGCCCTCATGGTCGAAGACGCCGTTCCGCAGCCGAGTGGACTGTTCCACCGTCGGGCTGGGCGCTGATCCCACCCGCGTCAGCGGACCGCTCACGCCCCGCGCCGAAAGCCTGACCCCGCCCCTCCTTGCGCCCCCCGAATGGGGTAGACCGGGCGAGGGGATCGGCGTATGGTGCCGGTGTGGCATCCGGTCGGGGATTCCCATCCGGCAGACAAATCGAGAAAACCGGGGACGACATGAACCTCACTCCACGCGAAATCGACAAGTTGTATGTCTACCAAGTTGCAGACTTGGCGCGAAAGCGGCGTGACCGCGGAACCAAGCTCAATCTCAGTGAGGCCCAAGCCCTGATCACGGAAGCGATTCTGGAAGGGGCCCGCGACGGCAAGTCCGTCGCCGAATGCATGGAGTTGGGCAAGACCATCGTCACCGAGCGGGAGTGCATGGGCGGGGTGCGGGAACGCCTCTCGCTGCTCCAGGTCGAGGCGACCTTCCCCGACGGGAGCAAGCTGGTCTCCTGCCACGACCCGGTCGGCGCTTAAGATGAGCCGGCCGACCGACGCAGATCCCTCGGTGGTGCTGGTCGGTGGGCACGAGAGCTCGAATGGGGCGGACCTTCATCCGCTGCTTGCGCAGTTGCCGGGGGCCCACGTCACCGCGCCGGGACGGGCGCTCAGCAGCACCGTCAGCCGAGTGCTGTCCGCACCAGGACAGGCGAGCGTCGTGGTCTTGCCGATCACCTTTGGGCGCAACCCGACGATGGTCGCCGACGCGGCCAAGACCCTGAGCTGGCTGGCTCCCCAGAGCCCCGGCAGGCTCGCGCTCGCCGAGGACTTCGGCACGCTCGACCACCTCACCGCCTGGCTGCGCGCGGCGACGGTCGCCGTGCGGCGGCGCGCGCCGGATGCCGCGGTGGTCATCGCGGCCGAGTCGGCGAACCCCTTCGACGACGCGGAGCTGCACCGCATCGCCCACCTGGTGCGCACGCACGGCGCGGGCAACGAGGTCGAGGCGGCCGCCGGCACCGAACCCCACGAGCTGCTCGTGACCCTGCGGCGGCTCCGACTGCTCGGCTTTCCCGAGGCGGTCGTCGTGCCGGCCGGATTCCAGCGCTCCAGCGCGGTGCCGTTCGGCAAGGGCGACTTCGCCGGGGCCGAGTTCTACGGCCCGCTGCTCTCGGAGCAGGCGGTGCTGCGCGTCATCCGCGATCGCGTGGCCGACGCCGCGCACCGGCTGAGCCACGGCGACGACGGCATCAACGCCGGGCTCGCGGCGGACCACGGCCACGGCTACGCGCACTCGCACGCCTTCGACGCCTCAGGGTTTGGCGACACCGAGGGCGCCGGGCACACGCACCCGCACACGCACAGTCACGGTGACGGCCGCGGCGTCGCGCACACCCACAACCACTCGGGGGCCGGCCACGACCACCCCGAGGCTGCCAGCGGCAGCCACCCGGACATGTCCCTGATCCACACGCAGTGACTGCGGAAGGAAGAACACCATGCTAGGCAGCCCGAAGTACGACCACATGAGCGATGAGATCGAGATCAACGCCGGCCGAGACAGCGTCAGACTCACGGTGAGCAATACCGGCGATCGCGCGGTGCAGGTCGGATCCCACTTCCACTTCTTCGAGGTGAACAAGGCGCTGTTGTTCGAGCGCGAGAAGGCGTACGGCACCCACCTGGACATCCCGGCAGGGACGGGCGTCCGTTTCGAGCCCGGCGACACCAAGGAGGTGACCCTCACCGCGTATGCGGGCACGCGCCACATCATCGGCTTCAACAACCTCGTCAACGGCGGGTTGGACTCGGAGGACACGAAGATCCAGGCCATCGCGCGGATGAACGAGCTCGGCTACAAGAACGGCAAACCAACCACCCGTCCCAGCGCCGCCAAGAGCGGTGCGGCCAAGGGCACGGCGAAGCAGGGCACGACGAAAAAGGGGACGAAGTAATGGCGATCATCTCGCGCAAGCAGTACACGGACCTCTTCGGCCCGACCGTCGGAGACCGGGTGCAGCTGGCCGACACGAACCTGGTGATCCAGATCGAGAAGGACTACGCGGAGGGCCACTACGGCGACGAGGTCGTCTACGGCGGCGGAAAGACGGGGCGCGACGGCATGGCCGCCGACCCGCAGGCCACAGACGCCCAGGGCGTGCTCGACCTGGTCATCACGAACGCGATCATCCTCGACCCGATCCTCGGCGTCATCAAGGGCGACATCGGCATCCGCGACGGCAAGATCGCGGGTATCGGCAAGGCGGGCAACCCCCACACGCAGAGCGGCGTCGACCCCCACCTCGTCGTCGGGCCCGGCACCGAGCTGCTGGCCGGCGAGCACCTCATCGCCACCGCTGGCGGCATCGACTCCCACGTGCACTTCATCTCGCCCCAGCAGGCGGAGGCGTCGCTCTCCAACGGCATCACGACGTTGTTCGGCGGCGGTACCGGGCCGACAGACGGCACCAACGGCGTCACCACGACGCCCGGCGTCTGGAACATGCACCGCCTGCTCGAATCGGCGGAGGGGCTCTCCGTGAACACGGGGTTCTGCGGCAAGGGCAACGGCTCGCGGCCGGAGGCGCTGATCGAGCAGATCGAGGCGGGCGCCGCCGGCCTCAAGGTGCACGAGGACTACGGCGCGACGCCGGCCGCGCTCAGCATGGCGCTCGACGTGGCCGATCGGTACGACGTGCAGATCACGGTGCACACCGACAGCCTCAACGAGGCCGGCTTCGTGGAGAACACCCTCGACGCCATCAACGGGCGCACCATCCACACCTACCACTCGGAGGGGGCCGGCGGCGGGCACGCCCCGGACATCCTGCGTGTGGCCGGCCACCCCAACGTGCTCCCAGCCTCGACGAACCCGACCCTGCCGTACACGGTGAACTCGGTGGACGAGCTGCTCGACATGGTGATGGTCTGCCACCACCTGTCCCACGACATTCCGGAGGACGTCTCCTTCGCCGACTCCCGGGTGCGCGCGGAGACGATCGCGGCCGAGACGGTGCTGCACGACCTCGGCGTGCTCTCGATCGTGTCCTCGGACTCGCAGGCGATGGGACGCGTGGGGGAGTCGTTCCTGCGCACCTTCCAGGTGGCCCACCACAACAAGGACAAGCGCGGCAAGCTGCCGGAGGATCCGCCGGAGCACGACAACTTCCGGGTGCTGCGCTACCTGGCGAAGATCACGATCAATCCCGCGATCGCCCAGGGCGTTTCGGACTACATCGGGTCGCTGGAGACCGGCAAGATGGCCGACATCGTGCTCTGGCCGGTGGACTCCTTCGCCGTCAAGCCGAAGCTGATCGTGAAGGGCGGACTGATCAACTGGTCGGTGATGGGAGACCCCAACGCCTCGCTGCCCACCCCGCAGCCGGTCTACTACCGGCCGATGTTCGGCGCCTACGGCAAGGCCCAGCGCAGCACGCGCATCACCTTCATGTCGAAGGCGGCCATCGACAAGGGGGTACCGGAGAAGCTGGGCCTGGAGAGCCAGGTGCTGCCGGTGCGGCGCACGAGGGAGCTCGGCAAGGCGAACATGGTGCGCAACGACGCGATGCCGAAGATCGAGGTCGACCCGGAAACCTACAAGGTCACCTACGACGGCACGCTCGCCACCATCGAACCGGCCGAGTCGCTGCCGCTCACCCAGCTGTTCTTCCTGGCCTGAGGCAGTGATGGCAGTGTCGGATGCGCGCCAGCTGTTGGCGAGTCTGCAATTCTCAGACTCGGCCTTCCCGAGCGGCTTCTACACGATGTCGCACGGTCTGGAGGGATTCAGCCAGGCCCGGCTCGTCGGCCGGGACGGCGTGTATGGCTTGCTGGCCGACCTGCTGGTGCACTCGGTGGGGCCCGGCGACGCGACAGCGCTCGCCGGGGCGCACCGGGCCGCCGCGGCATCCGACTGGGAGGAGGTCGAGCAGATCGACCACCGCCTGTTCGCCTCGAAGCTGAACGCCGAGATGCGCACCGCCTCGGTGCGCAGCGGCCACCAGCTGGCCGACCTGGCCGCGGAGGTGCTCGGCGGGCCAGGCGATACCGACGCTGCGGGTGTCGCCGAGTACGCCCGACGGGTGAAGGCGCGCACGACACCTGGCTGCCAGCCGGTCGCGACGGCCGTGGTCTACGCCGCCTGTGGTGTGGACACCGAGGCCGCCGTCGCATCGGACCTGTTCGCCTTCTCGGTGAGCTTCGTCGGCGCCGCCCTCCGGCTGCGCTTGACCGACCACCGGCACGCGCAGGCGGTGCTGTACGAGATCGGCACGGTGATCGAGCAGGTGGCGGCGGATGCCGCCCGGCGCGATATCGCAGACATCGGCGGGTGCGCACCCGTCGCCGACATCATGTCGGCACAACACGAGCGCGCGGAGGCGCGGCTGTTCGCCAGCTGAGCAGACCTGTGCACAACGAGGGGAAAGGGACAACCATGAGCGAGAACGTACTGAGGATCGGCATCGGCGGGCCGGTGGGATCCGGCAAGACGGCGCTGACCGAGGCGCTGGTGCCGCTGCTGATCGCGGCCGGGCGCACGCCCGGCGTGATCACCAACGACATCTACACGCAGGAGGACGCCCAACACGTGCGGCGCGAGCTCGCCGGGGTGCTCGACCCGGAGCGGGTGGTGGGCGTGGAGACCGGCGCCTGCCCGCACACGGCCGTGCGGGACGACCCCACCATGAACCTCGCCGTCGGGGCGGAGATGCTCGAGCGCTTCCCCGACATCGACACGCTCATCTACGAGTCGGGCGGCGACAACCTGACGCTCACCTTCTCGCCGGCGCTCGCCGACGTGTTCGTGTTCGTGCTGGACACCGCGGAGGGCGAGAAGATGCCGCGCAAGCGCGGGCCCGGCATCACAGAGAGCGACATCCTGGTCATCAACAAGATCGACATCGCCCAGTACGTGCGCACCGACCTCGACGTGATGCACAGCGACGCGAACCGGGTGCGCGACGGCAAGCCGGTCGTGCTGACGAACTCGCTCACCGGCGAGGGCGTGGAGGAGCTGCATCGGGAGATCATGACGCAGTGGAACGGTGCCCGATCCGAACTCGTCGGATGAGCGGCACGAGAGCGGCGCTGGCGAAGCCGCCGGATGCCGGCGACGGCGCGCGCATGACTGCGCCCGCCACCCTGGCGCCGGTCAGCCCGCTGCCGGTGAAGGCGCCCGGGCCGGGCGGCTACCGCCTCGAGCCCGACTTTTACGAGCCGGCCCGCGTGCCGGCCGAGGTACTCCACTATGCGGGTACGCCGCCGAGCCTGCCCGTCGGCAGCCCGGGCAAGGTCGGTGTCCTGCAGCTCGCCTTCGCCCAGAACGGCGGCAGGACCGAGCTGGTGCGGCACTACCAGAAGTCGCCGCTGCAGATCATGCGCCCGCTCTACTACAACACGCTGCGCCCCGACATGGCCTACACCTACCTGATGTCCACCGGCGGCGGCATCCTGCAGGGAGACAGGCTGCGCACCGACCTGAGCTTCGGCCCGGGCACCTCCGCCCACGTCACCACCCAGGCGCACACCAAGGTGTACCGGATGGAGCACGACTACGCCTCCTCCGTCACGAACATCGAGGTCGAGGCCGACGCCTACCTGGAATACCTGCCCGACCCGGTGGTGCCCTTCGTCGACTCGCGCTTCTACCAGCAGACGGCGGTGGTGCTCGATGAGTCGGCGACGCTGCTGCTCGGCGAGACCGTGTACGCCGGGCGCCTGGCCAGGGGGGAGCGGCACGCCTACGCGGTGTACGCCTCTGATCTCGAGGTGCGCCGCCCGGACGGCCGGCTGGTCGCCCTGGACCGGGTGCGGCTCTGCCCCGGCGCGAGCGGCCCTTCGAGCGGTGTCTCCGGGCTCGGCGTCCTGGCCGACCACGACGTGCTCGCCATGCTCTACGTGTTCACGCCGCGGGTGCCCGTCGCCGTGCTCGCCGACCGGCTGCACGCCGCGCTCGCCGAGGACTTCGGCGACACGCTGCTGTTCGGCGTGAGCGCGCTACCCGGCGACACGGGGGTGTGGCTGCGCCTGGTGGGCAACGACACGGTGGCGGTGGCCCGGGCGAACACGGCCGCGGCATCCGCCGTTCATGAACTTCTGACCGGCGTCAACGCGCCGGTGATTCGCAAGAGTTAGGAGGAGGTGGCCATGCGCGCACAGGCGGCCGTGGAGCAGGGGACGGCAACGAAGAGGCAGCGGTCGTATCGGACGCAGGTCATCCTGGCGTTCATCCCCGTCGCGCTCATCCACATCGTCGGCTTCGGCCTGTTCTTCATCCTGGTGGAGCCGCTGCACCTGCAGCTGGGCTCCTCGGTCTTCGGGGTGGGCATCGCCGTCGTCGCCTACGTGCTCGGCGTGCGGCACGCCTTCGACGCCGACCACATCGCCGCCATCGACAACACGACGCGCAAGCTCGTCGACCTGAAGCGGCCGGCGGCCGGCGTCGGGCTGTTCTTCTCCCTCGGACACTCCACCGTCGTGTTCCTGATGGCGGCCCTGCTGGCCATTGGCGTGAGTTGGGCGGTCGGGCTGACGGATGACGGCAACGGGGTGCGCAACGGCCTGGGCGTGTTCGGCACCGCCGTCTCTGGCGTGTTCCTGCTGCTCATCGGGCTCATCAACGCGGTCGCGTTCATGGGCATCCTCAAGGTCTGGCGGGCCTCCCGCGACGGCAAGCTCGACGAGGCCGAACTGGAGAAGCACCTGCAGGGCCGCGGCTTCCTCAGCCGCATCATCGGCCCCATGATGAAGTCGATTGACCGGCCGGGCAAGATGTACCTCGTCGGCTTCCTGTTCGGGCTCGGCTTCGACACCGCCAGCGAGATCGCCCTGCTCGTGCTCGCCGGCACCGGTGCGGCGACCGGCCTGCCCTGGTACGCGATCCTCTGCCTGCCGCTGATCTTCGCCGCCGGGATGAGCCTGTTCGACACCCTCGACTCGGCGGTCATGGTGCGGGCGTACGGCTGGGCGACGATCAACCCGATCCGCAAGGTCTACTACAACCTCACCATCACCGGGCTGTCCGTCATGATCGCCGTCATCATCGGCGGCATCGAGTTGGTGGGCCTGCTCAACGAGCGGCTCGGCCTGCAAGACCCGCTGACCGGCTGGGTGGCGAGCATCGACTTGGAGAACGTCGGGTACATCATCGTCGGCACGCTCGTGCTCGCCTGGCTCATCTCCACCGCCTACTGGAAGCTCGGCAGGGTGGAGGAGCGCTGGGCGATGGCCTCCGGGAGTGCCGGGGGAGCGGGTCCCGCGGGGACTGCCGGGGATGCCGGCGCCTCGCCGCCGGCGAGCGGGCCACCAGAGGGGAAGTCCTGAGATGAGCACAGCGGGCGCCACGGCGCAGAACAAGGTCGCCTCCCCGGGGGCGTGGTTGCTCGGCTTCGGACACGGGCTGTCGCAGATCTTCTTCCAGTCCAACATCTACACGGGCGTGCTGATCCTCGCCGCATTCGCCGTCGCCGACTGGCGGATGGCGGTGCTGGTGGCGATCGGCTGCATCGCGTCCACCCTGGCCGGGCGGCTGCTCGGGGCGAAGGCCTCCGATGTGATTGCCGGACTTCAGGGCTTCTGCGGGGCGCTCGTCGGCGCCGCGACGTTCGCCGCGCTCGGTGGGCAGGTCGCCGCGTACCCGATCGCCCTCGTCGGCGGCGCGCTCTGCGCCCCCGTCACCTGGCTGGTGGTGGCGCTGTTCACCCGGACGCCGCTGAAGGTGTTCGCACTGCCGTCGACGACGGCCCCGTTCTGCATCGTCGCCACCGGGGTGCTGCTCAGCACGCAGGCACTGCACGTGAGCTCGCCGGCATCCGTCACCATCGACTCGGTTCCGCTGGCGTTCGCCCGCTCGCTGCTGACGAACGTGTCGCAGGTCGTGCTGGTGGACAACATCTGGGCGGGCGCGCTGATCCTCGCCGGGCTGTTCATCGCCAGCTGGAAGGTGGGCCTCGCGGCCGTGCTCGGCAGCGCGATCGGCAGCCTGTGCGCCCTGGCGATGGGGGAGACCCTGACCGAGACCGCGAACGGGCTGGCCGGCTACTCCGGCGTGCTCACCGCGATCGCGCTCGCCGTGGTGTTCCTGCAGAGCAGCGGGATCTCCTGGCTGCTGGCGGTGCTCGGCACGATCATCACCGCCATAGTGACGCTGCTGATGCACCAGCTGCCCGGACCGACCTACACCTGGCCGTACATCCTCACCACCTGGGTGTTCCTCGTCCTCGCGCACTACATCCCGTCCGCCAAGCGCACCTAACGTCGGAGGCAGTTCCCGTTGGTCGAGTAGCGAGGAACGAGCGTATCGAGACCCCGCACCCGGCACGTGCACTCTCGTTGGTCGAGTAGCGAGGAACGAGCGTATCGAGACCCGCCCCGGGCACGTGCATTCTTCGTTGGTCGAGTAGCGAGGAACGAGCGTATCGAGACCCCGCACCCGGCACGTGCACTCCTAGACCGAGCTGCCCCACCACAGCCCGAGCGCCGCCAGCGCAACGCACAGCACGAGCATGACGACGCCGCTGGTGAACGCCGCACCGTGCCGGCCCTGCTTGATCAGCTGCACCGTCTCGTAGCTGGCCGTGCTGAAAGTCGTGTACCCGCCGAGGAACCCGGTGCCGATGATGACGCTGAGATCACTCGGCAACAGGTGCACCAGGGTGAGCCCGGTGAGGAAGCCGAGCACGAGCGAGCCGGAGGCGTTGATGATCGTCGTCGCCCACGGGAACGCCGTCTTCAGCCGGGCTCGGATCAGGCCGTCGACGAGGAAGCGCACGGCGGCGCCGACCCCGCCGGCGACGGCCAGCAGCAGGAAGATGAGCGGGGTCACGAGCCGGCCCCCTGCTCCGTGGCGTGCGTGCTGGCGGGCTCGGCCGGCTGCGGGCCGGTGCGGGCCGTCATCCGGGCGTTGATGCTGCTCGCCAGCAGGATGCCCGCCCAAGTGGCGACCGCGCCGACGACGACGGTGCCGAGGGCGTAGAGGATCGCGGGCCAGGGGAGGCCGTCCCGGAACAGCACCGCGGTGTCGGTGGCCAGTGAGCTGTACGTGGTGAAACCGCCGCAGAAGCCCGTTCCGAGCAATAGCTTGAGGTTCTTGCCGGTGGGCTTCGCCGGGTCGATGCGGGTGACCGCCTCATAGAGGTACCCGAGCAGGAACGCGCCGATGATGTTGACGACCGGGATCGCGATGGGCAGCTGGCCGAGGTTCGGGATCGCCAGGGAGAGCCCCTCGCGGCCCGCCGCGCCGAACGCGCCGCCGACGGCGACCAGTGCGATGGGCGCCCAGCGCAGGTGTGGCGGGCGGATGCCGGGGCTCATGCGCCGGCCGTGTGCGCCGCCGCGGTGCCTTCCGCCGCCCTGGCCGGGATGACGACGACCGGGCGCAGCTGGTGGCGGGCCAGGTTGATCGCGATCGAGCGGTTGAACAGCTCCGTCACGCTGCCGGCGAAGGAGCGCTCGGCCGTGCCGACGACGAGCATGGAGGCGTCGACGGTGTCGGCGAGGTGGCCGAGGGCGGTGGCGACGTCGCCGGCGATGGCCAGCGTGCGCCAGGTCACGTTGCTGTCCGCGAGGATCTCGGACAGGGCCGTCTCCAGCCGGGCGTCGAAGGCGACCTCGCGTTCATCGGCGAAGTCGGGGTCGAGGGGCGCCGTCAGCATGGAGCCGTCCGGGGACTCCGCGGTGGCGAAGCGCCCGGGATTGACGTGCGCGCAGATCAGCTCGGTCTCGAACTGGATGGCGAAGCGGGCGGCCTGCAGCACGACGTGGGGCGGCTGGCCGGGGGAGACGCCGACCACGACGGGGTGTTTGCGGGGTTCCCCCGAGTGAATTCCCATGATTCGACCCTACTCGCGCGGAGTTGAGCCCGACAAGGCGGTGTGACGCCGGGTGCAGAAACGGCTCTGGCGCCGGACGGCCGGGCCGCCCGGCGCCAGAGCGCGGGAGTGGTGCTGCGTGGGGCAGCGGATGCTACGAGGCGGGCGTGGCCGGCTTCTCGTCGGTGGCCGGGGCCTCCACGGGCTCGTCGACGGGGGCCGGGGCATCCGCGGTGACGACCTCGGTCGCCTCGACGACGTGGGCCTCGGCCGGAGACTCCTCCGGGGTGATCGTGCTGTGCACGAGCTCGTTGTCGTCGGCACCGAAGTCGTCGAAGTCATCGAGAGTGAGGGCGGCCTGCGCCTGGGCGAGGGCGAAGTTGTGCGCGTGCACGGCGAGGGCCAGCAGCAGGCCCAGCACGCCGACGCCGATCAGCGTCGTACCGAGGGTGACGCCGGACTGGCCGGTGAGCATCGCGCCCACATCCTGCGAGCCGGTCGTGTAGAGGTCGGTCTGCGCCGCGATCGAGCTCGTCATGACGAGGTAGCCGACGGCCCCGACGGCGAGCGAGGCGATCCAGAGCAGGATCACGGGGAGGTTGGCGGACTTGGACGCGGGAGTGCGAGACATGAGTTCCTTGATTTCGGGGTAGGTGAAGCGGACGACTGACAGTACCGAGAGAAGCTATGAACGAGCCATGAGCTGCCGGTGTGTCGGCTCAACCGGTGAAACGCAGCTGCATGACCGGTCGGTCGGCACTCGGCCGGGCCACCTCCTCGAAGCCGGCAGCCTGAAACTGCGTGAGCGTGCCGTGGTAGAGATCGGCCGAGCTGGTCTTGCCGCGCACGGCGACGTCGACGGGATAGCCCTCCACCACGCGGGCGCCAGCCTCACGCGCCTGCTCAAGTGCGCCGCGCAGCAGCGCGCCGCCGATGCCCAGGCGGCGGTGGCCGACCCGCACGACGAAGCAGGTCACCGCCCACACCCCCTCGTCGTCGGGGGCCTCTGGGCTGCCTGCGGCCGCGCGGGTGCGGGTCAGGCGGCCGTAGTTCACGCGCGGCTCCACGGCGCACCAGCCCACCGGCTCGTCGTCGCGGTAGGCGATGATGCCAGGCGGGGGAGTAGCGTCCCTCACCTGCCGCTCGAGCGCGACCTTGCACTCGGGACCCTCCGCGTTCTTCCAGTCGGCGTTGGAGAGCTTGAAGAACTGGCACCAGCAGGTGGCCGGGTCGCCGCGCGTCCCGAACACCCGCACGACGTCGTCCCACGGCGCGTCGGAGACGGAGACGATTCTCACCGGGGCGATTTCAGTCATGAGCAAACCTTAGGACGCCGGGTCGCGGCGGCGCCACCGGCGCCCCGATCTCACCGTTGACCCGCCACTTTGCCGGATGCCGCGCGCGAGGGTGGCGCGCGGAATGTGCAGCCCCGGCATCCGGAACCGGCTCTGGACACGCCCGGCGGATTCGAAGTGGCAAACGGCACCCGAAGTTCGCGCTATTATTGACAAGTTGTCTTCGGGCGGCACGCAGCTGAGGTTCTCAGCCGGCGGCTGCACAGAGACTACGGGCTGTAGCGCAGCTTGGTAGCGCACCTGACTGGGGGTCAGGGGGTCGCAGGTTCAAATCCTGTCAGCCCGACCAAAGGGGCCGTTCTCGAAACTCTTCGCAGAACTGCCCACAAAGAATCGCTCCGGATGAGAATCCGGAGCGATTTCTTGTTTCCCGAGCCCTTTTGCGGATGACGGGCTCTGATTCGGCCTCCCAACGTGTTGAAGGCGGGGAATCGACGCTCGTTAACGACTTTCGGGCGCACCGATGTCCTCGGTGCGCCTGGGGTGTGGCCCTCTCGGTCAGTATTCGAACGCGCGGGTGCGCGGCTACTCGGTGGTGGGTGGCCCGCCGGTGTCGTCGGTTGCGGTTCCGCGTTTCTTCAGGTGTTTCGGTCGTTCGACGCCGGGCGGGAGGGTGTCGGTGTACCGGTTGTAGAACTCGCGGTCGCGGCGGCGGAGCTTTTTCTCAACGGGGTTGCCGGCGAGGTCCCGTTTGGCGTCTTCCCGGTACTGGTCGCTCATGAAGGCGGCGATCTTCCCCAGGTCGAAGTTGACCAGGAGCATCGTGATGATGACCTGTGCGGCGCCGAAGCCGCGCACCTGGCGCCGGCTGGGGTCCTGGATGTCCTCGGCGCCACCGCCCTTGACCTGTGAGTTCAGGGACTCGATCGAGTTACGGGCGTGGGTGTGGAACTCCTCCCACTCGCGGGTGCCGTAGTCGAAGGCCTGCTTCTGGCGGCGGCTGTTCGCGGACTGGAACGACACCGAGTGCTGCCGGCAGATCTTGTCGGCGAAGTCCGGGAGGTCCTCGGAGTCGACGGCCGGGCGCTTCTTGTCGGCCACCTTCTTCGTCTTCATCATCATCTCGCGGAGCGGGCAGGTGACTGTCGGGCTGTTGCCGAGCGCCGGGCAGGTGAGCACGGTGCGGCCCTTCGCGTCCCGCTTCTCCTTCTGGTGCAGCTTGAACGCTTTGCGCGTGTTGATACGTTCCTAGTAGGTCACTTTGTCGAGGGCGCCGCTCAGCAAGTCTTTCGTCGCGTTGCGCACCGGCTCCGGGGTTCCCGGGCAGTAGGCGCCGCCCTCGATGTAGACCGCGCCGTGGTCGCCGCCTTGGGCGCCGAGCCGGAGAGGAAGAGATCGTCGATGCGGAGCTCATTGAGGACGTGCCACAAGATGAGGCTGGGGAATTAGGTCTGATGGCCAGCGCCGATACCCCAGCAATGGTGGAACGACAGTAGCAAAGGGGGCACTATCCCGTGACCTAGGTCTGGCTGTCGACAGCAGCGACCAATGCATAACCATGGATCGAGAGTGAGATGCAACCGCGGGTGCGGGGTGAAACGGTTCGTGGGGCGCGACGAACTCGACGGCGGGCGCTGGCCGGCGCTGAGGCGGCACCGTTGCCCTCGTGCGCCCTTTGACTGTTCACCGGGATAGAACGTGTCGCCGACCCACTCGGCATTGTTGCCCAATATTTGGGGTCTGGACGAGACGGGCCAATGGCCATACGCTCGCGGGAGCCGCTCCCATCGCTCTCCCAGAGGGGCGCTTCAACCGCCCGTCGATTTATGGAGCCCTACCTTCCGATGAACCTCCGCATCGCAGTCGTCTTCGCTGCTCTGGCTTTCGCCGTCACGGCTTGTACCTCGTACTCCGACGTTCAGCCTGGCTACCAGGAGCACCTCGACAGTCGCGACGACTACGAGCAGTCTGAAGAGGCTCTAGCGGCCGAGGGTGACTACTACGCCGACCAGCAGCTTGCAGAAGACTTCGCCGCGAGCGGGTGGCGGTGCTTCTGGGACCCCACCATGAACGACGACTGGCACGACGACTACCAGTGCTCCGACGGCGTCAACTATGATCGCCCATACCTCATCCCGGACGACTCGTTCGTGGAGCGGTGGGAGCTCGACGCCGCCGCCGCCGACTACGAGGCAATCCTGAACCAGTGAGTGAGCGCGCGGACCAGCGCATGGCCAAGCTTTCCGCGCAAGGCTAGCAAGTCATTCGGACCTGCTGCGGCGCAGGTACGGGTGGCGGAGGGCTGACGCGCAGTCATGCAGCGAAATTGCGAGGGAAATCACTCGTGGGGGCTCTTCTCGCGCTAGATGCCGCTCAAGTCTTCGCCGATGTCTCACGTCATTCGCGGGCGCTCATTAAAGATGTCCATCGCCTCCCGGAGGTAAGGCGCCAGTCAGTCGAGCTTGGTAACTGCCAGCATGTCACCGCCTCTGCACGCGACAGGCGCGTTCCGAAGGCTCGGGCGAGCACGGTTGGTGCCGCTCAAGAAGCGAGTGTACGCGCGGAGCTGCATGGTCGGGTCGCCAAGAGGATTGCGCGGCACTGTGCCGTCAGTTCTGCTGTGAAGCGAGGCCTTTCTGCAGGAGGCCGAGAATCTCGTCGTGATCAGCCGCAGATTTCAATTGTGCATGGATGTACTTTGACCGGCCGCTGACAATAGTGTTCGAAGTAGTGGCGGGATACTCCCCGAAGTTCAGTCCCTGAATGTACACGCTTAGGTGGTCACTGTGGACGGAGATATCGCAGAGTTTGCGGTTCCCGTAATACTTGAGCCCACGCACTCGTGACTGGCGCGACACCTCAGGACTGAGGGCGAGAATGCTCTCGTCGAGATGTTCCCAGAGCGGGAGCAGCGCTGCGCTCATCCGGTCCGTATGAGTTTCGACTGGCACCTCTGCTTGCTCGGGCAAGTTGTTGGCGATATCGACGAGGCTTTCGCCAGTATCGTTTACCCAGTAAGCGGGACCTTGGAGCGAAACGACGGTCTTGCTCGCGCCTTGTTCCAGGATGAGTCGGGCTAGTCCGGTCGGCGAGTATGGTTGAGCATCCGCCTGCCAAACAAGTGGCAGCGATGAGTCTTCCTGCCAAGTCGCGTATCGGCGCGCGGGTTCTTCTGCGAACCACTCCTCAAGCCCCGCATCCGGTTCTGTGGTCGTCCGGAACCGGAAACGCTCGCCTTGTTCGAGCGCTTCGGCACGGATCAGGCGGGCGACGGTGTTAGCTTCGCGTTGCTTGTTCTGCTTACCAGTCTTCGCTTTCTGCGCTTCATTGACCTCAGGGGAGAGGACAAATTCTTCGATCCCCGGCGGCGGATAGTGTTGCGAGACGGTGACGAGGACGTCGTTGGCGGTCTGATACGCCTGGAACACCAACAGTTTGATGTCGAGCCCCAACTGCTGGTGTAGAAACACGACTGTCGCAGTTACGGTCTGAGGGAAGTCGGTCGCCATGAGAACGATCTTTGGCAGTCGGAGGGAGTCCTCGGTGATCTCCGCCCACGCGTCAAGTTCAGCTGCCGCGTCACTGGCGGTAATCTCGTGACCGGATGTCTGAGTGCGATAACGCGCATGAACCCTGTCCAGGTCATCTCGAGTGAATCTGGAGACTAGCGCCGCGTACTTGAGCGCTTGCATCTCAACGGTGTCGGGGGCTTTGTCACGCTTGAGCTCCACGACGATTAGATGTCCATCGCCGTCCAGCGCGAGGACGTCGAGGCGGTCCCGCTCCTTCTCTCCCGTGTGACCCGTCCAGCTACCGAACTCGAACGCCACGATCTTGATAGACGAGCCAAGGACCTCTGGATGGGCGATGACCCACTCCTGAAGATGCTGCCGTTCCTTTAGACCGGCCTGGGCCAGGCCTATCGGGATTGCGGCGGTGGCTGTCGCACCGTTGACCGTGAAAACGAGCTCACCATTCATTGCACTCCCATACTCGAACCTGAGGAGCAGTCTCGCATAGAGGATGATCATGCGCCGCGATCGCCGAGTACGTCAGCGACGATACATGCGGGAAGCGAGCCACTTATCCCGGATCCGTGGCACTGTGCAGGTCGCGGAATCAGAGTGGGGCGGCGCGGGCATAGAACTCGGCCTCGGCCTCGCTCCGTCTGGCGATGTCGTCGACGACGAACCGCACGAAGTCCTCGTCGCGATCGCTGATGAGGACGTCTTCGGGTGCGTCGACGGGCTGTTCTCCCGGCCAAGCAGTTTGACGAGTCGGCCGATCGCGTTCCAGGCGTGTTCCGGACGTCGCGACCCAGTCGTGGAGGCGCTGGCGGGCATCGGCGAAGTCGCGGTGCCAGCCGAAAGGCGCGGAGCCGTACTGGTCGGGGTCGTAGGCGCACAGCCGATGCAGGTGCAGCGCCGAGAGCTCCCAGACCAGTTCAGGGTGCCGGGGCCACAACGGTGGTACGACAGATGCGGGGAGTCCGTAAGTGCGTCTCAGCCAGTTCACCCACCGGTTGAGTCCGATCCATTCGGTTTCTGCACCTTCAGCGGTGAGCAGGTTCCAATTGACCGGGTGCGGTGGTTAAACGTTCAGTGATCTATCGACTTCGTCGAAAGCACCCGCGTTCGGCGGCGCATCTGGATCACCAGACGTCCACGCACCTGAGTACTCCGGCATCGGGAACTACTGTCGGTTTGCCTGACTCCTGACTCCTGACTCCTGACTTGTGAGGATTCTGGTTCTCACGGGAGGATGTCCACCGTGCCACGGGCTTTTCCCTTTGAGTTCCATCGTGATTTCGTCGCGGTCGCCCAAAGGACTATGCCCGCTTCATCAGGTCGCGAAAGACTCCGGGATCGCCCGCGCCCGACTGCCGCGACATTGGTGAGGTTGGCAGAAGACCATAAGCCGTGAATTCGCTCTGAGCCGGCGATGTTCACCGTGACGTCTGTCGGTTGCCTCTGCTTTGATGACAGCACCGTTGGTGTCGAGCAAGGGAAGAACATGACAGACGTGGTGGGCAAGCTTGGGGGAAGCGTTCTTGGGCGGTTCGTCGGCGTCTGGGCCGACAGCCGGCGAAGAGAGCAGGAGGACCAGCGCGCCCTGCGCCGCGGTGGGGCCGATGACCTCCTGGCCTGGATTCCGGAGCTCCGAGAGCTGCTCGTCCGGCTTGAGACCACCCGGGAGGTCGAACCGTGGAAAGCGGTGATGAGTCGTGCCTTTACATCCATGCGACGTGCTGAGCAGCTCGCGCCACACGAATGGCGGCATCTGAGCGGCTCGCTGTTTGACGCTATTGGCAATGGCGCCGGCTCGGTGGTGTGGATTGACCTGACTCCCTCACTTGCGGAGGAAGCTCCCACTTACGATCACCGATGGACGATGAATGCGGTCGAGTACATCGAATACCTGCAAGCGAAAGTGCAGCAGTGGAAGCATGCGTACAGCGCCAAGAGGGCGGCGAAGGTGAAGTTGCTCTCCTACAACGACTGGTTGCACTTCACGGGACGCCTGGCACCCTTCGAATGAGCTGGTTCTTGAGATAGACGCAGACTCTGTTCGGGTAGCTTGATCAAGCGCGGAACGTTCGCATCGCGGCGAATAGCCCCGGGACTGCTGTCGGTTTGCCTGACGCCTTCAAGAACAAGGGTCCTTCGGATGGACGTGGTCTTTGGCTCACTGAGCTGCATGGGGTGCCCTGTGACCTGGTCAGGCGGCGGTGATCCAATCAGACTCAATGCCTTGTGCCGGCGATGCGGCAGCACAGCGCCCGCAACTCTTTCAGGTCGAGTAGCGGCCGCGGGTTGTCCTCGAGGTTGAGAAGCGGTGTGTGTTCTCTGATCAGTGCCACTTCGTTGGCGTGAATCTCCGATTCCAAGGTCACCCACGAGACGTCGAGATTCGTGTTGATCCATTCCACGATCGCCTGTTCGTCGGCCGGGGCGAAGCGATAGTTGCGTTGGTTCGCGTTGCGAAGGAGCGAGCCGAGTGGCGGCCGGTAGCCGAGTACCGCCCCAAGGCTGCGGAAGAAGGTGCCGTGGCCGCGCGCGCGGGGCTCATTGCCGAGCAGCCGGCCTCGCAGTGTCTGCGTCCGCGCCTCGCCCAGATAGAGGAGTCGTGAGGCGCGCAGAGCGAGCTCGCTTCCGAACGGCTCGGGAAGGATCGCGTCGCGGTGCAGGCGGATGGCGTAGAGGCCGAACGCATCGGGTACATTGCCATCAATGGACCCCGCGGAGCGGAAGCTCTCATCCTCGAGTAGGCGCTCAAGCAAAGGGTGAGGGGTCATGGGCAGGAGCCTACTGGTCAGCGCGGACAGGAAATGAGATGGAAGCAGCGAGTGCTGCCGTTCCGTTGGAGGGTTGGAGAGATGCAGCGTGTGCTTGTTGCCACCCCGCGCGGATGCGGTCATGTGCCATGCGCTACACACAATTCTTCAACCTATGGGCTGAACCACTCCAGGAAGCGCTGAACCTGCGCAGGCGCCGGCGAGCAAGGGTGTTCCCCGCTCGTTAGGAGTGTTTCAGCAGTTCTTGCCCCAATCGGGCAGTGCACCCACCTGCTCACCAGGTTGGCCTGCCGTCATGGCGGAGCGGGCACGTGTTGCCGGCGAGATTGTGGAGGCCGCGACCTTGCCTGTCATGGCTTGAAGTGCTCTCCAGTCCCGGGTGAGGCAGCAACTGGCATCGGTGCAGTTGCCCTTTTGCTTCTGTCGGGGGCACCTGAGCGTGAGCAGCATCGGCACCCAATTCTTCAAACACTATGCAACGGATGGGTTCTGCGAGTACGCGGCCGCCGGCGAATCGGCAGAACACATCTTCGCCAAACATGGGATGGCGGCCGGGGAACGTGATGCCGGCGCCATCGTTCACATAGAACGGGGCAGCCGACGAGGAGACGGCGGTCGGTGGCGTGCAGACGTCATGGCAACGGCGGGGGACAAACGGACGGCGCTGGAGATTCACCATTCTCCTCAGGCGACAGATCGGTACATTAGGCGGCATCGGCGGTATGAAGATGGTGATGTCGATGCAGTGTGGTTTGTGTCGGGCGACGCACTCGGCCACGCCCGGCTTCAATGCTTCGTCCCCGTGCTCCAAGTAGAGATTGACTTCTCATCTGCAACTGTCGTGGGGCTGAGCGAGGACCTCGATCAGAATGTCGCACTGAGAGAGTT
Source organism: Microterricola pindariensis (assembly GCF_002936985.1). Lineage (GTDB taxonomy): Bacteria > Actinomycetota > Actinomycetes > Actinomycetales > Microbacteriaceae > Microterricola > Microterricola pindariensis. The sequence goes on along the minus strand of NZ_MPZN01000017.1, from coordinate 22,309 downwards.
CGTTTCGCGCTGGCTGCAAGGACAGCGCCCCAAGCTCGGCCAGCCTGTCCCGGCACCCCAACAGGCGGTGAACCCCGTGTGATTCGCAGAGTGCCCTCCCCGCCGGAACGGAAGCCGAGCGACAGGCGAGCTTGGACGGTTAGCCGACCGCCGACTCACCTTCCACAGAAGGGCTGTCCCCGGGGTTGCGATCCCGGGATGAGCTACTCCACAGTTCTCTGTGTTGGGTCTGCATGACGTGTCGGATGACCGAACCAAGCAGCGCACCGATCCAGCGCAGTTAGCGTCGCAGCGATTCGCAGCGCCGAGGATGCGACGCCACCAACAGTCCGGACCCGAAACGGCACCAGACAACGGCGGAGGAACAAGACAAGCGACAGACGGGGTCACGACTCGCGGAGTGGCACAAGAATCGGCAAGCGTACTGCTGGAGTGGATACCTGCCCCTCCAACGAGGGGAGGCGGCATGAAGCCCGGGGCTGGTCACATTCAACTGAGCTCAGTAACTGCACCTAGATTCCTTATCGCACTAAAGAGCTCGGCGACGCCCTGACTTCCGGCCGACACCAATTGGCTCTTCGCGAGTGCGGAAGGCGACCCATGTCTGACTTTCTCGATGCAATCCAGCAAAGCTCTATCTCCACTAACAAAGATGTCGCAGGCAGCCAGATACGTTCCAATCTGATTATCGACCGGGGTTCCGTCGGTAGTGCGCCGTGTGCGCTGCACATAGTCCAGTGCCCAGCGCAACCAATGAAATGGCAGCTCGGACATAGAAACCTCGCGTGTCCAGAACGAATGCCAGCTGCCGCGATCCTCCGCGATGGCACGTCGATCTACCCAAGGGCCCAACCAGTCTGAGCAAGCCGAGTCGTCGTTCTCGACGAATTCTCGCCACCATGTCGTGATCCCGTCGGCTCTCCACGCCTCAAAAGGCTTGCCATCCCAGCCAAACACCGGGGCCTCAAACACAACCGGGACATCGTCTACGTTGACCGATCCGAATGTTCGTTTCGCGTCGATAGCGTCTTTTCGGAAAAAGTGCGCTGCTTCTCGCGCTCTTCGAAGGTCATCGCCCCCGAGTTGGTCGATTCTTGCCGATTCGGCTTTGCTGTCAGTTCTGGCGCGCCTCCACCACCCCGACTGCCAGTCGGCGCGAAGCTCATGCCAGTGGCGGAGGTCAGGGTGTTCGATTAGCCATTCTGGACGGTGCGCATGTATTGCCGCTCGCATGCTCTCGGACTCGTGGAACACCTCCGGCATTGGCCGCTCCCATTCGCCAAGAGTGATCGCTTTCACAAGCTTTCGTTTGAGCGCGGAATTGGGCATGCGGAGGACCTCGAAGGCTACGGCGGGACAAGCAACAATTCTTACCTCTGCTGACCGTGAGACCATTCGCAAGTCCTCGACTGCCTCCGCATCAACCAGGTAGCGCCAAACGTTGCTATCCAGCATTACGGTGCATTTGTGCACGCGATCATCCGCCAATGGACGGTTCACAGCTGGAGAATCTCGCTGGAGGCCATCTTACGATCTGAAGTTCCCGAGTGAACGGTCGCCCAGGGCGGCAGGGGAGGTCTCGCGGCTCTCTCAGCCGAGAGCAATGCGCTAGACCATTGTTTTCGTTCGCCCGGCGAGATGCCCAGTGTCCTGCGGCTCATCGACCGCAGTTATCGTCAGCAAGTACTTCGCTGCCATGCGAATCACCGCTGACATCTCTTCAAAGGTAACGTCCGTCCGGAACAGAAACGTCGTGCCCAGCATTGACTGCGGGGAGTGTTTTGGTGTGTAACCGTAGAACCGGTTGCGACCCAAGTCATTTGCATCTCGGAGACCGCAACCAGACTTCTCCCAATCGATCGCATCGCTTGCGTCACCTATTGCGAGTTTGACCGCAGTGGAGCTGAGCTCGCGCTCCAACCGGTTGGCCTTGGCAAGGGCCTCTTCTGTCGAGTCGCCATCGGCAAAGAGGTTTAGCTTGAAGGCAGCGCTTGCATCGCCCCGACGGGATCGTTGAACTTCCAAATGCAGATTGCGCTCGGCATTCCAGATGGAGAGGTTAGCTTGTCCGATCCCTGACTTGGTTGAGCCATACGTAAGGGCCGGATCAGTCAGATGCTTGTCTAGGTCCTGGTATAGGAACCGAATTCTGAACCGATCAGTGAGTGCAGAGGAACCCGTTGAGTCGGCGCGGCCGCGAGCGTTTTGGATCAATCGACTCAGATAGTCAGAAGCGTCTGCCGCCAGCGCGGCTGCTGCCGGGCTTGTCGAACCGAGCCAACCAGCGAGGACATCCTTGATTGCGATACGGGTCCAGCCTGTGCTGGATCCGCGTTCGCCGTTATCAATGGCAAAGACGAAGCGACGTTCCATGGGCACTGGTGGGAGCGCCTCATCATCCGTGTCGCACCACGCGTTGTAGAGCTCAAACTGCATGCCATGAGCCTCAGCGCCAAGCTTGACCTCGATTACCGCCCACGGGCGTTCGCCAACTTCGGCATAGAGATCGAATCGCCCTTTGTGTGAAAGAGGGTGCTTACCGCCGCGTCTTGAGGTCGATTCGTCGAGGGCACTGATCAGGCCCTCTCGTATCAAGTTACGGGAAAGGGAGAACTCGCGTTCTCGGATTAGGCGGAACTGGCTTTGCGGTGCCTTCAGCAGTCGGGAAAGAGGCTCACTGTCGAGGACGTGAAGGTAGTTGAGCAAGTCGGAAATGTCATTCTCGTTCCGGAGCCACCTGCCAACAGCTGCTGTTCTTGTTTCCGTCATTGCCGCACCTTCCGTGTTGTGAATCCCTCGCACGACCAAGAATCGAACAAGCAACAATCCCGGAACCTAGCATGCTCGCGCTCTCGTCGCGCGACAGCGGATGTGCCGTGGTGATAGCCGCACCAACCGATGGCCCACATCTCGTAGCTCGCGACAAATGGGTACAGTTGCTCCGCCCCTACACAACTCTGAGAAGGCGCGACCGATGGATTGTCTAGGGCCTATGCAGCCTCAGGCAGCTCTGTGGCTCCACCCAGCCTGTCGCGCGCGTTGACGTCTAACTAATGTGGTGTCCTCCCACCACGGTACCTTTCGGCTGTGCCGCAGATCGTCCGCTATGTTCGTCTCGTGACTAAATGGGGATGGGACTCCGGTAAATCGCTAGGCAACGGAGGATTTGGCGAGGTATACGCGGCTTATGGGCCAGGCGCGGATCAGCTCGCGGCCAAGGTTGTGCCAAAAGCGGAAGGTGCGACGCGCGAGCAGCTCATCGCGCAGGACGCACCCAGCTCGCCCCACGTCGTCCCAATCTTGCACGTCGAGGAGACGTCCGATTCGTTCGTGCTGTACATGCCGCGTGCGGACTACTCGCTTCGGCAGAAGATCAACGCCGGCGTAAATGCAGGCGAGGCGATCGCCATACTCACCGATCTGGCCGAGGCCCTGAACGTCATCTCGCCTGTAGTCGTTCATCGCGATATCAAGCCGGAAAACGTCCTATATCTCAATGGAGCTTGGGCGCTGTGCGACTTCGGAATCGCGCGGTACGCTGACGCTGCTACCGCCGGAGACACACGAAAGTTCTCCTTCACCGCCGAGTATGCAGCGCCCGAGCAATGGCGTTACGAGCACGCGACTGCGGCGACAGATGTCTACGCGTTCGGTGTCATCGCGTACGAGCTGCTGGCTGGTCAGCGTCCATTCACTGGCTCGTATGAAGTCTTACGCGACCTACACCTGAGCGCTGTGCCGGACCTCCTGCCCGGCAGCCGAAAGTTGTCCTGGATTGTGAGTGAGTCTCTGAGCAAAGCGCCCGGGGCGCGCCCCGCGGCGGGGAACCTCATCGACCGGCTTCGACGGGCTGGGGCGGAAGCTGCAACACGTGGCGGCAGCGCCCTCGCGGCTGCGCAGTCGGCAGTCCTGCAGTCTCGTGCTGCGGAGCAAGCCGCCGCAGAGACCGCCCGTACGGAACGCGAGCGACGGGAAGCTCTTGCGAATAGCTGCCGCGGTGGCTACGCGGCGCTGATTGAAGAGGTAGTCGAGTTCATCTCCGACAGCGCCCCGGCGACCGAGGTGTCTCGCTCACACGACGGTGGCGCGACGCTCGCGCTGGGGCAGGCTCGCCTAGTCATCTCTGGCTTGTCTCATTTTCCTGGCAGCGAGTCATCGCCGTTCGATGTCATCTCGTACGGCCAGATCCGGGTCGAGAACAGTCGTGGCACTCTTTCCCGTTCCCACTCGCTGTATTTCGTCGACTTCGAAGCCGAGCGCTCATATTCGTGGTTTGAGTTGGGCTTCATGCAGACTATGGGTGCTGACTTCAACAACGATCCGCGCGCAGCTCCACCCGGTGAAGGGCTAGGGGGATTCCATGGCGGGTTCGGTGGGCTTCAACTCGGGTATGGCGTTGTCCCTCTCGACATCGGGGACCTAGACCGGTTCGTCGACTTCTGGGCCGAGCGTTTTGGTCAGGCTGCTTCCGGACAGTTCCCACGGCTATCCCGGCTTCCGGACGGGAACACAAACCAGCCCGTACGTCGGCGGTAGACAAATTCTGGCTGAGCGTCGCAGCGTCTTATCGCTGATGCGTGACGTCCATCGCCCAGGCGTGCCCTGCAGAGTGATCCCGACGACGGTACGAGCGGCTCGAATAATGAGCATGCGGTCGGCCAAAGCCATCAGAAGGCTGCTGGAGCAGCCGTTCCCCATTCAATCGTGCTAAAGCCACGGGTGCATCGGCCTCCACATGGATGCATTCGCGGCGCAACGAACTGTCGTTCCCATATGGATCGGTACCCGGTAGGTGCGGAGGAAAATTTGGCGGCATGCGGAGGAAAACGCATTTCATGGGGGCCAGCGATCCGCGCCCGGACAGGTTCTGCGAACAGCCCACCAAAGGGCCGTTCTCGAAACTCTTCGCAGAACTGTCCACACAGACTCGCTCCGGATGAGAATCCGGAGCGATTCTTTGTTTCCGGACGGTTTCGTGGGTATTGGAGCTCAGCGTCGTGTTCTGCGCCGTGAAGCCGAGCGACTTCCTGCTCGTCAACGACCTTCAGGCGCATCGGTATCTTCGCTGCGTATCGACTGAGCAGGGTTGGGGCCAACTCGTCGATCGATCCACCCATCGTGAACTACTGGGTGACACCCTCGAGTAGGAGCACCAGCTCGTCGAGTTCGACGTCCCAGCCCTCTCGGTTCTGGTCAAGACGTTCGCGACGGTAGCGGGTACCGCCGGGGAGTGTGTCGAAGCCCGATTCGATCACCGTGACATCCGTCCCGGTGCCAGCATCAGAGATGGTGAAGCGTACATGCGTCGAGTACTCGTCGAGCTTTTCGGCGGGGATTCCCGACCAACGGAAGCCGAACGAGGCGTCGGGCGCCACTTCGGTGATTTCGATCGGGAAGCTGCCGTAGCCGTCCCAGTCAATGCTGCCAGTAGCACCAGGCTCGAGCGAGGCGAACTCCACACTGTCTCCGAACCATTTGGCCATCACCTCGGGGTCAGTCAGCGCCTTCCAGACCTGCGCGCGCGAGGCCTCGATGTGCACGGTGCGGGTCACGATGTGGCCTTTGACTCTTGCGTGATCAGACACGGTGTTTCCTTCTCGTTCGAGCTGAGCGCGACGGGACATTGCCCGCCGAACGGCACGTGAAATGCAATGCGCCTCAATGAGCGTACCCGTCATTGCGACTCGCGTTCGGGCGAGAGAACCCGTGAACGCGAGTAGCAACGCATCAGCGGTCGGTCCGTGGGATGTCGGAGGCTAACCGGCATCAGTCTCTGCACTGATCTACAAGGGTTCTGACACCGGCTTCGCCTCGACATGACTGGCGCCGCGAGTCCTTGTGATTGATTTTCGGATCGGACCGATTGGCCGACTAGACGCACCTACCCGCGGCAAGAACCAGCCATCCCCATGGGAGATGTGTGGCAGCGGCCCAATCTTGTTCTCCTTGGAAACGGACAGTCCCATCTCTCGGCTGGAATCCGGGGCACGATATTACTGTTGCCGTATGTCCATGATCGATCCGCTGCCCAACCATCCTGCTCCGGACAACCCGACAGGGAAGCTGATTCTCTTGCGCCACGGGGAGACGGAGTGGTCGAAACAGGGGAAACACACCGGACTCACGGATGTTCCGCTCACGGCCCGGGGAGAGGACCTTGCCCGCGGCGCGGGCCGGCTCGTAGCCGGATACGATTTCTCGCTCGTGCTGACCTCGCCGCTGCAGCGCGCGCGGCACACTGCTGAGCTCGCGGGCCTGGATGCCGAGGTCGACCCGTTTCTCGTTGAGTGGGACTACGGCGGGTACGAGGGCCGCACGACGCGCGATATCCGCAGCGAGCTCGGCTACAACTGGAGCGCGTTCACCCACGGCGTGATTCGTGGCGACACTCCTGGTGAGACAGTCGAGGAGGTCGCCGCCCGCGCATCGCGAGTGCTCACGCGCGTGCTGCCCGCGATGGAGGAGGGAGATGTCGCCCTGGTCGCACACGGCCATTTCCTGCGTATTCTGACCGCCGTGTACCTGAGGTTGGCCCCTCGATTCGGTGCGCAAATCACCCTGGACGCCGGATCGGTCTCCGTGCTCAGCTACTACCGTGAGCAGCCGGCCATCCTGTCGTGGAACTACGGACCCGAACTGCCGATGGTGCCCTCAGAGAGCTAGTGCCCAACCCAAGGAAAGATCTGATTCCCTAGCGCACGCGCTGGGCGGTGAACTGCATCCGCGGATGAGCGTAGAAGTCCTGCGCTTGCACGAGCTGCAGTTCTCGCTCTCCCGATTGATGCGTCAGCTCAATGAGGTCGAACACGCTGGACGCGGTCCGTTCCAGCGCCACAGCGGCGTCGCCTGTCGCGCGGTAGTGCGCCGAGAAGAGCGCCGCGGTGACGTCACCCGAGCCGTTCGCCTTGAAAGGAAGATGCGGAGTCTGCACGATCCACGCGCCCGCGGCATCCACCGCGAGCATCTCGATGGTGCCGGGCTCGCGGTCGGGGCGCTCCACGCTTGTCACGAGAACGGTGCCCGGCCCCATCGCCCGGGCGAGGTCGACGGAGTCGAGCGTTGACTCCACCGTCGTCGGCTCGGTGCCGGTGAGGAATCCCAGCTCGAACTGGTTCGGAGTGATGATGTCGGCCACGGGAACCACGCGATCCCGCAGCAGGACGGGGATCTCGGGAGCCACGAAGCAGCCGGACTTCGCGTTGCCCATCACCGGGTCACACGCGTAGATGGCCGAGGGGTTCGCCGCCTTCACCCGCCGCACCGCATCCACGATGACGTCGCCGATCCCGGTGCCGCCCTGGTAGCCCGAGAGCACGACGTCGATCTGGGGGAGCACGCCGCGTTCTTCGATGCCGAGGATCACGTCGTGCACATCCTCCGGCGCGATGAGGGATCCGCGCCACGCGCCATACCCCGTGTGATTGGAGAAGTTCACCGTGTTGACCGGCAGCACCTCGACTCCGATGCGCTGGAGGGGGAACACCGCCGCTGAGTTGCCAACGTGGCCATGGGCGACGGCGGACTGAATCGAGAGAATCTTCACGACATCAATCTTCCGACAGATGATCGACACCCGAGGACGCACACGCAGCACGGGCGAGGAAAATCTTGCAGCGCACGCAGGAAAAGACGTTTCGTGGTGGTCAACGATCCGCGCGCTGACGGGTTTCGCGAAACCGCCCAAACAGAATCGCCCTCGAGGACACTCGAGGGCGATCTTGCGTTTCCCGGCAATTTCCGGGCTGAAAATCCTCACGGTGACTCAGTTGCTCATCGGACGCTGACTCAAGCGCCTTGTTAGCGACTTTCAGGCTCTCTGAACCGTCCAGGATTCGTGCCGCTTTCGTTCTAGGGAAAGAAGCGGTCGAAGGTCCTAGCGTCGATGGGCTGGCCGTCAAGCGGAGTCCAGGCTCACGTGTCCATGGGCCTGGCAGCACTAGCCTCTCAGTATGGATCCGATCTTGCTCGCACCGCTGTTACCGCCAGAGTTGGACCCGACCCAGTGCAAGCTCCACTGCGCGGTCTACAACGGTGAGGCATTTCCGATCGACGTCCTCGCGAACGATCCTGATCAGTGGCGACGCTGGAATTCGTGGCGCAATGTCAACGACGACTTCAACCGACAGTTCATCTTCTCGCTCGCGCAGGATCGAAGTGACCCGACACTCTGGCTGTTCGGTGGGATTTGGGAAGTCGTGGGACGCCGCCCTGAGCCCAGGCAACACTCCTACGACGTCGTTCTTCGCGAGGACCTCATGGGTCCGTTTATCAAGAGGCTGTACGTGCGCTTGGCACTCGCGGGTCGAAACCGTCGCCGGAACATGGAAGCGTGTCTCAGCGACATGACTGTCTCAATGATTGCTGAGGAGCCATTCGACGGTGACCCGTTCCCGGGGCACGACCGCATCAATCACTCCCTAGCCGAGATCCAAGCGATAGTGAAGCAGGGGCGACCTGACTGGCGGATCGCCTTGGAGCATATGAAGGGCGTCTACGTCATCCACGACGAGGCAACGGGCGAGCCCTACGTCGGCTCGGCCTATGGCGATACAGGGATCTGGCAACGATGGTCCCAGTACGCCCTCACGCTCCATGGTGACAACGTCGGGCTGAGGGCCCACCTCGCAGCGAAGGGCGAGGAGTACTTCCGCGACACGATGCGGTTCGCTCTCCTGGAGTTTTGGTCGATGCGAACCGACGACCAGCACGTCATCGACCGCGAAACCTATTGGAAGGGAGTCCTCCTCTCCAGGTCGCTAGGCCACAACAGGAACTAAGAGTTGCGCGACTTTGAGTCGTGAGGGGACCCTCCACCGGGACGCCATCGTTGACTCGGGACCGCTGCCGGTTTGGCTGAGCGTGGCGTTCATGCCGCCAGTGCGCCGGCATCCATCATTCTGGTGTCGAACTCGAACCGCGGGCATCCACCCGGTTGTTGGCGTTCTCGAACCATGCGGCGTACTGAACTTTGAAAAGCTCGTGAATGAGCGTGCTATCGATGGCACCACCGACGCCTCTCAACCTGCCAAGCGTGAGCTCTTGGCAGACCGCCGCCCAAGCAAACCCCGTTGCGAGAGTGAGAGTACTTGCCACGCCAGCAGAAATCGCTCCGCCAACGATTGTGCCCGCTCCAGGAACCAGCTTTGTGAGACCGACAACGGCGCTCTTCCCACCGGCAACCAGCACTGTTGTGATTGCCGTAGAAGCAATGGCGGCCGTATCAAGTTTCAATCCGTAAATCGCAGCGACTCGTGCCATCATGGCCAGCTGAATCGGAACCAGCAGTGCAGCATCCGCTAAGGGAATGGGCACAACTCCCACTGCTAAAGCCGAGACCGCGGCGGCTTGAACTGCGGAATGAGCGTCTTTGCGCTTTCGCGCCATGTCAACTTTCTGGGCCGCAGCAAGGGCCGCGGCAACGCCTTCGGGGACAACGCGAAAGGTGGCATCGAGCAGCGTCTTTAACCCATGCTCCACCTGCCCGGTAAATTCGTCCCCATCCGCCATCACCAATATTGGTTGCCCGCCCGCGATGGGCAGGCCCAACCCTGAGATGTGTGCTGCGAGTTCGACAGCGTCGTGGTGATACTCCCCGTTCCTCGACGTGACTTGGGTCAAGACGAGAAGAACCGGCAGCCCAAGCTTGTGGAGACGCCGAACGAACTCGGCCTCGGTGTCTTCGAACCGGCGGTCCGTGGCCCGCACACAGTACCAAGCGACGTGGACATGCTCAGATTCGCGTCCATTGCGCATTTCCTTGACGTAAGAACTGAGCTCCTCAATGAGCTCATCGGTGTCCTTGCCAATCTCGAGGCCTCGAGTATCGACCAGCCCCATGAAACCGGACTTGTGGAGGTAGAGGTGATTGTTCATGGTGACGGGTTCGCCGATACCCGTAGGTGCTACTTCTTCGCCAAACACTGCGTTGACGAGAGTGGACTTTCCGACACCAGTCTTGCCGAAAATTGCGAGATTGAAGCGGCCCATAGCTTCCGCCTGCTCCTGAAACTTCTCGCGGAACGTCTCTTCAAACTGAATTTCATCCGTCATTCTTTGTCCTTCGTCATTGAACAGCTAACTTGCCTAGAACCGTCGCCGGACAATATTCAGGATGAACTCTCGCCGTCCCGCCTGACTATATCTCGTGGGACCAACACGCCGGAGAAGAGCGTCTGCGGGAGAACAAGTCGGCTCCTATCTAGCAGCCGTGGAGGAAAATCACCCGAGGCATCTTCGGGTGATCGCGTCGCCCCGCCCGAACGTGTGCGTCTGGCGCCATGTCGAGGTCAGGCGGGGAGCTTCAGCAGCGCCTTCTTCGCCAGGCGGCGGACCAGCGAATTGGGGTGCTCGAGGTACGGTTCGATTCGATCGCGGATGCCGGCCGCTTTGACCGTGGCCAGGGCGTAGGGGAGCATTTGTCGGGCCATCCCGTATCGCGGGGTGCCGAGGAGCTCGATGAGCTGCTCCGCGATAGAGGAGTCGGCAGTCACCGAGAGTGCGCTGCCGATCAGCCAACCGGCGAAGGGGTCACGCGGCGCGTCTCGAATGAACTCGGCCACCAACGCCCTGTTCGCCGCGGGTCGTGCCCACGGGACGGAGAGCGCGCGCACGACGCTCATCTTCACTCGGGAGTTCTCGATCCGGGGCAGCCAGCCGAAGAGGACGGGGATGGCATCCACAGAGCGCGTTCCCGATTCCCGCAGTGCGTCGACGGAGTCGAACTCGAAGCCCGCAGCGCGGAGGTCCGCCAGGATGGGCGCTTCGTCCACGGAGAAGCTGTCCTTCTCCGGGTCGATCCGGTCTGGCCTCCGCTCGAAGTCAGCGTCCGACAGCCATCCGTCGGATCTCTCCATGTCGTGCGCCTCCGAGCACTGTCGCCTGTCGATACCGGCAATGATCCTCGCCGACGGCGGGGATGCCAAGGCCCGCCGGCGGCGCAACCAGACTCGGAGCTTCGGCTGCCCGCACGCGCCGGTGAGCGTAAAGTGCTGGCATGAGCGAGCAGGGAGATCAGCAACCGCGCAGTCCAGCATCCGGCCCCGGTGCTCAGCCACAGGCCGACGGCTCCTGGACGCTGCCGGAGGCGATGACCGGCAGGGCCAGCCCGGCGAAGGCCGCGGTCGGCGACAAACCGGTCTTCGCCTACATTGCCAGCCTGCCGCAGCCGCAGCGCGGCATCGCCGAGGCGATTGATGCGCTGGCGGCCCAGACGCTGCCGGGGCTCCAACGCTCCGTGAAGTGGGGCATGTCGTACTACGGCGTCGGCGACGGCTGGTGCTTCTGCGTTGGCGGCTTCGCCGGCCACGTCAAGCTCATGTTCGTGAACGGCACGGCGCTCGACCCGGTGCCCCCGGTTACACCGGTGGGCATGGGCAAGTCGACGCGAGGCGTGGAGCTCGCCTCGGCGGCCGACATCGACGAGCGCCAGACCGCGGAGTGGATGAGGCAAGTCACGTCCGTGCCGGGCGTCGGGGGCAAGAAGCGCTGAGCCGGGCCCGTTACGCGAGCAGCGCGGCGATCAATACCGCGGCGATCAGCGGGGCGGCGAAGATGGCGGCGTAGATCAGGCTCAGCCACGGCTGGTACGCCACATACATGCCGTGCCAGGTCATGCTCCACGGGTGCCGGATGAGCACCCACCCGATCACGTCGACGACGATGGCGACCACCGCCCAGGTCACGGCCATGACCCAGGCGTGAGCCCAGACGTCATCCGGCCGCACGATCGCGAAGTAGGCCAGCGCAGCGGGCGGGAACAAGAGGATGTTGTAGAGCGGATGCCACGGCAGCGTGGCCCGGTACGACGAGATGTCGTACACCGAGGTGACGGTGACGCCCTCATCGGTCATCCCGAGGGCCTTCCAATTGAAGACGGTGTGCCCGATTCCGACGGTTGTGACGACGATGTATGCGACCCAAAACCACAGCATGGACTGGGCTAAATCTACGGTGACCATCAGCCGACCATATCGGCGCCCCCGCGTTTGGGCGATTCGCGCATCGGCCCAGCCGCGCCCGGGGCGCGGGAGGGCCCGTCAGCTGGCGGGGTCGTAGAGGAAGGCGCGCACCTCCTGCGCGCATCGGCAGGACGCCGCGAACTTCGCGGCCCACTCGAGGGCCGCCTCACGGGAGGGCAGCTCCAGCACCGAGAAGCCGCCGTCGAGCTGCGCGGTCTGAGGGTAGGTGCCCGCAGCCACCGTGCCGTCCCCATCCACGAGGACCGGCGGAGCGCTCTCGTCGATCGCACCGCCGAACACCCAGACGCCGGCAGCCTTCGCCTCCTCGGCCACGGCGTGCGTCGCATCCGAGACCGCTTGCAGCTCTGCGTCGGGAAAGTCCATGGCACCGCTCGGGAACGAGATCAGGTATTTCGTCATCGCGTCGTCTCCTTCGTCGCGTTCGTGAGAACTCATCCATCGTCAGCGACACACCGACGGCGCACAAGGGGGCCGCGCGGAAGGGCCGAGCGATGCGGATGACTCGGGCCCAGGGAACGGAGCGGCGCGCCCCTGCCGGTGGGGTGTACTCAGAGTCAACTTGGGACTGTGAGCGGCGCGGCGGGGCGGCTAGGCTGCACAGTGGGAGCGCCACATGGATCCCGTCGCAGGGGAGCAAGACAAATTTCTCGATCAGGTGCACGCAGCGAATCGCCGACTCCGGCGAGGTGCTCACCGAGCGGTGCGACGGGCCGTGGAGGGCCCCAAACGTGAAGAACTGGAACTTCAGCCGGTGGGCCGGCCTCAGCATCGCCGCTCTGGTCACAGTGGCCGCGGGCCTGTTGTGGTTCGCCGTGGCGGCCAGAGTGGAGGGCGGCGAGGGCGCCACAAGCTCTTCGGGCCTGCTCCTGGGACTGTGGAGCGTGCTCTACAACACGCAGGCGCCCAGCCAGAGTGCCATGTTCGCCGCCATCGCGTTGGCCCTGCTGCTGGCCGCGGGAATCGCGATCATCGAGCGGCGCATCGCCACCCGCTACCGGCGCTCCTCCGACGGCACGTCGACTCCGCTGGCGCCCAAGATCATCATGGCTGCCACCCGGGGCGTCTTCGCCGGCCCCATCACCATCACCGTCTTGATCCCCGCGCACAACGAGGAGGCGTCGCTCCCGGACACGCTGGACTCGTTGTTCTCACAGTCGCCGCCCCCTGACCGGGTGATCGTGGTGGCCGACAATTGCACCGACGGCACGGAGCGCGTCGCCGCCGCCCGCGGCGTCGAGGTCTTCCGGTCCGTCGGCAACGCGCACAAGAAGGCCGGCGCCCTGAACCAGGCCCTGGCGGTGCTCCTGCCCGATCAAGGCGACAACGATGTCGTGATGATCATGGATGCCGACACGCAGCTCGACGGCGGCTTCCTGGCCGCTGCGGCGTCGCGATTCGCGAGCGACCGCGCGCTGATGGCCGTCGGCGGCCTGTTCTACGGGGAGCCGGGCCATGGACTGATCGGACAGTTCCAACGGAACGAGTACATCCGGTACTCGCGGGAGCTGAAGCGCCGGCGCGGCCGGGTCTTCGTGCTGACGGGCACCGCCTCGCTGTTCCGAGCCGTCGGGTTGCGGGCCGTGGCATCCGGCCGAGGGACCTCGCTGCCCGGCATCCGCGGCGACGTGTACGACACCGCGGCCCTGACGGAAGACAACGAGCTGACGATCGCGTTGAAGTCGCTCGGCGGGTTGATCACCTCGCCGTCGGAGTGCACCGTGGTCACCGAGCTGATGCCGACGTGGCGCACCCTGTGGAACCAGCGGCTGCGGTGGCAGCGTGGCGCTCTGGAGAACCTCGGGGCCTACGGCGTCAAGCCGCAAACGGTGCGGTACTGGGCCCAGCAACTGGGCATCGGCTACGGCGTCATCGCGCTGTTCGGCTACCTGTCGCTCCTTCTCGTCATGGCGCTGTCGCTGGACACCTGGGTGTGGTTCCCGTTCTGGCTGGGGATCGGCGCGGTGTTCACGCTCGAGCGCGTCGTCACTGTGTGGAAGGGCGGATGGCGCGCCCGGCTGTTGGCCGTGCTGCTGATCCCCGAGCTGTGCTTCGACATGTTCTTGAACTGTGTCTACGTGAAGGGCATTCTCGACAGCGCGATCGGGCGCCGGGCGACGTGGACACACCTTCAACATGAGGCAAGAGCCGAAGAAGAGGAAGAGGTCGCTCGGTGAGGTCTGCCCTTCCCACGGGAGTGCTGCTCCCGGAATCCGTGCTCCAGAGCGAGTGGTTCGCCGTGTGGGCGACATTCGTGGCCATCAACACGCTGATGTACGCGGCGCTCTCGATCGCCAAGATCCTTCCGAAGATCTACCCATCCGATTGGGTCCACAAGCGGAACCGCCGCGCCGAGACCCGCGGCATCTACCCCGACCCCGGGAGCTAGTCGCGGCCGAGAAATCCTCGAGCGGATCGCCGAAGTGCGGCGCGCAGGATGGGGAGTTCGCCTCTAAGCCTGCACGGGGTGCGACGGAATCCACCGGGCAGGCTGGGGTAGCGTGCCCGTCACCCTGGCGGGGCATCAGCTCGAGACGGGCTGGGGTGTGAAGCAGTTCTGAATCGAGTGCCCGAACCATCGGTTGCGGTATCGGGTCGCTTCCATGCTGACGCGCGCTTTGGGCACGAGGTCGTCAACGCCATGGAAGCAGCCCTCGAAGACGGTGAACTCAACGGGAGCTCTGGCGGCGTGGAGCTTGTCGACGTAGTCGATCGTCTCGTCCCAGAATGGCTCGATGCTGCCGACGAAGGCGAACGCGGGAGCGAGCCCGGCGAAATCGGTCGTGCACCGATCGTGGATCATCGGACAGAACGGCAACTCGAAGGCCACAGGGATCTCGCCCTTGTCTCGCGCATAGAGCGTGAGCGCCGCCGTGAGGCCGCGTGCCTCGCTCGCGCCGGCCACCGCGAGCTGGTCCGGCCTGATACCCAACCGGGCTGCGTTGTCCCGCATCCATACGAGCGTCAGGTAGCAGTCGTCGAGAACGGCCAGCACGACGCCTGACTGGTCAGAGTGTAGTCGGGGCGCATCGCCCACTAGGTCGCTCGCCGATGGGCCACCGCACAATTCTGGCGCGGATGCCCTGAAGATGTCCGAGAGTGGCGAACGTGAGGAGGGTCTCGCTCTAGTCGCGACTACTGCCCATCGAAGCCCTTCGGTGAGCGCCACTTCTCCCGCGTCCGCGTTGAGGGCTCCGAATCGGGAACTTTGGTACTTGTCGTTTGGCGACTAGTTGACGCCACGCCCACCGGCAAATGCAATGCTGCAGTCAAATTGTTGCAGTGCCCACCAGCCGTGCATTCGGCAGATGGAGCAGTCGCCAGACCTCGCGGTGGTTCTGCCTGTTGGCTGCTGGCCCACCCGCGGGGAAGTCATGGCTGTCTTTTGGTTGACGTCGACGCAGTCCTTATCTATATTGATCAAGCAATATAAAAAACGGTCGAGGGAGACAGATGAACGACACGGTCCTAGCAGGCAGGCGAGCGACGATGTCGGTCGCGGAGCTGCGGGAGAAGGCGCGGTTCATTCGAACCGAGACTTTGCGCTTGACCAAGATTGCTGGCGCAGGGCACTACTCCTCAGTCTTCTCCTGTGCCGAACTGATGGCGGCGCTCTACTACGACGAGTTGAGAATCGACCCCACTCGGCCGAAGCATCTCGCACGGGACCGCTTCGTTATGGGGAAGGGGCACGCGGCGATCGGTCTGTACCCGGTCTTGGCCGACCTCGGCTATTTCGCCCCAAGTGAGCTCGATACCTTCACCCGCTTGGGTAGTCCATTCGGTGATCACCCGGATATGAAGAAGATTCCGGGCATCGACTTTAGCTCCGGCTCACTGGGGCATGCGCTCTCTGTCGGAGTCGGAATTGCATTGGGTGGACGCCTCAATGGCTTCGACTATCGCACCTGGGCACTCCTCGGCGACGGCGAGTTGGCGGAGGGCCAGATCTGGGAGGCCGCCATGTCGGCGAGCCATTACGGCTTGGGCAAGCTTGTCGCGGTGGTCGACAACAACCAGCTAAGCATTGACGGCTTTACCCAGGACATCATGAGTACCGGGCCGATTGATGAGCGCTTTGCCGCGTTCGGCTGGCAGGTCCACAGGGTAGACGGGCACGATCTGAACGCCGTGCTCAAGGCGTTCCGCAGCCTCGACGAGGCCGACCCCTCGAAACCTCAGTGCATTCTCGCTGACACGGTCAAAGGCAAGGGTGTTGCCCGTATGGAGCTGAGCACCGATTGGCACGTAGGGAACCTCGTTGGGGAAGACTATGACGCCGTCATGAACGAATTGATGGAGGGCGTGATCTAGATGTCGGCGGACTGGCAGGACCAATCGGAGGTATTCAATGGAACCGCGAACGTCGGGTTGAAGGACAGACGGTCCTTCGACGGCACGGACACACGCTCCATTCCGGCTTTCGTCTTTGGGGAGGAGCTCGCTGATATCGCCAACGAAGATCCCCGGGTCGTGGTGCTCACTGCTGACCTTGCACGCTCCAACCGAGCCAATGACTTTGCGGCCGTTCACCCGGAACGCTTCTTCAATCTCGGCATTGCCGAGAAGAACATGATCACCGTTGCCGCTGGACTGGCGAGCACAGGCTTTGTCCCATTCGCCGCCACATTCGCTTCGTTCGCGGCCCTCATCGGATGCGAGCAGCTGCGGACCGATTGTGCGTACCCGCAGCTCCCAGTGCGCGTCGTTGGGCACCACTCCGGGATGTCGCTGGGTTTTTACGGAACGAGCCATCACAGCCTCGAAGACATAGGCATCACCCGCAGCATCGCCGACCTCACGGTTGTCTGCGTCACTGACGCCAACCATCTGCGGGCGGTGCTTCGCGCCAGCATGGACTACCCCGGTGCAATGTATCTGCGGCTGGGGAGGGGACGCGACCCAGAGGTGTACAGCGAGGTTCCAGAGATTGAGATTGGTAAGGCTATTTCGCTGAAGGATGGTGCCGACCTGACGATCATCGCGACGGGGTCGACGGTGCATCCTTCGCTCGCCGCAGCTCGGGAACTCGAGGCGCAAGGAATCAACGTGCGGGTGATCGATATGTTCACGGTGTCCCCGCTCGATGAAGGGGTCGTTCTGGATGCCGCCGCCACGACGGGAGGCATCCTCACCGTCGAGGAAGGCAATATCACGAACGGTCTGGGTTCGGGGGTCGCCGACGTGCTCCTCGAGAACCTTGTGCTACCAACCCGATTCCGGAAACACGGTGTCCCGGACGAGCACGTGCCTGTTGGCCCGCCCGCCGGACTTTACGCCCACTACCGCTTGGATACCGCCGGCATCGTGTCGGTTGTGAAGGAGATGCTCAACGATGACTAAGCGCAACGAGAACACCACCGACGCGTCTCTGCGCTCCCGTGCAGAAAAGGTCTTGCCTGGCGGCGTCTACGGCCACATGAACATGAAGAAGCTGCCCAGCGGCTATCCACAGTTCATGGAGACCGGCGACGGCGCACGAATCACGGACGTCGACGGCAATGAGTACATCGACTTCATGTGCGGCTGGGGGCCGATCGTCCTCGGCCGCCAATTCGAGAAGGTCGACGAGTCTGCCAGGGCGGTATTCGCGAAGGGTGATATTTTCAACGGACCGGGTGTGGAGATGGTCGAGCTGGCCGAGCTCATGTGCGAGACGATCCCGCACGCGGATTGGGCGCTCTTCGGTAAGAACGGGACCGACGCAACGACCGCGTGTGTCACGACCGCCCGCGCCGCCACAGGTCGCAACACGATCCTGATCGCGGTCGACGCCTACCACGGCGCAATTCCATGGTGCACTCCGCGATTGAGCGGAGTCACCCCGGAGGACCGTGCACATCAGGTCCGTTTCGTCTTCAATGACGTCGAGTCGCTGAAAGCCGCTGTCGCCGAGGCCGGCGATGATTTCGCCGCAATCATCATCGCGCCAGTGCACCAGCCGCTCGGACTCACTCAGGAGTATGCGACAGCTGAGTTTGCCCAGGCTGCACGTCAACTGTGCGACGATAACGGCGCGCTCCTGATCCTGGATGAAGTTCGCGTCGGATTCCGCATTGACCTCAAGGGCTCGTGGGATCAGTTCGGCGTTCAGCCGGATCTCGCGGCGTGGTCGAAGGCTATTGCCAACGGATACCCGTTGTCAGCTGTCACCGGTACTGAGCGGCTACGTGAGTCAGCAACGAGCATCTATGTCACCGGCTCGTTCTGGTACTCGGCGAGCTCCATGGCAGCGGCAATCGCGACCATCACCCAGCTTCGGGACACTGATGCTCTCGAGCAAATGCGTCGCGTTGGCACACTGCTCTGCGCGGGCCTCAGCGCGCAGGCGGCTAAGCATGGCATCGACGCGCAGGTTTCAGGACCGGTGCAGATGCCCCTCCTGCTCTTCGGGGGACCGGGCGGTGTGAAGCTTGGCGAACTATTTGCTCAGTTCTGCATCGACAACGGGGTCTATCTGCATCCGACGCACAACTGGTTCGTTTCTGCGGCGCACTCCGAGAGCGATATCGAGAAATCGCTGACCGTGACCGATGCGGCGTTTGCCTCACTAAACGCCGCGATTGAGCGCCAGGATGCCATGGCCGCCGTCTGAGATCGAGCGCGAGGGACAAGCATTCGACGTGGTTCGCACCCCTCGGTCGCGGCAGTACGGCATCCTTGGGCATTAGTGAGGACGTCGTCGGGAGCCCGAGGTGGTTCCAGCGGGGGAGAGTCGCGGAGTGGAGTGCAAGATTAGTCACCGCTGATTGAGACGTCCGGAGACGTCCTCCTCCATTGGGAACTGGCGAAGGAGTCATGTCCAGAGGGCGACGTCAGGGGCTTCGATGGGGAAACTCCACGGATAAGCTAGCCCCAATCGTCGGCACCTCTTGAAACACCCGCGATGCTATCGCCAGTTGTAGTCGCCGGGTGGAATTGTTGCCCGAACTGCTGCGTATCCGCGTGCCAGCGAAGATAGAGAACGTGTTGCTCGCTTCTGCCTTCGTATCAGGGTCTCGCAGCCGGGCACGAAGGCGGAGATGGATCGCGGCAGACGCTAGACCGTGAACAAGTCCGACCAACTAGACCTGAGGAGCGCGACGTGCCCAAAGTCGTCGACCACGACCAACGCCGCCGAGAAATCATCGAAGCGGTGTGGGCTGTCATAGTTCGCAAAGGCCTCGTTAACGCAACCATGCGCGAGATCGCGCGTGAGGCTGGTTACTCGAGCGGGGTCCTAGTGCACTACTTCTCCGACAAAGACGATCTGCTCGTGCAAGCGATGAGGGCCGCCCACCGCGAGGTGCACCTCATGCTTGAGACTGCACTGAGTGCCTCCGAGCTGAGAAGCACCGAGCTGAGAGGGCTCGATGCGCTGCGTGAATACATGCTCGCCTGCCTACCACTCGATGCGCAGCGGCAGACGCTGGCGGCTGTCGAGGTGGCATTCTGGGGTGAAGCCATCGGCAATGAGCGCTTGCTCGGGGTGAACGACCAGGAGACCGAGGCATTCAACGATCGCGTGCGCACACGTCTGGTCGAGGCTCAGAGTGCGGGTACACTCGCCTCCGGTGTCTCGATTGACGCAGCGGTGCGGCGGCTGCGCGTGCTGATGGACGGACTGAGCGTGCAGTCAGTCGTGTACCGGGGAGCTCCCACGGCAGCTCAGCAGGTGGAGATGCTTGATGAGCTGCTTGGCGACCTGCGAGCGTGAGGATTCTCGTCTATCGGCCGGTGAAGGCAGCTTGCCTTTTGTCGAAGAAGGCCGCCCTGCCCTCTGTGAAGTCTTCAGAGAAATAGAGCCGTGACTGCGTGATCCGTTCGGTTTCGAGCGTCGGCGCGAGGGCATTGACGCCGTCCGAGAAGGCCGATTTAATGCTGCCCACTGACAGCGGTGCGCGAAGCGCGAGGTCGCGCGCGATATCGGAGGCCAGGGCGACCGCGCTACCAGGCGGCGCGAGACGGTCGACAAGTCCCATGTCGTAGGCGCGCTGCGCAGTGACGGGATCGCCAACCAGCAGGAGTGCTTTTGCACGGCCCGGCCCGACCCGTGAGGCCAAGCCATGGATGAGCCCACCGTCCGGAAAGAGCCCGAGCCTGCTGAAAGGAAAGAGCAACCGGGCCTGCTCATCAGCCACGATCACATCGCAAGCGGTGGCCACGCCCAGAGCGATTCCCGCGGTTGTTCCCTCGAGGGCGCATACCATCGGCAGCGTCGATTTCGCCATCGTCGTGATCAGGGCGGCGTAGCGGCGGAGCCGATCGGCAGCGGCGATTGTGTCGGCGGGAGGCATCGCCCGAAGATCCCCGCCGGAGGAGAAGTTGCCACCGGACCCGAGAATGAGAACCGCCCGAACAAGGTCAGACGCCTCTGCCTCTCGAATCTCTTTCGCCAGGGCGTCGGCGATCTCGGGCGTGAGCGGGTTTCTCTTTGCCGGCTCCGAGAACGTCAGGGTGAGAAGCCCCGAAGCATGCTCAACGAGCAGGCTCATGCTGCAGCTCGCACGAGTGTGAGCGTTTGCGCCAGACACAGTACATCGCCGGTCTCCGCGTCCATCAACTCATGCTGAAGGCCATAGAGAGTGCCAGCCGTTTTGTCTGTGCGTTCCATCAGGGTGATGCGGTCGATGCACTGTATGCCGCTGCCAGCCGCGGCGAGAAAACGTACGCGGTTGAGCCCGTAGTTGATGACGGTGCCCTGAGATGCGAAGTCGACGACATCGCGCGTGAATTCGGGGAGGAGAGCCAGAATGAGGTACCCGTGCGCGATCGTGCCAGCGTAGGGCCCCGAACTCGCGCGCTCGGCATCGACATGAATCCACTGTCTGTCGCCAGTGATCTCTGCGAAATCGTCGATGCGCCCCTGTGTCAATGGAATGGGACGGGACAGCCCCAATGTCGTCCCGGGGGCCATCGTTGGCATGAGGCGCGCTATCTCCAAGGTGGTTTTCATCGGGCTCCGCCATTCACGTAGAGAGTCTGGCCCGAGATGTATGCGGCGTCGTCCGAGCTCAGGAACGCGACGGAGGCCGCTACGTCGGCCGGCGTTCCCACCCGGCCGAGGGGAGTGCGATTGGCAACTTCATCCTGATATTCAGAAGGGTCTTTGCCGACTCGCAGCGCGGTGGCATCAGTCATCTCGGTGGCGACGAATCCAGGAGCGACAGCATTGACATTGATGTTGTACCGGCCGAGCTCGATGGCGAGAGTCGCGGTGAAGCCTTGCACGCCGGCCTTGGCCGCCGCATAGTTGGCCTGGCCTCGGTTGCCGAGCGCCGAGCGGCTACTCAGATTCACGATTTTGCCGCTCCGCTGGCCGACCATGTACGACTGCGCAACCTGGCTGCAGACAAACATGCTGGTGAGATTCGTATTGATCACCGAGTCCCAACTCGACCTTTCCATACGGAAGAACAGCTCGTCGCGCGTGATTCCGGCATTGTTCACCAGGATATGCAGGCCTCCGGCGTCTCGCGCGAAAGCTGCAGCCGCGCTGGCGACAGCATCGTCATTGGTGACGTCGCAGCTGTAAGCCAGAACTCGACCTGCCGCTGCAATGACCTCCGGGTCTAACGATAGGTCGGCCGCGCTTTGAACGGCACGATCGCGGTTGAGGTCGAAAATGCCCACGACTGCGCCCTCGCGCGCCAGTCGCAACGATGTGGCCCGGCCAATGCCCTGGGCGCCGCCGGTAACGACGGCAGCCTTTCCTGTGAAACGCATCAGCCCTGGAGCCTTTCCTTGTGCTTCTTACTGGCCGAGAATGCCGAAACGCCTGTCAGTTCGCGGCCCACCAGGAGCGACTGTATGAATTCGGTGCCCTCGTAGGTGTGAACTATCTCCATGTCGGTCAAATGCCTAGCGACGTGGCGTTCAAGCAGGAGACCGTTGCCGGCGAGGATGTCCCGCGACGACTGGCAGACCCAACGGGACTTCTTGGCGGTGTGGAGCTTCAAGAGCGAGGACATCGGACCTGTGAGTTGGCCGGCGTCGGCCAGCTGAGCGCTGCGCACACACATCGTGTACATGGCAGTGACCTCGGCGAGCATATTGGCGAGTAAGTTCTGCACCAGCTGGTAGCTACCGATCGTGCTGCCAAACTGCGATCTTTCCAATGAGTAGGCTTGGGCGATTTCGAAGGCAGCCACCGCATGCCCGAGCGCCTCCCACGACGCGCTGCTGCGGGTGGCGTTCAGCACGGCTACGGCATCCTTGAAGTCGTGCGAACGTTCCAAAAGATTTGTTTTCGGAATGCGCAGCTCATTGATTCGGATATCTGCCTGCAGGATGGCACGTTTGCCAATTTTGCCCGTGATCACGGTCGGCGAATAGCCACGGGGATACGGATCGCC
>NZ_MPZN01000016.1 GCF_002936985.1 Microterricola pindariensis | reverse complement strand
GAGGCGCTGGCGATCGTGATCGCGGTCAAGGGCCTCGGCCGCTTCACCGAGCTCGCCGCCGCGGAGGCCAGGGAGCGGTTCATCATCGGCACCCTGGCCAGCCTGCTCTGGGCCAGCGCCTGCGCGGTGCTCGTGCGGCTCGCCCTCGGCTGAGCTCGTCGCGGGTTGCGCTCGCCGCGGGTTGCGCTCGCCGCGGGTTGCGCTCGCCGCCGGTTGCGCTCGCCGCCGGGCGCGGAATCAGCTCAGGGCATCGGCCGGCAGGCCGACCAGCACCGCGATCGTGCGCGCGACGAGGTCGCCGCGATCGCTCGCCCCGCCCCAGCGCACGAGCGACTGGGCGTTCAGGCCGTCAATGAGACCGAGCACCAGCCAGGCGAGCTGCGCCGGGTCGGCGGCCGAGAAGTCGCCGGCGCGGGCGCCCGCGGTGAAGGTGGCCTGCAGCACGCCCTGCCACGCGTCCATCTGCTCGCGCACGCTCGCGGCGAGCTGCTCGTTGCGGCGCCCGAGCGCCCAGGCATCCACCCAGACCACGGTGACGTCGGTGCGGCTGCCGTCCGAGACGGTCTGCACGAGCAGCTTGAGTCGCTCGCGCGGGGTCAGCGCGCCAGTCAGCGCGACGATCTCGGCGAGCTCGCCCGCCACGATGTCGCCGAAGGTGCGCGCGACCAGGGCATCCATGCTCGGCTCGTAGTGGGCGATCAGGGCCGAGGTGACACCGACCCGCTGGGCCAGTGCGCGGAGCGTGACCGCCGCGAGCCCGCTCTCGAGCGCGAGCGCCCGCGCGGCGTCTGTGATCTCGGCGCTGCGCTCGGCCGGCGGCTTGCGCGCGCCCCGCGTGGATGGAGGTCTTGACATGGTCGGACCATTCTATGTACTGTCGGGTCAATTGTTGATCGCCTGATCAACAAGGGCGGTCCGGTGTGACGCAGCTCGTCCGCTGGCGGACGAAGGAGGCAGGCACATGAGTTGGCGGATGCCGTCGGAGACCACCCGGCACGAGCGCACCTGGATGGCGTTCCCCCGTGCGGGCATCACCCTGGGCGAGACGAGCGCAGCGGCCGAGGAATGCTTCGGCAGCTGGACGGAGGTTGCGCACGCCGTCGCCGGCTTCGAGCCGGTGACCATGGTGGTCGACCCGAGCGAGATGGCCCGCGCCCGGCGCATGCTCGGCAGCGAGATCGAGATCCTCGAGGCGCCGCTGGACGAGTTCTGGATGCGCGACTTCGGCCCGAGCTTCGTCGTCGACGACGGGCGCCCCACCGTGCTCGGCGCGGTCGACTGGGTCTTCAACGGCTGGGGCGCCCCGCACTGGGCGGAGTGGGGCACGTCCGCCCAGGTGGCCCGGATTGTCACGGCACACCTCGGGGCCGAGCTGATCAGCTCGACCCTCGTCAACGAGGGCGGCGGCATCCACGTCGACGGGGAGGGCACCGTGCTCCTCACCGAGACCGTGCAGCTGGACCCCGGCCGCAACCCGTTTCTCGACAAGGCCAGGGTCGAGGCCGAGCTGGCGCGCACGATCGGCGCGACGCACCCGATCTGGCTGCCCCGCGGACTGACCCGCGACTACGACGACTTCGGCACCCGCGGACACGTCGACATCGTGGCCACGATCCCCTCGCCCGGCCGGTTGCTGCTGCACGAGCAGCGGGACCCCGCCCACCCGGACCACGCCCTGACCCGCGAGCTCCGCGGGTTGCTCGCCGAGACGACGGATGCCGCCGGGCGCGCGTGGGAGATCCTCGACCTGCCCGCCCCGGCGACCCTCCGCGACGGCGAGGGATTCGTCGACTGGAGCTACGTGAACCACCTGGTCGTCAACGACGGCGTGATCGCGTGCGGCTTCGGCGAGGAGGCCGCGGATGCGACCGCCCGCGCGATCCTCGCTGAGGCCTACCCCGGGCGCCGGGTGGTCACGGTCGAATCCCGGCCGATCTTCGCCCGCGGCGGCGGCATCCACTGCATCACCCAGCAGCAGCCGGCCCTGCCCCGCTGACTACTCTGCCCCGCACGCCCCGCCTAGGGCGCTCGCTTGGGGTGCCGCTTGTACGGTGAGACGGTCGGGTCGCCCGGGAGGTAGAAGCGCCACGGGAATGCCGCTCCCCCGCCCTCGCCACCGACCCCGGTGCGGGCCGTGGTGGCGAAGACCGCCGGACTCGCCGGCAGCTCGATGCTGAACGGCGGCGCGAGCAGGTCGGCGCCGCTCTGCTCCAGCCGGATGCCGAGCGCGGACGCGAGTCGGGCCGGCCCGCGGGCCAGCTCCCGGTCGGTCGCTGCCGTCGGCCGCCGCAGCCGGGCCAGCTCCAGCCCCTCCACCACCGCGCCGCCGCGCAGCAGCAGTCCGGCCGCCTGCCCGTCCGGCGCGCAGACGATGTTCGCGCAGACGTGCATGCCGTAGCTGAAGTAGGCGTAGAGGTGCGCCGGCGGGCCGAACATCACGCGGGTGCGGGGCGTCACGCCGCGGTGCGCGTGCGATCCAGGGTCCTCGCCGTTGCCGCGGTATGCCTCCACCTCGCTCAGCCGCACCGCGACGGTGCCCTCGGCCGTGCTGTGCCGGACCACGGCCCCCAACAGCAGAGGCGCCAGCACGGTGGCATCCCGAGCAAAGAACGCTCGGGGCACACCGGCTGGCGCCTGCATGTCGGACTCCGTGTCTGTCAGAGGGTCGTGTTGCCGCTCGGCAGGGCCTGCGCGAAGCCGCGCACCCGGGCGGTGAGGGCGGCCAGCTGCTCGGCGACCCGCACCGGGGCGGTGCCGGCCAGGCCGTCGCGGCTGTTCACCGAGCCCTCGATGCTGAGCACCGAGCGCACCTCCGGCGTGAGCCGCGGGTCAATCGTGACGAGTGCGGCGTCATCGATCTCGTGCAGCTCCAGGCCGCGGTCCTCGCAGAACTTGACCATGGCGCCGGTGATCTCGTGGGCGTCGCGGAACGGCACGTGCTGCTTGACCAGCCACTCGGCGACATCCGTCGCCAGCGAGAAGCCCTGCGGCGCGAGCTCGGCCATCCGCTCCGTGTGGAAGCGGAGCGTGGCGACCATGCCGGTGAACGCCGGCAGCAGCACCTCGAGGTTCTGCAGGGAGTCGAAGACGGGCTCCTTGTCCTCCTGCAGGTCGCGGTTGTAGGCCAGCGGCAGCCCCTTGAGGGTGGCGAGCAGGCCGGTGTGGTTGCCGATCAGCCGGCCGGACTTGCCGCGGGCGAGCTCGGCGATGTCCGGGTTCTTCTTCTGCGGCATGATCGACGAGCCGGTCGAGTAGGCGTCGTCGAGCGTGACGAAGTCGAACTCGCGGGTGTTCCAGAGGATGATCTCCTCGGACAGCCTGGACAGGTCGATGCCGATCTGGGCGAGCACGTAGCTGAACTCGGCGACCAGGTCGCGGCTGGCCGTGCCGTCGATCGAGTTCTCGACGACGCCGCCGAAGCCGAGCACGGATGCCACCAGGCCGGCGTCCAGGCCGAGCGTGTTGCCGGCGAGGGCGCCGGAGCCGTACGGCGAGAAGTCGGCGCGGCGGTTCCAGTCGGCGAGGCGGTCCAGGTCGCGCACCAGCGGCCAGCAGTGTGCGAGCAGGTGGTGCGAGAGCAGCACCGGCTGGGCGTGCTGCAGGTGGGTGCGGCCGGGCATGATCGCGGCCGGGTGGGCGGCGGCCTGCGCGGCGAGGGCGTCGATCAGGTCGATCAGCAGCCGGGAGACGGTGACCGAGTGGTCGCGCAGCAGCATCCGGATGAAGGTGGCGATCTGGTCGTTGCGGCTGCGGCCGGCGCGCAGTTTGCCGCCGAGCTCGCTGCCGGCGATCTCGATCAGGCCGCGCTCGAGGGCGCCGTGCACGTCCTCATCGCTCTCGGCGGGCAGGAACTGGCCGCCCTGCACCTTGTGCAGCAGCTCGTCGAGGGCGGCGAGCATGCCGGCCAGCTCGGCGTCGTCGAGGTAGCCGGCCGCGGCCAGTGCCTGGGCGTGCGCCTTCGAGCCGGCAATGTCGTACTCGGCCAGCTGCCAGTCGAAGTGGGTCGACTTGCTGAGCCGGGCGAGCTCCGGCGAGGGGCCGCCGGCGAAGCGGGCGCCCCAGAGGGCTCCTTCTGTCGTCTCGCCTACGCCGTCGATGGCGCCGCTCGGGGTGTTCTTGCTGAGGTCGTTGCTCATGGCATTCGCTTTTCTGGTCGGTGGGAGGTCGGGCGCGCGCTAGCTGGCGTTCTGGGCGAGCAGCCAGACCATGAGCGCCTTCTGGGCGTGCAGGCGGTTCTCCGCCTCGTCCCAGATGATGCTCTGCGGCCCGTCGATGACCTCGGCGGTGACCTCGTAGCCGCGGTCGGCCGGCAGGCAGTGCATGAAGAGGGCGTCGGATGCCGCGTGCGCCATCAGCTCGCTGTCCACCCGGTAGGCGCCGAGCTCGGCCACGCGGGCCGCCTTCTCCTCCTCCTTGCCCATCGACACCCAGGTGTCGGTGACGACGACGTCGGATCCGCTGACGGCGGCGACCGGGTCGGTGAAGAGGGCGACGGAGCCGCCGGTCTGTGCGGCGATGGCGGCGGCATCCGCCACCACCTGCTCGCTCGGCGTGTAGCCGGCCGGCGAGGCGATGCGCACGTGCATTCCGGCTGTGGCGCCGGCCAGCAGGTAGGACTGCGCCATGTTGCAGGCGCCGTCACCGAGGAAGGTCAGCGTGAGCCCGGCCAGCGCGCCGCGCTTCTCGGTGATGGTGAGCAGGTCGGCCAGCAGCTGGCAGGGGTGGAAGTCGTCGGAGAGCGCGTTGATCACCGGGACGGTGGTGCCCTCGGCCATCTCGGTGAGGCCGGCCTGGCCGTAGGTGCGCCAGACGATGGCCGCGACCATGCGCTCGAGCACGCGCGCCGTGTCGGACGGCGTCTCCTTGCCGCCGAGCTGGCTGTTGGCGGTGGAGATGATCAGCGGCGTGCCGCCCAGGTCGGCGATGCCGACCGCGAAGGAGACCCGGGTGCGGGTGGAGGACTTGTCGAAGATGACGGCGACCGTCTGCGGGCCGGCGAGCGGCTTCTCGGCAAAGCGGTCCTTCTTCAGCTCGAGGGCCAGCTGGAGGATCTCGGCCTGCTCGGCGGGGGTCACGTCGTCGTCGCGGAGGAAGTGGCGGGTCATGATGCGTCGCTTTCGGTGGGGGTGTCGAGAGTGGCGAGGGCGCGGCCGAAGCGCGCCGTGAACTCGGTGATGTCGGCGCTGTCGATGGTGAGCGGCGGCGCCAGGCGGATGGTGCTCGGGTTGGCGGCGTTGACGATGAGGCCCTCGGCCATGGCGGCGGCGGTCAGCCCGCCGGCGCGCGGCTCGCTGAGCGCGACGCCGAGCAGCAGGCCCTTGCCGCGGATGCCGACGATGTGGGGCGAGCCGATCGACGCGATCGCGGACCGCAGCTCGGCGCCCCGCTCGGCGGCGTTCCGCACCAGGCCGGCGCGCTCGATCTCGCCGAGGACGGCGTTCGCGGTCGCCGTCATCAGCGGGTTGCCGCCGAAGGTGCTGCCGTGGTGGCCGGGGCCGAACAGCTCGGATGCCGCGCCGAAGGTAATCAGGGCGCCGATCGGCACGCCGCCGCCGATGCCCTTGGCCACGGTGATGGCGTCCGGGGTGATGCCGGCGTGCTGGAAGGCGAACCACTCCCCCGTGCGGCCTGCCCCGGTCTGGATCTCGTCGATGATGAGCAGCGCGCCGTGGCGGCTGGTGACCTCGCGGGCCGCCTCGAGGTAGCCCTCCGGCAGCGGGAGCACGCCGGCCTCGCCCTTGATCGGCTCGAGGAACACGGCGGCGACGTCGTCGCCCATCGCGGCCTCGAGCGCCTCGATCGTGCTGTCGATGTGCTCGACCCCGCCGGGCATCGGTTCGAACGGGGCACGCATCGCAGACTTGCCGGTCAGCGCCAGGCTGCCCAGGGTGCGGCCGTGGAAGGCGTCGGTAAGCGCGATGATGCGCGGCCGGCTCGCGCCGCCGTGCAGGCGGGCGAGCTTGAATGCGGCCTCGTTGGCCTCGGCGCCGGAGTTGCTGAAGAAGACGCGGCCCTCCTCGCCCGCTCCGCTCAGCCGGGCCAGCCGCTCGGCGAGCTCAAGCTGGGGCGGGGAGGCGAAGTAGTTGGAGACGTGCGCGATCGTGGACGCCTGGCGGGTGAGCGCGTCGACGAAGACCGGGTGGGCGTGGCCGAGCGCGTTGACGGCGATGCCGGCGAGGAAGTCGAGGTACTCGTTGCCCGCGTCGTCCCAGACCCGGGTACCCTGGCCGCGCACGAGCATCGCCATGGGCGCCCCGAAGGTGCGCATCATGCGGTTCGCGGATCGTTGCTGCCAGTCGGTCATGCCGGTGCTCCTTGCGTTGTGGTGCCTGCGGCATCCGCGGCGTCAATGTTCTCTGGCAGCACGACCTCGGTGCCGATGCCGCTCTGGGTGAAGATCTCGAGCAGGATCGA
Organism: Microterricola pindariensis; assembly: GCF_002936985.1. Taxonomy (GTDB): domain Bacteria; phylum Actinomycetota; class Actinomycetes; order Actinomycetales; family Microbacteriaceae; genus Microterricola; species Microterricola pindariensis. The sequence goes on along the minus strand of NZ_MPZN01000016.1, from coordinate 58,469 downwards.
GTGCGGCACCCGTCCGTCGATGATGGCGGCCTTGGAGACGCCGCCTTCGACGGCCTCCAGGCAGGCGGCCATCTTTGGGATCATGCCCGACTCGAGCGTGGGCAGCAGCTCGCGCAGCTCGGGCACGTCGATGACGGAGACGAGCGAGTCGCGGTCCGGCCAGTCGCGGTACAGGCCGGCGACGTCGGTGAGGATGACGAGCTTGGCGGCGCCGAGGGCGACCGCCAGCGCCGCCGCGGCGGAGTCCGCGTTGACGTTGAGCGACTGGCCCGGCACCGCGACGTCGGGCGCGATCGAGGAGATGACGGGGATGCGGCCGGCCTCGATCTGGGCGTGCACCGCGGCGGGGTCCACGGCGATGACGTCGCCGACGAGGCCGAGGTCGACCTCTTCGCCGTCGACGATGGCACCGCGGCGGCGGCCCTGGAACAGGCCGGCGTCCTCACCGGAGAGCCCGGCGGCCAGCGGGCCGTGCTCGTTGATGTGGCTGACCAGCTCGCGGTTGACCTGGCCGGTGAGCACCATGCGCACCACCTCCATGGTCTCCGGCGTGGTCACCCGGTAACCGCCGCGGAACTCGCTCTGGATGCCGAGCTTCTCCAGCATGGCCGAGATCTGCGGGCCGCCGCCGTGCACGACGACGGGCCGGATGCCGGCGTAGCGGAGGTAGACCATGTCCTCGGCGAAGGCGCGCTGCAGCTCCTCGCTGACCATGGCGTTGCCGCCGAACTTGACCACGATGATCTGCTCGTGGAAGCGCTTGAGCCAGGGCAGCGCCTCGATCAGTGTGGCCGCCTTGACGGCGGCGTCGGCCTGGATCAGCTCCAGCTCTTCTGTAGATTTCACGCTCTCGCCCATCATCAGCTCGAGTACGCGCTGTTCTCGTGCACGTAGTCGTGCGTGAGGTCGTTGGTGAAGATGGTGGCGGATGCCGCGCCGACGTGCAGCTCGATGAGCACGCGGGTGTCGCGCGGGCTCAGGTCGACGAGCTCGCGCGGCTGGTCGGGCTCGCCGGCGTGGCAGACGCGCACCCCGTTCATCGACACGTCGACGTTGTACGGGTCGAAGGCGGCCTGCGTGGTTCCGATCGCGGCCAGCACGCGGCCCCAGTTGGGGTCGTTGCCGAAGATGGCGGCCTTGAAGAGGTTGTTGCGGGCGACGGAGCGTCCGACCTCGACGGCTTCGTCCTCGCTGAGCGCGCCGACGACCTCGATGGCGATGTTGTGGCTGGCGCCCTCGGCGTCCGCTTGCAGCTTGAGGGCGAGCTCGCGGCAGAGCACGGTGAGGGCGGCGGTGAACGCGGTGAGGTCGGGGGTGACCCCGGAGGCGCCGGAGGAGAGCAGGCTGACCTGGTCGTTGGTCGACATGCAGCCGTCGGAGTCGAGCCGGTCGAAGGTGACGCGGGTGGAGGCGCGGAGCGCCGCCTCGAGGGAGGCCGCGTCGAGCAGGGCGTCGGTGGTGATGACGACGAGCATCGTGGCGAGGCCGGGCGCGAGCATGCCGGCGCCCTTGGCGATGCCGCCGATGCTCCAGCCGTCCTGGCTGATGCTGGCCGTCTTCGGCACCGAGTCGGTGGTCATGATGGCGCGGGCCGCGTCGTCGCCGCCGTCGGCGCCGAGCGCGGCGGCGGCCGTTGCGACGCCCGCGGCGAGCACCTCGACGTTCAGCTGGTCGCCGATCAGGCCGGTGGAGCAGACGAGCACGTCGCCGGCGGAGACGTCGAGGGCGGCGGCGACGGCCTCGGCGGTGCGGTGGGTGACCTGGAAGCCCTGGCTTCCGGTGAAGCAGTTGGCGCCGCCGGAGTTCAGCACGATGGCCGAGACGGTGCCGTCTTTGATGACCTCCTTCGACCAGATGATCGGGTTGGCCTGCGCCCGGTTGCTGGTGAAGACGGCCGCCGCGGCCTGCGAGGGCCCGCGGTTCACGATGAGGGCGAGGTCCGGCGCTCCGGAGCTCTTGATGCCGGCGGCGATGCCGGCCGCGTCGAATCCGAGGGGGGTTGTGACACTCACGGGGCGACTCCATTCAGGGCGAGACCGGCGGTCTCGGGCAGGCCGAGGGCGATGTTGGCGGACTGGATGGCGGCACCGGCGGTGCCCTTGACCAGGTTGTCGATGGCGGCGACGACGACGACGCGGCCGGCGGCCTCGTCGACGGCGAGGCCGAGCAGGATGGTGTTGGCGCCGACGGTGTCGGCGGTGCGCGGCATCTGGCCGGCCGGAAGCAGGTGCACGAACGGCTCGTCGGCGTAGGCGGCCTCCCAGGCGGCGCGTACCGTTGCGGCATCCGTGCCCGGAACGACGCGGGCGGTCGAGGTGGCCAGGATGCCGCGCGCCATGGGCACGAGCACCGGGGTGAACGACACGGTCGGGTCGACGGCGCCCGCGCCGCGCAGCGCCTGCTGGATCTCGGGGATGTGCCGGTGGGTGCCGCCGACGGCGTACGGGCTGGCGGAGCCGAGGATCTCGGCGGCGAGCAGGTTGGTCTTCAGCGCCTTGCCCGCGCCGGACGGGCCGACGGCGAGCACCGAGACGATGTCGGCGGACTCGATGACGCCGGAGCGGATGCCGGGCGCGAGCGAGAGGGCGACGGTGCTGGCGTTGCAGCCGGGGGCGGCGATGCGGCGGGTGCCGGCGAGCCGCTCGCGCTGCTTGGCCGCTCCCCCGTCGACCAGCAGCTCGGGCACGCCGTAGCTCCAGGCGCCGTAGAAGTCGCCGCCGTAGAACGCCGCCCAGTCGGACTCGCTCTCCAGCCGGTGGTCGGCGCCGCAGTCGACGACGAGTGTGTCGGCGTCGAGGTGGGCGGTGAGCTCGCCGGACTTCCCGTGCGGCAGGGCGAGGAAGACGACGTCGTGGCCGGCGAGGTTCTCCGGCGTGGTGTCGACGAGGGTGAGGTGGGCGAGACTGCGCAGGTGTGGCTGCACGTCGACCAGCTGCTGGCCGGCGTTCGAGTGCGCCGTGACCGTGCGCACCTCGAAGTCGGGGTGTTGGGAGAGGATGCGGAGGAGTTCTCCGCCTGCGTAGCCGGATGCCCCGGCTACCGCGACCGCGAATGTCATTCTGTTGCCTTACGTGAGTGGACGACGAGGTTGCGACGGCGACGCCACGTCAGACTCCACGAAGGGTCACGCAAGCGCCGCCTAGATTCGGCGGTCGGCCCGGCGTCGACGCAGCGCAGGCACGGCGGGGATGGCCAGTGCGAGGGGGGTGCGCCGAGCGGAAAGCATGTCGTGAGCCTATCGCGCCCCGCGGGCGGGCGGCAAACTCGATTGCGCCGAGTGAGCTCAACCCTCGTACGGCAGCCCGATCCCGGAGATGCCGCGGCGCCAGCTCTCGGCGTAGAGCTCCTCGAGCACGGCCAGGTCGAGCTTGTCGAATCGGCCGACCCAAACGCAGCCGGCGCCGCGCTTGTTCGGGCCGAGACGGTCGAGCAGCTCCTCGCTGCCGGGGTACCGGTCGAGGTAGAGCGACATCGAGGCCTTGCGCGGCGAGAAGCCGATCAACGGGGAGTCGCCCTCGCGCCCGCTGGCGTAGCGGTAGTGGTAGCTGCCGTAGCCGACGATGCTCGGCCCCCACATCACCGCGGGCACGCCCGTGATCCGGTCGAGCATCGACTTCAGCACGTAGGCGTCCTCGCGGCGGCCGGCGGGCTCCGCACGGTCGAGGAACTCGTCGACGGATGCCGTCGTCGGCACCATCACGGTGTTTGCGCTCTCGCTCATGCAGCCATTCTGGCACTCGGGGGTGCCGCTGTCTCCGGTTCCCGCTGCTTCCCCCTCCCGTTGGCTCGAGGGAGCGCCAGCGACCGAAGCCACCACCGCCGAGCGGCACAGACGAGCGGCCCAGAGACGACGGAGGGGCGCCGCAGCGCGGCGCCCCTCCGTCGTTCAGATGCTGCGGCTACTCGCGGGTCGCGGCGCCGAGCAGCTCGGCGGCGCGGGCGGCACCGGCCACCTTGGCCTCGCTCGCCTCCGCCGCGGTGAGCGTGCGGTCGCTTGCCCGGAAGCGCAGCGCGAAGGTGAGGCTCTTCTGCCCCTCTTCGAGGCCGGCGCCGCGGTAGTCGTCGACCAGGTGCAGTTCCTCGAGCAGCGCGCCTGCGCCCTCGCGCACGGCGGACAACACCGCGGCAGCGGGCACGGACGCGTCGACCAGAAGGGTGAGGTCCTGCGTCGCGGCCGGGAAGGTGCCGATCTCGGCGGCCTCCACGACGGGCTTCGCGAGTGCGATCACGGCGTCCAGGTCGAGCTCGACGACGGCGACCACGCGCGGCAGGTCCGCGTCCGCTGCGATCTGCGGCAGCAGCTCGCCGGCGAAGCCGACGGCCTGGCCGGCGACGCGCAGCTCGGCCGTGCGGCCGGGGTGCATGGCCTTGTGGCGGCCCTGCACGATCTCGATGTCCGCGCCGGTGGCGAGGGCGATCTGGGCGACGATAGCGAGGGCATCGGCGATGCCGGCGGCGACGGCGCTCTGGCCGGGCTGCTTGCGCACGACGTTGCCCACGATGAGCGCGCCGACGTGGCGCGGCTGCGGCGGGATGCCGGCGTTCAGCTCAGCGAGCTGCTCCGCGCTCGGACGCTGCGTGCCGGCCGGCAGCGTGGCCTGACCGTAGGCCGCACCCTCCTCCGGGGTGAAGACGAGGCCGAGCTCGTACAGCGCGACGTCCGTGAGGCCGCGGGACAGGTTGCGCTTGGCGGCCTCGATCAGGCCGGGCAGCAGCGTGGTGCGCAGGTACGGGGCGCTCGCGTCGAGCGCGTTCGCCACCTTGATCTGCGGCACCTCGGCCGCCTCGGCCGTGCCGAAGAGGTCGTTCTGCGCCTTCGGCAGGAACGGGAACGCGATGATCTCGGTCGAGCCGGCCGCGGCCAGGGCGTCGGCCACGGTGCGGCGGATGCGCTGCTCGCGGGTGAGGCCGTGCCCGGCGGGGGCGACGGGCAGCACCGAGGGGATGCGCTCGTAGCCGACGATGCGGGCGACCTCTTCGGCCAGGTCGGACTTGTCGGTCACGTCGGGGCGCCAGCTCGGCGGGGTGACCAGCAGGCCGCCGTCGGTCTCGGCGATGGTGCCGCCGACCTCGGCCAGCGATCCGCGGATCTCGTCCTCGGTGTAGTCGACGCCGATGAGCCCGGAGACGTAGCCGTCGGGCAGCAGGATGGCGGCGGCGCCTGCAGCCTCGCCGGTCAGCGAGCCCGCGTCATCCGCGGTGCCGCCGGCCAGGTCGACGAGCAGCTGCGCCACCCGGGAGGTCGCCGCCGCCGCGATCCGCGGGTCGACGCCGCGCTCGAAGCGCTTCGCGGCCTCGCTCGGCAGCTTGTGCCGGCGCGCCGAGCGCGCGACGGTGACCGGGTCGAAGTTGGCAGCCTCGACGAGCACATTGCGCGTCGTGTCGCTGATCTCGGTGCTGGCCCCGCCCATGACGCCGGCGATGCCGATGGCGCCGCTGTCGTCGGTGATGAGCAGGTCCTCGATGTGCAGCGCGCGCTCCTGCTCGTCGAGGGTGGTGATCTTCTCCCCCGCGGCGGCGCGGCGCACGACGATGCCGCCGGAGAGCTTGTCGAGGTCGTAGCCGTGGGTCGGCTGGCCGAGCTCGAGCATCACGTAGTTGGTGATGTCCACGGGCAGCGAGATCGAGCGGATGCCGGCGAGCTTGAGCCGGGCCACCATCCACGGCGGGGTCGGCCGGGTCGGGTCGATGCCGCGCACGACGCGCGTGGAGAACACGGAGACGCCGGGGCGGCCATGGATCGGGGCGTCGTCGGCGAAGGTCACCGGGAAGCCGCCGTCGGCGCTCGGGGCGAGCTGGCCGTGCGCAGCGGGGTCGCGGAAGGCGGCCCCGGTCGCGTGCGAGTACTCGCGGGCGACGCCGCGGATCGAGAAGGCGTAGCCGCGGTCCGGCGTGACGTTGATCTCGACGGCTTCGTCGGCCAGGCCGAGCAGCTCGATGGCGTCGGTGCCGACCTCGGGGTCCAGGCCGAGCGTCGACAGGCGCAGGATGCCGTCGTGGTCGTCGCCGATGCCGAGCTCGCGCACCGAGGCGATCATGCCGTCGGAGACGTGGCCGTAGGTCTTGCGCGGCGCGATCGGGAACGGGCCGGGCAGCACGGCACCGGGCAGGGTCACGACGACCTTGTCCCCGACAAAGAAGTTGCCGGCACCGCAGACGATGCCGTGCACGGCGTCGCCGCCGTCGGCGGCCTGCTGGCCGTCGGGTGCGACGCGCACCTGGCACCAGCGGATGGTCTTGCCGTTGGCCTGCGGCTCCTCGACGAACTCGAGCACCTCTCCGACGACGATTGGTCCGGTGAGGTCGAAGCTGTGGACCTCCTCCTCCTCGAGGCCGACCTTGACGAGCGCGGCATGCACGTCGTCAGCGGTCGTTCCCGGTGCGAGATCGACGAATTCCGCGAGCCAACTCAGGGGCACCCGCATGACTAAACCACCATTCCGAACTGCTGGGAGAAGCGCACATCGCCCTCGACCATTTCACGCATGTCTTGTACATCGCTGCGCAGCATGAGGCCGCGCTCGATTCCCATTCCGAAGGCGAAGCCCGAGTACACCTCGGGGTCGATGCCGGCGGCCCGCAGCACGTTGGGGTTGATCATGCCGCAGCCGCCCCACTCGATCCAGCGCGCGCCGTGCTTGAACGTCGGGTGCCAGAAGTCGAGCTCGGCGCTCGGCTCGGTGAACGGGAAGTAGCTGGGGCGCAGGCGGATCTTGGCCTCATCGCCGAAGATCGACTTCACGAAGTGGTCGAGCGTGCCCTTGAGGTGCGCCATGGTCAGGCCCTTGTCGACGGCGAGGCCCTCGAACTGCATGAACACGGGCAGGTGCGTGGCGTCGAACTCGTCGGTGCGGTAGACGCGGCCGGGGGCCAGCACGTAGACGGGCAGCTCGCGGTCGAGCATCGAGCGCACCTGCACCGGCGAGGTGTGCGTGCGCAGCACGAGGTGCGACTCCGGCGGGTCGATGAAGAAGGTGTCCTGCATGGCGCGCGCCGGGTGGTCGGCGTCGAAGTTCAGCGCGTCGAAGTTGAACCACTCGCTCTCGACCTCTGGCCCCTCGGCGATCTCCCAACCCATGCCGGTGAACACGTCGCAGACGCGATCCTGCAGCAGGGTGAGCGGATGCCGGGCGCCGGGGCGGTAGCGGCTGGCCAGCGCGGTGACGTCCAGCGCCTCCGCCTCGAGCTGGGCGGCGGCCTCCGCGGCCACGATGCCCTCCTCGCGGGCGGCGAACGCCTGTGCGACACGGCCGCGGGCCTGGCCGACGAGCTTGCCGAGGGCGGCCTTCTGCTCTTTGGGGACGTCGCGCAGGGTGGCGTTCAGCTGCGCCAGCGGCGAGGCCTCGCCGGTGTGCGCCGTGCGCACGGCTTTCAGCGCGGCGGAGTCGCCGGCGGCCTCGATCGCCGCCAGTGCGGCGTCGACGGCCGCGGCGACGGTGGATTCGGTGATGACGGCTTCGGCGTTTATAGCTTCAGGGAGCTCAGTGGACTCAGACACAAGGCCCAAGTTTACCCAGCCGCGCGTGGGCGGCGCACCGCGGGCTAGACGGAGCCGCCGGTGGCGGAGGCCGCGGCATCCGTGGAGGCCTGCCGCATGTTGAGCATGGCGTCGTTGGGATCCTCCGGCGGCCGCCTGCGCCCCCGGCCGGCCCTGCCCGCCTTCCCGCCGCTCGCGGTGCGGCGGGAGAGCCAGCGGGCGAACCAGGACAGGGACAGGTTCATGATCAGGTAGAGCACGAGGGTGACGAAGAACAGGGAGAAGAGGTAGCGGTTGCCGACCGCGCTGGCAATGTTGTTCATCGTCACCCGGATGAGCTCCGGGTAGCCGACGATGAAGCCGAGCGAGGTGTCTTTCAGCAGCACGACGAGCTGGGCCACGATGATCGGCAGCATCTGCCGGAATGCCTGCGGGAACTCGACGAGCAGCCGGGACTGCAGCGGGCGCATGCCGAGGCTCAGACCCGCCTCCCGCTGGCCGCGCGGCAGGGCGACGAGCCCGGCCCGCAGCGCCTCGCCGATGAGCGCCCCGTTGTAGAGGATCAGCGCGATCACGACGGCCCAGTATGCGCCGGTCGAGCCGGCCAGCAGGATGAACAGCATCATCAGCAGCACCGGCATGCCGCGGAAGAACTCCAGGATGATGGCGATGGGGATGCGGATCCAGCGGGTCTGCGCGCTGCGCAGCAGGGAGAACACCACACCGAGGGCGACGGCGCCGACCGCGGCGACACTCGCCGCCTTCAGCGTGTTGGCGACGCCGACGAAGATGATCCGGTTCCAGACGCGTGGGTCGAGGAAGATGTCCCAGCGGCTGGGGTCGAGCATGCTGGGCAGCTCGACGCCGCTGGTGGCCACGCGGGGCGCGGCGAGCACGGAGTAGACCCAGGCGGCGCCGGCCGCGAGCAGCAGGAGCCCGACGCCGGAGAGGATCAGCGAGAGCCGCCGGCCCTTGGGGCCCTGGGCGTCGAAGAGGACGTTGGAGCCGCTCATCGCTGCACCGCCAGTCGCTTCTCGATGCGCCCGGCCACGAGCCCGAGCGGCACCGTGATGATGAGGTAGAACGTGGCGACCCCGAGCAGGATCGCGATCACCGCGTTGCCGTTGTCATTCGCCAGCTCCTTGCCGATGGTGAACAGCTCCGCGACGAAGAAGCCGCCGGCGACGGAGGTGTTCTTGGTGAGGGCGATGAAGACGTTGATCAGCGGCGGCACGGTCATCCGGAACGCCTGCGGCAGGATGACGAGCGTCACGCTCTGCCCGAAGCCCAGCCCGACGCTGCGCGCGGCCTCGGCCTGCCCGATCGGCACGCCGTTGATGCCCGAGCGGAGCGCCTCGGCGACGAACGGCGAGGTGTAGACGCTCAGGCCGATCATGGCGAAGACCAGGTAGCTGAAGTCCACCCCGAAGTAGGGAAGGATGAACGCGCAGAAAAACAGGATCAGCGTCAGCGGGGTGTTGCGCACCAACTCGGTGTAGACGGTGGCGAAGCCGCGCAGCGAGGCCACCGGCGAGATGCGCATCGCCGCGATCAGCGTGCCGATGATGAACGCCGCGATGCCCGCGACGACGAGCAGCAGCAGGGTGTAGCCGAACCCGCTGAAGTAGCGGGGCAGGTTCTCGATCACCGCATCCATGCGCGGGAGTCCTTTCGCGAGAGTGGTTGCGCGTGGGCCGGGCCGGGGCCCGGCCCACGCGCGTCACGCTGAGATGCGGTCGGCTGCGGCCGCGATCAGCTGCAGGGCTCGACGGCCGGCGGGTCGACGTAGGGAAGGACCGTTCCCGCGGTCGAGTTCCAGGCCTCCTCGTAGGAGCCGTCTGCGTACGCGGCCTCGAGGGTCTCGTTGATGAAGGTGCAGAACTCGGTGTCGTCCTTCTTCAGGCCGATTCCGTACGGCTCCTCCGTGAACGGTTTGCCGACGACCTTGAACTCGCCCTCGTTCTGCGCGGCCAGGCCGGCGAGGATCACGTTGTCGGTGCTGACGGCGACCACGTCACCGCTCCGCAGCGGCTCCAGGCAGTTCGTGTACGTGTCGGTGAGGAACGGGATCGCGCCGATCTCCGCGAGCTTCTGCGCCGGCGTCGAGCCGGTCACCGAGCACACGTTCTGCCCGACGAGGTCGTCTTCGCTCTTGATCGTGTCGTTGTCGGCCAGCACCAGGATCGACTGCCCGGCCAGGTAGTACGGGCCGGCGAAGTCGACGACTTCCTTGCGCTTGTCGTTGATCGTGTAGGTGGCGACGACGATGTCGACCTCGCCGTTCTCGATGAACGGCTCGCGGTTGGCGGAGACGGCCTCCTTCCACTGGATGTTCTCCGGTGCGATGCCGAGGCCCTTCGCGATGATCTTCGCGATCTCGACGTCGAAGCCCTCCGGCTCGCCGTCCAGGTTGATCAACCCGAAGAGGGGCTGGTCGAACTTCGTGCCGACGGTCATCGTGCCGGCATCCGCCAGCGCGGCCATGGTCGTTCCCTCGGCGAAGGTGGGCGCGGGGGCCGCGCTCTCGCCACCGTCGGTCGATCCGGTGTCACCGCTCGCGCACGCGGCGAGAGCGAGAACGCTGGCCGCAGCTAGGGCGATCAGGGGCATTCTCTTCTTCATGTTCATCCTCATTTCGTCTGGGTGATTCATGGTGGGTGGCGTTTCGGGTGTGGGTGGGGGTCTTCGCGTGCGCTCAGCGCCGGGGTCTCAGTGTTCGAGGATCTTGGAGAGGAAGTCCTGCGCGCGATGCGACTGCGGGTTCGAGAAGAAGTTCTCGGGGGTGGCCTCCTCGACGATCTCGCCGTCGGCCATGAACAGCACGCGGTCGGCGGCTTTGCGGGCGAAGCCCATCTCGTGGGTGACGACGATCATCGTCATGCCGTCCTTGGCGAGGCCGATCATCACATCGAGCACCTCGTTGATCATCTCGGGGTCGAGGGCGCTGGTCGGCTCGTCCATCAGGATCAGCTTCGGGCTCATCGCCAGCGAGCGGGCGATGGCGACGCGCTGCTGCTGGCCGCCGGAGAGCTGGGCGGGCATCTTGCCGGCCTGGTTGGCGACGCCCACCCGCTCAAGCAGCTCCATGGCCTTCTGCTTGGCCTGTGCCTTGGGGAGCTTCTTCACCTTGATCGGCGCGAGGGTCACGTTCTCCAGCACGGTCTTGTGCGAGAACAGGTTGAACGACTGGAAAACCATGCCGACGTCGGCACGCAGCCGGGCGAGCTCGGCGCCCTCCTCCGGCAGGTGCTCACCGTCGATCGTGATGGAGCCGGAGTCGATGGTCTCGAGCCGGTTGATGGCGCGACAGAGCGTCGACTTGCCTGACCCGCTCGGCCCGATCACCACCACGACCTCGCCGCGCGCGACGGTCGTGTTGATGTTCTTCAGAACGTGCAGCTCACCGAAGTGCTTGTTGACGTTGTCGATGACCACGAGGGGCTCGCCGCGTCGAACGGCGATGTTCGAGGTGGCGGGCTCCAGGCGGGCTTTCTTCGGATTTGAATCCATACCCCCAACATAGGGACACAGACCCCTGTTGCATCACCCCTTCGGGGGGTGGTTACACAACTGTTACGGGGCCGCAGCCGCGGGCCGCGGCTGCGGGGACGCCGTTACCGGTCGCTGGCGCTGCGCTGGGCGAAGGCGGACTCGTAGAGGCAGACGGATGCCGCGGTCGCCAGGTTCATCGACTCGGCCTGACCGTAGATCGGCACCATGACGGAGCGCTCGGCCAGCGCCAGCTTCTCCTCGGTGAGGCCGCGGGCCTCGTTGCCGAACAGCCAGGCGGTCGGCTCGGCCAGCAGACCGGTGGCACGCACCTCGAGCATGTCCTCGCCCTTGATGTCGGCGGCGATCAGCTGCAGGCCGGCCTCGCGCACGCGGAGGCGCACGTCCTCCAGCTCGACGTCGATGGCGATCGGCAGGTGGAACAGGCTGCCGGTGGTGGAGCGGACCACCTTGGGGTTGTACAGGTCGACGGAGCGGCCGGTCAGGATCACGGCGTCGGCGCCTGCGGCATCCGCCGCCCGGATGATCGTTCCTGCGTTGCCGGGGTCGCGGACCTCTTCGAGGATGGCGATGAGCTTCGGCTTGCCGGCGAAGATGTCCTTCAGGGCGGTCGGGAAGACGCGGCAGACGGCGATGAAGCCCTGCGGGGTGACGGTGTCGGCCATCGCGTTCAGCACCTGCTCGGTGACGAACTCGAACGGGACGTCGGCCTCCTCGGCCGCCTGGGCGATCTCCGGGTAGCGGTCCAGCGCGGTCGGCGTGCCGAACAGCTCCTGCACCAGCTCCGGGCGGAAGTTCAGGGCCTCGGCGACGGCCTGCGGGCCCTCGAGCAGGAAGAATCCGCTCTCGACCCTCGCAGCCTTCTTCGCCAACTTGGCTACGGAGCGAACGCGGGGAGAACGAGGATTTTCAAGCATGCCTCAAGTCTACCGACAGCGCGAAAAAGGCCCGACACCACGCGGGTGTCGGGCCTTCTCAAGATGGTGATGCTTACGCAGCGACCTTCGCCTTGGGAGCGTTGACGTCGGCGGGCAGCGCCTTCTTCGCGGTCTGCACGAGGGCAGCGAAGGTGGCGGGCTCGTTGACGGCCAGCTCGGCCAGGATGCGACGGTCAACCTGCACGCCAGCCAGGCCGAGGCCCTGGATGAGGCGGTTGTAGGTCATGCCGTTGGCACGCGACGCAGCGTTGATGCGCTGGATCCACAGGCGACGGAACTCACCCTTGCGGGCACGGCGGTCGCGGAAGCTGTAGACCAGCGAGTGCGTGACCTGCTCTTTGGCCTTGCGGTAGAGGCGCGAACGCTGGCCGCGGTAGCCCTTGGCGCGCTCGAGGATAACCCGACGCTTCTTGTGGGCGTTGACGGCCCTCTTTACTCTTGCCATTTTTGTTTCTTCCTAACGGGTGTGACGGCGGGTGATCGAGAGGATCAGCGACCGAGAAGCTTCTTGATGACCTTGGCGTCTGCCGGAGCCAGCACCTGGTCCTGGTTCAGGCGAGCCTTGCGCTTCGAGGCCTTGACCTCGAGGTTGTGACGCATTCCGGCCTGCTGCTTCATGATCTTGCCGCTGCCGGTGACCTTGAAGCGCTTCTTGGACCCGGAGTGGGTCTTCTGCTTAGGCATTGTTTTCCTCCTGCTTCGCCGCTTTAGTCGCGGCCCGATTTGCGTTGGCCTCACCCTTGACCTCTGACTTGTTCTTCAGAGGACCAATGACCATGACCATGTTTCGACCGTCGATGGTGGGGGTCGATTCCACAGAACCGTACTCCGCCACATCTTCGGCAAATTTCTGGAGCAGGCGCACGCCCTGATCGGGGCGGGACTGCTCGCGACCACGGAACAAGATCATTGCTTTGACCTTGTCGCCGCCCTGGAGGAAGCCGATGGCGCGCTTCATCTTGGTCTCGTAGTCGTGCTTGTCAATCTTGAGACGGAACCGGACCTCTTTGAGGATCGTGTTCGCCTGGTTGCGACGGGCTTCCTTCGCCTTCTGCGCAGCCTCGTACTTGAACTTGCCGAAATCCATGATCTTGGCCACGGGGGGCTTCGAGTTGGGGGCAACCTCAACGAGATCGAGGTCAGCCTCCTGCGCCATGCGCAGTGCGACCTCAATTTTGACGACGCCGACCTGCTCGCCACCAGGGCCGACGAGGCGGACCTCTGGCACTCGGATGCGGTCGTTTGTACGGGGATCGGTGATGCGAGTCTCCATCTACTCAAGATTCAGCCACTGCCACAGTGCGGATGCCCTGTGACGGACGAAGAGGAGAGATTCACGCAAAGACCACTCGTGCGAACACGAGCTTTCTTGCTGCACCCTGGCTGCTCTCCCGCGCCCCAGTCGAAACTGTTCTGCGGGAAAACGGAGTGCTAACTACCCGGTAACCTAGTGAAGCGGTCAAGCGCGGGTGGGAGAATATCCACTTTCGTCACGGAGCATTCGCTCCGTAGCCCAGATGAGCCTAGCAGAGGAATGCCTTGAGCAATAATTTTGATGAAAACCCGGCATTCGACGAGGACGCCGCAGCAGCACAGGCCGCTGAGGCCACCCGTGACATCGCAGACGTGCCAGCGGTTGAGGTCATCACGACCACCGCCGTGCACCTGATGAGCGCGGCCGCCGTCAAGTGCGGCCTGGCCGACGACCCCGAGACGCAGCAGGACCTGGACGAGGCGCGCAAACTCATCAACGCCCTTGCCGGCCTGATCACCGCCGCCGCCCCGGAGATCAGCGACATGCACGCCCGCAGCCTGCGCGACGGCCTGCGCTCCCTGCAGCTGGCCTTCCGCGAGGCCTCCGTCATCCCGGATGCCATCGGCCAGGGCCCGGGCGAGAAGTACACCGGCCCCGTCAACTAGGCGGCCACACCCGGCGGCCTCAACCAGGCCGCCACGCCAGGACGGTGCGCGGCCGCGCGGAGCGAGAGGCTCAGCGCGGCGGCAGCGCCGCCCGCACGGCGTCGACCGTGGCGCGCACCTCGTCGGCATCCGTCGCCCAGTTGCTCACCGAGAACCGCAGCACGGCCCGATCCTGCCAGTGCGACGGCGAGGCCAACACGCGGCCCTCTGCCAGCAAGCGCTCCCCCAGTGCCGTGGTCGCCTCGTCATCCTGCATCGCCATGCAGACCTGGGTGAACACGACATCGTTGAGGATGCGGACGCCGGGCAGCGCCGCGAGCTCCTCCGCGAGTCTGCTCGCGTTCTGAGCGAGTCCGGTGACGAGCTGCTCGACGCCGTCGCGGCCGAGCCAGCGCAGGGTGGCCAAGAGGGGGACGCCGCGTGCGCGGCGCGACATCTCCGGCACCTTCTCGAACGGGTCGGCCCCGGCCGCCGGCGCGAGCAGGTAGCTCGCGTGCACGCCGAATGCCGTGTGCAGCGCGGTGGGGCGGGCGACGATCGCCACCCCGCAGTCGTAGGGCACGTTGAGGGTCTTGTGGGCGTCGGTCGCCCAGGAGTCGGCGAGCTCGTACCCGGCGGTCAGGTGACGGAGACCGGGGGCCGCGCCCGCCCAGAGCCCGAAAGCGCCGTCGACGTGCTGCCAGGCGCCGGCGGCCCGGCACAGGGCGGATGCCGCGGCGAAGTCGTCGAACGCCCCGGAGTGGATGTTCCCCGCCTGCAGGCAGACGATCGTCGGGCCGCTCCCCTCGCCGAGCGCCCGCGCGAGCCCGGCGATGCTGATCCGGCCGTGGGCGTCCGCAGGAACCAGGGTGGCCTCGCCGAGGCCGAGGTAGCGTGCGGCGAGATCGACCGCGCCGTGCCGCTCTGCCCCGGCGATGAGGCGGATGCGCGGGGCGCCGCTCAGGCCGTCGCGGTTCACGTCCCAGCCTGCCTGCTCGAGCACGTGCTGGCGGCCGGCGGCCATCCCGACGAAGTTGGCGGCCGTCGCACCCGTCACGAAACCGACGTCGGCGCCGCCCGGCAGGCCGAGCAGCTGCAGCAGCCACTCGCCCGCCAGCTCCTCCGCGGCGATCACGCCGGGTGTCGCGTCGCGCATCCCCGCGTTCTGGTCCCAGGCGCTCACCAGCCAGTCGGCGGCGAGGGCGACCGGATAGGTGCCGCCCATCACCCAGCCGAAGAAGCGGCCGGACTGGCTCGCCATCAGCCCCGGCTCGACCGCTGCAGCGAGCTGCTCGATCACGGACTCGGCCTCGAGCCCGTGCGGCGGCAGCTCCCGGCCGATGGCGGCCTTCACCTGGTCGATGTCGTGGGCGGCGGGGATCGGGCGGCTGAAGACGCCGTCCAGCCAGCGTCTGGCCACGCCGGCGGCGGTGTCCAGCACCGCGTCGTAGGCCGCCGTCGGTGCCGGGGCTGTCTGGGTGCCCCCACTGAGCGGAACGGCATCCAGCGGGGTGCCTGGATCCATCGGGATGCCGGGATCCGTCGGGGTGCGGGGAGGCTGAGGTGTGTCCATCCGGAGACCTGGATTCTGCGCGCGGCGCGCTCCCCCGATTCTCCGCCCGCTCCCCCGGCCCGTCAACGGCGCGGCTCAGGCGGAGCGGACCAGCTTCACCGTGAGCGAGTCGACCTGCGTGGCGATGACGTCGCTGGCGGCCCAGCGCTGCGCGAGCCGGGCGAGGGTCGCGTCAAGCAGCTCCCGGGTGAGGCCGTCGACGAGCTCGAGCCGCACGATCAGCTCTGGGCCGGCCAGCACCGCGCCGGGGTCGCCGGGCACGAGGGTGACGGAGAGCACGGAGAGCTCGGTGCGCACCGAGTGCTGGAA
This sequence comes from Microterricola pindariensis, assembly GCF_002936985.1. GTDB lineage: Bacteria > Actinomycetota > Actinomycetes > Actinomycetales > Microbacteriaceae > Microterricola > Microterricola pindariensis. Next base: position 42,763 of record NZ_MPZN01000016.1, on the reverse strand, counting down.
GGCCTCGAGCACCGCGCCGGACTCGAAGCTCGGCCGCCACGGCTGCGCCTGCGCGATCGCCCAGAGGGCGGGGCGGCGCAGCGCGAACTCGGTCGGCGAGAGCGGGTCGAGCACGACGAGGTCGGTGTTCTCGCTGGCGGCGGCCAGCGCGACGCGCACGCCGTCGGCCGGCACGGGCCTGGCCTGCGGGTTCCACCTGGCCATCGCCTGTACCGAGCTGAACACGGGCAGCACGTTGCGGCCGTCCGGTCCGGCGACGGTGACGATCGAGAGCTCCTGGCTCTTGTCGATGGTGTGGCCGTGCTCGTTCTCGCCGGCCTCGCCGAGGTGGGCGACGAGCGGGATCAGCAGCCGGGCGCCGCGCAGGGCGTCGACGACGCCCGCCTGCCCGTGCTCCCCCGCCCGGAAGCGGGCGAGGGCGTCCAGCAACTCCGGCGGCGCGGAGCCGTCATCCTCTGCGTGCGTGTTCTCGTCGAAGCTGCGGCCGGCCCAGGGCTGGCCGGCGGAGTCGGCGAGGTGCGCGGGGAGCTGCGGCGCTGCACCGGGCTCCGGCTGCGCCGGGTCGGCCGGCGTCGGGTCGGGTCGCTTTGGTTCGGGCTGCGTGGGCACGGGCTGCTCGATCCGGTTCAGTCGCTCGCGACGTCCAGCGCCTCGGCCAGCGTGAATGCGCCCGCGTAGAGCGCCTTGCCGACGATGGCGCCCTCGAGGCCGCCGGGGACGAGCTGGCGCAGGGCCGCGATGTCGTCGAGGTTGGAGATGCCGCCGGAGGCGACGACGGGGCGGTGGGTGCGCGCCATGACCTGCTTGAGCAGTTCGATGTTCGGCCCCTGCAGGGTGCCGTCCTTGGTCACGTCGGTGACGACGTAGCGGGCACAGCCGGCGCTCTCCAGGCGGTCCAGCACGGACCAGAGGTCGCCGCCGTCCTGCGTCCAGCCGCGGGCGGCCAGCGTGGTGCCGCGCACGTCGAGGCCGACGGCGATGGCGTCGCCGTACTGGGCGATGACGCTGGCGGCCCACTCGGGGTTCTCCAGCGCGGCGGTGCCGAGGTTGATGCGCTTGGCGCCCATGTCGAGGGCGGATTCCAGCGAGGCGTCGTCGCGGATGCCGCCGGACAGCTCGATGTGCACGCCCTTGACCTGGCGCAGCACCTTCTTGACCACGCTGTGGTTGTTGCCCCGGCCGAACGCGGCGTCGAGGTCGACCAGGTGGATCCACTCGGCGCCCTGGGCGGCCCAGTCGGCCGCGGCGTCGACGGGGTCGCCGTAGTTGGTCTCGGTGCCGGCCTCGCCCTGGGTCAGGCGCACGGCCTTTCCGCCGGCGATGTCAACAGCGGGCAGAAGCACAAGACGCGGGGTCTTGTTGAACTCACTCATGATTGTCCTTGACTCGATGGCCGCCACGTTCGGGCGGCCGACACAAACAGTTGATACTACGCGCTCGGCGTCTGACGCTGCGCGCCCCCGGACCTGGCGGGGCGATTTTGCTCAGGCTGAGCGCAGGGAGTCCAGCCAGTTCTTCAACAGACGGATGCCGGCATCCCCCGACTTCTCCGGGTGGAATTGCGTGGCGGAGAGCGGCCCGTTCTCGACCGCTGCGAGGAAGCGCCCGCCGTGCTCCGCCCAGCTCAGGCTCGGCTCGGGGAAGGGCGGCATGACGTCGAGCGTCCAGCTCTGGGCGGCGTAGGAGTGCACGAAGTAGAAGCGCTCGTCCTCGACGCCGTTGAACAGCACGGAGTTCTCGCCGGTCTCGATCGTGTTCCAGCCCATGTGCGGCAGCACCTCGGCCGGCAGCTCGGTGACGGCGCCCGGCCACTCGCCGAGGCCCTCCGTGTCGACGCCGCGCTCGACGCCGTGCTCGAACAGGACCTGCATGCCGACGCAGATGCCCATCACGGGGCGGCCGCCGCCGAGGCGCCGGTCGATGATCTCGTCGCCGCGCACGGCGCGCAGCGCGCTCATCACCGCGCTGAACGCCCCGACACCGGGAACCAGCAGGCCGTCGGCCTCCTGGGCGAGCTTGCGGTCCGCCGTCAGGGTGACGTCGGCGCCGGCAAGCTCCAGGGCCTTGACGGCCGAGTGCACATTGCCGGTTCCGTAGTCGAGGACGACGACGCTGGGTGCGCTCACAGCGCGCCCTTGGTGGAGGGGATGCCGACGACGAGCGGGTCGACGGCCTTGGCCTGGCGGAAGGCGCGCGCGAAGGCCTTGAACTCGGCCTCGGCGATGTGGTGCGCGTCGCGGCCGCCCAGCACGGTGATGTGCACGGTGAGGGCCGCGTTGTAGGTGATGGCCTCGAAGACGTGCCGCACCATCGAGCCGGTGAAGTGGCCGCCGATGAGGTGGTACTCGAAGCCGGCGGGCTCGCCGCTGTGCACGAGGTAGGGGCGGCCGGAGATGTCGACGACGGCCTGGACGAGCGCCTCGTCGAGCGGGACGAGGGCGTCGCCGTACCGGGAGATGCCGCTCTTGTCGCCGAGCGCCTCGCGGATCGCGAAACCGAGCGCGATGCCGATGTCCTCGACCGTGTGGTGCACGTCGATCTCGGTGTCGCCGTGGGCGCGCACCGTGAGGTCGGTCAGCGAGTGCTTCGCAAACGCCGTGAGCAGGTGATCGTAGAACGGGACGGAGGTCTGGATGTCGGCGACGCCGGTTCCGTCCAGGTTGATCGACAGCTCGATGCTGGACTCGCTGGTCTCGCGGCGAATCGAGGCGGTACGGGGCGCAGAAGGGCTCATACCTTGATTCTATTCACCGCCGGGGGCCTGTGACGCTGCCCCGCCGGGCCCGCCGGAACCGCGGCCGTCGGGGCCGATCTCGGCCAGCGCGGTCAGGAACGCGCTCGTCTCGGCCTCGGTCCCGGCCGTGACGCGCATCTGACCGGGCAGGCTGACCTCGCGGATCAGGATGCCGCGGTCCAGCAGCGCCTCGAAGACGGCGTGCGGGTCGGCCACACCCCCGAACAGCACGAAGTTGCTCGCGCTCTCGTATGGCTCGTAGCCGAGCGCGCCGAGCTCCCGCACGAGGCGGTCGCGCTGCACCCGGATCTCGCCGACCATGCCGAGCATCTCGGCGGAGTGTGCCAGCGCGGCGTTGGCCGCGGCCTGCGTGAAGGCGGACAGGTGGTACGGGAGGCGCACCAGGCGCAGCGCGTCGGTGACGGCCGGGTCTGCGGCCAGGTAGCCGACCCGGGCGCCGGCGAAGGCGAAGGCCTTGCTCATGGTGCGCGAGACGAGCAGGCGCGGCCGGCCGGGCAGGAGGCCGAGCGCGCTCGGCGTGCCCTCCGGCGAGAACTCGGCGTACGCCTCGTCGACGACGACGATCGCGGCGCCGTCGTCATACTGGCTGGCCTCGTAGACGGCCTCGATGACGGCCAGCGGCAGCGGCGTGCCGGTGGGGTTGTTCGGGGAGCAGAGGAAGATGAGGTTGGGCTGGTGCTCGCGCACGGCCGCGGCGGCACTCTCCGGGCTGATCGTGTAGTCGGCGGCGCGCGGCACGCCGATCCACTCCGTTCCGGTGCCGGAGGCGAGCAGCGGGTACATCGAATAGGTGGGGGTGAAGCTGAGCAGGGTGCGGCCGGGGCCGCCGAAGGCCTGCAGGATGTGCTGCAGCACCTCGTTGGAGCCGTTCGCCGCCCAGATGTTGGCGGCGTCGAGGCCGTGGCCGAGGTAGCGGGCGAAGCTCTCGCGCAGCTCCGTGAACTCGCGATCCGGGTAGCGGTTCACGCTGAGCACGGCCGCGGCGACGCGGGCCACGATGTCGTGGGCGACATCCTCCGGGATGCCGTGGCTGTTCTCGTTGACGTTGAGGGCAACGGGGACGACGGCCTGCGGGGCGCCGTACGGCTGCTGCCCGACAAGGTCGTCACGGAGGGGGAGATCGCTGAGATTCGTCACCGTACGAGTCTATGGGGAGCGTCTGGGCGCCGGCGTGATCGTTACGCCGCGGGCGCCACCCGCTGCGCGGCGCTAGTAGCCGGCGGGGATGGCCAGGCGCTGGCCGGCCTGGACCTGGGAGGAGTCGAGCTGGTTGAGCTCGATGAAGGCGGCGATGACATCGCGCGGATCGGCCTGCGGTGCCAGCTCGACGGCGAGGGTCCAGAGCGACTCCCCCGGCGGCACGGAGATGTAGTCGAAGCTGGCGCCCTGCTGGCTGGCGTCGCCGGCGACGGCGCCGCCGCCGTTGACGGCGAACATGAGCGCCCCGGCCACGATGGGCAGGGCTGCGAGCGTCGTGAACACGACGCGGCCGCGGCGGGTCAATCGAAGGTGGCTACGAACAACGACCGGGGCGTCAGCGCCCTGCACGGCCTGCACATTCGCCGGGATTGCGTGTACTGCACTCATTTCGACCTCCTCTGGGATTCGCGCCCGGGCCCTCGGGTGGGACCGGATTCGAAGCTGTGTTCCGAACATACATTCGAATGATTCGAAGATGCAAGCCTTTCTTCGAGAAATTCGGAAGAAACGCGCGACACACTCGAACATTCGTTTGCCGAGACACCCGCCTCGCGATAAAGTCGTGAGTGTCTGGAGACAGACAATCAGGCACCTCTGACACGGTCAGATGCGCACACCGCCCCGGCGTTGTGCGGCCAGATCACAGCTGGTCAGCACAGCAATTCGGAAGCGGCACGAAGACAGGACAGCGAGGGCAGCACGGTGACGACAGAGCGCGACACACCCCCCGACGTGAAGGGCACGGCGAAGCCGGGCAACCGCCGGCGCAAGAGCCTGAGCGCGAAGCAGATGGCGATCCTCGACGTCATCCAGCGCTCCGTGAGCGCGCGCGGCTACCCGCCGAGCATGCGCGAGATCGGCGACGCCGTCGGCCTGGCCTCGCTCTCCAGCGTCACCTACCAGCTCAAGCAGCTGGAGCTCAGCGGCTACCTGCGCCGCGACCCCAACCGCCCGCGCGCCCTCGAGGTGCTCATCGAGGTGCCGGCACAGAACGAGGGCTCGGAGAGCTACGAGGGCGAGAGCTTCGCCACCCCGATGGCCACCGTCGGCGATGCCGCCATGGTGCCGCTCGTCGGGCGCATCGCCGCCGGCATCCCGATCACCGCCGAGCAGCAGATCGACGAGATCTTCCCGCTGCCCCGCCAGATCGTCGGCAAGGGCGAGCTGTTCATGCTCAAGGTCGTCGGCGAGTCGATGATCGACGCCGCCATCTGCGACGGCGACTGGGTGGTCGTGCGCGCCCAGAAGACGGCGGAGAACGGCGAGATCGTCGCGGCCATGCTCGACAACGAGGCCACCGTGAAGGTGTTCCGCCAGCGCGACGGCCACACCTGGCTGTTGCCGCGCAACAGCAACTTCGAGCCGATCCTCGGCGACTACGCCGAGATCCTGGGCAAGATCGTCGCGGTGCTCCGCAGCGTCTGATCCGAGCACAACAGGGAAGGGCCCCGATGCTGCGCATCGGGGCCCTTCCCTGTTGGCATGTCTCGACTAGCGCGCGGCCGCCCCGGCGCGGACCGCCTGCGTGGCGGCGAGCATGTTCTGCAGCGACTCCGTGGTCTCTGCGTAGCCGCGTGTCTTCAAGCCGCAGTCGGGGTTGACCCAGAGCCGGCGGCCGGGCACGACCTCCAGCGCCCGCTCGAGCAGCTGCGTCATCTCGGCGACCCCGGGCACGCGGGGCGAGTGGATGTCGTACACGCCGGGCCCGATGCCGTGGTCGAATCCGCTGCGGCCGATGTCATCGACGATCTCCATCCGGCTCCGGGCGGCCTCGACGCTCGTCACGTCGGCGTCCAGCCGGCCGATGGCGTCGATGACGTCACCGAACTCCGAGTAGCAGAGGTGGGTGTGGATCTGGGTCTCGGCGCGCACCCCGGCCGTGGCCAGGCGGAAGGACCCGACGGACCAGTCCAGGTAGCCGGCGTGGTCCGCGCGCTGCAGCGGGAGCAGCTCGCGCAGGGCCGGCTCGTCGACCTGGATGATGCCGATTCCGGCGCCCTCCAGCTCGCCGATCTCGTCGCGGAGGGCGAGGGCGAGCTGCGTCGCGGTCTCCCCCAACGGCTGGTCGTCGCGCACGAACGACCAGGCCAGGATCGTCACCGGGCCGGTCAGCATTCCCTTGACCGGCTTCTCGGTGAGGCTCTGCGCGTACACCGCCCAGTCGAGCGTGATCGGGGCGGGGCGGGACACATCGCCCCAGAGCAGCGACGGGCGGGTGCACCGGCTGCCGTAGGACTGCACCCAGCCGTGCTCCGTCACCGCGAAGCCGTCGAGGTTCTCGGCGAAGTACTGCACCATGTCGTTGCGCTCCGGCTCGCCGTGCACGAGCACGTCGAGCCCGATCTCCTCCTGCAGCCGCACGACCCGGTCGATCTCGGCCTTCATCAGGCTCTCGTACTCGGCCGGGCTGAGCGCGCCGGAGTTCAGCCGGGCGCGCGCGCGGCGGATGTCGGCGGTCTGCGGGAAGGAGCCGATCGTCGTGGTCGGCAGCAGCGGCAGCGGCAGGGCCGCCTCCTGGGCGGCGACGCGCTCGGCGTAGTCGCCGCGTTCGTAGTCGGCCGTGCCGAGCGCGCCGGTACGCGCCCGGACGGCGGCGTCGCGCACTCCCGGCGCGGCCAGCCGCTCGGCGAGGGCTGCCGCCGCGGCCTCCAGCTCGGCCCGGACACTCTCCCGCCCGTCGCGGAGCCCGGCGGCGACGGCCGCGATCTGGCCGACCTTCTGGTCGGCGAAGGCGAGCCAGTTGCCGAGCGCGCCCAGCTTGGTCTCCTCGCTCGCGTCGTGCGGGAGGTGCAGCAGGGAGGTCGAGCTCGACACGGAGACGGCCGGCGAGAGCGCGCCGAGCGATTCGGCCGCGGTGAGCGCCGCCTCGAGGTCGCCGCGCCAGATGTTGTGCCCGTCGATGACGCCGGCGACGAGCGTCTTGGACGCCAGCGCCGCAGAGGTCTCCTGCCCCAGCCCGGTCGGCAGGGGCCCGCGCACCAGGTCGAGCCCGATCGCCTCGACGGCGGATGCCGCGAGCACGGGCAGCGCGTCGCCGAGCGCTCCGTAGGGTGCGGCCACGAAGATCGCCGGGCGGGCGGTCGCGCCCGCGAGCACGCGGTAGGCCTCCGCCAACGCGGCCAGCTGCACCGGGCGGGCGACGGGGATGCTCTCGTTGACGAGGCCGGGCTCGTCCAGCTGCACCCACTCCGCTCCGGCGGCGTGCAGGCGCGCGAGCAGCTCGGTGTAGACGGGGAGCAGCTCGTCCAGGCGCGAGAGCGGCTCGAATCCGGCCGGGGCGCCGTCGCTCGCCTTGGCGAGCAGCAGGAAGGTGACCGGGCCGACGATGACGGGGCGGGTCAGGTATCCGCCCGCCTTCGCCTCCTCGAACTCGCGCACCAGGCGGTCGCTGGCCAGCCGGAACTCGGTCTCCGGGCCGATCTCCGGCACCAGGTAGTGGTAGTTGCTGTCGAACCACTTGGTCATCTCCAGCGGGAGGTTGTCGCCGGCGCCGCGGGCCAGCGTGAAGTAGCCGGCCAGGTCGAGGCTGCCGTCATCCGCCACCAGCTGCGCGAAGCGGCTCGGCACGGCTCCGACGGTGACAGCGGTGTCCAGAACGTGGTCGTAGAAGGAGAAGCTCTCCGGGATGGCGGAGTCGCCCCGGCCGAGGCCGAGGCCCGCGAGCCGGGCCCTCGTGGTCGCGCGGAGCTCTGCCGCACGCAGCTCGAGCTCGGCGGCGGTGATGCTGCCCACCCAGAACGCCTCGACGGCGTGCTTGAGCTCGCGCCGGCGGCCGATGCGCGGGTAGCCGAGGATGGTGCCGGCGGGGAACGCCGGAGCGGGAGTGGGTCGTGCGGTCATTCGTCGTCCTTACTGATGGGGTGCGGCCGCTGGGTGGTGCGGCCTGCGGGATTTTCGGGTTCGGCGGTCGTCGGAAAAAGACATGGGGGTAGTGCGGAAAGGTGCCAGAGGGCGTTGCCCGGCGTGGGGGCCGGGGTACAGGGTCGGTCGCGGGCCCGCGCTAGCGGCCGGCGACCGCCGGCATTCGGCCGAGGCGTTCCAGCACGCCGAGCACCGCGCGGTGCTGGTTGAAGGTGTACAGGTGCAGGCCGGGTGCGCCGCCGGCGAGAACCTCGGCGGCGACGCGGGCGATGTAGTCGACGCCGATCTCGTGCTGGCGCTCTTCGCTGGGCTCCACCTCGAGGGCGATCTCGAGCTCGGCGGGGATCTCCTCGCCGGTCAGCTCGGCGATCCTGGCCAGCCGGGTCGGGGTGGTCGCGGGCATGAGGCCCGGCACGATGTCGATCGTGACGCCGGCCGTGCGGGCGCGGTCGACGAAGCTGAGGTAGTCGTCGGCGTGGAAGAAGAGCTGGGTGATGGCCAGCGTCGCGCCGGCGACCTGCTTCGCGAGCAGGCTGTCGACGTCGGCGCTCGATCCGCGGGCACGCGGGTGCCCGTTGGGGAAGGCTGCGACGGCGACGCGCTCCGGCCGGCGGCGCCGCGCGATGCGGCTGCCCTGGCTGGCCCCTGGCACGCGCTTCTGGGAGAACGGCTCGCGCTCCTCCTGTACCCGGTGGATCAGCTGCACGAGCTCCGCGGCGCTGCCGAGGTCGCCGAGCTCGGCCGGCCCGGTGACGCCGCTCGGCGGGTCGCCGCGGAGGGCCAGGAAGCTGGTGATGCCGGCGTCCAGGAACTGCCGGACCAGGCTGTTCGCCTCGGCGTGGGAGGAGCCGACGCAGGTGAGGTGGGCCATCGGCTCGACGGCCGTGTGCTCGAGGATGTAGCGGAGCACGGTGAGGGAGCGCTCCCGGGAGGAGCCGCCCGCGCCGTAGGTGACGGAGATGAACGCCGGGTCGGCCTCCGCCAGCTTGTCGATGGTTCGCCCGAGCGCCAGGGCCGCGGCATCCGTGCGGGGCGGGAACAGCTCGAACGAGACGGGCGTCACGACTCCGCTGTGGCCGCCCGCTCGGGGCGAGACGTGGTGGTAAGCGGCCAAGGTGTTGTCCTCTGCGTGGGCGGATGCCGCGCGGTGCAGGGGGTGTCGAACCGTCAGGCCGCGCACCACCGCACAGTGCGGGTGTGGTTGCGGGCGGATGCCGGGCTCGGCTGTCGCTCTGGTTGCCGTCAGACGGCAACAACGTTTCACCGAGAATACAACGGGCAGTCAGCGGCCGGCAGGCTGTGACCGAATGTGACGGGCTAGGCCTCGAGGGCGCCGGCCGGGGCGCGGTAGGCCGAGAACAGGGCCTCGAGGTCGGCGGCGATGCGCGCGTGCACGAGGGTTCCGGTCTCGACGTACTCGGTCGAGATGACCCGGCCCTTCTCGTGCAGCAGCGAGATCAGGTCGCCGCGGTCGTACGGCACGACGAGCTCGATGGCGAGGCTCGGGTCCGGCAGCATCTCGCCGATCGTGGCGAGCAGCTCGTCGATGCCCTCGCCGCTGCGGGCGGAGGCGAAGAGGGCGCGGGGCTCGAGGCCGCGCAGCACCAGTCGGGCGTCGTCGTCGATCAGGTCGGACTTGTTGAAGACGATGAGCTCCGGGATGTCGCGGGCGCCCACCTCGCCGATGACGTCGCGCACGGTGGCGATCTGGCCGGCCGGGTCGGGGTGCGAGCCGTCGACGACGTGCACGATGAGGTCGGAGTCGGCGACCTCCTCCAGCGTGGAGCGGAACGCCTCGACGAGCTGGTGCGGGAGGTTCCGCACGAAGCCGACCGTGTCGGCCAGCGTGTAGATGCGCCCGTCGGCGGTGGTGTTCTTGCGCACGGTGGCATCGAGGGTGGCGAACAGCGAGTTCTCCACCAGCACACCGGCGTGGGTGATGCGGTTCAGGATGCTCGACTTGCCGGCGTTGGTGTAGCCGGCGATGGCGACGGAGGGCACCGCGTTGCGGCGGCGGTTGGCCCGCTTGGCCTCGCGGGCGGGCTTCATCGCGGCGATCTGCTTGCGCAGCTTCGCCATCCGGGTGTGGATGCGGCGGCGGTCCAGCTCGATCTTCGTCTCACCGGGGCCACGGCTGCCCATGCCGGCGCCGGCGCCACCCACCTGGCCACCGGCCTGGCGCGACATGGAGTCACCCCAGCCACGGAGGCGGGGCAGCAGGTACTGCAGCTGGGCGAGCTCGACCTGCGCCTTGCCCTCACGGCTCTTCGCGTGCTGGCTGAAGATGTCGAGGATGACGGCGGTGCGGTCGATGACCTTCACCTTGACCACGTCTTCGAGTGCGCGGCGCTGGCTGGGCGCGAGCTCGGTGTCGGCGATGACGGTGTCGGCGCCGAGAGCCTGCACGATGCCGGCCAGCTCGCGCGCCTTGCCGCTGCCCAGGAAGGTGCTCGGGTCCGGGTTGGGGCGCCGCTGCAGCAGGCCGTCGAGCACGGTGGCACCGGCGGTCTCTGCCAGGGCGGCCAGTTCGCGCATCGAGTTCTCGGCGTCATCCACCGAGCCCTGCATGTAGATGCCGATCAGGACGACGTTCTCGAGGCGCAGCTGGCGGTACTCGACCTCTGTGACGTCTTCGAGCTCGGTGGAGAGGCTCGGCACGCGCCGCAAGGCGTTGCGGTCGTCGCGGTCGAGCTGCTCGCCGTCGCTGAACGCGGCGGCGCCGGTCTCGGTCTGCAGCGCCTGCGCGCCGCTGGCGAAGATGCCGGAGCTGAAGTGGGCGCTGCCCGCCGAACGGGCCTCGGCGCTGGCCAGCACCCGGGCGACGACGTCGTCGCTCTCGAATGCACCGTCGCCGTCAAAGGCGTCGGTGCCGGTGCTGTCGTTGGTGGTGTTGCTGGCGTCAGTCATTGCTCTCAGTTTACGGGTTTCAATCTGCGATAGATTCGCTGTCATGGCTTCAGAGCATTACTTCAGCGCGGAACCGGGGAGTGAGCTCAAATTGCGCCGCATCCAGGTGCGCCTCGGCGGGCAGGACCGTGAGGTCACGACCTCCAACGGAATCTTCAGTCCGGACCACATCGACCAGGGCACCGAGGTGTTGCTGCGCTATGCGCCGACTCCCCCGGCGACCGGCAATCTGCTGGACCTCGGCTGCGGCTGGGGCCCGATCGCCTTGACACTGGCCCTGGAATCCCCGGAGGCCACCGTCTGGGCCGTCGACGTGAACGACCGCGCGCTGGAGCTGGTCCGGCGAAACGCCCAGGAGCTCGGCCTCGGCAACATCCGGGCCGTGCAGCCTGAGGACGTGCCGGAGGACGTGCGCTTCGACACCATCTGGTCGAACCCGCCCATCCGCGTCGGCAAGGACGTGCTGCACTCGATGCTGCAGCACTGGCTGCCGCGCCTGAAGGCGGGCACCGACTCCTACCTGGTCGTGCAGCGCAACCTCGGCTCCGACTCGCTGCAGCGCTGGCTCGAGGCGGAGTTCGCCGGCTCGCTGGCGATCGCCCGCGAGGCCATCAGCAAGGGTTTCCGGGTGCTGAAGGTTGCCCGTCCGGACGCCGCGGAGTAGCCAACCGCGTGCTCGGCCGGGAACGGGCGCCTTCTAGCCGAGGCTGAGCACCCCGTCGAAGACGAGCTCGGCCGGGCCGGAGAGCGCGACGTGCTCGCCGTCCTCGGTCGGGAACATCCGCACGCCGAGCACGCCGCCCGGTACCTCGACCCGCCACTGGTTGGGCGCGCCGGCGCCGGCCCAGTGCCGGACCGCGAGGGCGGCGGCCGCCGCGCCGGTGCCGCAGGACTGCGTCTCGCCCGAGCCGCGCTCGTGCACCCGCATGCGGAAGCGGCCGACGCCGTCGTGCACCAGTGGGTCGGCCGGCACGACGAACTCGATGTTCGCTCCGCCCTCCGGGGCGGGGTCGAGCTGTGGGATGTAGCCGAGGTCGGCGGCGTCGAGCTCTGCGTCGTCGGCGAGGGCGACGACCACGTGCGGGTTGCCGACGCTGATGCCGAGGCCGGGTCGGGCCACCGGGAGGTTCTTGGCGCGCACGAGCGGCTCGCCTCCGGCCAGCCGCCACCGGCCGAGGTCCACCTGGAAGCCGCTGCGATTGCTCTGCACGTCACGGACGCCGGCGCGGGTGCCGATCGAGAGGGTGTCACCGGCTGGCAGCTCGGCCAGGCCCTGCTCGAGCAGGAAGCGGGTGAAGACGCGGGCGCCGTTGCCGCACATCTCTGAGGGGGTGCCGTCGGCGTTCCAGTAGTCCATGAACCAGACGGCGTCCGGGTCCTCGGCCAGTGCCGCCGCGCCCTCCGGCAGGGCGTCGGAGCGCACGGCCCGGATCAGCCCGTCGGCGCCGATTCCGAAGCGCCGGTCGCAGACGGCGGCGATCTGTGCCGGGCTGAGCGGGTGCGAACCGTCCGGGTCGGCGAAGAGCACGAAGTCGTTGCCGGTGCCCTGGCCCTTGGTGAAGTGGAGGTCGAAAGCCATGCGCCCAGTCTAAACGGCGGGTGCGCTCCGGCCGGCGTCGACCGGTGCGGCCCCGGCCGCCCGCCAGGCGGACAGCGCGGCGTCAACGCGGGCGGCGCCGGCATCCGACCCGTCCTGTTCCGTCGCGGCCGGCAGCCAGTGCGCGTGCGGGTAGCGCTTGAACCAGCTGACCTGCCGGCGGGCGTAGCGGCGGGTGAGCTGCTGCGTCGCCTCGATCGCCTCGGCCCGGGTGCTGCGGCCGTGGATCTCGTCGATGGCCTGGGTGTAGCCGATGGCCCGGCTGGCGGTGACGCCCTCCTCGAGGCCGAGCGGCAGCAGGGCGCGGACCTCGTCGAGCAGGCCGTCGGCCCACATCTGCTCGACCCGGCGGTCCAGGCGCGCGGTGAGCTGCTCGCGCTCGGCCGCCAGACCGATGACGGCGAGCGGGCGCCAGGGCTCTGGCTCGTCCGGCAGGGCGGCCGCGTTCGGCTCGCCCGTGATGGCGATCACCTCGAGGGCGCGGACGATGCGCCGGCCGTTCGTGGATCCCACCCGGAGCGCGGTCGCCTGGTCGAATGCGGCCAGCCGGCGGTACAACAGGCCGGGTCCGAGCTCGACCAGCTCCGCCTCGAGTGCGGCCCGGATGACGGGGTCGGTGCCGGGGAATCGGAAGTCGTAGACCACTGCGGAGACGTACAGCCCGGAGCCGCCGACCACGATCGGCACCGCCCCGCGCGCGCGGATGTCGTCGACGACCGCCCTGGCCTGCTCCTGGTAGCCGGCGACGGCCGCCTCGTCCCGCACGCCGAGCACGTCGAACATGTGGTGCGGGATGCCGCGGCGCTCGGCCGGCGGCAGCTTGGCCGTGCCGATGTCCATGCCGCGGTAGAGCTGCATCGCGTCGGCGTTGACGATCTCGGCCGCGATGCCGTCGGCGGCGAGGCGCTCGGCGATGTCGAGGGAGAGCGCGGACTTGCCCGTGCCGGTGGCCCCGACGACGGCGATCAGCGCGGCCGGGTCTGCCCCGGGCCGGCCGGGCCGCATCAGCGCAGCTCGTCGTCGGTGTTGTAGATGGGGACCGTGCTGGCGCCGCCCGCGCGCAGTGTCGGGAAGCCGAGCAGGACCGGCCCTGGTGCGCCCTGGCCGCCGTCGGCGGCGCCGGACGGCACGCCGCAGGACTCCGCCTCCTGGCGGTCCCAGGCGTCGCCGGAGCGGGTGCGCCGGATGACGAGCGGGGCATCGTCGACGGAGTCCGCGATGAGGAAGAACGGTGCGGCCTGGGTCACCGTCACGGTGACCACGTCGCCGGGGCGCGGCGTCTCGGAGCCGGCCGGCACCTCGAAGTGCACGAGGCGGCTGTCCTCGGCCCGCCCGGAGAGGCGGTTCGTGTCGGCATCCTTCTTGCCGGCGTGGTTGCCGACGAGCACCTGGACGGTGCGACCGACGACCTTCTCGTTCTCCTCCCAGGAGATGCGATCCTGCAGGGCGATGAGGCGTTCGTAGCGCTCCTGCACGACCTCCTTGGGGACCTGCTCCTCCATGGTCGCTGCCGGCGTGCCGGGGCGGATGGAGTATTGGAAGGTGAAGGCGGTGGCGAAGCGGGCCTCTTCGACGACGCGCAGCGTCTCCTGGAAGTCCTCCTCGGTCTCACCGGGGAAGCCGACGATGATGTCGGTGCTGATTGCGGCGTGCGGCATGCGCTCGCGCACCCGCTCGAGGATGCCGAGGAACTTCGCGGAGCGGTAGGAGCGCCGCATCGCCTTCAGCACCCGGTCGGAGCCGGACTGCAGCGGCATGTGCAGCTGCGGCATCACGGAGGGCGTCTCGGCCATCGCGTCGATGACGTCGTCGGTGAAGGCGGCCGGGTGCGGGCTGGTGAAGCGGATGCGCTCGAGGCCCTCGATGGCGCCGGCCGCGCGGAGGAGCTTGCCGAAGGCGAGCCGGTCGCCGAACTCGACGCCGTAGGAGTTCACGTTCTGGCCGAGCAGGGTCACCTCGAGGGCGCCGTCGTCGACGAGGGACTGGATCTCGGAGAGCACCTCGCCGGGGCGGCGGTCTTTCTCCTTGCCGCGGAGGGCGGGCACGATGCAGAAGGTGCAGGTGTTGTTGCAGCCGACGGAGATGGACACCCAGCCGCTGTAGCTGGAGTCGCGCTTGGTGGGCAACGTGGAGGGGAACGTCTCCAGCGCCTCGAGGATCTCGATCTGCGCCTCGTCGTTGTGGCGGGCCCGCTCCAGCAGGCTGGGCAGGGCGCCCATGTTGTGGGTGCCGAAGACGACATCCACCCAGGGCGCCTTCTCCAGGATGACGTTCTTGTCCTTCTGGGCCAGGCAGCCGCCGACGGCGATCTGCATGCCGGCATGGCGGCGCTTGACGCCGGCCAGGTAGCCCAGGTTCCCGTAGAGCTTGTTGTCCGCGTTCTCGCGCACGGCACAGGTGTTGATCACGACGACGTCGGGCTCGACGCCGTCTGCCTTGATGTAGCCGGCGGCCTCGAGCGAGCCGCTCAGGCGCTCCGAGTCGTGCACGTTCATCTGGCAGCCGTAGGTGCGCACCTCGTAGCTGCGTGCTCGCCCCGCGGCATCGTGTGACGCCGACGACGGCGCAATGATCGTGGGGTTCTCGCTGACGGTGCTCATGATGAGCACTAGCTTAGATCAGCGGAACCGAACGCCGCCTGTCGGCCGCTTGCGCGCGGCGAGGGCCGCCTTCACCGCGTCGCGCACCACGCCGGACCCGTAGCCCTTGCGCATCAGGAATCCGGTGAGACGCCGCTCGGCGGTGGCGTCGTCGTAGGAGCTCAGCTGCCCGGCGCGCTTGACCGCGAGCTCCATGGCCCGCGCCCGTTCCTCGTCCTGGTCGGACTCCCCCAGCGCCTCGCTGACGACGGCCGGGGAGATCCTGCGCCGGTTGAGCTCCTGCTTGATGGAGGAGGCACCGAGGCCCTTGCGCCGGCGCAGCTGGTCGATGATGTTCTCGGCCAGGCGGAGGTCGTCGAGGTAGCCGAGGCGCACCATCCGTTCCACCCATTCCTCGAGCTGCTCGGCCGGCAGGCCGTTCTGCTCGAGGAACTGCTCGACCTCGACGATGGACATGTCGCGTCTGGCCAGCTTCTTCAGCAGTGCGCGTTCCACGGCGTCGGGGTCGAATTCCTCGACCTCGGCCTCGTCGTCCGTCTCGTCGCTGTACTCCTCTGTCCAGTCGCCCGGCTCGGCGAGCTGGCGCGGCAGCGCCACCGGCGCCGATGCGTCGAAGCCGCGCTCGGCCAGCTCGCGCTCCGGCTCCACCCAGGGGCGTCGGAATGCGGTGCTGCCGATGCCGGACTCCGTCGTGACGTCGACGCCGGGTGCCGCCCACGGCAGGTAGCTGACCGTCGCCAGCGGCTCCGCCTCCACCGGCTCGCCCGCAGGCTCATCGACCTGGGGTGCTGCGGGGCGGGGCCGAACCGCGCGGGGCTTCGCGGCCACGGTCTTCGCGGCCACGGGCTTCGCAGCTGCGGGCTTCACGGCTGCGGGCTTCGCGGCCGCCGGTTCGGCGGGAGCGTCCTCCGCGCCCGGCGTGCCGGGGCGGCCGCCCGGCTCGGCGTCGATCTGGGTGTGCTCACCCTCGTCGTCGCTCGAGCCGGGGCCGCCCCACCATCCGATTTCCATGATGCGCCTCGGGCTAGGCGCCCTTGCGGGCCTTCAGCTTCTCGACGAGCGGCGTCTCCTCGGCGACGATGCCCGCCGCGGCGTCTTCCGCCGCCTTCTTGGCGGCCTCCGCCTTGGCTGCGACGCCGGCCGGGCCGATGCCCAGCTTGCCGAGCAGGCGGGTCTCGATGTCCAGGGCGATGTCGGGGTTGCGCAGCAGGAAGTTGCGCGAGTTCTCCTTGCCCTGGCCGAGCTGGTCGCCCTCGTAGGTGTACCAGGCGCCGGACTTCTTGACGATGCCGTGATCGACGCCGAAGTCGATCAGGCTGCCCTCGCGGGAGATGCCGACACCGTAGATGATGTCGAACTCGGCCTGCTTGAACGGCGGCGCCATCTTGTTCTTGACGACCTTGACACGGGTGCGGTTGCCGACCGCGTCGGTGCCGTCCTTCAGCGTCTCGATGCGGCGGATGTCGAGGCGGACCGAGGCGTAGAACTTGAGCGCCTTGCCGCCGGCGGTGGTCTCCGGGCTGCCGAAGAAGACACCGATCTTCTCGCGCAGCTGGTTGATGAAGATCATGGTGGTGTTGGTCTGGCTGAGGCCACCGGTGAGCTTGCGGAGCGCCTGCGACATGAGGCGGGCCTGCAGGCCGACGTGGGAGTCGCCCATCTCGCCCTCGATCTCGGCGCGCGGCACGAGGGCCGCCACGGAGTCGATCACGATCAGGTCGATGGAGCCGGAGCGGACGAGCATGTCGGCGATCTCGAGCGCCTGCTCACCGGTGTCCGGCTGGGAGACGAGGAGCGCGTCGATGTCGACGCCGAGTTTCTTGGCGTACTCCGGGTCGAGGGCGTGCTCTGCATCGATGAACGCGGCGATGCCGCCGTTGCGCTGGGCGTTGGCGATCGCGTGCAGCGTCAGCGTGGTCTTACCCGAGGACTCCGGGCCGTAGATCTCGACGATGCGGCCGCGGGGAAGCCCGCCAATGCCGAGGGCGACGTCCAGCGCGATCGAACCGGTGGAGATGGTCTCAACGGGTGCGCGCTCGTCGCTGCCGAGGCGCATGACGGAGCCCTTGCCGAACTGGCGGTCAATCTGGGCGAGAGCGGTTTCGAGCGACTTCTCGCGGTCTGCAGGTGATGGCATTTCGGTCTCCTTTTGCTGGTTCGATTCGCCTATAGGCTGTCGTGTTCGACTCGGCGGAATGGGATTCCCTGGGACGAACTGACAAGGCAGTCAGCAGTTCTTCCGCTGATGTTTTCGACTGTACGCCGGCCCTCTGACACGAGGTTTTGCACGGGCGTAGTGGTGGAGAACGATCAGCTCAAGCGCTGCTGTGCAGGAGCCTAGTACGAACCGAACAAATATTCGACCCCAGAGCGGCGTGTCGGCGTCCGGAATCGAAGGCGTTGCGGGGCGCTAGCTGGCGGATGCGGGCTTGGGCAGGCCCACGCCGTACCAGCGCTCCCGCGGGACGTCGGTCTCAGCGCAGATCGCCAGCCACACCTCGCGCGGTTGCACGCCGTCCGCCAGCGCCTGGGCGGCGGTGCGGTTCCCGAGCGCGGTGAGCACCAGGTCGGCCTGCACGACGGCGGCGTATGCCGGGCCGAACTCGGTGGCCATGGCCAGGTTGAACTCACTTCGACGCATGCGATAACGCTAACCAGTGCCGGCCGGGATTCACAATCGCGCCGGAGGAGGCCGGCACCAATGCAAAACGACAGGCCGGTCAGAAGACCGGCCTGTCGAATGTGTGTCTCCGTCGCGCGTCACACCGTTGCGCAGCGACCGAGGAAATAGTGAGTCTGCGTGGTTATCGAACCATCATGTCCACGTCGAAGTTCACGACGAACTCGTCGGGAACGGTGTCGGGGATCGGGTCGATGCCTTCGAGAACGGCGAGACGATCGCCGACCTCACGCATGATGACCGAAATCGGGGTGTCGAGTGCATCAGCAACCGAAGCGAGAATCTCGCTCGAGGCTTCTTTCTGGCCACGCTCCACCTCGCTCAAGTAGCCCAAGGCCACGCTGGCCTTGCTGGCAACCTGCCGAAGGGTGCGCCCCTTCTGAAGTCGGAAGTCCCTGAGTACATCGCCGATTTCTTGACGAACCAGAATCATCGGAACCTCCTCCATATTTCTCAAGGCCCAGAGGCCTGTTAAGGAGGTCAGTTTATCCGAACCCCCCACTGCACCGACTCTAGCGGTGCACACTGGGCTTTTCTTGTGAATTCGTGGGGTGTAACCGCACTTTGTGCGCTTCTATTCCACGGCGGAGCAGGAATATGCACACGGTGCCCTCACGCGTGTGGGCGCTGCCCGCCCAGCGCCTCGCGGAGCGCCTCCAGCGCGGCGTTCACCGACGCGGCCCGGACGGCGGTGCGGTCCCCCGACAGGCGCAGGCCGACCGAGCGGATGCCGGCAGCCGAGGCCACGCCGAGGTAGACGACGCCCGGCGGTTGGCCGTTTTGCGGGTCGGGCCCGGCGACGCCCGTCGTGGCGATCCCGTAGTCGGCGGCGCGGCCGTCGACGGCGAGCACCCGGCGCACGCCGTCGGCCATCTGCCTGGCGACCTCCGGATCGACGGCGCCGCGCTCGGCGAGCAGGGCGGCGTCGACACCGAGCACGCTGTGCTTGATGGCGGTGTTGTAGGCGACGACGGCCCCGCTGACCGCGGCGGAGGCGCCGGGCACGGCGATGAGTGTCGCGGCGAGCAGGCCGCCGGTGAGCGACTCGGCGATGGCGACGGTCTCGCCGCGGCGGGTGAGCTCGGCGATGACGTGGGCCGCGGCATCCGGCGTCACAGCAGTCGTCGGCTCGGGCTCGGCGGGGTTCGGCATGGTGCCGCCCTACAGGCCGCTCTTCTTGAGCTTCGCGGCGTCGAGGAGGTACTGCACGCCCGTGTAGACGGTGATCAGGACGGCCGCCGTCATGGCGATGCCGTTCACCCAGAACACCCAGTCGCCGAAGAGCGTCCAGAACGGCAGCAGCGCGAGCGAGATCGCCACGGACTGCACCAGCGTCTTGAGCTTGCCGCCCTTGGAGGCCGGGACCACGTTGCCGCGGCCGAGCTCGACGAAGCGCCACACGGTGATGCCCACCTCGCGCACGACGATGATGGCCGTCACCCACCACGGGAGTTCGCCCAGGATCGACAGGCAGACCAGCGCGCCGCTGGTGAGCAGCTTGTCGGCGATCGGGTCGAGGATCTTGCCGAGGTCGGTGACGAGGTTCTTGCGCCTCGCGATGGCCCCGTCGATGCCGTCGGTGCCGATCGCGACGATGAACAGCACGGCCGCCCACCAGCGCAGTGCGCCGTCGGCGCCGTTGTCGGCCAGCAGCATCCAGAAGAACAGCGGCGCCAGCAGGATGCGCACCCCGGTGATCACATTGGGGGCGTTCCAGTTGCTGGGGCGCGCTGCGGGCGCCGGCTGCGCGGGGCCGCCGGACGTCGTGTCGCTGGGTGTCATGTCTGGCTAGTCCCTACCGGTCAGATTCCAGGCGTCCTCGTCGGTGTCACCCTCGACCTCAGGGTACCCCTCCGACATCTTCGCCACGGGATCGCCGCCGTAGGGGTCGTGCTCCGGGGCGGGCGCCGGGGCCGGCGCGGCGGGCGCCGCCTGCTCGCGCGGCTCCTCGCCGCGGAGCTTCGCCAGCACCCCGCCGAGCTGCTCGGCGGTGACCAGCACGTCGCGGGCCTTGGAGCCCTCGGACGGGCCGACGATCTCGCGGCTCTCCAACAGGTCCATCAGGCGGCCGGCCTTGGCGAAGCCGACGCGGAGCTTGCGCTGCAGCATCGAGGTGGAGCCGAACTGGGTCGACACGACGAGTTCGGCGGCGGCCAGCAGCAGCTCGAGGTCGTCGCCGATGTCGGAGTCGATCTCCTTGCGCTCGACCGAGGCCGCGACATCCTGCCGGTACTCGGGCCGGGCCTGCTGGGTGACGTGTTTGACGACGCGCTCGATCTCGGCCTCGCTCACCCAGGCGCCCTGCACGCGCAGCGCCTTGGACGCGCCCATCGGCAGGAACAGGGCGTCGCCCTGGCCGATCAGCTTGTCGGCGCCCGGCTGGTCCAGGATGACGCGGGAGTCGGTGACGCTGGTCACGGCGAAGGCGAGGCGGGAGGGCACGTTGGCCTTGATCAGGCCGGTGACGACGTCGACGGAGGGGCGCTGGGTGGCCAGCACCAGGTGGATTCCGGATGCCCGGGCGAGCTGGGTGATGCGCACGATCGAGTCTTCGACGTCGCGCGGGGCGACCATCATCAGGTCGGCGAGCTCGTCGACGACGACCAGCAGGTACGGGTAGGGCTTGAGCTGGCGCTCACTGCCGGCCGGCAGGATGATCTCGTTGTTGACCACGGCCTTGTTGAAGTCGTCGATGTGGCGGAAGCCGAAGCTGGCCAGGTCGTCATAGCGCATGTCCATCTCCTTCACCACCCAGGAGAGGGCCTCCGCGGCCTTCTTCGGGTTGGTGATGATGGGCGTGATGAGGTGCGGGACGCCGGCGTAGGGCGCCAGCTCGACGCGCTTGGGGTCGATCAGCACCATGCGCACGTCGCTCGGCTTGGCCCGCATCAGCAGCGAGGTGATCATCGAGTTCACGAAGCTGGACTTGCCGGAGCCCGTGGAGCCGGCCACGAGCAGGTGGGGCATCTTGGCGAGGTTCGCGACGACGTAGCCGCCGCCGACGTCCTTGCCGACGCCGATCGTCATCGGGTGGGTGCTGTTGGTGGAGGCGCCGGAGCGCAGCACGTCGCCGAGGGTGACGATCTCGCGGTCAGAGTTGGGGATCTCGATGCCGATGGCGCTCTTGCCCGGGATGGGCGAGAGGATGCGCACCTCGTTGGAGGCGACGGCGTAGGAGAGGTTTTTGGAGAGCGCGGTGACGCGCTCGACCTTGACGCCCGGGCCGAGCTCGACCTCGTACTGGGTGACTGTCGGGCCGCGGGAGAAGCCGGTCACCCGCGCGTCGACGGAGAACTGCTGGAGCACGTCGGTGATCGAGCGCACGACCTCGTCGTTGGCCTCCGAGCGGGTCTTGGCCGGGGCGCCGGCCACCAGGGTGGAGGTGGACGGCAGGTTGTACGGCGCCGTGGGCCGGGCGGGGGCGCCCTCGCCGATGGCTGCCTCGTCGAAGTCGTCGCCCTCCAGGCCGAAGCCGGGCAGCACGCCGGTGGCGGCGAGGTCGTCGCTCGCATCGTCGGCGCCGTCGGCCTGCAGACCGGTGGACCCGCGCTGCAGGCCCACCTCGCCGGTGTAGCGCTGCAGGGCGGCCTCTGCCTTGTCGAGGTCGCCGAGCACCTCGGTGTTGTAGCCCTGCGCGGCGGGAACGGTCGGCACGGTGGGGGGCGAGACGGGGGGTGCCGCGCTCGGCGCGCTCTCCAACGCGCTCTCGAAGCCGCCCTCGCCCGGCTGCTCGCCGAACACCGCGGTGAGGTCGTCGACGATGGCGCCGCCGAAGTCCGGGTCCTCCTCGCGCTGCGAGTTGTTGCGGCGCCACCAGGGCAGGGCCCCGTTGCCGGCCGGCTCCTCGTCGTCATCGAGATCGTCGATGCCGGCGAGCTCCACCTGCTTGCTGGCGCGTTTGTCGGCTTTGGCGGCCGCGCGCTCCTCCGGCTCCTGCAGCTGCTCGCCGAACAGCCAGGCGTAGAGCTCGCGCAGGCGCTGCGGCAGCCTGTTCGGCGGCGTCTTGGTGATGATGAACAGGGAGAGCAGCAGAAGCAGCGAGACGACGATGCTCGCGCCGATGGGCGTGATCAGGAGCACCAGCGGTGCGGCGATCATCCAGCCGAGGATGCCGCCGGCGCGGGCGAGAACGGGCATGCCGTCGGCCGGGGCCGGCTGTCCGCCGAAGATGTGCGAGAGGCCGGCGACGCTGACCAGCAGGATGCCGAGGCCGATGCCGATGCGGGTGTTGTCATGCACGCTGGCCGGGTGCCGGAACAGCCAGCCGGCGAAGAACAGCATGATCACGGGCAGGGCGAACGCCACCCGGCCGAGCAGGCCACCGAAGCTCCAGGCGTCGAGGTTCCGTGCGAACTGCTCGTTGATCAGGAACCACTCCACGACGGCCCCGGCGATGGCCAGCAGCACGAGGAAGAAGGGCAGGCCGTCGCGGCGCTCGTCTTTGGCGAGCTTCTCGGGGCCGAGCGCGCGGAAGGCGCCGCCGGTGAAGTGGGCCAGGCCCATCCACATGCGCACGATGAGGGCCGGCTTCTCCTGCACCGCCTCGAACTTCAGCGTCTTCTGGGCAGCGGTTTGACGCGGTGCACGCTTCGTCGGGGTCGCCCCCGTCTTGGCCGCCGCCGTTTTTGGCACAGAGGCGCGCCCTGAAGTGTTGCCGCCGCGCCCGGTCGGCTTAGTGCTCGTTGCCATAGATTCCACGGTACTTGTGCCCGCCGACATTCGCTCGCAGGCGGCGGCGAGTGTTGGAACTGTGATGAGTGCTCACTATCGTCCCTGGATGTCTCCCGCGCCGACGTTTCGGCGGCCGCCGCACTCCGCGAAACGCCGGCAGGACGCGAGGACCACTCCCCTGACGAAGGCGGAGCGGACGCCGTGGCGCAGGAGGCTGAGCGCCGGCTCAGGAGGCGGCGCGCACCAGGTCCCGCAGCGAGGCGTCGGGCAGGTAGGCCCTGGTCAGCGCGATTCCGATGCGGGGCAGGTCGGCCTCGTCGCGGTAGAGCAGGTACAGCGGTTCCGGCCGCGGGTTGAACTTGGCCTTGAACTGGTGCAGCGAGCGGAAGCCGTACAGCGGCTCGAGCAGTGTCGCCATCATGCCGAGCACCCGCTCGATCGGACCGATCTCCGTCTCGGAGCTGTTCACCAGCGGCGCACCGGAGAGGGACACGAAGCGCGCCCCCTGCTCCTTGAACGCCAGGGCCGACGAGGCGATCAGGTATTCCATCACCGGCCCGAACCCGCCGTCGCGTCGCCGCATCAGGTCAAGCGTCCACCCGTCGACGACGCCGCCGGCGCCGTAGACGGGCAGCCAGGAGGTGACGCCGTGCACGCTGCCGTCGGCGTCGACGGCGATGCCGACCCAGACCTCGGGGTCGAGGGCCTCGTCGACGCCACCGAGCGTGAACCTCATCTCCGGCAGTCCCTTGTCGCCGACCCACTGCTCGGAGATGGCCCGTACCTGGGCGAGGATCGCCCAGGGCTGCTCGGCGAGGCGCACCAGCCGGAAGCCGATGCCCTCGCGCTCGGCGCGGTTCAGCGCCGCCCGCACGTTCTGCCAGCGCTTGCCGCGCAACTCCATGGCGGGCAGGTCGATGAGGGTGTCCTCGGCCACCTGCAGGCTGCGCCAGTCCGCGGGCGCCGCGTCCCGGACCGCGGCAGAGGCGGAGAAGACGCACGGAGTGAGGCCGGCGCCCTGCGAGGCCTCGGCGAAGTCGCGCAGCACCGCGCCGACCCGCCCGGCGGGGGCGATGGGGTCGCCGAGGGCGATGGCGACACCCGCGTGCCGTTGGAAGGCGACGACGGCATCCGGTGCGGCATCCGGCAGCGCCCGGGAGAAGAGGTACTCGTTGCCGCGCCACGTCGACATCCAGGAGAGCGTGCCGCCGCCGACGCCGCGGAGCAGGGAGACGGCGTGCCCGGGCGCGCTCTGCAGCGCCCCGCCCGGGTGGCGCAGCCGGCGCCGCACCGGCACCCGGAACGCGCCCCTGGCCACCAACAGGACGAGCAGCTGCGCCAGCCACAGCACGGAGGAGGCCGCGGCGAACGCGGCGCCCGGAACGCTCTCCCCGGCCAGCACGAAGAGGACGATGAGCAGGATGAGCTGCACCTGGTTGAGCAGCGCGAGGATCACGGCGCCCCACCACGCCAGGCGCACGCCGCGGCGCACCCCGTGCCCGATGAGCGCGATCACCAGCAGGTCGAGGGCGACGTCGCCCCAGAGGGCGAGGGATGCCGTGGAGGAGCCGAGCGGGCCGTCGACGGTCACGAGGTTCACGATCACCTGCACCGCGCCGATGACGACGAGGCCGGAGAATGCGACGAGTCGCCACTCCCGCTCGCTCGGCCTGCTGAGCGGCATCCGGTAGCGCGGCAGCAGGGGCATGACGGCGAGTGCGAGCCCGGCGCCGAGCAGGTGTTCCAGGTCTGGCAGCGTGCCCAGGAAGAGGGCGGCGACGCCGACCCAGGCCCCGAGGGCAAGCCTGGCGCGCAACCGCCACGGCGACCGCAGCGTGACGGTGGCGGCTGCGGCGCACGCGAACGCTCCGCCGGACGGGCCGACATCGTACTGAGCGGCCAGCTCGACCGCCCAGCTCCAGCCGCTGGGCCGGAGCACGGCGAGCAGCGCCGCGGCGCCGAGGATCGCGAAGAGCTGGCCGGCCGCGAACACGGCCGCCGCCCGCCAGGCGCCGAGCGCCCGCTCCGCCCAGCCGAGGCCCCCGGCCACGAGGATCAGGATCGGCAGGTAGTGGCTCGGTTCTGCCCCCAGGAAGGTGCCGGTGAGCGGCGTCCACCACGCGCCAGCCTCGAAGGCCGGCAGCCCGTAGCCAACCGACGGGTACCAGCTCTGCTGGGAGGCGGGCATCCAGAGCGCGCCCGTCGCCGCCCCCACGCCGAGCAGGAGGACGAGCGCGGCCAGCGTGAGGCCCGAGCGGCGCGGCAGCTCCGCGACTGTGCGCACGACGGCGGCCGGGACGGCACGCCGCCCGTCCCCGCCCGCCCGGAGACCTGCGACATCCGTCTGGCTCACTGGCACGCTCTCCCGTCCGGTTGTGCGACCCCCGCCGAGTGCCGTTGGCGCCTGCCCAGTTTACGGCCCCGCCCACGCGGGCCGGCCCCGCGCCCGCTGGGCCCGCGCGGTTCCGGGCCGCTCAGTAGCGGATGGCGTCGATCACCCGCACCCGCACGGCGACCAGCGCGGGCATCAGCCCGGCCAACGCGCCGACGACCGTGGCCGCGCCGAGGCCGAGCAGGGCCGCCTCGATCGGGAACGGCGGGAAGTCGGTGATCATGCCCTGCCCGATCAGGTCTTCGACCATCGGCGACTTGACGATGAAGATGGCGACCATCACCCCGACGACACCGGCGGCGACGGTGGCCACGACGCTCTCCAGCATCACCGCGAAGAACACCCGGCCGGCCGTCGCGCCGAAGCTGCGCCGGATGCCGATCTCGCGGATGCGCTGCTTCACCGTGACCATGGCGATGTTGACGAGGCCGAGGGCGCCGAGCAGCAGCACCAGGCCGGCGATGCCGCCGACGGTCAGCTTGAGCGAGAGCAGCGGGTCGTCGTCGTAGGCGCCGGGATCGCTGCGGTAGATGTTGACGACGTAGCTCTCGCCGAGCCCCGCCTGCAGGTCGCGCGTCAGGCCGGCCTGGATCTGCTCCGTCAGGTCAGCCGGGATCCACATCTCGTACTCGGTCAGCCCGATAGCCGGCCCGTCACTCGACACCGCGGAATATGCCTCGGTGAGCATGTACATGGTCGGCTCCATCTCCCAGCTCTGCGAGCGGTGCACGCCGACGATCACGGCGGTCGCCGGCGCGTTGCCGAGCAGTTGCACCGTCGGATGGCTGCCGAGATCCGGCGAGCCGATGCGCTGCCAGAACGCCTCGTTGACGACGATGGCCGGCGCCAGGCGCAGGGCGTCGTCCGCGGCGAACCACGCACCATGGTCAACTTGCAGCCGGTGCATCTGGGCGTAGGCGGGGTCGACGGCCTGCACAGAGACGTTCACGGCGCCGTCGGCGAATTGCACGAACGCCGCCCCGTAGGCGATGCGCCCCGCATAGTCGATGCCGTAGCGCTCGAGGGTCTCGGTCCAGAGCGCGGTCATCGCCTCCGGGTCCGGGGCGGTGCCGTCCGCCTTCGACGCCGTCACCTTGAGGGTGGCCGGCCGGCCGCCCCAGCGCTCGTTGCTCTCGGTCATCGCCTGCTCGGCGATGCCGGCGACCCCGACGACGGTGGTCAGCGCGCAGACGGCGACGGCCACGCCGATCAGCGAGAGCAGCACGCGGGTGCGGTGGATGCGCAGCTCCTGCCAGGCCTCGGCGAGGGCGCCGACCACCCCGGTGAAGAACCGGCTCATGCGCTGAGCTCCTCGTCCGGCACGGCTCCGGATGCCGCGGGCACCGCGTGCACGCCGGCGGCGTGTGGCAGCCGCCGGCTGACGGCGACGAGTTCGCTCGGCCGGCCGTCATCCCGCACCGTGCTCAGTCGGCCGTGGTCGAGCAGCAGGTGCCGGCTCGCCAGGTCGGCAATGGCCGGGTCGTGGGTGATCGTGACGAGCGCGGCGCCCGTCGAGAGCGCCACCTCGTCGAGCAGCGCCATCACGCTGGCACCGGTCTCCACGTCGAGCGCGCCGGTGGGCTCGTCGGCGAGGATGACGCGCGGCCCGCGCACCAGCGAGCGGGCGATGGCGACCCGCTGCTGCTCTCCGCCGGAGAGCATCGTCGGCATCGCGTCGATGCGGTGGCCGAGGCCGACCCGCTCGAGCATCTCCGCGGCCAGCTTGGAGCGGTTCCAGAACTGCTTGCCGGTGGCGTAGAGCAGGGGGGTCATCACGTTCTCTCTGGCCGTGCGGCCCGGCAACAGGTTGAACTGTTGGAAGATGAAGCCGATCTCCCGGCCGCGCACCCTGTCGCGCTCGGCGGAGGAGAACTTCTCGGCCGGGCGGCCGTCGAAGGTGATGCTGCCCGTCGTAGGGCTGTCGAGCAGCCCCATCAGGTTGAGCAGGGTGGACTTGCCGGAGCCGGAGCGCCCGACGATGGAGAGCCGGTCGCCGGAGGAGATCTCCAGGTCGACGCCGTGCAGGATCGTCAGCGGCGGCGCGTCCGGCAGGGGAACCGTCTTCGTGACGGAGTGCAGGTTGAGGAGCGACATCAGCCCTCGACCGCTTCCATGCACTGCATGCCGCCGCCCGGCATCGGCATGCAGCCGTCGTCGGTCTGTGCGGGGGCGCCCGGCACGAACTCGAGCACCATGTCGCCCTCGGCGACGCCGGAGGTGATCTCGACGAGGGCACCGTTGTTCAGGCCGAGGACGACGGGGCGCTCCTCGGTGCTGCCGTCGGGGAGCACCGCCCAGACGACGCCGTTCTCCGCGGCGCCCTTGACGGCGGTCGTGGGCACGGTGAGCACGTTCTCGGCGCTTCCGGCCGCGATGGTGATGTCGGCGGCGAGGCCGGCGAACACGGTCACCTCCGCCGGGATGGCGCAGCGCACCGTCGTTCCGGAGCCGCCGGTCGCGCCGGCGCCGCTCCCCTCCCCGGGTGTGGCGCTCTCGCCCTGCAGCGGGGTGGAGATGGTCAGGCCGGTGCACTGGAACGGCGCGGGCCCGCCGGTGATCGCGATCATCGCCTCGGTCGGCTGGCTGACCAGGCGGTACTGCTGCTCGGGGCTGAGCGCGCCGGTCACCGAGAAGCTCGGCGGGGCGACCTGTCCGGTCGTGTCGCCGACGGCCACCTGCTGGCCGGCGAGCACGCTGAGGGCCGTCAGCGTGCCGCTGATCGGCGCGTAGACCTTGGCGAAGCTGGTGACCGGCTTGCCCTGGGTGATCGTCGGGAGGCCGTCGGGGCCGACGCCCTCGACCGGCTCCGGCACGGTGACGACCTTGATGTCGTAGAGCTTGGTGCCGGCGTCGACCCACTGGCCGGCCCCGACGAACACCTCGTCGACGGTGCCGGCCCCGGTCGCCTTGACCGCGACGGCCGGGTCTGCGGCGACGTTGCCCTTCAGCGTGACCTCGTTCGTGATGCTGCCGACCACGACGGCAACCTCTGGCTGCGTGATCTGCCCGCTCGGCTGGGCCGGGTTGGAGGTGTCCGCGTTGTCCGGGAAGAAGGCGACCTTCACGAGCGCCGCGGCCACGGCGGCCAACAGCACAATCCTGATGATCGGAAAGATCCACTTGCGTACGACGCCCACGGGGCCCCCTTGCTTCGACGACAATGCGCCCAACGCTATCGGGATCGACCGCTCAGAAAACCCTACTCAGGGATGATTCAGGGATGCCCCCGCCCACAAATAAGGGCCCCGGATGCCGCGCGAGGCGGCATCCGGGGCCCTGATCGTTGCTGCGAGGCTGTTTAGGCCTCGATCACGAGCGGCACGATCATCGGCCGGCGGCGGTAGGAGACGTTCACCCAGCGGCCGACCGTGCGGCGCACGACCTGTGCCAGGGCGTGCGTGTCGCGCACGCCGTTCTGTGCGGCGTCGGTCAGCGCGGCGGCGATCTTCGGCTTGACGGCGTCGAAGATCTTGTCGTCCTCGGCGAAGCCCTTGGCGTGGATCTCGGGCCCGACGACGATCTTGCCGGTGGAGGCGTCCACGACCACGATGACCGAGATGAAGCCCTCCTCGCCGAGGATGCGACGGTCCTTGAGGTCGGCATCGGTGATCTCGCCGACGGTGGAGCCGTCGACGTAGACGTAGCCGAGGTCGAGCTGGCCGACCTGCGTCATCTCGCCGGCCTTGAGGTCGTAGACGGAGCCGTCCTCGCCGAGGAACACGTTCTCCTCCGGGATACCGGTCTGGATCGCGAGCTGCGCGTTGGCGTAGAGGTGGCGGTGCTCGCCGTGCACGGGCAGGACGTTCTTCGGCTGCAGGATGTTGTAGCAGTAGAGCAGCTCGCCGGCGGCGGCGTGGCCGGAGACGTGCACCTTGGCGTTGCCCTTGTGCACGACGTTGGCGCCGAGCTTGGTGAGGCCGTCGATGATGCGGTAGACCGCGTTCTCGTTGCCGGGGATGAGGCTGGAGGCCAGGATGACGGTGTCGCCCTCGCCGACCGAGATCTGGTGGTCGCGGTTGGCCATGCGGCTGAGCACGGCCATCGGCTCGCCCTGCGAGCCGGTCGACATGTAGACGATCTTGTTGTCCGGGATGTCGCCGGCCTTCTTGTAGTCCACGAGGACGCCGGCCGGAACCTTGAGGTAGCCGAGCTCGGCGGCGATGGTCATGTTGCGCACCATCGAGCGGCCGAGGAGGGCCACGCGGCGGCCGTTGGCGTGGGCGGCGTCCAGCACCTGCTGCACGCGGTGCACGTGGCTGGAGAAGCTGGCGACGACGACCTTCTTGGTCGCCTTGGAGATGACCTGGTCGAGCACGGGCCCGATCGAGCGCTCCGGCGTGGTGAAGCCGGGCACGTCGGCGTTGGTGGAGTCGACGAGGAACACGTCGACGCCGCTCTTGCCGAGGCGGGCGAACTCGCGCAGGTCGGTCAGGCGGCCGTCGAGCGGCAGCTGGTCCATCTTGAAGTCACCGGTGGCGAGAACGGTGCCGGCGACCGAGTGGATGACGACGGCGAGGGCGTCGGGGATCGAGTGGTTCACGGCGACGAACTCAAGGTCGAACGGGCCGAGGGCCTCCATCTGGCCCTCTGCGACGTTCAGCGTGTACGGCTTGATGCGGTGTTCCTTGAGCTTCGCCTCGATCAGGGCGAGCGTCAGGGTCGAGCCGATCAGGGGGATGTCGGCGCGCAGGCGGAGCAGATAGGGCACCGCGCCGATGTGGTCCTCGTGGCCGTGCGTGAGCACGACGCCGACGATGTCGTCGAGGCGGTCCTTGATCGGGGTGAAGTCGGGCAGGATCAGGTCGACACCGGGCTGGTGCTCCTCGGGGAAGAGCACGCCGCAGTCGACGATCAGGATCTTGCCGTCGATCTCGAACGTGGTCATGTTGCGGCCGATCTCGCCGAGACCGCCGATCGGGGTGATGCGGAGTGTTCCCGGCTGCAGTGGTGCCGGTGCGTAGACGTCGTTGGGCATATGCCCTCCTTGCGTATGTCGGGCTCGTCGAGCCTCGTTGTGGTGGGCGCGGCCAGGCCGCGCGTTGTTTCCTAGCGTGTGGTTCCGGCCACCTTCGGCAGGGCGCCGCCGGCGGCGGCATTGCGGTCGGGGCGGAAGTTGGAGAGGTCGAGACCGGGGATGTCGCGGACCAGGTCGAGTTCGTCCTCGATCTGCGCGGCCTCCCACTCTTCGGGTCCGACGAGGGGCAGCCGCACGCGCGGGCTGCCGATGCGACCGAGGCCGTGCAGGATGTACTTGGCCGCGACGGTGCCGGGCACGTGCGTCATGACGGCGCGCACGAGCGGCTCGAGCGCCTGGTGCGCGGCGGTCGCCGTGGCGAGGTCGCCCGCGTTGACGGCGTCGATCATCTGGCGGTACGGGGCGGGGGCGATGTTGGCGGTGACGCCGATGAGGCCGGTGGCGCCGATGGCCAGGTGCGGCAGCACGTTGGCGTCGTCGCCGGAGAAGTACATCAGGTCGGTCTGGTTGAGCACGCGGCTGACCTCGCTGAAGTCGCCCTTGGCGTCCTTCACGGCGAGGATGTTCGGGTGCTTGGCCAGGCGCATGATCGTCTCGTACTTGATCGGCACGCCGGTGCGACCG
Organism: Microterricola pindariensis; assembly: GCF_002936985.1. Classification (GTDB taxonomy): domain Bacteria; phylum Actinomycetota; class Actinomycetes; order Actinomycetales; family Microbacteriaceae; genus Microterricola; species Microterricola pindariensis. The sequence goes on along the minus strand of NZ_MPZN01000016.1, from coordinate 12,501 downwards.
GGGATGTCGTAGATGATGACGGGCAGGTCGGTGGCGTCGGCGACCATGCGGAAGTGGGTGAGGATGCCGGCCTGGGTGGGCTTGTTGTAGTACGGCGTGACGATCATGATGCCGTCGGCGCCGGCCTTCTCGCTGGCCTTGTAGAGCTCGATGGCGTGCGCGGTCTCGTTGGAGCCGCCGCCCGTGATGATCTTGGCGCGGCCGGCCGCGACGTCCTTGCCGACCTCGACCAGCTTGAGCTTCTCCGGGTCAGTCAGGGTGGACGTCTCGCCGGTGGTTCCGGTGACGACGATGCCGTCTGCTCCGGCCGTGATGACGTCGTCGATGTGCTTCTCCACCGCGGGCCAGTCGACTTCACCGTCTGCGGTGAAAGGGGTCACGAGTGCGACGAGGACCTGGCCGAAGGGATTCGCTGTAGAAGACACAGATCATAGGTTATCTGGTCGGCGGCGCCGCGGCATCCGGGGGCCGTCACGGGCGGCCTCACTGAGCGGCCTCACTGCGCCACCCGGGCGGCGTGGATTCGGCTTGCGCGCGCCTATCGCTGTGGCCGGTCCGCGGATGCGACGGCCCGCACGGTCGGTTTCAGCCCCTTGCGTCGGCGTGTTCCACCGCGCATCCGCTCACTGGCCACGATCCGACTCGCTCGTGCCCGGAGCGCGCCGAGGACCGCGGCCTCGACGCTCGGCCAGTCGTGCACGATCAGCGCGTAATCGAAACGCAGTGTGTCGTAACCCAGCGCGGCAGCGCGTGCGTCTCTGCGGCGATCGCGGTGCCGCTGCCCCGGCGCCTCGTGGTTGCCCTTGCCGTCCGCCTCGATGATCAACCAACCGTCGACAACGAAGTCGACCCGCCCGACGGTGGGGATCACGACCTGTGCGCGCACGGTGATGCCGTGCGCGGCGAGACGGTAGCGGATGAGCGATTCGAGTCCACTCTCGGCGGACGCTGTCGCCAGGTGGAAGAGATCGTCGAAGCCCTGTGGCAGCAGCGCGCGCAGCGACCGGATCTCCGCGGCGCTGATCTTGTGTTGAAAGAGAGCCGATTCCAACGCGACGAAGAATGCCTCCCTCCCGAGGCAGAAGGCCATCTGCTCGAGCGCGAGCGGCACCGTCATCACGGCCCGGTTGCGACGGAACGCGATCGCCTCGCTCCAGTGCGCCACGCACTGGCAGTCCTCGTGGGCACGTTCGTGGCCGGTCGGGGTGAGCCAGACGTGCAACCCCGTGAAGGGCATGACCCAGAGGCCCGCAGCCTGAGCCGCAGACACGCACCCCAGCACCCCGCCGTGCAGGATGGCGGCTCGCCGGCTCTGGCCGATGTCGGGTAGCGCATAGATGCCCTCGCGCAATCGCTCGATCGAACCGTCGTGCACGGCGCGGCGCAGGCAATGCCGGCTCGCGCCGCGGGCACGGAGCTCGGCCGTGCGGGCGACGCCGCCCAGGGAGCGACACTGGGCGGCTACCTCAACTGGTGTCAACATGCACTGAGTGTCACCCACCCGCTGGCCGCATCGGAGGCCCGTTCACAAGCTGGGCACAACTCGCGCCGACCGCCAGCCTGTGCAGAACTGTGCTCCGCTGTGTCCCGCGCACCCCGCCGCACCCCTGCACGCCGCTGCGCCCCGTACGCCCCGCCGCTCCCGCCTGCCCCGCCGTACCCCCTGCCCGTTCCACCGCCGAGCGCTCGTAGCCGGTCGGCGGATGCGGGGGACATTTCCGGCCATATCTGGCCGTTCCGTCGGTGTATGGGCGGCCTCATCCGCGAACTGGCTACGGACACCGGGGGTCGCGCCGCAGTGGAGTGGCGCGGGCGATCAGGGGCCCGGGAGGAGGCGCTCAGGCGCGGGGCTGCGGCGCTCAGGGCGGAGCGGTGGCGATCAGGGGGCGGGGTGGTGGCGCTCAGGGCGGAGCGGTGGCGCTCAGGCGCGGGCGTAGCTGAGGAAGCGGTAGTCCAAGCCGGTGCGGGAGGTGTGCCAGCCGGATTCCGGATCGGACGCCTGCACCGACCAGCCGGAATCGATCGCCGGGGCGTGGGTGTCGCCGTCGAACGCGGCGTCGATCTCGGTGACCTCGAGCCGGTCGACGAGGAACCCGCCATCGGCCGCCACCCCGCTGCCGGCCAGGGCCAGCGCGAAGATCTCGGCGCCGCCGATCACCCAGACGCGGTCCCCCGGGGTCAGGGATGCCGCGAGGGCCACGCCGTCGGCCAGCGAGCCGGCCGTGTGCGCGCCGTCGGCCGACCAGTCGGCCTGCCGCGTGACGACGATGTTCTCGCGGCCGGAGAACGGCCGGAACCGCTCCGGGATCGAGTCCCAGGTCTTGCGCCCCATCACGACCGCGCCGCCGAGCGTCGCCGCTTTGAAGTGGGCGAGGTCCTCCGGCACGTGCCAGGGCATGACGCCGTTCAGACCGATCACGCCGCCGCGCGCCTCGGCCCAGATCAGGCCGACGCTGATCGGTGCCGGTGCCACGGCCGCGCCGCCTGCGGTATCCGTGCCCGCGCTCATACGGCGACGGCGCCGCGGATGGCGGGGTGGTGCTGGTAGTCGACGACGGCGAAGTCCTCGAACTCGTAGTCGAGCACGCTCGGCCGCTCGGCGGTGATCTCGAGGCTCGGGTACGGGTACGGCTCGCGGCTCAGCTGTTCGGTGACCTGCTCGACGTGGTTGTCGTAGATGTGGCAGTCGCCGCCGGTCCAGACGAAGTCGCCCACCTCGAGGCCGGTCTGCGCCGCGATCATGTGGGTGAGCAGCGCGTAGCTGGCGATGTTGAACGGGACGCCGAGGAACATGTCCGCACTGCGCTGGTAGAGCTGGCAGCTGAGCTTGCCGTCGGCGACGTAGAACTGGAACAGGGCGTGGCAGGGGGCCAGGGCCATGTTCGGGATGTCGGCCGGGTTCCAGGCGCTGACGATCAGCCGGCGCGAGTCCGGGTTGGTCTTGATCTGCTCGATCACCTCGGTGATCTGGTCGATCTGCTCGCCGCTCGGCGTCGGCCAGGAGCGCCACTGCACGCCGTAGACGGGGCCGAGCTCGCCGGCGGCATCCGCCCACTCGTCCCAGATGGTGACGCCGTGCTCGCGCAGCCAGCCGACGTTGCTCTCGCCGCGGAGGAACCAGAGCAGCTCGTAGGCGATGGACTTGAAGTGCACGCGCTTGGTGGTGATGAGCGGGAAGCCCTCGGCCAGGTCGAAGCGGACCTGGCGGCCGAAGACGCTGCGCGTCCCGGTGCCGGTGCGGTCGGTCTTCTGCGTGCCCGTTTCGAGCACCTCTCGCAGCAGGTCTTCGTACGGGGTGGCAATGCCGGGGGTGGGGGTCGTCGCGCTCACCCCTCGATGCTAGTCGGCCGCCGCCGGGCTGCGGCTGTCATTCGCCGTCACAGTCGACCGCGCGGCTCGATCCCCGCGTAGATTCACCGCATGAATTGGCCTCCCGCCCTGGTCGGCGCCCTCGCCCTGCTCGCCCTGAGCACGGCGCTCGGCCTGCTCTGGAAGGCGCGGAGCGGGCGCGCCCGACGCGCCCCGGCCGCCCTCTCCCCCGTTCTGACCCCGGCCGAGCTGGCGGATGCCGCCGGCACCCCCGCGCTCTTCGGCAGCCGTGCGACGCTGCTGCAGTTCTCCACCGAGTTCTGTGCGCGCTGCCCGCAGACCCGGGTGCTGCTCGCCGGCGTCGCCGCCGCGCACGAGGGCGTCCGCACCGTCGAGATCGACCTCGGCCAGCGGGCCGACCTGGCCCGGCGCTTCCGGATCATGCAGACGCCGACCGTTCTCGTGCTGGACGCCTCCGGCGCCGTGCACACCCGGATCGGCGGGGCGCCGGAGCGGCGCACGCTCACCCACGCCATCGAACAGATTCTCGGAGAGGACTCCCATGTCGCTGCCATCCGCTGAGCCGGCCGCCCCGCACACGCCCGCCGCGTCCGCGCCCGCCACCGCGCCCGCGGCCGCCGCGAACGCCGACACGCCCACCGCGCCCGCCGGCATCGACCCGCGCGGCCCACGATTCAGCGCCGCGATCACGGCGGTGCTGCTGTTCGCGGTGGTGCTGCTCGCGCTCTCCGGTGCGGAGACGGCGGCCCTGCTCGGCCTCGCCGCGATCGCCGCCCTCTTCGCGTGGGGCGCCTTCGCCGGCATCCGCCGCCACCCCTACGGCCTGCTGTTCCAGAAGCTGGTGCGCCCGCGGCTGGCGGCGCCCACGGAGTGGGAGGACCCGCGGCCGCCGACCTTCGCGCAGGGGGTCGGGCTCGTCGTCACCGGCATCGGAGTCGTGCTCGGCCTGCTCGGGCTGCCCGTCGCGGTCGGTATCGCGGCGGCCGCCGCCTTCGTCGCGGCCTTCCTCAACGCGGTGTTCGGATACTGCCTCGGATGCCAGATCTACGTCCTGCTCGTCCGCCTGCGCGGATAGGCTGGGCGCAGGAGGTTTCACAATGGCGCTCACCAGCGAAGCAACAACGGTATGGAACGGATCACTCTTCGAGGGTTCCGGCACGGTCACCCTGGATTCATCGCAGACCGGGGAGTTCCCCGTGAACTGGAAGGCCCGCTCAGAGGGAGCCCCGCACACGACGAACCCTGAAGAGCTGCTCGGGGCGGCGCACGCCTCCTGCTTCTCGATGGCGTTCTCGCTCGCGCTGACGCAGGCCGGCTTCACGCCGACCAGCATCCAGACAACGGCGGCGGTCACCTTCGAGGCCGGCAAGGGCGTGCTCGGCAGCCACCTGCTGGTCAACGCGGTTGTGCCCGGCATCGACGAGGAGGAGTTCCACCGCATCGCGGAGGAGGCCAAGGCCGGCTGCCCCATCTCGCAGGCGCTGGCGGGCATCCCGATCACGCTCGAAGCCGACCTCGCCTAGGTGAGCGACCGCTTCATCCCGAGCGGCCACGTCCCCCGCACGCGCCGCCAGAAGGAGTCGCAGCTGCGGGTGCTGGTCTCCGGCGCGTCCGGTCTCATCGGCACCGAGCTCACGCGCCAGTTGGAGGCGACGGGGCACACGGTGCTGCGCCTCGTCCGCCGACGGCCGCAGGCCGAGAACGAGGTGAACTGGGCGCCGACCGCGCGCATCCTCGACTTCACCCTGATGAACAGCGTGGATGCCGTCGTCAACCTGTCCGGCGCCTCGCTGGCCCGGCTGCCGTGGACGGCGGCCTACCGCAAGGAGATCCTGTCGTCCCGGATCGAGACGACGCACGCGTTGACGGATGCCATGCGCATGGCGTCCTCGCCGCCGCCCGTGTTCCTCAGCGCCTCGGCCGTCGGCATCTACGGTGACCGGCCGGGCGAGCGCCTCACCGAGGACGCGCAGCGCGGCACCGGGTTCCTCGCCGACGTCGTCGACGCCTGGGAGCGGGCGGCGCACCTCGCCCCGGAGAAGACGCGCGTCGTCACGTTCCGCAGCGGCATCGTGCTCGGCCACGGCGGCGCGCTCAGCCGCCTCGAGACGCTGACCAAGCTCGGTCTCGGCGGCCCGATGGGCAGCGGCGGCCAGCACTGGCCGTGGATCAGCCTGTACGACGAGGCGGCCGCCATCCGCCACCTGCTCACCTCGCAGCTGAGCGGTCCGGTCAACCTGGTCGGGCCGACCCCGGCCACGGCCGACCGCATCAGCAAGGCCATCGCGAGCGAGCTGCACCGGCCCTACCGCTTCGCCGTGCCCGAGAAGCTCGTCTCGCTGACCATGCGCGAGGCCGGCGACCAGCTGCTGCTGGCCAGCGCCAAGGTGGTGCCCGAGCGGCTCCTCGCCGACGGCTTCACCTTCCGCAACGAGACCGCGGAGTCCGCGATCGCCGAGATGCTCGGCCGCTAGCGCCGCACGCGCGCTCGCAGCCGGCACGAGCCGCGCGCGGTCGCTGTGGCGGTCGCTGTGGCGGTCACGCGCGCCCTCGCGGACGCCGCACGCGCTCGCGGCCCTCGAAAAGTCTCGCGGCCCCGGACATACCGAGGGCCGCGAGACTTTTCGGGGGCCGCGACGTCCGGGAGCTCAACGGGGTGAGGTCAACGGGGTGCGCTCAACGGGGTGCGCTCAGTGGGCGGAGCGCTCCAGCGCGATCGCGTGGATGATGGCCTTGCGGGCGCGGCGGCGGTCGCCGGAGGCGTCGTAGGCGAGTCCGAGCCGGAACCAGGCGCGCCAGTCCTCCGGCGCCGCCTCGACCTCGGCCTGGAACCGGCCGAAGTCCTCGTCGGCGGCGTCGCGCAGCGGGCGTCCGCTGGCCCGCGTCGGCAGAACTTCCTCCGGCAGGGCCCCCTCGGCCTCCAACACGCCCACGAGGCGCTGCGAGCGGACGCCGAACAGCAATTCGCGGCCGAGCGCCCACGCGCCGACGAGCGGCAGCACGATGAGCGCGATGCCGATGCCGACCGCGATCGGCTCCCCCGTCATGACGAACTGCACGGCGCGCCAGCCGATCAGCACGATGTACAGCGCGAGCAGGGCCGCCATCAGGAGGGCGGCGGTGCGGCCCTTCACAGGGCGGGTCCGGATGCCGCGGCGGCGCCGTCTGCTGCGGGCGTGGCGGGCGCGATGGGGCTCGTGGCCTCCGGCATCCCGAGGCCGAGCAGTGAGTCAAGGCCGACCGTGACGCCGGCCAGGCCCGGCAGCGCGCGCAGGGCGAGCACGATGCCCTGCTCGTAGGAGCTCGGCGAGAGCGTGTCGTGGCGCACGGTGAGGGTCTCCCCCACGCCGCCCAGGATGACCTCCTGCCGGGCGAGCAGGCCGCTCATCCGCAGGCTGTGGATGGGGATGCCGTCGACCTGCTGGCCGCGGGCGCGCTGGTCGGTGTGGGGGGCGAGCACGGGGCCGAGGGCGCCGCGGGCCTCGGCGATGCGCTCCGCCGTGCGCACCGCGGTGCCGGAGGGCGAGTCGATCTTGGCGGCGTGGTGCGCCTCGATAATCTCGATCGACTCGAAGAAGCGGGAGGCGATGGCGCTGAGGGCGGTGCCGAGAACGGAGCCGACCGAGAAGTTCGGCACGACGAGCACGGCGGCGCCGTTCCCGAGGGTCTCGACCGTGCGGGACAGGGCCGCGACGGCATCCGCCGACCAGCCGGAGGTGCCGACGAGCACACTCAGGCCGTGCGCGAGCGCGAAGTCGACGACCTGCTGACTGACGCCGGGGTGGGTGAAGTCGATGGCGATGTCAGTGCGGGCCTCGCCGCTGCCGAGCATCTCCTCCAGCGCGCTCGAGGAGTCGAGTTCGGCGACGAGCTCGAAGCCCTCTGTCTCGCGGACGAGGCGGGCGGCGAGCTGTCCCATTTTGCCGGTGGCGCCAATGATGGCAACGCGTGAAGTCACCCGCTCAGACTAGCAACTGCGGCCTGCCCTCCCGCCGCGCGGAGCCCTACGCTGGGGGGATGATTCAGTTTGTCGAGACGTCGGTTGACAGCGCGGAGGCGCAGGAGCTGCTGGGTGAGTACTTCGCCGAGCGCGCGGTGGGCTTCCCGCCGGAGCAGGGTGTGTACCGCCCGACGTTCCCCTCTGCGGAGCAGTTTGCCGGGCAGGCAGGCCGTTTCCTGCTGGCGCGGGAGGACGCTCCGGGCGAGGCGGGCGACGGCGCGCTGCTCGGCTGCGGCGGCGTCCGCCGCATCCAGCGCGCGGATGCCGGCCTGGTGCGCTTCGAGGTCAAGCACCTGTACCTGCGCCCGGCCGCCCGCGGCCGCGGGCTCGGGCGCGCCCTGCTCGCCGAGTTGGAGCGGCGGGCGGCGGAGCTGGGCGCCGAGGAGATCGTGCTCGACACGAACGCCAACCTCGAGTCGGCCGGCGCGTTGTACCAGCGCGCCGGGTACAGCGACATCACGGCGTACAACGCGAACCCGAATGCGACGAACTGGTACGGCAAGCGGCTCGGCTGACGCGTTTCGACATTTCCGGCGGTTGAGCTTGTCGAAACCAGCGAGGGGTTCCGACGGGGCGCCCCACCAGCGGCGCTAGATCTGCAGCTGGTCCGGCAGCCCGGTGCGCAGCTCCACCGGGAGGTGGCCGAGGTCGTTGTGCGTCACGAGCGTCCACGGGCGGCCCGGTTTCTGCTGCAGCACGGTGAGCCCGCAGTTGGCCTGGTTGATGCTCACCCAGCGCCAGTCGGGCGCCCCGAGCACCTCGCGCACGAACCAGCCGATCACGAAGTTGTGCGTGATCAGCAGGTCGTGCCTGTCCGCGCTGCTGGACTGCAGAAACTCCGCCGTGGCGTCCTCCATCTGGGCCCGTCCGGCCTCGATCTCGGCCGGCGTCACCGAGCCGAAGAACGGGTCGTAGCTGGACGGGGTCTCCGGCGACGGGCCGGACGGCACGCAGTCGAAGAGCAGCGCCGAGGGTTCCGGTGTGATGGCCGGCAACCGCTCTGCGATGATCGCGGCGGTCTCGGCCGCGCGCTGCAGCGGCGAGTGCCAGGCGCTCGTGAAGGGAACGCCGCCGAGCCGCTCGGCGATGAGCTGCGCCTGGCGGATTCCGCGCGGGGAGAGTGGGCCGTCGGGGAGGCCGTGCTCGGCGTCCTGTTGCTCGCCATGGCGCACGAGATAGAGGTAGTGGGGCACCGGTGACCCTTTCTTGTGGAACGAAGAGTGTGGAACGAAGTGTGTGTGGGCGAGCTGTGGGGCGGGCCGGCGCTCAGCGCCGGGGACCGGGCGGGGTGAGGTCTGCGGATGCCGCGGCCACGGCGTCGCCCTGAGCGCCGGGCGGAGCCAGGGTCCCCGGCGCGGATGCGGTCGCTGCGGCGCCCGTGCTGCTCGGCATGATCGGGGCGAACACCTCGGCGTCGACGGCGCCGACGGCGACGAGGGAGAGCGGCCCGCTGGCGAGGTCGGCGGCCAGCTCGCGCACGTCGTCCGCGCCGACGAGGGCGAGCCTGCGCAGCGCCTCGTCGAGGTCGACGAACTCGCCGGTGGTGATCTCGGAACGGCCGAGGCGCGACATGCGGGTGTCCGAGTCTTCGAGGGCCAGTGCGGAGGCGCCGGAGAGCTGCCCGCTGGCGCGGCGCATCTCCTCCTCGCTCACGCCGTGCTCCGCCAGGCGGTGCAGCTCACCGAGCAGCAGCTCGGCGACCTGGCCGCTCTTGGCCGGCGAGCAGCCCGCGTAGAGGCCGAAGACGCCGGCGTCGGAGTAGGAGGCGGCGTACGAGTACACCGAGTAGGCGAGGCCGCGCTTCTCGCGCACCTCCTGGAACAGGCGTGAGGACATGCCGCCGCCGAGGATCGAGTTGAGCACGCTCATGGTCACCCGGCGCTCGTCGGCCGCCACGATGCCGGGCATGCCGATCAGCATGTTCACCTGCTCCAGCGGCCGGTTGACGATCGTCAGCGGGCTGCCCTGGCTGATCGGCACGGCAGCCAGGCTGCGGCGTGCGACCGGGGTGGCGTGCGTGCCGAGATCCCAGCCGGCCTCCTCCAGGGCCGCCACCACGATGGCAACGAGCTCGTCGTGGTCGACGGCTCCCGCCACCGAGACGACCAGGTCGTTCGGCCGGTAGTTGGCCCGGTAGTGCTCCATCACCGCGTCGCGGGTGACGGCCTCGATGTGGTCGGGGGTGCCGCCGATGGGCCGGCCGAGGGGGTGGTCGCCGAGCACCGCGTGGAACAGGCTCTCGTTGGCGACATCCGCCGGGTCGTCCTGGGACATCGAGAGCTCTTCGAGGATGACGCCGCGCTCTGTCTCGAACTCGATCGGGTCCAGCACCGAGGAGGCGAGCATGTCGGTGAGCACCTCGACGGCCATTGGCAGGTCGCGGTCGCGCACCTTGGCGTAGTAGCAGGTGTATTCCTTGGCCGTCATGGCGTTGTGCTCGCCGCCGACGGAGTCGAAGGCAACAGCGATGTCGAGGGCAGTGCGCTTCGTGGTGCCCTTGAAGAGGAGGTGCTCGAGGAAGTGGGTGGATCCGAAGGTGGCCGGGTGCGCCGGGGCGGAGCCGCGGGCGGGGCGGGCGGGCTGCTCGTCGCGGGATCCGACGGCCACCCAGAAGCCGATGGTGGCGCTGCGGGCGCCGAGCACCTGCTCACTCAGGACGCGCACGCCGCTCGGCAGAACGGTTCGCCGAACGCGGGCATCCCCCGACGCTTGAAAAGACAGCTCGGGCGTATCCAGGGAGAACTCAACTGCACCATTCATCACAGCCACCCTACGCCAGCGCACAGACGGGGTGCCGAAAAACCCCCCGCGCGGGGGTGCCACGGGCGCCCGATCCGTGCGGAGACGCCCCTCCGGGCGAGGGCTGCACCCCGCGTCGTTCCGGGCGCGCCGAGCCCGCGATTATGGGGGCAGACAGATCTGTCTGCCCATGCTATGTTCAACTCGTCATCGACCGGCGGCACCCCCAAAACACCGCGAGAAGACGCCGAAGTGGGCGCCGCTACCCCGGGGCCCAGTTCTCCCGCCGCCCCGAACGGCGGAGGAAGCCTCTGACTTCCGGGAGCCCCGAAGCTCTCACGGGAATGCAACACAAACGAGTGTCCCTAGCACTTGTTGAGCATGGCAAGGTTTGTCGACCCTTGCCCGGCACAGAGGAGGTGGCTGGATGGAAGACCGCCACGAAGCGCCCGTCCAGCCCGCCACGCATGCCAAGGTGCGCATCCTGGACACGGCCAATCGCCTGTTCTACAACGAGGGCGTCCACAGCGTGGGCATCGACCGCATCATCGCGGAGGCCGGCGTCACGAAGACCACGCTCTACAAGTACTACAGGTCCAAGGAACTCCTCACCGTGTCCTATCTCCAACTGCGCGACAACTATGTGCGCGACATCGTCGCGCGCTTGCAGGCGCAGACGGAGGATCCGATCGAGCGGCTGCACCTGTTGGTGGAGGCCATCGCCGGCGAGGCCGAGAAGCCGGACTTCCGCGGCTGCCCGTTCATCAACGCCACCGCCCAGTTCAGCGATCCGCAGCACCCGGTGCGCCTGGCCATCGCCGAGCACCGCCGCTGGTACTCCGAGCAGGTGGAGCAGATGTTCCGCAATGCCGGGCACCCCGACCCCGTGCAGGCCAGGGACGACTTCTTCCTCGCCCGCGACGGCGCCTACGCGAGCGCGAACCTCGGCGACCCGGCGACGGCGACGGCGGCACTGCGGCGGATGACGGGGCGGCTCATCGGGCAGGCATCCGGCGGGCAGGCATCCGGCGGGGACAGCGAGGCCTAGCCCGGCTCGCGGCGGCGGCTCAGTTGCCCGCAGTCGCCCTGTCCAGGTCGATGATGTCGGCGCGGCTGAGCCGGAACGTGGCCGCCGCCATCACGGCGTCGAGCTGCTCCGGGCTGCTCACCCCGGCGACCGGTGCGCAGATGTTGCGCTTGGACTGCAGCCAGGCCAACGCGACGGTGGCCAGTTTCACGTCGAAGTCCTCCGCGATGCGGTCCATCACGGTGAGGAGGCGGGTGCCCCGCCTGGTCAGGTGGGAGGCGATGCGCATTCCCCGAACGTCCGGGGCGATCATGGAGCGCGAGCGGTAGCCGCCGGCCAGGAAGCCGTTGGCGAGGGCGAAGTAGGGCATCACGGCGAGGCCCTGCGCGCCGGCCAGCAGCGCCAGCGACGTCTCGTACTCTGCGCGGTGCATCAGGTTGTAGTGCGATTGCAGCACCCGGAAGCGGGGCAGTCCGTTGGCGGCCAGCACCCGCGCCTCGAGCAGTCGCTCCGCGGTGAAATTGGAGGCGGCCAGGTAGCGCACGGCGCCCGCCCGAATCAGCGAGTCGACCGCGCTGAGGCTCTCCTCCAGGTGCACGTCTCGGTCGTCGAGGTGGAAGGTGAGCAGGTCGATGTGGTCGGTCTGCAGGCGCGTGAGCGAGGCCTCGACGGCGCGGATGATGCCGGTGGCGCCGAGCCCAAGGTTCTCGGGGTTGCGCCCGATCTTGGTGCACAGCACGGTGGCGTCGCGGCTGCCGGTGCGGCGCAGCCACGATCCGATCAGCTGTTCGCTCCGCCCCGCGGCGTAGCTGTCCGCGGTGTCAATGAAGTTCCCGCCGGACTCGCGGTAGCGGTCGAGCACCGCCTCCGCCGCGGTGGCGCCGAGGGTCCAGCCGAACATGCTCGTGCCGAGGGCCAGCGGGAAGACGTCGAGATCGGTGTCGGCCACCCGGCGGCGCATCGCGTCCGGGAGCGGCAGCAGCGCCGCGGCGGCCGCGCCGTATGCCCCAGCGGGTGATTCGGCACCTGTCGGCGCACGCGGGTCTGGTTCGGGAGCGGCCGTGCGCGTGCCGAGTTCCGGGATCTGGGAGAGGCCGGAGATCTCGCCGGAGTGCGGGGAGTGCTCGAGCGCCTCCGGTTGGCGTCCAGACCGAGCGGTCTCCTCTTCTTCCTGACGCTTCCGGGCCCCCACCCGAACAAATTGAGCCATACTCACCCCTTCCCTGCTTCGACCCTAGCCCCGGGGTACGACAGCGCACCGGGGCCCGCACCGAACCGTTACCAAACCGTGTGCTCTGCCCGTTCGAGAAGCGCGCGGGCATGCCGCAGCACGGGCTCGTCGATCATGCGCCCCTCGAAGCGGAATGCCCCGGGCTCGCCGGCCGCACGCGCGAGCAGGGCGGCC
>NZ_MPZN01000015.1 GCF_002936985.1 Microterricola pindariensis | reverse complement strand
TGCAGACCGGTATCAAGGCCATCGACGCCATGATCCCGATCGGCCGCGGACAGCGCCAGCTCATCATCGGTGACCGTCAGACCGGCAAGACCGCTCTGGCGATCGACACCATCATCAACCAGAAGGCCAACTGGGAGTCTGGCGATGTCAACAAGCAGGTGCGTTGCATCTACGTTGCCATCGGTCAGAAGGGTTCCACCATCGCTTCGGTGAAGGGCGCCCTGGAAGACGCCGGTGCCATGGAGTACACCACGATCGTGGCCGCTCCGGCATCCGACCCCGCCGGCTTCAAGTACCTCGCCCCCTACACCGGCTCGGCCATCGGCCAGCACTGGATGTACGGCGGCAAGCACGTTCTCATCGTCTTCGATGACCTCTCCAAGCAGGCAGAGGCCTACCGCGCCGTTTCGCTGCTGCTGCGCCGCCCGCCGGGCCGCGAGGCATACCCCGGCGACGTGTTCTACCTGCACTCCCGCCTGCTCGAGCGTTGCGCAAAGCTCTCCGACGAGCTCGGCGCCGGCTCGATGACCGGTCTCCCGATCATCGAGACGAAGGCCAACGACGTCTCGGCCTACATCCCGACCAACGTGATCTCGATCACCGACGGCCAGATCTTCCTGCAGTCCGACCTCTTCAACGCCAACCAGCGCCCCGCTGTTGACGTGGGTATCTCGGTCTCGCGTGTTGGTGGCGACGCCCAGGTGAAGTCCATCAAGAAGGTCTCCGGAACGCTGAAGCTCGAGCTGGCCCAGTACCGCTCGCTCGAGGCCTTCGCGATGTTCGCCTCCGACCTCGACGCGGCCAGCCGCCGTCAGCTCGCCCGTGGCGCACGCCTCACCGAGCTGCTCAAGCAGCCGCAGTACTCGCCGTTCCCGGTCGAGGACCAGGTCGTCTCGATCTGGGCCGGCACCAACGGCAAGCTGGACGAGGTTCCGGTCGAGGACATCCTGCGCTTCGAGCGCGAGCTGCTCGACTACCTGGGCCGCAACACCGAGGTCCTGAACACGCTGCGCGCGACCAACGTGCTCGACGACGCGACCGTCGCCGAGATGTCTGCCGCCGTTGACAAGTTCAAGCTTGAGTTCCAGACGGGTGACGGCAAGCCGCTGGCCTCGAACGAGAAGTTCGAAGCCATCGCCGAAGAAGACGTCAACCAGGAAAAGATCGTCAAGGGCCGTCGCTAACGCGACGCCCGAGACGACTATTCGACTGATATTGAACTAGGAATCACAGGAGAGACATGGGAGCGCAACTTCGGGTCTACCGGCAGAAGATCAAGTCTGCCCAGACGACCAAGAAGATCACTCGTGCCATGGAGCTGATCTCCGCATCACGCATCCAGAAGGCGCAGGCACGCGTCGCGGCATCAACGCCGTACTCGCGGGCCATCACTCGTGCCGTCTCGGCGGTTGCGACGTACTCGAACGTCGACCACGTTCTCACGACCGAGCCGGAGAAGATCGAGCGGGCAGCCGTCGTCATCTTCACCTCGGACCGTGGGCTCGCGGGCGCGTTCAGCTCCCAGGTGCTCAGAGAGGCCGAGGAGCTCAGCACGCTGCTGCGCTCTCAGGGCAAGGACGTCGTGTACTTCCTCGTCGGCCGCAAGGCCAACGCCTACTTCGGGTTCCGCCACCGCGCCTTCGAGCGCGTGTGGACGGGCGGCACCGACCAGCCGCAGTTCGACACGGCGAAGGAAATCGGGGACGCGCTCCTCGAGGCCTTCCTGCGCAACAGCGATGACGGCGGCGTCGACGAGATTCACGTCGTCTACAACCGCTTCGTCAGCATGGTCACCCAGGTGCCCGAGGTTGTCCGCCTCCTTCCCCTCGAGGTTGTCGAGGGTGTCGAGGAGCCCGGCGCCAAGGATGTGCTGCCGCTGTACGAGTTCGAGCCGGATGTCGAGACTGTTCTCGACGCCCTGCTGCCGGTCTACATCGAGAGCCGCCTCTTCAACGCCATGCTGCAGTCGGCTGCTTCCGAGCACGCCAGCCGCCAGAAGGCGATGAAGTCGGCATCCGACAACGCCGACAAGCTGATCACCGACTACACGCGTCTGGCCAACAACGCGCGTCAGTCCGAGATCACGCAGCAGATCTCCGAGATCGTCGGCGGCGCCGACGCCCTGTCATCCGCCAAGTAGCCCTAGTTTTTTACGAAGTAAGTCCAGAAGAGAGAGAACAATGACTGACACTGCTACCGCGCCAGTCCAGGCTGAGAGCACTGCGGGCGCCGTCGGCCGGATCGCCCGCGTGACCGGTCCCGTGGTTGACATCGAGTTCCCGCACGACTCCATCCCCGGTATTTACAACGCGCTGAAGACCGACATCACCATCGCCGGTGTGTCCACCACGATCACGCTCGAGGTTGCCCAGCACCTCGGTGACGACGTCGTGCGCGCCATCGCCCTCAACCCGACCGACGGCCTCGTCCGCGGCCAGGAGGTTCGCGACACCGGTGCACCGATCTCGGTGCCCGTCGGTGACGTCACCAAGGGCAAGGTCTTCAACGTCATCGGTGAGGTCCTCAACGCCGCCCCCGGCGAGCAGATTGAGATCACCGAGCGCTGGCCGATCCACCGCAAGGCCCCGGCCTTCGACCAGCTCGAGTCCAAGACCACCATGTTCGAGACCGGCATCAAGGTCATCGACCTCCTGACGCCGTACGTGCAGGGTGGAAAGATCGGTCTGTTCGGTGGTGCCGGTGTCGGCAAGACCGTTCTGATCCAGGAAATGATCCAGCGCGTTGCGCAGGACCACGGTGGTGTGTCGGTGTTCGCCGGTGTCGGCGAGCGTACCCGTGAGGGCAACGACCTCATCCACGAGATGGAAGAAGCAGGCGTCTTCGACAAGACCGCCCTTGTCTTCGGCCAGATGGACGAGCCGCCGGGAACGCGTCTGCGCGTCGCCCTCTCGGCCCTGACCATGGCTGAGTACTTCCGCGACGTCGCGAAGCAGGACGTGCTCCTCTTCATCGACAACATCTTCCGCTTCACCCAGGCCGGCTCCGAGGTCTCGACCCTTCTGGGCCGCATGCCTTCCGCCGTGGGCTACCAGCCGAACCTCGCCGACGAGATGGGTGTGCTCCAGGAGCGCATCACCTCGACCCGCGGTCACTCGATCACCTCGCTGCAGGCGATCTACGTTCCCGCCGACGACTACACCGACCCGGCCCCGGCGACCACCTTCGCCCACCTCGACGCCACGACCGAGCTTTCTCGTGCGATCGCGTCGAAGGGTCTGTACCCGGCCGTTGACCCGCTGACCTCGACGTCGCGCATCCTCGACCCCCGCTACCTGGGCGAGGACCACTACCGCGTGGCGACGAATGTCAAGCAGATCCTGCAGAAGAACAAGGAACTCCAGGAGATCATCGCCATCCTCGGTGTCGACGAGCTCTCCGAGGAAGACAAGATCACGGTGTCGCGTGCGCGCCGTATCGAGCAGTTCCTCTCGCAGAACACCTACATGGCCAAGAAGTTCACCGGCGTCGAGGGCTCCACCGTCCCGCTCAAGGACACGATCGAGTCGTTCGACGCGATCGCCAAGGGTGAGTTCGACCACGTCGCCGAGCAGGCATTCTTCAACGTCGGTGGCATCTCCGACGTCGAAGAGAAGTGGGCTCAGATCCAGAAAGAGAACGGCTAAGCATGGCCACGCTGTCCGTGAGCGTTGTCTCGGCCGACCGGGAAGTCTGGTCCGGCGAGGCAACCCAGCTCATCGCTCGCACCGTCGAGGGAGAGATCGGTATTCTCCCCGGCCACGAGCCGCTGCTCGCGATCCTCGCCCGTGGCGAGGTCCGCGTGACGCTGCCCGGCGGTGAGAAGATCACCGCGCAGGCGGATGACGGATTCCTCTCGGTCGAGAACAACACCGTTCAGGTCGTTGCTCGCCAGGCCGGACTGGTCTAGTCAGCTCCACCACGTTTCACCACAACCGCCGGGACCTGGCGCGCGCAAGCGCACCGGGTCCCGGCGTTTTTCATTCCCAACCGGATTGGTTCCCACGCCCTCATGCTCATCCTGCTCCCGCCCTCTGAGACCAAGCGCGACGGGGGAGACGGTGCCCCGCTCGACCTCGCCGGGTTGGCCTTCGCGCCGCTCGCCCCGGTGCGGCGCGAGCTCGTGGACGCGCTGCAGGAGCTCGCCGCCGACACCGAGGCCTCCGTCGCGGCGCTCAAGCTCGGCCGCACCCAGCTGTTCGAGGTGGAGCGGAACCGCCGGCTGACGTCATCCGGCACCATGCCCGTGATCGACCGCTACACCGGCGTGCTCTACGACGCCCTCGACGCGGCCACGCTCACGCCCGGGGCGCGCGCCTACGCGCACAGTCACCTGGTGGTGCACTCGGCGCTGCTCGGCCCCGTCGCGGCCCTGGACGGCGTCCCGGCCTACCGGATGTCACACGACTCCAAGCTGCCGGCCCTCTCGCTGAAGAAGCACTGGGGCAGCACCATCGCCGAGCAGCTGGCGCCGCTGCCGGGCGTGCTGCTCGACCTCCGCTCCGAGGCCTACACGGCACTCGGCCCGCTGCCTGTCCGCGAGGGCACCGCCTACCTGCGCGTGCTCAGCGCGGGCGCCGACGGCCAGAAGAAGGCCCTCAACCACTTCAACAAGAAGTCGAAGGGCGAGTTCACCCGCGCCCTGCTCGAGGCGGGCATCGACTTCGGCAGCATCGAGGAGCTGCTCAGCTGGGCGCCGAGCGCCGGGCTGACGCTGCAGCGGCACAAGGCGGCCACCGCCGGCAAGCCCGAGGAGCTCGCGCTCATCGTCTAGCGACTCGCCGGCAGTGGCTGGGGCCGCCTACTGGGCGCGGTGGCAGCCGACGACGTGGTCGTCGACGAGTCCGGCGGACTGCATCAGTGCGTACATCGTCGTCGGGCCGACGAAGCCGTAGCCGCGGGAGCGGAGCGCCTTGCTGAGCGCCACGGACTCCGGCGTCGTGCCCGGCACCTGTTGCAGCGTCTCCGGCCGCGGCCCGGCATCCGGGGCGAAGCTCCAGATGAGCTCGCTCAGGCCGTCCGTGCCGAGCTCCTGGGTGATGCGCGCGTTCTTGATCGCCGACGCGATCTTGCCTCGGTGCCGGATGATGTCCGCATTGCCGAGCAGCCGCTCGACGTCCTCGTCGCCCATCGCCGCGACCGCGTCGACGTCGAAGCCGTGGAACGCCTCGCGGAACGCCGGGCGCTTGCGCAGGATCGTGATCCAGGACAAGCCGGCCTGGAAGCCCTCCAGGCAGACCTTCTCGAACAGCGCACGGCCGTCGAGGAGCGGCCGGCCCCACTCCTCGTCGTGGTAGCGGCGGTACTCGTCGTCGTCGCCGACCCAGGCGCAGCGGGCCAGACCGTCGCCCGCGACCAGGACCGCGCTCACAGGGCGTAGTCCAGCTCGAGCTGGGTGTGCGGCGCGGGCGGGGGAGCGGGCACCCTGTTGGTCTTGTGCTCGATGCCCTCGTGGTCGAGCAACCAGACCTTGGTCGGGATGCCGTCGCCGCCGCTGTACCCGGTGATGCGCTTGTCACCGGCGAGCACGCGGTGGCACGGCACGATCAGCGGGATCGGGTTCGCCCCGACGGCGCCGCCGATGGCGCGCGCGGAGCCCGGCTTGCCGACCTCGACGCCGAGCTCGCCGTAGGAGAGGAACTCGCCCCAGCCGATCGTGCCGAGGCGCTGCCACACGCTCAGCTGGAACTCGGTGCCGTGCAGCGCGATGGGCAGCTCGAAGCTGTGCCGCTCGCCGGTGAAGTACTCGGCGAGCTGTCGAGCGGCCTCCTCGAGGATGGCGTCGGGGCGCTCCGGCTTGTGCTCGAGCGGGACGTGGCCCGCTCGCGCAATGCTGAGGGAGGTGACGTGCTCACCGTCGCCGGTGAGTTCGAGCAGCCCGATCGGGCTCTCGGTTCTGAGGATGTAGTCGTTCGCGCTCATGCTTCGACTGTAACCGGGCCGCTCGAGCGTCGCTGGCGAGAATCGGACATCTGTGCAGAGCCCAGCGGGCAGGCGAGCCTGTGCAGGGAAGGACGCGCCGCACGAGGTCCGCCGTGCACCCCCGATGTATCATTTTGCTGATACATTCATCTGCACCGGGGTCGAGGGGGAGCCGTATGAGCATGTTCCAGTTCGTGTTGTTGCACGAGTACGTGAACACGGCGACAACGGTCATCGTGCCGCTGGGCATCGCACTGCACTACTGGCGCGGTGCGGAGGCGCAGGGCATCGCCGGGCCCCAGCTGCTGCGTGCCCGGTTCGCCAGCGTCCTCCTCTGCGCAGCCATCCTGCTGAGTGCCCCCGGCGGGCCGCTGCCGAACCGGGGCAACTTTCGCTGGGACGACTTCCTGACCGCGCTGGTCGTCGCCACCCTCTGCATCGCCATTCTGCTGCCCAGCCGGCGCCGCCCGACGACCCCCGATGCGCCCGAGCCGCTGGCGCAGCTCGACCTGCGGCCCCGCTCCATCGGCAGCTTCACCCGGCCGTGGTGGCTGGTCTCGTGGGGCGCGTCCGCCGCGCTGCTGGCGACGGCCGTCGTCAGCGCCGGACTGCTCTCGAGCCCGGACGGCCTGGGGCGGTACACGGAGCTCGTCGTGCCGTTCGGCACCACGGGGTATTACGGCTCGAGCAGCATCGTCGGCTGGTACTTCGGCGTGCCGATCATCTGCGCGACACTGGCCCTCTGCGTGGCTACCTGGCTGGCGCTCGCGGGCGTCGCCCACCCTCGGCTCGGCCAGCGGGGCCTCAGCGTGCAGGCGGATGCCGCGGCACGGCGGAGCAGGATGCGCACCATCCTCGCGTTCAGCAGCGGGGCGCTGCTCGTCACGCTCGCGATGGTGCTGTCCTCGCTCGGCGGCACCGCCCAGCTGCTGGTCTCGTTCCCGGCCGGCGACGCCGGCTTCGTCTCGGTCGGCACCCCCATCGCCGCCCTGGCGATGCCGCTGACGGTGGCGAGCTTCCTCGCGCGCGGACTCGGGATCGCCCTCGTGCTGCTTCCCCTCTTCTCGCGGCGCGCGTCCCCGGCCCACTCCCGCCCGGTTGGCACCCCCCGTTCGGTCACCGGGGCAGAGAATGGGAGCCGGACCGGCGTCCACGCGCCGGGGTCGGCGCCCACCCGGCAGCCGGCATGAGCGAGATCAGCATGGGCGCCCTCGGCCTGCCCTCCGAGCAGATCGCAGGGCAACTGCGCGCCCGCATCCTCTCCGGCGGCATCGCGGCGGGGGAGCGGGTGCCGCCCGTGCGGCAGTTGGCACGCGACCTCGGCGTCGCCGCCGGCACCGTCCAGAAGGCCTACAAGCAGCTCGAGAGCGAGGGCCTGCTGGTCTCCCGGTCCGGCGGCGGCACCCGGGTGAGCGCGGCGATCACCGCCCCGCCGGTCGAGGTGCTGAAGGCGGCTCGCTCGCTCGCCGAGCTGGCCAGCGGCCGGGGACTCAGCCTGGACGAGGCGCTGGCGGCCGTGCGCGCCTCCTGGCCGGCCGACTGACGCCGCCTGCACGCCGCCGTGCGCGCCGCCTGCGCGTCGCCGTGTTACCCCCGGTGTAGCGCGCACACGCCGTGACGCGCTCCGCCCGGGCATCCGCAATAGGCTGGCAGGCATGGCTCAGATCGAATACCGCACCCTCGGCAAGTCCGGCCTCCTCGTCTCGACGGTGGGGCTCGGCTGCAACAACTTCGGCCGCACCGGCACGCTGACCGAGACCCAGCAGGGCACGGATGCCGTCATCTCCGCCGCGATCGACGCCGGCGTGACCCTGCTCGACACCGCCGACATCTACGGCGCCGAGTACGGCCTGAGCGAGAGCCTGATGGGCAACGCGCTGCGCGGACGCCGCGAGCAGGTCGTCCTGGCCACCAAGTTCGGCCACGTCGACTACGCCAGCCCGCTCAGCAACTGGGGCGCCAAGGGCTCACGGCGCTACATCCGGCTCGCCGTCGAGGGCTCGCTGCGCCGCCTGCAGACCGATTGGATCGACCTGTACCAGTTGCACACCCCCGACCCGCACACCCCGATCGAGGAGACGCTCTCCACCCTGGATGACCTGATCAGCGAGGGCAAGATCCGCTACATCGGGCACTCCAACTTCGCCGGCTGGCAGATCGCGGATGCCGAGTACACGGCCGCGCTGGGCTCCCACCCGCGCTTCATCTCGTCGCAGAACGAGTACAACCTGATCGCCCGCGGCGCCGAGGCGGAGGTGCTGCCGGCCGTCAACGCCTACGGGCTCGGCTTCCTGCCCTGGTTCCCGCTCTACAACGGCCTGTTCACCGGCAAGTTCAGCCGCGACGCCGGCCCGGCCGACAGCCGCATCATGCGCACGCGCAAGCACCTCGTCGACACCGCCCCGTGGGACGCGATGGAGGCCTACGCCGCTTTCTGCGCCGAGCGCGGCGTCACCATGCTGGCCGCCACCTTCGCCTGGCTGCTCGCCCAGCCGGGCCTGGCCAGCGTCATCGCCGGCGCCACCAAGCCGGAGCAGATTCGGCAGAACGTGGCCCAGGCCACCGCCTGGAAGCCGAGCGCGGGCGAGGTCGCCGAGATCGGCGCCTTCTTCGCGACCGCCTAGCGGCATCCGGACGGGCACAGCCCACGGCCCGCCGCCGCCCACCGCCGCCCACGGCCGAGGCCTGAACTGCGCCGCTCGCGGCACGCGGAAAGTCCCGCGGCCCCCGACATACCGGGGGCCGCGGGACTCTTCGGGGGCCGCGAGACGCGCGGGGCGGAGGCCCGGCCGCAGCCCTAGGCCCCTGCCCGAGGCCGCAGCCCTAGACCGGCGCCTGCCCGGCCCGCGCCGCGGAGCGCTGCAGCGCCGCGAGGGCGTGCGCGGTGTCGCGGGTGGCCGGGTACAGCGCCAGGTAATGCCGGTACAACTCGTCGTAGACGGCGCGGTTGGCCGGGTTCGGGTGCAACTCCACGCCGGAACCGTTCCAGCCGGCGGTCTCTGCGCCCTCCAGCAGGCCGGCCGCGAGCCGCGCCGAGCCGAGGCTGGCGCCGATCGTGTCGGCAGGCAGCTGCTGCACCAGCCCGGTGACGTCGGAGACGATCTGCGGCCAGAGCGTGCTCTGCGTCCCGCCGCCCACGGCGACGATGCGCTCGATCACGGCCCCGGCCGCCCGCATCTCCTCGACGTTGTGCCGGATGCCGAACGCCGTCGCCTCGAGGGCGGCGCGGTAGAGGGCGCCGCGCCCGTGCTCGAGCGTGAGCCCCAGGACCATGCCGCGCGCGTCGGGGTCGGCCAGCGGCGTGCGCTCGCCGGCGAAGTACGGCAGCATCAGCAGCCCGCGGCTGCCTGCGGGCTCGGCCGCGGCCTCCGCGACGAGCTCCGCGTAGCCGGGGTCGCCGAAGAGGCCCCGCAGCCAGGCCGTGATGGCCCCGGACGTCGCCATGCCGGCCGCGAAGTTCCACGTTCCGGGCTCGACGCCGACCGTTCCCCAGAGCGCCGGGTGGGTGACCCGGCTCGGCGAGGTGTTGATGAGGAAGAGCGTCGTCCCGTACATGAGCATGAGGTCGCCGGGGTGATGGGCGTCGACGCTGATCGACTCGGTCCACGCGTCGATGGTGCCGACGGTCACGGGCGTTCCGGCCGGCAGCCCGGTGGCGGCGGCAGCGGCATCCGTGATGGTGCCCGCCTGCTCGCCCGGCCAGGCCAGCCGCGGCGGCTCGATCGGGCCGAGCAGCTCCGCGCTCCACGGCGCGTGCCAGTCGAGCGCCTCGGTGTCATAGAGCGGAGTGCACTGGCTGGCGGAGTGGTGGTCCAGGGTGTACTCGCCGCTCAACTGCCAGACCAGCCACGAGGCGGGCATGAAGAACCGTCGGGCGGCCGCCCACACCTCGGGCTCGTTGTCGGCGACCCACGCGAGTTTGGGCCCGACGGCCTGGCTGGAGAGCGCCGAACCACAGCGCTCGATGATGGCCTCGCGCCCGAAGCGGGCGTTCAGCCGCTCGATCTGATCGCCGGCCCTGGTGTCGACGCCGTAGAGGATCGCCGGGCGCAGCGGGGTGCCCACTGCGTCGGCGAGCAGCAGGCACGGGCCCATGCCGCTGACCCCGACCGAGGCGATCGGGCGCCCGGCCACCGCGGCGGCGGCGCTCAGCTCCGCGGCGATCTCGACGAACTCCTGCCACCAGAGCGCGCCGTCCATCTCGACCTGGCCGGGCAGGGGCCGCGACACCGCGTGCTCGCGCACGACGGTGCACAGCACCTGCCCGTCGGGGTCGACCAGCACCCCCTTGCTGCTCGACGTGCCGACATCGACGCCGATGACGAGCCCTCCGGGGCGCTGCGCGGTCATCTAGATGTTCACATCGCCGATGAGGTGCACGCGGATGCCGATGCCGTCGAGCATCGCCGCCTTGGCGATCAGCGCACGGTCGGCCGTCGCGGCATCCGGGGCGTAGACAATCTGCGAGTGGTTCGCCTTGTGCCTGGCCATGAACTGGTCGCGGTTGACGCCGTGCAGCACGACGTGTGCGATCGGCCACTCGGGGTTGGTCGCCTGCTTGCGGCGCTCCGTCTCCTCGGCCGGCAGTTCGACGACGCTGGCGCGGCCGATGTCGGCCTGCAGGATGCCGTCGGCGATGTAGATGCGGCTCCACACGATCTCACCGGGGCGCGAGACGCCGTTGATGGTGCTTCCGCCGGCCGGGAAGAACACCGGGTCCTGGCGCCAGCCCTCCGCGTGCTCGTAGCCGCCCAGGTGCGAGGCGGGCACCGAGCCGGAGATCTCGTAGACCCAGACGAAGTCGTCGCCGAACTGCTCGCCCCAGCGCACGTCGTGCAGGGTGTTGTCCGGCACGAGTCCGAGCGCGGTCCAGACCCGGTCGGTGATGAGCGCGTCCACGGCGACACCCTCATCGGCCTCGTTGAAGTGGGGGAGTGCGCGCCCCTCCCAGAGCACGCGCGAGCCGTCCCGGCTCGTGACCGGGGGCCGCTCGGTGGCGTTGAGGAGCCCCTCGGCGAGGTCGCTGGCCGGGACCAGGTCCTTGAGTCCCTGCTGGTACTGGATGCCGACGGCGTCGAGCCCGAAGTCGTCGGCGATCCGCAGCGCGGCGATGTACATCTTGTACTGCCAGCGCAGCTGCGTCGCGGTCAACTCGGTGGTCTCGTCGGTGCCGAGGCGGAACGTCATCCCGTGCTCGAGCAGCCAGTCGCCGACGGCGTCGGCCTCCTTGTCGGCGACGGTCAGCATCTCGGCGTACAGCGCGCTCTGCGACAGCCGCTCCTTGTAGATGCCGGTCGGGTTCAGCAGCTCGTCGTCGAAGATGGCGTTGTACATGCCCATGCAGCCCTCGTCGAAGACGCCGATGATGGCCTTGTCGCGCAGCAGCTCGGCGGCCAGCGCCCGCCCGAGGGCGGACTCCGGCGAGTCGGGCAGCTCGGGCAGCGCACGCACATGCGAGTCGTCGTGCCGGATCGTTCCCGTCTCGACCCAGCTGCGGATGCCGGCCTTGAACCAGTCATCGGTGAAATCGGTGCTCCAGATGGTGCTGTACTCCGTGCCCATCTTCGTCATCCCGGCGTTCAGGCCGAGCAAACCGACGAGCCCCGGCCAGTCGCCGGCGAAGTTGGCGACGGTCAGGATGGGGCCCCGGTGGGTGCGCAGGCCGGCGAGCACGTGGTGGCTGTACTGCCAGACCGCCTCAGCGACGATGAGCGGCGCGTCGAACGGGATGTTCTTGAACACCTCGATGCCCATGCGCTGGCTGCGGATGAAGCCGTGGCCGAGCGCGGGGTCCACGGGGTTGGCGCGTTCGATGGTCCAGCCGAGTTCGGCGAAGGCGGCGGCGATGTCGCCCTCCATCGCGGCCTGCGTGGCCCACCCGGCGGTGTTGGCCGACTCTCGCAGGTCGCCGCTGGCGATCAGCCACGCGGTCTTCGGTGCAACGGCGGTCTGGGGCCGTTCCTCGGGCATGCGGTAGGTGGTCGACGGTGCCACTCATCCTCCTTGATAGAGCTTGACAACTACGTGCGCACCGCTCTCGGTGCGTCAGCACAGACTGTCAGTAATCGATTTCACAGTCAAGACAGGCCTCTCGCCGTTCTCGCCCGAGGTCGGAGCGACCGGGCGTGCAGAGGCTGCTCAGCGGGGCAGCGCGGCCCCACGGGTGTCGGCGATCTCGCGCAGCAACAGCGCATCGCTGGCCGACATGGTGAAGGCGGCGCCCTGCTCCTGCCAGAACCGGGCCTCGGCGTTGCCCGAGCAGTCGACGCCGACCGGGACACCAGAGGCGCCGGCGGCGGCGATGATCTGCAGCATGGCGCCCAGCAGCTCCGGTGAGTCGCGGTAGCCGACCCGCCCGAGGCCCAGGCTGAGCGAGAGGTCGTTCGGCCCGATGTAGAGGGCGTCGACGCCCGGCGTCGCGGCGATCGCCTCGACGTTCGCCAGCCCGGCCGCCGTCTCGATCATCACGATGCAGACCGCGGCCGCGTCGCCGGCGGCCGGCTCGATCGGCCGGTGGCTGGCGGTGGCCAGGATCGGGCCCCAGCTGCGCGTGCCGCGCGGGGCATAGCGGCAGGCGGATGCGGCGGCCGCCGCCTCCGCGGCAGTGCTGACCATGGGCACTACCACTCCCTCCGCGCCGAGGTCGAGCGCCCGCATGATCTGCTCCGGGGAGTTCCACGCGACGCGCACGCACGGCCGGGCGGGTGTGTCGCCCAGGGCGCGGAGCAGGGCGGGCAGCGAGTGCGGCGAGGCGTAGCCGTGCTGGAGGTCGATCGTCACGAAGTCGTACCCCGCCCGGCCCAGCAGCTCGACCGGCACCGGGTCGTCGATCGTGCTCCAGGCGCCGTGGCACGGCGCTCCGCTCGTCCAGTGTGCTCTCAGTGTCTGCGTCATCTGATCCTCCTCGATCCCCTGCAGACACTAACGGCTGGCCGTGCCGGACCGCGGCCGGCCCGCCCCGCGCCCGGCCCGCCTGAGGCCTCCCGGGGCCCACAGCCGATAGCATGTGCCAAGCGTCGCCGGCCCGCGCCGGCGCGGATTTTGACAACGCAGGGGGGGAAGCATGGCCGCACGAGCGAAGCTCAGCGACGTGGCGCGGCTCGCCGGCGTGTCGACCGCGACGGTCTCGCGGGTGTTGAACGACAACGACCGGGTCGCGCCGGAGCTGGTCGAGCGCGTGC
The DNA here is from genome assembly GCF_002936985.1 of Microterricola pindariensis. GTDB lineage: Bacteria > Actinomycetota > Actinomycetes > Actinomycetales > Microbacteriaceae > Microterricola > Microterricola pindariensis. Next base: position 56,156 of record NZ_MPZN01000015.1, on the reverse strand, counting down.
TCAAGGCCAAGGCGGAGCTCGGCTATCGCTACAACAGCCTCGCCCGTGGGCTGCGCACCCGGGCGAACGCGGTCGTCGGCGTCGTCATCCCCGACGTGACCAACCCCTTCTTCACCGACCTGGTCCGCGGCATCGAGGACCTCGTCAGGGAGAACGGCTACCTCCTGGTGCTCTGTAACACCGATGAGACGGCGGCGAAGGAGGAGGCCTACCTCGAGCTGCTGGTCGACCAGCAGGTGGCCGGACTGGTGATCGCCCCGGTGCGCTCGACGATCGAGGCCGCGTCCTTCGACCTCGCAGGCATCCCGGTGGTCGCCGTCGACCGCACGATGAACGGCGTCGACACCGTGACCCTCGACAATGTGCGCGGGGCGATCGCCGTGACCTCACGGCTGCTGGAATCCGCCCGCCGGGTCGCCACGATCACCGGGCCGCTGGTGACGACGACAGGCAGCGAGCGGCTCGTCGGCTACCGGCGCGCGCTCAGCGACGTCGGCATCGACTTCGAGCCGGAGCTCTTCGTCGAGGCCGACTACTCCGAGTCCGGCGGGTACGCCGCGGCGCATCGACTGCTGGCGCTGGAGGAGCGGCCGGAGGCGATCTTCTGCGGGAACCACGCCATGGCCCTGGGGGCGATGCGGGCCATCAGCGAGGTGCTCGACGACCCGAGCGAGATCGCGCTGGCCTCGTTCGAGCCGCTGCCGTGGGCGGCGGATCCGGGCGGGCGCGTGGTCACGCTGGCGGTGCCGAGCTACGAGCTCGGCCAGCGCGCGGCCCAGATGCTGCTTGAGCGCATCCGCGGCTTCGAGGGCCCCGCGCGCAGCATCGTCGTGCAGACCGAGTTGCTGCGCACGCCACGCTGAGCCCCGACGCGGTCACGGCTGGGGCAATTGACAAACCGGATGCCGCTCAATAGTCTTCTCGGAAATCGATTACAGACACAGCAGACTCGATGCCTCCGCATCCGAGAAATCGATTACATGCCGGCCGCAGTGGCGCGCTCGGCAGTGGCCAAGACAAAGGAGTTAAGCCTGTGAATCCCAAGAAAGCTCTCGTCGGCATCGCCGTCGCAGCACTCTCGCTCTCGCTCGTTGGTTGCACCGTCGGCACCGCGGCCGAAACCAAGCCGAAAGAAGACGCCGCAGCCGCCGAGCCGGTGAGCACCTTCCCGGAGAAGCCGATCACCCTGATCGTGCAGGCCAACCCCGGTGGCGGCTCCGACCTCTCCTCGCGTGCGCTCGCCGACCAGCTCTCTCGCATCCTCGACACCGACATCATCGTCGAGAACCGCCCGGGCGCAGGCGGCGCGACGGCCATGGAGTACGTCGCCGGCCTCCCGGCCGACGGCTACACGCTCGGCTTCGGCCCGGTCGAGATCGCGATGCTCAACACCACGCAGGGCGCCGACGTGCTCCCGGAGAACTACGACCTGCTCGGCCAGATCATGCTCGCCCCCGGTGTCATCTCGGTCAGCGCCGACAGCCCTTACCAGACCCTCGAAGACCTGATCGCCGCGGCCAAGGGCCAGCCCCTGACCGTCGGCAACTCCGGCACCGGCTCCATCTGGGAGGCCGCGGCCAAGGCGCTCGCCGGCGAGTCCGGTGCGCAGTTCACCAACGTTCCGCACGAGGGCGGCGCACCGGCCGTGGCCGCCGTCATCGGCGGCCAGATCGACGCCGTTGTCTCCGGCGCCGGCGAGGCCAAGGCGGGCAACGACGACGGCACGCTGCGTGTCCTCGCCGTGCTGCACGACGAGGAGCACCCGAACTTCCCCGGCATCCCGACGGCTGCTGAGGCGGGCTACCCGCTCGAGTTCGGTGGCTGGGGCGGAATCTACGCACCGGCCGGTCTGCCGACCGACGTGCACGCGACGCTGGAGGCCGCCATCAAGGAGGCCGTCGCGTCCGACGAGTACCAGGCGTTCCAGAAGAACGCGGGCAACCTCGTCGTCTACCGCAACTCCGCCGATTGGACGACGTTCGTGAACGAGCAGTTCACGCGCTTCGCTGAGCTGCTGGGCTAACCACCAGCCATGAGCCCACAACCATTGGGCCTCGGCACCGACGACGCCGTGGCCGCGACCACCATCGCGGCCACGGCGCCGGCCCCCGAGGCCGAGGCCGAGACCGGCATCGTCTCCACGGTCGACCCCGACGTCGTCGCCCAGCCGTCGAAGCGTCTCGAGATCATCGTGGCCGCAGCGGCACTCCTCTTCAACGTCATCCTGCTCGTCGCCGCGCAGTCCATCGAGCTGCGCCGCGCGGCCGACCCCGGCCAGATCGACGCCCGATTCTGGCCGACCATCCTCGCCCTCCTCGGCATCGGCCTCGCGGTCGCCCGCCTCGTGATCGCCATCGTCGGCAAGCCGGACGAGCGCGACGACCTCGAACGGGTGCAGCCCGGCCAGATGGGCAAGCTGCTCATCGCCCTCGCCCTGACGGCCGGCTTCCTCGGCGTGTGGTCCTGGAAGACGGCGACGCTGACCCTATTCGGGCTGGTGATCGGCTTCAAGCTGTTCGTCATCGTCGCACCGCTCTACCTCGCCGCACTGCTCTTCGTCTTCGGCGCCCGCGGCTGGAAGTCCCTCGTGATCTACCCGGTCGTGACGACGGGCTTCATCTACCTCCTGTTCGGCCAATTGCTAAGGATCGCACTATGAACGGATTCGCCGAGGGGATGGCGTCGCTGCTCGACCCCACCGTCGGGCTCTGTCTGCTGCTCGGCCTCGGCCTCGGCCTGCTCGTCGGCGCCTTCCCCGGCATCACGGCGACCATGGCCGTCGCGCTCGCCGCCGGCTTCACCCTGACGCTGGAACCGGTGCAGGGCCTGGCCGTGCTGCTCACCATCTACGTCGCCGCCAACTTCGGCGACCGGGTGCCGTCGATCCTCGTCAACACGCCGGGAACCCCGGCCTCGATCGCGACCACTTTCGACGGCTACCCGATGGCGAAGCAGGGCAGGGCCGGGCTGGCACTGACTATCTCCGCCCTCGGCTCCGCCGTCGGCATCCTCGCCAGTCTCGTGCTGTTCATCGCCGTGGCGGTGCCGCTGGCGACCATGGCCAACAAGCTCTTCGGCCCGGCAGAGATGTTCGCGCTCGTCGTCTTCGGCCTCACCATCATGGTCAGCATCTCCTCGAAGTCGCTGCTCAAGGGGCTCCTCGCCGGCGTCTTCGGCCTCACCCTGGGTGCGGTCGGCACCTACGCGATCACGAACGACGCCCGCTTCACGCTTGGGCTGACCGACATGCGCGACGGCTTCAGCTTCATCGCCGTGATCATCGGCCTGTTCGGCATCGGCGAGCTCTTCGACCAGCTGCTCACCTACCGCAAGTCGAAGGTCAAGCCGATCTCCAGCCTCGGCCGCTGGTGGCCGAACAAGTCGGAAGTCAAGCAGATGGGCAAGCCGATGCTCGTCTCCGGCGCGGTCGGGCTCGGCGTCGGGCTCGTCCCGGCCGCCGGCGGCGACATCGCCGGTCTCATCGGCTGGGACCGCGCACGCGCCGTCTCCAAGCGGCCGCAGGACTTCGGCAAGGGCTCCATCGAGGGCATCACGGCATCCGACACCGCGTCGAGCGCCACCCTCGGCGGCTCGCTCACGACGACGATGGCGCTCGGCGTACCCGGCGACTCCGTGATGGCCGTGATGATCGGCTCCATGATGATCTGGGGCATCAGCCCCGGCCCCGGCCTCTTCACGAACCGGCCGGACCTCGTCGTGAGCATCGCCGGAATCATGCTGATCGCGACCATCCTCTCCCTCGGCGTCAGCCTGGTGCGGATGAAGGGCATGGTCAAGCTGCTCGACGTGCCGAACCACTACCTCTGGGCGACGATCCTGATCTTCTGCGTCATCGGCACCTATGCGACGACGAACAACCTCACCACGGTGATCATGATGCTCGCCTTCGGCGTCGTCGGGGTGATCCTCAAGCGCACCGGCTTCCCGGCCGGGCCGGTCGTGCTCGGCATGCTGCTCGGCCCCCTGGCCGAGAAGGAACTCGGCCGCGCGCTGCTCATCGCCCAGGGCGACTTCTTCGACGTGGTCAGCCGCCCGCTGACCGCCGCCATGCTCGGGCTCGCGCTGATCTCGCTGGTCGTGCCGATCGTCGGCCGGCTGCGCGCGCGCAAGAAGGCCGCCGCCGCGCTGGCCGCCCTGCCGGCCGAGCGCGAGCACGCCCCCACCGGCGTGTGAGCCGGCCCCAGACATCCCTCACCCACAGAAAGAAATCATGACCAGAAGAGACATCCTCACCGCCGTCCCCGTCGCCTTCCACGAGGACGGGCGGCTCGATCTCGACGGCTCGCGCGAGATCCTCGAGTACGTCGCCAAATCCGGCAACGAGGGCGCATTCGTGCTCGGCACGACGGGGGAGTTCCCGGCGCTCAGCTTCGAGGAGCGCGGCGCGCTGACCGCGCTCAGCCTCGAGGTGCTGGCCCCCGTCATGCGCGTCGTCGTGCACGTCGGCGGTGCAAGCGTCTACGACGCGCTGCGCTACCTGCAGCAGGCCCGCGAGGCCGGCGCCACCGAGGTCGCCGTGCTGACCCCGTACTACCTCAAGGCGACGGATGCCGCGCTGCTGGACTACTTCAGCCAGATCAGCGCGGCGGCCGACGGCATCGACGTGTACGTCTACGTCTTCCGGGCCGTCAGCGGCAACTTCGTCAGCAACGAGCTGATGGCCCGCATCGCCCAGCTGCCCAACTTCGTCGGCGCCAAGGTCAGCGACGAGCCGCTCGAGCAGCTGGCCGCCTACCGGGCGGTCGTGCCGGAGTCCTTCCTCATCTACACCGGGGGAGACCGCGATCTGGCGCGCGCGGAGCGCTACGGCGCGCAGGGCGTCATCTCCGGCATCTCCTCCGTGCTGCCCAAGCCGTTCCGGGCGCTGGCCGCCGCCGCGGCAACCGGTGACGCGCAGGCCATCGCCGCCGCCCAGAGGGACGTGGACGACGCCGTCGACACAGTGCAGGGCAACATGGGGCGCATGAAGGCGGCCTACCGGGCGCTCGGCATCCGGGGCGGAACCGTCCGGATGGCGATCGAGGCGCCGAGCGCGGAGACCGTCCGCGAGATCGAGCGCGTCGTCGCGGCCTACGCCTGAGCACGGACAGGGGCCCGGCCGGTGCAGCGCACCGGCCGGGCCCCCGCATGTCCGGACGCGGCTCGTCGGCGTGCCCGGGGCCGCGGGAACGCGCCGGCCGCGAGTGCGCACTGCACGCGCTGCGTGTTCACCGAGAGCGGAAGGCCGTCCCTAGCTGAGTGAGCGCTCACTCAGTTACGATTCACGAGTGATTCCCGCCGCCGCATCCGTGAAGCCCGGCCGAGCCAAGCCGCTCGGCCGCGACGAGCGGCGCAGCGCCATCCTGGACGCCACCATCCCGCTGCTCATCGCGCACGGGCGCGATGTCACCAGCAAGCAGATCGCGGCCGCCGCCGGCATCGCCGAGGGCACCATCTATCGTGTCTTCGCCGACAAGGAGGAGTTGCTCGCCGCCGCCCTGCACCGGCACATGGACGGCGGGGCGCTCGCGGCGTCCCTGCTTCAGATCCCGCCCGCCGCCGACCTGGACGAGTCGGTCGCGACCATCGTGTCGCTGCTGCAGGTGCGTGTGCGCGAACTCTTCGGCCTCATGGTCGCGCTCGACTTCTGGTCGAGGTCGCGGGCGGATGCCGGCAGGCACGCGCGCCCGGACAGCGAGCCGATCCTCCTCGCCGTCGCCGAGGTGCTCGCGCGGCACACCGACGAGCTGCGCGTGCCACCCCGCCGGGCCGCCCAGATGATCCGGCTGACCACGCTCTCGATGACGCACCCGCTGCTCAGCGAGGGGGAGAACTTCACGACGGCGGAGATCGCCGCGCTGCTCCTGCACGGGCTGGCCGCTGCTGCATCCGCCCCGGCACAGACCCTCACCACCGCCCCCTCGAACGACTAGGAGTCCCATGCTTCTCCCACTGGTCTGGCGCTATTTGAAGCCCTACCGCTGGCTGCTCCTCTGGGTGGTCGTGTTCCAACTGGCGCAGTCGATCGCCTCGCTCTACCTGCCGACGCTCAACGCCGACATCATCGACCAGGGCGTCGCGAAGGGCGACACGGCGTACATCATCACGACGGGCGGGTGGATGCTGCTGATCACCCTCGGCCAGGTGATCTGCGCGATCATGGCCGTCTACTTCGGCGCGCGCGCCGCCATGGCGCTCGGCCGGGACCTCCGCCAGGGCGTGTTCGAGAAGGTCGGCCAGTTCTCGGAGCGCGAGGTCGCGCTCTTCGGCGCGCCCTCGCTGATCACCCGCTCCACCAACGACGTGCAACAGGTGCAGATGCTGGTGCTGATGACCTGCACCATCCTGGTCAGCGCGCCCATCCTCTGCGTCGGTGGCATCATCATGGCGATGCGGCAGGACCTCGAGCTGTCCTGGCTGATCGCGGTCGCGGTGCCCGTGCTGCTCATCGCGGTCGGGCTGATCGTGATGCGCATGGTGCCGCTGTTCCGCTCCATGCAGAAGCGCATCGACCGGGTGAACACGGTGCTGCGCGAGCAGCTCACCGGCATCCGGGTGATCCGCGCCTTCGTGCGCGAGCCGATCGAGGCCGCGCGCTTCGGCACCGCCAACGCCGAGCTCACCGACACGGCGCTGCGGGCGGGGCGCCTCATGGCCCTGCTGTTCCCCGTCGTGATGCTCGTGCTCAACGTCTCCAGCATCGCCGTGCTCTGGTTCGGGGCATTCCGGATCGATGACGGCTCCATGCAGGTGGGCACCCTGACGGCGTTCCTCAGCTACCTCATGCAGATCCTGATGTCCGTCATGATGGCGACGTTCATGGCGGTCATGATCCCGCGCGCCGCCGTCTGCGCCGACCGCATCCAGGAGGTGCTCGGCACGGAGCCGAGCGTCACACCGCCGGCGAACCCCGTCGTCAGCCTGCACGGGGTCGGCTCCATCGCGCTGGATGACGTCGCGTTCTCCTACCCGGGGGCCGAGCAGCCGGTGCTGACCGACGTGAGCTTCATCACGCGCCCGGGCACGACGACCGCCGTCATCGGCAGCACCGGCTCCGGCAAGACCACCCTCGTCAACCTGCTGCCGCGGCTGTTCGACGCCACCGCCGGCACGGTGGAGATCGACGGGGTCGACGTGCGGGAGATCGATCAGGAGCTGCTCTGGGGCCACATTGGCCTGGTGCCGCAGAAGCCCTACCTGTTCTCCGGAACGGTGGCCAGCAACCTGCGCTACGGCAAGAGCGATGCAACCGATGAGGAGCTCTGGCACGCCCTCGGGGTCGCCCAGGCCCGGGACTTCGTCGCCTCGATGCCCGGCGGGCTCGACGCGCCCATCAGCCAGGGCGGCACCAACGTGTCCGGCGGCCAACGACAGCGGCTGGCGATCGCCAGAGCCCTCGTGAAGCGGCCGGCGATCTACATCTTCGACGACTCCTTCTCTGCGCTGGACCTCACCACCGATGCGAACCTGCGTCGGGCGCTGCGGGCCGACATCGGCGACGCCACGCTGTTCATCGTCGCTCAAAGGGTGTCGACCATCGTCGACGCCGACCAGATCCTGGTGCTCGAGGGCGGTGAGATCGTCGGCCGCGGCACGCACGACGAGCTGCTGGAGAGCTCGGAGACCTATGCGGAGATCGTCTCTTCGCAGCTCACCGCGGAGGAGGCAGCATGAGCGAGGCAGACGACAACACGACGGAGGGCGCCGCGACCGCTGCTCCCCGGCGCGGCCCGATGGGGCGCGGGCCGATGGCGGGCGCCGCCCCCGTCGAGAAGGCGATGAACTTCGGCCCGTCGCTGAAGCGGCTGCTCGGCCGGCTCCGCCCCGAGTGGTTCCAGATCATCTCCGTCACGATCCTCGCCGTCATCGGCGTCGTGTTCAGCGTGCTCGGCCCCAAGCTGCTCGGCCAGGGCACGAACATCATCTTCGAGGGCGTCGTCTCGGCCCAGATGCCGGCCGGCGCGACGAAGGAGGAGGTGCTCGAGCAGCTGCGCTCCTCCGGGCAGGGCCAGCTGGCCGACATGCTCTCCTCGATGAACCTCACCCCGGGGCAGGGCATCGACTTCGCCGCACTCGGCAGCGTGCTGCTCGGCGTGCTCGCGCTCTACCTCGCAGCCTCGCTGTTCCTCTGGCTGCAGGGCTTCGTGCTGAACGGCAGCGTGCAGCGCACCGTCTACCGGCTCCGGCAGGACATCGAGGTGAAGCTGAACGCGCTCCCGCTCAGCTATTTCGACAAGACGCAGCGCGGCGAACTGCTCAGCAGGGTCACGAACGACATCGACAACGTCTCGCAGAGCCTGCAGCAGACGCTGAGCCAGGCCTTGACGTCGATCCTGACCGTCATCGGCGTGATGGTCATGATGTTCACCATCTCGCCGCTGCTCGCGCTCGTCGCGCTCGTGACCATCCCGCTGACGCTGCTCATCACGGTGATCATTGGCAAGCGCTCGCAGAAGCTCTTCGTCGACCAGTGGAAGCACACCGGCGAGCTGAACGCGCGCATCGAGGAGACCTACACCGGGCACTCCCTGGTCAAGGTCTTCGGCCGCCAGCAGGAGACGAACGACGAGTTCACCGAGAAGAACGAGGAGCTGTACGGGGCCAGCTTCGGCGCCCAGTTCGTCTCCGGCATCATCATGCCGGCGATGATGTTCGTCGGGAACCTCGTCTACGTCGCCATCGCCGTGATCGGCGGCCTGATGGTCGCCAGCGGCCAGATGAGCCTCGGCGACGTGCAGGCCTTCATCCAGTACTCCCGGCAGTTCACGCAGCCGCTCAGCCAGCTGGGCTCGATGGCGAACCTGCTGCAGTCCGGCGTCGCCTCGGCCGAGCGGGTGTTCCAGCTGCTCGACGCCGAGGAGCAGAGCCCGGATGCCGTGGCGTCTGCCGGGGCGGCACCGGCCCCCGCCGCGCCGGCGCGCGCAGGCGCCCTGGCCGCGGCATCCGAGCGCGCGGAGTCTGAGCGCGCGGGGTCCGGTCGCGCGGCATCCGGGGAGGGCAGCGGCCGCCTCGTGTTCGAGGACGTCTGCTTCCGCTACGCCCCGGACAAGCCGCTGATCGAGAACGTGAATCTCGTCGCCGAGCCCGGGCACACGATCGCCATCGTCGGGCCGACCGGTGCGGGCAAGACCACGCTGGTCAACTTGATCATGCGCTTCTACGAACTGGACTCCGGCCGGATCACGCTGGACGGCACGGACATCGCGACGATGACCAGGGCGGAGCTGCGCGGCCGGATGGGCATGGTGTTGCAGGACACCTGGCTGTTCGGCGGCACCATCCGGGAGAACATCGCCTACGGCCGGCCGGGTGCCACGGAGGAGGAGATCCTCGCCGCCTCCCAGGCCACCTACGTCGACCGCTTCGTGCGCGCCCTCCCGGAGGGATACGACACGGTGCTCGACGACGAGGCCGGCAACATCAGTGCCGGCGAGAAGCAGCTGATCACGATCGCGCGCGCCTTCCTCGCCCAGCCGAGCGTGCTGATCCTGGACGAGGCGACGAGCTCGGTCGACACCCGCACCGAGCTGCTCGTGCAGAAGGCCATGAACGCCCTGCGCAGCGACCGCACCAGCTTCGTCATCGCCCACCGGCTCTCCACGATCCGGGACGCCGACCTCATCGTGGTGATGGAGAACGGGCAGATCGTCGAACAGGGCACGCATGCCGAGCTGCTGCAGGAGGGCGGCGCGTACTACCGCCTGTACAACGCGCAGTTCGAGGCTCCGGCATTGGAGGGCGAGGAGGGCGCGGCCTAACCGGCCGGGCCGGGCTCCCCGCCGCGTGCGTGCACCGCGTCAGTTGTGCACCGGGCGAGTTGTGCACCGCGTGAGTTGTGCACAGGGCGGCCCGGACCAGCAGTTGTGCACACCCGCCAGCTGGGGGCTTCCGACGGGTGCGTGCCCGGCGAAGAATCGCCGCATGACAACGATCATCACGGCCCACGAGCCGCAGGAGTTCCTGGCCATCGTGCCCGAGCTGGCCGGCTTCCGGCCGGTTCAGAGCATGGTGCTTGTCGCCTTTCGGGGCTCACGCAGCTGCGGGGCGCTCCGCGTCGACCTGCCGCCGGACGGACCGGTCGATGCCGACACCGTGAGCGCCATGGCGTCCTCGCTGATCGGCATGCTCTGCAAGATCCCCGAGGTGGATGCCGTGGTGCCGGTGGCGTACACGGCTGCCCGCTTCGGCGCCGGCGGCATCCCGCCGCACGGCGAGCTCATGAACGCGCTGATCTTCCACGCCGGCCAGTCCGGCTTCCGGGTGCGGGACGCCCTGTGCGTCGCCGCCGACGGCTGGGCGTCCTACTTCGACACGGCGGTGCCGCGCGGCGGGCGCGCGCTCGAGCTGATCGCGGCCGCCCGCCCGGCGGGCGCCGGCCGGCCGGCCGCCCTCGATGACCAGCACGGTCCAGCGCTGGAGGAGTCCTCGGCGGACCTCGCGACCCGGCAGCGGATCGGCCGCCTCCTCGCCCGGTTCCGGGAGATGGCCCGTGACCCCGTGGCGCTCGGCGTGCCGTCGGCCGAGCTGGACGTCCTGCTGGATGTTCCGGCGATCGTGGAGTCGAGCCTCGCCGGGCAGCCTGGCGAGCTGAGTGACCTGCACGCGGCCGCGCTGCTCTTCACGATGCAGTCGCCGCCCAGCAGGGACGTGCTCCTGCTGCAGTTCGCCTTCGGGGCGGGCGCTGGCCTCGCGGCGGAGCGCGAGAACGAGCGCTTCGCCGCCGGCGAACCGGGTGCGGGTGAGCAGAGCGCCCGACTGCTCTGGGGGGAGGGGCCGCGACCAGACCCGGAGCGGATCGAGGCGGCGATCGCCCTCCTGCTGGAGCTCGTGGCGCGGGCCCCGCGCAGCCGCAAGCCGCCGCCACTCACCCTGCTCGCCTGGCTGAACTGGGCGCTCGGGCGCAGCAGCAGGGCCGGGTGCTGCTGGGCATGGCCCTGGGCATCGACCCCGGCTACGGGCTGGCCGGCCTGCTGGATGCCATGCTCCGGGCCGGGCACCTGCCGGAGTGGGCGTTCGCGGTGCCGGTGGAGCGGCCGGCACCGCGGCGGATCAGGCGGTCGGCTGGTCGAACCGCGCCCCGCGCGGGTCGGAGGGCAGCACGGTGAAGATGAAGATGATCAGTGAGCCGATCGACGGGATCAGGTTGAGGAACCACATCCAGCCGCTGAAGTTGATGTCGTGCAGTCGGCGCACGGTGAGGGCGAGCCCCGGGATGACGGTCGCGAGCGTCCATGCCCCGATGAGCACGAGGCCGATCACTGCAATCACACCGGGCGTCGAGGTGCCCGTAGCCGGATCGACGGTGGAGGTGGGCAGGCCGAGCGCGAGGGTGGCGCCGAACAGCACCAGCAGCACCAGGCCGTTGGCCAGCGCCCAGTACCAGTACTCGCTGCGGCTGGCGCGGCCAGAGAAGGTGGCGTACTTCTTCCAGAAACGCGAGAAGGCCTCGCCGAAGGATGCGCCGTAGAGGGGCGCCCAGAGTGGGGTGCTTGTAATGGTGGACATAGTCGCTCAGTGTACGGATCGTTCCACCCTGGGCGGCGCGACGCGCCCGGGAATCGCGGCAACAGCCGAGCCGGGCAGCTCAACGTCCGCCGTGCGGCGCAGCGCCGGTGCCGGTGGCCGGCTCCGGTGCCGGCGCAGCTCCGCTGCCGGTGCCTGCCCGGGCCGGAACCCGTCCGGGCCGGTGCCTGTCCGGGTCAGTGGCCGGTGAGCGGCGCCATCAGCTTCGCGGCGAGCGACGGCCGCTTGGTCAGCCCCTGCTCGACATCGGCGAGGCCCGTGGCGAGAAGCCCCAGGTTAGAGCCGACGAAGCGCAGCGGCTCCGGCTCCCAGCGCGGCGAGCGGTGGTTGACCCAGGGCAGCTCCGTCAGCGGGCCCTGCTCGTCCCGGATCAGCGCGCTGAGGGTGCGGCCGGCCAGGTTCGTGGTGCTCAGCCCGTCGCCGACATAGCCGCCGGCGATGCCGACACCGGTCTTCGGGTTGAAGCTCGCCGTCGCATGCCAGTCGCGGCTGACCCCGAGCGGCCCGCCCCACCGGTGGGTGATGGCGGCATCCGCCGCAGCGGGGAAGAGGTCGACGAGGGTGCGCTGCAGGTGGCCGAAGACGCGCGGGTCGCGGTCGTATTCCTCGCGGATTGCGCTGCCCCAGTGGTAGCGGGCGCCGCGCCCGCCGAAGGCGAGCCGGTTGTCGGCCGTGCGCTGGCCGTAGATCACGAGGTGGCGGTAGTCGGTGAACGTCTGGCCGTGCTCGATGCCGATCTCGCGCCAGACGTCGTCGCTGAGCGGCTCTGTCGCGATCATCAGCGAGTACAGCGGCAGCACGTGCCGGCCGACCCGGGGCAGCGCCGCCCCGTACCCCTCGACGGCGATCACGATGTTCGTCGCCGACACCGCGCCGTCGACGCTGCTGCCGTCGGGCAGCTCGGAGCGGAACCGGACCCGGCGGGCGAACCAGTTGGTGACCTCGGTGTGCTCGAAGAGGGAGACGCCGAGCGACTCGACCACCCGGGCCAGCCCGCGCACCAGCTTCGCCGGCTGGATCCGGGCGCAGGACGGGTCGAAGACGGCGCCGAGCGGGCGCTCGCTGCCGGATCCCCGCGCCCCGAACCGCTCGCCGACCTGCTCGGCGCCCCAGAGCTCCAGCTTGTCGACGCCGTACGCGGCCGCGGCGGCGACGTCGGCCGTGGCCGCAGCCAGCTGCGGGGCGTTGCGCGCGAAGGAGACCGTGCCGCCTTGGGCGAAATCGCAGTCGATGCCCTCGGCGGCGCTCGCCCGGGCGACCTCGTCGACGGTGTCGATCATGGCCTGCCGCATGGCGACGGCCGCCTCCCGCCCGTGGCTGCGCTCCAACGCCTCCGCGGAGGTGGGGAACAGCGACGAGCACCAGCCGCCGTTCCGCCCGGAGGCGCCGTAGCCGGCGATGTGCTTCTCCAGCACGGCGATCTTCAGGCTCGGGTCGGCCTTCGCCAGGTAGTACGCAGTCCACAGCCCGGTCAGGCCGCCGCCGACGATGCAGACGTCGAAGGCGGCGTTGCGGCCGAGCGCTGGGCGCGGCCGCAAGTCGTCGGCGCCGGAGGCCACCAACGCGTCGAGCCAGAGGCTGGGCGGTGCCGCAGCCTCCCGGCTCAGAGCCGCGACCACGCCTCGCTCAACACACCGCGCAGGATGTCGGTGATCTCGGTGAACTCGGCCGGCCCGATGGTCAGCGGCGGCGCCAGCTGCACGACGGGGTCGCCGCGGTCGTCGGCCCGGCAGTACAGGCCGGCGTCGTAGAGGCCCTTGGAGAGGAAGCCGCGCAGCAGTCGCTCGGACTCCTCATCGTTGAAGGTCTCCTTCGTCGCCTTGTCCTTGACCAGCTCGATGCCGAAGAAGTAGCCGTCGCCGCGCACATCGCCGACGATCGGGAGGTCGAGCAGCGTCTCCAGCGAGGCCCGGAACAAGGGGGAGTTCTCGCGGACGCGTTCGTTGAGCTTCTCCTCCTCGAAGATGTCCAGGTTCTCCAGTGCCACCGCGGCCGAGACGGGGTGACCGCCGAAGGTGTAGCCGTGGTAGAACGTCGTGTCGCCCTTGGAGAACGGCTCGTAGATGCGGTCGCTCACGATGGTCGCGCCGATCGGGGAGTAGCCGCTGGTCATGCCCTTGGCGCAGGTGATCATGTCCGGCACGTAGCCGTACTGGTCGCAGGCGAACATGTGGCCGATCCGGCCGAAGGCGCAGATGACCTCGTCGCTGACCAGCAGCACGTCGTACTTGTCGCAGATCTCGCGCACGCGCTGGAAGTAGCCGGGAGGCGGCGGGAAGCAGCCGCCCGAGTTCTGCACCGGCTCCAGGAACACGGCCGCGACGGTCTCCGGGCCCTCGAACTGGATCATCTCCTCGATGCGGTTGGCCGCCCAGACGCCGAACTGCTCCAGGTCATCACTCGGGGCGCCGACCTCGCCGGCCCGGTAGAAGTTGGTGTTCGGCACCCGGAAGCCGCCGGGCGTGATGGGCTCGAACATCTCCTTCATCGCCGGGATGCCGGTGATGGCGAGGGCGCCCTGCGGTGTGCCGTGGTAGGCGACGGCGCGCGAGATCACCTTGTGCTTGGTGGGGCGGCCCTGCAGCTTCCAGTAGTACTTGGCGAGCTTGAACGCCGTCTCGACGGCCTCGCCGCCGCCGGTGGAGAAGAACACCTTGTTCAGGTCGCCCGGCGCGTAGTCGGCCAGCCGGTCGGCCAGCTCGATCGCAGAGGGGTGGGCGTAGGACCACAGCGGGAAGAAGGCGAGCTCCTCCGCCTGCTTGGCCGCGACCTCGGCCAGGCGCTTGCGGCCGTGGCCCGCGTTCACGACGAACAACCCGGAGAGGCCGTCGAAGTACTTCTTGCCCTTCGAGTCGAAGATGTGGTGGCCCTCACCCCTGGTGATGATCGGCACATCGTTCTGCTCGAAGCCGGACTGGCGGGTGAAGTGCATCCAGAGGTGGTCTTTGGCCTTCTGCTGGAGTTGCTCTTCGCTGAGCTGCGGACGAGTTGAGATTCCCATGATTTACCGTGTTCCCCAGTTGTACAACTGCTTGTGAAGTCGGAGATAGACGAACGTTTCGGTGCTCATCACGCCGTCCAGGTTGCGGATCTGCGTGTTCAGCAGAGTGAGCAGCTCCTCGTCGTCCTCGCAGACGACCTCAACCAGAAGATCGAAGCTGCCAGCCGTGAGCACGACGTAGTCGACGGAGCTGAGAGCGGAGATGGCATCGGCGAGCACGCGGGTGTCGCCGCTGGCCCGGATGCCGATCATCGCTTGGCGGAAGAAACCGAGTTGCATCGGGTCGGTGACGGCGACGACCTGCATCGCCCCGGCATCCGTGAGCTTTTGCACCCGCTGGCGAACGGCGGCCTCGCTGAGGCCGACGGCCTTGCCGATCTCGGCGTAGCTGCGTCGGCCGTCGACCTGCAGCTGCTCGATGATCGCCTTGGAGACAGCATCCAGCTGCACCGGCTTGACCGGAGATATGCGACCCTGCGTGCTCATGGCTTGATTCTGTCAGTGCGAGGCCACTCTGACAAGGGAATCCGTGGTTGAAAGGCACATCTTCGACTGATTCCATCGAATAGCGGGCTCGATCCTGATGCAGGAGCAGCCTAGGATGTTGGCCATGACCCACCGTGAACTGCGCAATTTTGTCAATGGCGACTACACCGAGTCGCGTTCCGAGTCCCGGCTCGAGCTCGTCGACCCCGCAACCGAGGAGGTTTACGGCACCAGCCCGATCTCCACCGCAGAGGATGTCGCCGACGCGTATGCCGCGGCATCCGACGCGTTCGAGGTCTGGGGCGAGACCACGCCGGGGGAGCGCCAGCTCGCCCTGTTCCGGATCGCGGACGCCATGGAGGCGCGCGCCGAGGAGTTCGCCGACGCGGAGTCGCAGGACACCGGCAAGCCGCGCGGCACGCTCGTCGAGGACGAGATCCTGCTCTCCGTCGACCAGATCCGCTTCTTCGCCGGCGCCGCGCGCAATCTGGAGGGCCGCTCGGCCGGCGAGTACATGAAGGACCACACCTCCTTCATCCGCCGCGAGCCGGTCGGCGTGATCGGGCAGGTGACCCCCTGGAACTACCCGTTGAACATGGCCGTGTGGAAGTTCGCACCCGCGCTCGCCGCGGGCAACACCACGGTGCTGAAGCCCTCGGACACCACCCCGCTCTCCACCCTGCTGCTGGCGGAGGTCGCGGCCGAGTTCCTGCCGCCGGGCGTGCTCAACGTCGTCACCGGCGACCGCTCGACCGGTGCGGCGATGATCGAGAACCGGACGCCGCAGATGGTGTCCATCACCGGCTCGGTGCGTGCGGGCATGGAGGTGGCCAAGGCCGCGGCCAGCGACCTCAAGCGGGTGCACCTGGAGCTCGGCGGCAAGGCCCCCGTCGTCGTCTTCGACGACGCCGACATCGAGGCCGCCGTGCGGGGAATCACCGCCGCCGGCTACTTCAACGCCGGACAGGACTGCACTGCGGCGACCCGGGTGCTGGTCCAGGCCGGGATCCACGACGAGTTCGTGCAGGCGCTGCGCGACTACGCCCGCGCGAACGCCATCACCGGCGCTCCGAGCGAGCAGGGCATCCTGTTCGGACCGGTGAACAACGCGGGCCAGCTGGCCCAGGTCAGCGGTTTCATCGACCGCCTGCCCGACCACGCCACGCTCGAGCTCGGCGGCGCGCGCCAGGGCGACCGGGGCTACTTCTGGCCGGCCACCATCGTCTCCGGCCTCAAGCAGAACGACGACGCCGTGCAGAACGAGATCTTCGGCCCGGTCATCACGGTGCAGAGGTTCAGCGATGAGGCGGAGGCCCTACGCTGGTCGAACGATGTCAACTACGCCCTCGCCTCCTCGGTCTGGACCAAGGACCACAGCCGCGCCATGCGGATGGCGAAGCACCTCGACTTCGGCTGTGTCTGGATCAACACGCACATCCCGATCGTCGCCGAGATGCCGCACGGCGGGTTCAAGCACTCCGGCTACGGCAAGGACCTCTCCATGTACGGCTTCGAGGACTACACGCGGATCAAGCACGTGATGAGCTACATCGGATGAGTGCCCCGCGGTGGCGCGCAGTCCCAGACGTGCAGGGTGTCGACCCGAGCACGCTCTGGAACTACGTCATCGCCCAGAGCTGGGTGGCGGCGGTGCCCGGCAGCACGCCGGAGCCGGTGCTCGACGCGCTGCTGGGCCTCCGCGGCGCCGCTGAGGGCACGCTGGAGCGCGTGCTCGCCGTGATCCCGCTGCAGGGCGAGAACGCCGTTGAGGACTTCGCCGTCGTCGAGCTGGCGGCGGACATCGACGGCACCGCCGGGGACGGCGCGGAGGGCACCGTCAGCGTCATCGTGCGCGGGAGCGCCGCCGTCGATGTGTTCGGCAGCGGCGGACCCAGCCGGCTCACGAGCCGCGGCATCCGCCCCTGGCTGCTCGCCGACTTCCGCGAGGTGAGGGCGCTCTCCTTCTCGGTCGAGAATGCCCGCCCGATCACCGCGGCCGAACTGCCGCCGCGCGGCGCGACGGCGAGCGTCGACGGAGACGGGCAGTGGGCGGAGCAGGGCGGCGCCCAGCAGGGCAGCGCGCTGCACGGCCGCCGGCTCGACCTGGTGCTGGGCGTGCCGGGCGATGCCGAGGAGGGGCCGGCAGGCGGGGAGGCCGCCGCGCCCCGGATGCGCATCGCCGGGGAGATCTTCGTGCTCGATGTCGACAGCTACATCGGCCGGCGCCCGCGCGCCACCGCGCTCGGCCAGGGCACCGCCCGGCTGATCACCGTGGTCTCGCCCGCGCAGGAGGTCTCCGCGACCCACATCCTGCTCGGCCCGCGCGGGGAGGACGTGGTCGTGACCGACCTGCATTCGACCAACGGCACCCTCGTCGAGCTGCCGGACGGCGCCCAGTTGCACCTGCAGGCCGGGGTCGCCACCGTCGTCGTGCCGGGCAGCAGAATCCTGCTCGGAGACGGCGTGGTGGTCGAGTTGCTGCCGCATTCGGCCGATGGGGCCGCCAGGTGGCGATAAAGTTGGATCCCACCCACCACCTAGCAAAGGCGCACCAGGTGATTCAGAACGGCCAGGAACACATCGGCCACACCGAGACATTCTCGACCCCGAACGGCACGGAGATCACGCTGGCCTGGGCCGCGCTCACCGACACGGGGCGCCGCCGCGAGGCCAACGAGGACAGCTTCTTGGCTGCGACGCCGATCTTCGCCGTCGCCGACGGGATGGGCGGCCACTCGGCGGGGGACGTCGCGAGCGCCGCCGTCGTGAGCCGGCTCGCCGAGCACACCGGCGAGAGTGCCGTCGGCCCCGCCGCGATCGACGAGGCCCTCCGCCTCGCCGTGCAGGACATGCACCACCAGGTCGGGCTCACGGATTCCGGCTCGGGCACGACGGTGACGGGGGCCGCGATCACGACGACCGCCGGGGCGGATGCCGCCTGGCTGGTGTTCAACATCGGCGACTCCCGGGTCTACGCGCTGCGCGCCGGCCAACTGGAGCAGCTGACCCGTGACCACTCCGTGGTGCAGGAGCTCATCGACTCCGGCCACATCACGCCGGAAGAGGCCGAGGTCCACCCGCACAGCAACGTCATCACCCGGGCCGTCGGCTTCCACGAGGCCCCCGTCCCCGACTACCAGCTGCTCGCGGTCGAGCCCGGCGTGCGCCTGCTGATCTGCTCGGACGGGCTCACCAAGGAACTGACGAATTACGGCATCCGGCATTTTCTGATGGCCAACCCGCGCCCTGCCGATGCCGCGGCGGAACTGGTCGGGGCGGCCCTCGGCAACGGCGGGCGCGACAACGTGACGGTGGTCGTCGTCGACGTGGTCGCGGTGAAGCCCGCCGGCAGCCAGTACGCTGGGGGGATGGAAGGAGAGCGATCGTGAACTGCCAGATCTGCGGTGCGGAGCTCCCGAGCGACGCCCTCTTCTGCGGCGAATGCGGCAGCTCGACCAGCGCGACCCCCCAGTCGCGCCAGCGCACCGACGCCCGCCCGACCGACACGACCGTGATCCAGCCGATCCGCCCACGGCAGACCACCGGCATCGTCAGCATCTCGCTGGACGCCCCGACAGCGCCGACCGAGCCCGCCGCCGAGGCCCCCGCCGGCACCGAGCCGGCCGTCAGCGAACCGCGCAGCGCGGTCTCCGGCATCAGCTTCGTGCTGCAGTTCAGCACCGGAGAGACCTTCGACGTCAGCGGCAGCGGCCTGATCGGACGCCGCCCGCTGCCCGCAGCGAACGAGCGCTTCGATCATCTGGTCCAGATCACGGATGCCGGGCGCTCTGTCTCCAAGACCCACCTCGAGTTCGGCCAGCACGACGGCGAGCTCTGGGTCTGCGACCGCGCCTCCGGCAACGGCACCGTGCTGCGTCGCGCGGACGGCACCGTGACCCTCTGCGAGGCCGGGCGCCGCTACCTGGCCGGCCGGGGCACCCGGGTCGAGATCGGCGAGCAGTTCTTCGTCGTCGCCTGAGCGCGCGAGTCCTGCGTCGATTGGCACTGCGTCAACGAGGCGT
This sequence comes from Microterricola pindariensis, assembly GCF_002936985.1. Lineage (GTDB taxonomy): Bacteria > Actinomycetota > Actinomycetes > Actinomycetales > Microbacteriaceae > Microterricola > Microterricola pindariensis. The sequence goes on along the minus strand of NZ_MPZN01000015.1, from coordinate 37,124 downwards.
GCGGCAACGAGGCCTGCGTCAACGAGGGCAGCGTCACTGACTCCTGTGTCAACGCTTCCCGGGCGCACCCATCCTGAGCGCCACGCCCTGTTGTGCACAGCCCGTGCCGCGCGCGGAGTTCTGCACCGCCGGGCACGAGAGGGGTGACGGCGGCGGCAGCCGGTGGTCGACTGCGATCATGTCGCCGTCCTCCCCGATGCGGCAGGGGCCCTCATCCGGCACCCTCACCGCTCCCGCCCTGCCGCAGCGGCCCGCGCGCACGCCCTTCCCGCTCGTGGCCAGCGTCGCCCCCGTCGTGGCGGCCGGGGGCATCTGGCTGCTCACCCACTCACCGTTTGTGCTGCTCTTCGCCCTGCTCGGGCCGGTGGTGGCCGTGGCGGGCATGCTCGACGGGAGGCGGCAGGGCAGGAGGGCGTTGCGCCGCGCCCGAGCGCGATTCGACAGCGAACTGGCCGAGCTCGACGGGCAGCTGGCGGCCCGGCACGACGAGGAGCGGCGCGCGGCACGCCTGTTGACGCCGTCGGCACTGGACATCGCGGCGGGCGAGGAGGACGCCGGGCGCTGGCAGGGGCGGGGCCCCGGCCTCGTCACCCTGGGCAGCGGGCCGATGCCGAGTTCGGTGCGCCTCGACCCGGCCCCGGCCGGCGGCGCCGCCGGCGACCTGGACCCGGCGGGCTGGGCCGCGCTCGGCGCGCTGCGCGAGATCTGTGACCGGGCGGAGACCGTGCAGGACGCACCGGTGACGGAGCCCCTGGCCGGCGGCATCGGCGTCGTCGGCCCTGCCGCCCTCGCCCGGCCGGTGCTCAGGGGCCTGCTGCTGCAATTCCTGCGCTCCGCCCACCCCGGCTCGGTGTCGCTGCAGCTGCCGCCCGGTGCGGAGTGGCAGTGGGCCGCCGCCCTGCCGCACTGCCGCGTGGCGGCACCGGGCGGTGCGGGCCTGCTGCTCGTGGACCGGGCCGGGGGAGTGGACGGCGCGGAACCGGCTGTGCCCGCGCACGGCGGAGAAGCATCCTCCGGCGGATCCCCGCCGCACCTGCTGGCCGTGGCCGACTCGATCGAAGAGCTGCCGACCGGCTGCCAGAGCATCCTCCGAGTGGAATCGGCGCGGTCGGCGCTGCTCCTCCGCACGGGCGGCGGGGCGATCGGCACCCGGCTGGTGCCCGAGCTGCTCGGCCGGCAGCAGGCGGCCGTCGCGGCCGGCCGGCTGGCCCGCGCCGCAGGGAGCGCCGGGGTGGCGCCGGTCGAGGCCCGATTGCCGGACCTCGTGCGCCTGCACGACTTGGAGCGCTTCGGCCGGCGCGGAGCCGGGCTCAGCTGCGTGCTCGGGGTCGCCCAGCGTGGGCCGATCGAGCTCGACCTCGTCGCGAACGGGCCGCACGCCCTGGTGGGCGGCACGACGGGAAGCGGCAAGAGCGAGCTGCTGGTCAGTTGGGTGCTCTCGCTGGCCGCGGCTTACCCGCCCAGCGCGCTCTCGGTGTTGCTGGTCGACTTCAAGGGCGGCTCCGCGTTCGGGGAGCTCGCCCGGCTGCCGCACTGCGTCGGGGTGCTGACCGACCTCGAGGAGGCGGAGGCCGCCCGGGCGCTGGCCAGCCTGCAGGCCGAGCTGCGCCACCGGGAGCGCACCCTGCGCGCCGTCCGGGCCCGCGAGATCGACGACCCGGCGGTGCGCGGGCAGCTGCCGCGCCTGGTGATCGTCGTCGACGAGTTCGCCGCGATGCTCGGCAGCGCACCCGATCTGCACGCGGTCTTCGTCGACATCGCCGCCCGCGGGCGTTCCCTCGGCATGCACCTCATCCTCTGCACGCAGCGGCCGGCCGGCGTGCTGCGGGACGCGCTGCTGGCCAACTGCACGCTGCGCATCTCGCTCCGGGTCAACAACCGGGATGACAGCAGGGCGACCATCGGCACCGACTCCGCCGCCCTGCTTCCGCCCGGCAAACCCGGTCGGGCCATCGTCGCCGCCGGCGACGGGCGCCTGATCGAGTTCCAGTCGGCGATCAGCGAGCGGGAGGAGCTGGAGCGGGCCGTCGGCACAGCACTCGACGCGGCCGTGGGCGGCTCGGCGGACGGCCCGGGGTCTGCCGGTGCGGGCGGCGCGGCCGGTGCCGGCGTGCGACGGCCCTGGCTGCCCCCGCTGCCCGACGCGTTGAACCTCACCGAGGTGCCCGCCGCGCTGCTCGGGGCGGAATCGGGGCCGGTCGCGGGCACCGCGGCTGGCACGGCATTCACGCTCGGCATCGTGGACGAGCCGGAGCGGCAGCGGCGGCGCCCGGCGCTCTGGGCGCCCGCCGAGCACGGCCCGCTGCTCGTGCTGGGCGTCGCCCGCAGCGGGCGGAGCAGCGTGCTCTGGGCCCTCGCCGAGCAGGCGTCGGCCGTCGGGTGGGCGGTGCAGCGCTGCGGCACGGAGGACCCGGAGGGCTACTGGGACGCACTCATCTCGGCGACCGAGCCGTGGCCGAGCGCCGGCGCCAAGCGCCTGCTGCTCCTGGACGACTGGGATGCCGTGCTGGCCCGGTGGCCCGCCGAGTACCAGGCGGAGGCCGGTGAGATGCTCGGCATCGCGCTGCGCGAGGGCGCGCGCACCGGGCGCAGCATCGCCCTGGCCAGCCGCGGCGTCTCGGGCGCGCTGCAGACCCACCGCGCCCTGTTCGACGCCACGGTGTTGCTGCGGCAGGCGGAGCGGGGCGAGCACCTGCGCGCGGGCGGGAAGGCCGCCACCTGGAGGGAGAGCGCCCCGGCCGGGCGCGGCGAGTGGCGCGGCCTCGAGCTGCAGTGCGCCGGCCCGGGCGAGTCCGGAGCGGCCGCGGAGGCCAGGCCGGACGAGCCGCTCGAACTCGGGCAGGAACTGCTGCTCGTGGTCTCCTCGGCGCCGGCCCGGGTGCTGCCCGCGCTGCGCGCGCTCGTGGCATCCGCCGGCCCGACCGGGGCCCGATCCGTGGGCGGCGGCCTCGGCGCTGGGGACGGTGCGGGCGACGGCCCATGGGATGGCCCGTGGGACGGTTCCGCGGGCAGCGTGGTGGAGCTCGGCGAGTTGGACCTGCTGGCAGCCGGGCCGGGCGAGGGGGTGCGCGTGATCGTCGGGGATCCCGACGCGTGGCAGGCGCGCTGGGGGCTCTTCGCCGGGCTCCGCCCGCGCGCGCGGCTCCTCTTCCACGAGTGCCGCCTGGCCGACTTCCGCACGCTGGCCCGGCTGCGCGAGCTGCCCCCGCTGCTCGCCCGCCGCGACGGCGCGCTGCGGGCGATCCTGATCGACCCGGAGGGCCGGGCGCAGCGGGTGCGGATCGGGTGACGTGCAGCGGCCGGCGGCCGGCGGCCAGCGGCCAGTGGCTAGTGGCTTGGCTAGCGGCTAGCGGCTAGCGGCTAGCGGCTGGCGCAGAGCGGCCGACGCGCGGCGGCTCAGGCCAGGATCGCGGCCAGCTCCCGCACCGACTGGCCGTGGGCGGCGGCGACGGCGGCGTTGCACAGCTCGCCGTCGTGCGCGTTGAGGCCGCGGGCCAGCGCCGGGTCGGCCTGCATCGCCGCGCGCCAGCCGTGGTTGGCCACCGCGCGCACGTAGGGCAGCGTCGCGTTCGTCAGGGCGTACGTCGAGGTGATCGGCACGGCGCCCGGCATGTTCGCGACGCAGTAGAAGATCGAGCCGTGCACCAGGAACGTCGGGTCGGCGTGCGTCGTCGGGCGGCTGTCGGCGAAGCAGCCGCCCTGGTCGATGGCGATGTCCACGAGCACGCTGCCCGGCCGCATCCGGGAGACCATCTCATTGCTGACAAGCTTGGGGGCCTTGGCGCCGGGGATGAGCACGGACCCGATGACGAGGTCGCTGGCGATCACCGCGCGCTCCACCTCCAGGGTGCTGGAGGCGATCGTGGTGATGCGCCCTCCATAGAGGGCGTCCAGCTCGCGCAGCCGGAAGAGGTTCGTGTCGAGCACCGTCACCCGGGCGCCCATGCCGATCGCAAGCTGCAGGGCACTGGTGCCGGCGACGCCGCCGCCGAGCACCGTCACGGAGGCGGCCGGGGTCCCCGGCACACCGGGCACGAGCAGGCCGGGGCCGCCGGCCGGCTTCAACATGGCGTTGGCGCCCACGATCGGGGCGAGCCGCCCGGCCACCTCGCTCATCGGGGCGAGCAGCGGCAGCGACCGGTTGGCCAGCTGCACCGTCTCGTAGGCGATGGCCGTGACCCCGTGCTCCAGCAGGGCACGGGTGAGGGCGGCCTCCGCGGCCAGGTGCAGGTACGTGAAGAGCACGAGCCCCGGCCGGAAGAAGCCGTACTCGCTCTCGACGGGCTCCTTCACCTTGAGCACCAGCTCGCCCGTCGCCCACGTCTCCGCCGCGTCGGCGAGGATCCTGGCCCCGGCGGCCGCGTAGTCGGCATCCGAGATGCCGGAGCCGACGCCCGCGCTGGCCTGCACGAAAACCTCGTGGCCGTTGCTCACCAGGTCGTGCACGCAGCTGGGAGTGATCGCCACCCGGAACTCGTTGTTCTTGACCTCGCGGGGGACTGAGATTCTCATGCCGCTCCTTGCACTTGGGGGACGTCGTCGTCCTGCACACGGCAGCATACTCGCGCAGGTGCCGCTGCCGATATGCCGGGCGAGGGGCGTCCCAGCCGGCGGCTCGCGCTAGATGCTGACGCGGACCCGCCCGACGATGGCGTCGCCGCCGGAGAGCAGCAGGCCGAGCTCGGAGGTGAGCGACTCGACCGCGGCGCCGTCCACGGCCTCGGCATCGGCGAGCAGGCGCAGCGCGACGGCGCTGGCCGCGCGCAGGCTGCCATCGAGCACCTTGAGCGTGACCGTGGTGCCGTTCGGCGCGACCATGGTCATGATGCCCTCCGCGCCGAACTTGGCGAAGACGCCCAGCCGGTCGATGGCGACGGTGTCCGGCTGGCCGGGGCCGGCGACGACCCAGCCGTTCTCGCGCACGGCCTCGGCAAGCACGCCGGCCTCACGGAAGATCGCGAACGGGGAGGCGGGGGTCGAGGTGCCGATGCGGTGGATGCCGCGGGCCAGCGCGAGCAGCGAGATCGCGTGCACGGGGGTGCCGCAGCCATCGATGCCGGTCGCGACGGGACGCTCGCCGGTGAAACGCTCGATCACGTCGAGCACTCGCTTCTGCAGGGGGTGCTCCGGGTGCAGGTAGCTCTCCAACGGCCAGTCGTTGGCGACGCAGGCCAGCAGCATGGCGGCGTGCTTGCCGGAGCAGGTCATCTGGATGCGCTGCTTGCCGGCGCCAGAGCGCACCGCGGCGTCGCGGGCCTCTGCGTCCTGCGGGTAGGAGGGCGGGCAGCCGAGCGCGCTCTCCGGAATCCCCTCCCGGGCGAGCAGGCCGCGCACCAACTCGACATGGCGGGCGGTGCCGGAGTGGCTGGCGGTGGCGATGGCGGCATCCTCGCCGCGCAGCGTGACGCCGCTGGTCATCGCGGCGATGGCCTGGAACGGCTTCAGCGTCGACCGCGGGAAGACCGGCGCGGACGGGTCGCCGAGGCTCCGCAGCACGCTGCCGTCTGGGGCCAGAACGACGGCCGAGCCGGCGTGCCGGGACTCCACGAAGCCGCTGCGCTCGACGACGGCGAGCTCGACGGCATCCGTGAGGCGGAAGGTCTCGGCCACGATCACCGACATTCCGACGCCGCCCGCTCGGAGCAGATACTGGTCACGGGTGCGGGGGAGGCGGAAACGTCAGTCATGATGAAGTCAGCTTATCGCGCGGCCCCGCGCGCAGAAGGAGGAGCCGGCCATGGTGCACGAGCACAACTACGCCGTCCGTGTCGAGTGGCAGGGAAACCGCGGCACGGGCACGAGCGGCTACCGGGAGTACGGCCGCCAGCATGAGGTGAGCGCGGCGGGCAAGCACCCGATCGAGGGCTCGGCCGACCGCACCTTCCACGGCGATCGGGAGCGCTGGAACCCGGAGGAGATGCTGCTGGCGGCGCTCAGCCAGTGCCACATGCTCTCCTACCTGCACGTGGCGGTTCGGCACGGCGTCGTCGTGCTCGGCTACGAGGACGACGCCGTCGGCACCATGGAGTCGGATTCCTCCGGGGCGGGCCGCTTCACCTCGGCGACGCTGCGGCCGCGGGTGCTCGTGGCGGATGCCGGGCAGATCGAGCTTGCGGGCTCGCTGCACGCCGAGGCCTCGCAGCTCTGCTTCATCGCCAACTCGGTGAACTTCCCGGTCGGGCACGAGCCCGTCACGTCCGCCGGCTGAGCCTGTCGAAACCGGGTTCCCGCTGGCTGAGCCTGTCGAAGCCCCCGGCCAGCGCCGGGACGCCCGCTACTCCGTGCTGAACTCGGCCGGCAGCGGCGCGAGCGGCCAGCGCGGAACGCCGCAGCCATGGCCGCCGACGAGGTTCGTGCAGGCGCCGAAGATGGCCGGGAACGGCACCGTCTGCGGGTCGCCGAACCACTTCGAGTAGAGCAGCCAGAAGTTCAGGTTGCCGTGCGTCGAGCAGCCGTCGCCCTCGCCGGCCAGATCGCTGGTCGCGGCGCGGTTCGGCTGGTACGGCGTGTAGTTGTAGAGGTTCGCGGTGGCCTGGTTGCGGATGTCGACGGCGGAGGAGCCGCAGCCGGCATCCGGGTGGTAGCCCACCTCGACCGTGCCGACCTTGTACTGGCGCTCCGGCTGCTCGGTGTACTGGCGCATCTGCCAGGCCGCGTTGAAGACCTGGTTGAAGAAGCCGAAGTACTCGGTGTCGCAGTCGGCCGTGTCCGGGCAGCCGTAGCCCATCGCCCGCGTGTAGCCGTGCTCGCTCGGCCGGGTGAGCAGCGACTGCTCCTTCTGCAGCAGCACCAGAAGGGCGCGCGGGCTGATTCCGCAGGCCACGGCCACCTTGGCGATGATCCGGCTGGCCGGCTCGGAGCGGGCCCCGGTGTAGGCGGCACAGTGCTGGCCGCCCTCGGCCTTCTGCGAGGTGGTGGTCTGGGTGAAGTCGGCCAGGCAGGAGACGCCGTCCTTGGCCACGCAGTCCTGCTGCTCGAGGAAGAGCTGAATCTCGGCCTCGCTCATCGCCCGGCTGTCGTAGAAGTTCGCGTCGCTGATGATGAAGCCGGGGTCGAACTCGCCGTACACGGTCGGCACGAAGTCCCCGTCGGCGGATGCCGCGGCCGGCACGATTCCGGCGCCGAGCGCGGCGGCGACGGCCGGTCCGGCCGGCTGGGCCTGCACGGCCTGCGCCGTGATGGTTCCCGTCCCGGCCAGCAGGAGCGCCGAGAGGAGGGCGATCAGCAGGGCGCCGGCTCGCGGCATCCGTCGGTGCTGGTCGGGGCGGTGGCTCTGGTGTCGGCGAGAAGTCATCAGGCTCGACCCTAGCCGCTGCACCTCGGAAAACGCTGCCGAAAGGCGCGGGGCGCGCTTACAGGCGCTCCTTGGGGAACACCTTGTCGGCGAGCTTGTGCAGGGTGCCCGACGGCGGCGCCTCGTTGTAGGTGCCGGCGAGCTCCTGCCCGGTGAGCGCGTGGATGGCCGCCATGATCTCGTCGGTGGCCTGCCGACGCGCCTTGCCGGATGTCGCGGCGCCGTAGTGGGAGAGGTCGAGCGGCTCGCCGAACTTCACCGTCACCTTGCGCACACGGGGCACCTTCGAGCCGACCGGCTGGATCTCCTGGGTGCCGATCAGTCCGACAGGAACGACGGTGGCGCCGGTGGTCAGGGCCAGCCAGGCGATGCCGGTGCGGCCGCGGTAGAGGCGGCCGTCGAGGGAGCGGGTGCCCTCCGGGTAGAGGGCGAAGGCGTTGCCGCCGTCGAGGATGCGCTTGCCCTGGTCGAGCGCGTTCTGAGCGGCCTGGCCTGCGCCGCGCTCGACGCCGACGGCGCCGATCGCGGTGAAGAAGGAGCGGGACACCCAGCCCTTGAAGCCGGTGCCGGTGAAGTAGTGCGACTTGGCCAGGAACTGCACGGGGCGCGGCGCCGAGATCGGGATCACGATGCTGTCGATGAAGGAGAGGTGGTTGCTGGCGAGGATCACCGGGCCGGTCTTCGGCACGTTCTCGCGGCCCGTGATGGTCGGGCGGAAGACGGTCTTGGCGACCAGGGAGATGAGCGTGCGGCCGAGGTAGTAGACCGCCCCCGGCGACTTCGTCGGGGCCTCGACACCCTCGTCGTCGATGGGTTCTGCGGGGGTGTTGGCTGCTTCGGTCACCTGACGACAGTACGCGTATTTATATGCCGCTGTCGGCATTCACATTGGATGATTCCCACAGTCGTGCCCAGGCTACGCCCGCGCCGTAGGCTGAGGGGGTGCGCAAAGTGATCATTCTCGGTTCGACAGGTTCCATCGGAACGCAGGCACTCGACGTGATTCGGGCCAACCCCGACCGCTTCGAGGTGGTGGGGCTGGCCGCGGGCCGCAACGCCGAATTGATGGCGGCGCAGGCCGAGGAGTTCTTCGTCGACGACACCGCGCTCGGCGCAGAGGATGCCGAGGCCCTGGTGCGCGGTGTCGAGGCGGATGTCGTGCTGAACGGCATCACCGGCTCCGTGGGTCTCGGGCCGACGCTGGCGACGCTGGAGACCGGGCGCACGCTGGCGCTGGCGAACAAGGAGTCGCTGATCGTCGGCGGCCAGCTGGTGACGGGCATCGCCGCGCCCGGCCAGATCGTGCCGGTGGACTCCGAGCACTCGGCCATCGCCCAGGCGTTGCGCTCCGGCGCGGCATCCGAGGTGCGCCGGCTCGTCGTCACGGCATCCGGCGGCCCCTTCCGCGGCCGCAGCAGGGAGTCGCTGGCCGGCGTCACTCCCGCCGAGGCGCTCGCCCACCCCACCTGGGACATGGGCCGCGTCGTCACGACGAACTCGGCGACGCTCGTCAACAAGGGGCTCGAGGTGATCGAGGCGCACCTGCTCTTCGACGTGCCGTTCGACCGCATCGACGTCGTCGTGCACCCGCAGTCGATCGTGCACTCCATGGTGGAGTTCGTCGACGGCTCCACGATCGCCCAAGCCTCCCCGCCGGACATGAAGCTGCCGATCTCGCTCGGGCTGGACTGGCCGAACCGGGTCGGCGGCGTCGGTGCGCCGCTGGACTGGACGACCGCGCAGAGCTGGACGTTCGAACCGCTGGACGACACCGTGTTCCCGGCCGTCGCCCTGGCCAAGCAGGTCGGCCGCGCCGGCTCGAGCTACCCGGCCGTCTTCAACGCTGCCAACGAGCAGGCCGTGCACGCCTTCCACGCCGGTGCCATCGGCTTCACCGACATCGTCGACACGGTGCGCCGGGTCGTCGACACGCACGAGGCGGACGGCACGCTCACCCGCGAGTCGCTGGGCGAGGCCGAGCGCTGGGCGCGGGCGAGTGCAGACAAGTTGATCGCGGCGCGCTGATCGCGGCGCGCTGATCGCGGCCCGCTGACCGCGGCGCCGTTCAGTGCCGCGCTGAGCGGTAGGTGTCGGCCGTCGTCGTCAGGGCCTCCAGCCAGCCGGTCGCGCTCACCCCGAGCAGGCGTTCCGTCTGGGCGGAGTCGATGACGAACGGCATCCGGAACTGATAGCTGGACGCCTCGATCTCGCGCATCAGGGGGCTCACCGCGGCGAGGGCGCGCAGCACCCACTGCGGGTACCCGGCGACGCGGCCATGCCCGCCGTAGTGCTCGTTCAGCTGCTCCATGATCACGGTGCGGGCGCGGGGCTGGCCGCTCGGCACATGCCAGACGCGGCCCCACGCGCCCTCGTAGTCGGCGGCGGCGATCAGCGTCGACACGATGTCGGGCAGGTAGCTCCAGCTGTGCGGCAGCGCCGGGTCGCCGACGACCCTGGCCGTCTTCGATTTCTCCGCCGCGTGGAAGAAGCTCTCGCCCAGATGCGCGGTGCCGGTCGCGCCCGGCCCGAAGTAGTCGCTGGCCCGCACTTCGACGGCCCGGATGTCGCCGCGCTCGTGGGCGGCGAGGGCGGCGTGCCAGCCGGCCAGCCGCACGCGGCCCTTCGTCTCGGTGCTGAGCTCCGGTGAATCCTCCGTCATCGGTCCCTCCGGCGGGCCGTAGCCGTAGAGGTTGCTCATGATCACGAGGCCGGCGCCGCTTCTCGTGGCCGCGTCGATCGCCGCAGCGAAGACGGGCGGCCAGTCCGTCGGCCACCGTGTGTACGGCGGGTTGGTGCAGAGGAAGATCGTGGCCGCGCCGCCCGCCGCGGCGGCGAACGCCTCGGCATCCGTCGCATCGAGGGCGAGCGCGCGGGCGCCGTCCACCGCGGTGCCGTGCCGGGAGGCGATGACCACGTCGTCGCCGCGAGCCGCGAGGCGGCGTGCGACCCCGCCGCCGATGAGCCCGGCACCGACGACGAGTTGACGTGACATGGTGACCCCATCCCTGCCGCTTCGGGGCGGCAGAGACATCAAAGCACAGCGGGCCGCGCCGCAACACCTGCCGGGGTCCCGAAATGCGCGGGGAGCGCCGGCCGCGATGGGCGCCCCGGTGCAGACTCCGTTCAGCTCGACCTCAGCGGGCTCGCAGCGAGGGAGGGCTACGCTGTCGACGTGGATTCCGTGCTTCTCTTCGTTCTGGGTGTCGTCATTCTGGCGGTCGGCCTCGCTGTGTCGATCGCGTTGCACGAGATCGGGCACCTGGTCCCGGCCAAGCGCTTCGGTGTGAAGGTCACCCAGTACATGATCGGCTTCGGCCCGACGATCTGGTCGCGCCGCAAGGGCGAGACCGAGTACGGCGTCAAGGCGATCCCGTTCGGCGGCTACATCTCGATGATCGGCATGTTCCCGCCGGCCAAGGACGGCACGGCGGCTCGCAGCGCCAACACCGGCTTCCTCAGCAGCATGGCCAGCGACGCGCGCACCGCCAGCGCGGAGACGATCGGCGAGGGCGAGGAGCACCGGGCCTTCTACCTGCTGCCGGTGTGGAAGCGCATCATCATCATGTTCGGCGGGCCGTTCATGAACCTGCTCATCGCCGTCGTGCTGTTCGCCATCCTGCTGATGGGCTTCGGCGCGGCCCAGGCCAGCACCACGATCGGCAGCGTCTCCGCCTGCGTGCAGACGGCCGGCTCCGCCAGCCAGGAGTGCGGCCCGAACGACCCGGCCGCGCCGGGCGCCGCGGCCGGCATCCTGCCCGGCGACCGCCTGGTCAGCATCGACGGCGCCCCCGTCACCAGCTGGCAAGAGTCCACCGAGAAGATCCGTGCCTCGGCCGGCACCGCGCTCATCGTCGTCGTCGAGCGCGACGGCGCCGAGAAGACGCTCACCCTCACCCCGCTGCTCACCGAGCGCCCCGTGTTCGACGAGGCCGGCAAGCCGGTGACGGATGCCGCGGGCAAGCCCGTCACGACCGAGGTCGGTTTCGCCGGCATCGGCCCGGCCAGCGAGCTCGTCCCGCAGCCGGCGACGGCCGTGCTGCCCGCAGTCGGCGACAACATCAGTGGCGTCGCCCACATCATCCTGAACCTGCCGCAGCGCATGGTCGACGTGGCACAGGCCGCCTTCGGCCCGGAGGAGCGCGACCCGAACGGGCCGATCAGCGTCGTCGGCGTCGGCCGGGTCGCCGGAGAGATCGCCGCCCTCGACACCCTCACCGTCGAGAGCAAGGTGGCCAGCCTGATCGGACTGCTCGCCTCGCTGAACATCGCGCTGTTCGTGTTCAACCTGGTGCCGCTGATGCCGCTGGACGGCGGGCACATCGCCGGCGCGCTCTGGGAGGCCATCCGGCGCCGCTTCGCCAAGCTGTTCCGCCGCGCCGACCCGGGCCCCGTCGACACCGCGCGGCTGATGCCGCTCACCATGGCCGTGGTGATCATCCTCGGCGGAATGAGCGCGCTGCTCGTCTACGCCGACATCGTGAAACCGATCAACCTCTTCGGCTAACGGACCCGCTCCCTCTCCCGTGGCGCGGGGGAGCGCCAGGCCCTCTCCCGTCGGCGCAGCGAGCGCCCGGCCCTCTCCCGTTGGCTCGAGGGAGCGCCAGCGACCGAAGCCAACCCCGCCCGTCACGTGGCGTCCGCCGCGGCATCCGATCGGGAGGCAATCGGCGGATCGGGAGGCCGAAGCCGGCCTGAAGCTGCCTCCCGATCTTCCGTCGGCCTCCCAAACAGGCGCGGCCGGGCACGGCCACGGTCACGGGCACGGCCACGGGGGCACCCGGCGGGCGCGGCCGGGCCGCGCCCGCCGCGCGAGCGCCTCTCCCGTCGGCGCAGGGAGCGCCAGCGACCGAAGCCAACTCCGCCGGTCACGAGGAGTCTGCCGCGGCATCCGATCGGGATGCAATCGGCGGATCGGGAGGCCGAAGCCGGCCTGAAGCTGCCTCCCGATCGTCCGTCGGCCTCCCAAACGGGCGCGGCCGGGCACGGTCGGCCACGGTCACGGTCACGGTCGCGGGCGCACCGGGCGGGCGCGGCCGGGTCGTGGATGCCGGGCGCCCTACCGGCGGCGGATGCCCTTGAGCACGGCGGCCATGACGAGCATCACGCCGCCGAGCTTGGCGAACTCCGCGCCGGTGCGCGGAAGCTGCACCAGGCCGGTCGCGTGCGAGATCGTGACCGAGTCCACGAAGCGCAGCAGGCCCTCGCGGCCGTTGCGCCGGCCGACGCCGGACTGCTTGACGCCGCCCATCGGGGCGTCGATCGAGCCGAAGCTGGCCCGGTAGCCCTCGTTCACATTGACGCTGCCCGCATCGATCGCCCGGGCCAGTCGGAGCCCGCGTGCGGTCGAGCCGCTGAACACGGCGGCGTTCAGGCCGTAGTCGCTCGCGTTGGCGGCGAGGATCGCCTCCTCCTCGCTGTCCACCACGGTGATCGAGACGACGGGGCCGAACGTCTCCCCGGCGAAGCAGTCCATCTCGCTCGTCACACCGGTCAGCACCGTCGGCTCGAAGAACAGCGGGCCGAGATCCGGGCGGGCCTTTCCGCCGGCGATGACCGTGGCGCCCTTGGCCACGGCATCCGCCACATGCTCCTGCACCCGCGCCAGCTGGGCCGGCGTGGTCAGTGAGCCGACATCGCTGCCGAAGTCGTAGTTCGCGCCCGGCACGAGGGTGCCGACGCGGGCGGCGAGGGCGGCGATGAAGGCCGGGGCCACGGCGCGCTCGACGTAGATGCGCTCGATCGAGACGCAGAGCTGGCCCATCGACGAGAAGCAGGCGTATGCGGCATCCGCGGCGGCTTTCTCCGGGTCGACGTCGTCCAGCACGATCAGCGGGTTCTTGCCGCCGAGCTCGAGCGAGGCGCCAACCAGGCGGCGGCCGGCCTTCTCTGCCACGCCGCGGCCGGTCGCGGTCGAGCCGGTGAAGCAGATGTAGTCGGCATGGTCGGTGACGGCCCCGCCGATCTCGGCGCCGGCGCCGGCGACGACCGCCCAGAGCGCGCGGGGGACACCGGCGTCGATGAAGGCCTGGCGGAGGGCGAGCACGCTGAGCGCGCCCTGGTCGTCGGCCTTCTGCACGACGCCGCAGCCGGCCGCGAGCGCGGGCACGACATCCATGGCGGCCAGGCTGAGCGGGTAGTTCCACGGCGTGATGACGCCGGCGATGCCCTTGGGCTTGTAGGCCACCCGGGTGGCGACGACGGTCGGGACGCCGCTGCGGCGGCGCCCGCCGCGGAGCACCGGCCGCGCGGCCAGCGCGTTGTAGCGGGTGACGCTGAGCACCTGGTAGAGCTCCTCGAAGGCCTGGCCGCGGGTCTTGCCGGTCTCGGACTGCAGCACGTCCAGCAGCATCTCGCGGCGTTCCAGGATGTTGTCGTGGGCCTGCAGCAGCACGGCGCGGCGGTGCGCGAAGCCGGCTCTGGCCCAGGCGAGCTGCGCCAGCCGGGCGCGCGCGAAGGCGTCGGAGACGTCGGCGGGTGTGCTGTGCGGAAGCTCGTGCAGCAGTTCGCCGGTGAACGGCGCCTGCACGGAGCGGGTCGTGCCGGAGGTGGCGACCAGGTCGCGGTCGAGTTCGGCTATGAACGTCGGGTGCAGCGGAGAGGCAGACATGAGCGCCATTCTAGGTCAGCCGACACCGAATTAGGTCAGTTGACCCAGTTCTGGTTTGCGGCTCGATACACTGCCGGGATGACCGCAACGGAGCGTGCACTCTCTCGTAAGACAATCGTCGGCTATGCCCTGGGATCCCTCGGCACCGGCGGCTTCGCCACCTTGCCCGGGCTCGTCCTGGTGTTCTACCTGACCGACACCCTCGGCGTGACCGCCCTGCTGGCCGGAGCGCTGGTGACGGTGGCCAAGATCTGGGACGTGCTGATCGACCCGGTCATCGGTGCCCGGAGCGACCGGGCGCTGGCCCGCCACGGCTCGCGGCGCGGTTTCATGCGCGCGGGCGCCCTGCTGCTGCCCGTGTTCTTCGTGCTCACGTTCGCCGTGCCGGCCGAGCTGGAGCCCGCGGCATCCGGCGTCTGGGTGCTCATCGCCTTCGTGCTCACGGCCACGGCGTTCAGCCTGTTCCAGGTGCCATACATCGCGCTGCCGGCCGAGCTTGCCGACGGCTACGACCAGCGCACCCGCCTGCTCACCTGGCGGGTCGTGGTGCTGACCGCCGCGATCCTGCTGTTCGGCGCCGGCGGCCCGATGCTGCGCCGTCTGGGCGGCGAGAACGAGTACCTCGGCTACCTGATCATGGCCGTCGTCGCTGGCGTGGTGATCGGGGTCGGGATGCTGCTGGCCTCCCGCGTCGCGCCGCGGGGCGTCGGGGCGCACGCGGCCGCCTCAGGCGCGCACCCCGGCGGCGGCATCCGCGAGCACTACAGGGCCGGACTGGCCGTGCTGCGTCGCTCGCAGTCGTTCCGCGCCCTGCTGCTCACGTTCATGCTGCAGGGGCTCGCGACCGGCGTCATGCTGGCCGGCGCCAATTACGTCGCCGTCTGGGTGCTGCACTCGGAGGCCGCACTCGAACTGTTGTTCGTTGCGCTGATCGCCCCTGCGCTGTTCTGCGCACCGCTCTGGGGTGTGATCGCCCGGCGCGTGGGCAAGGAACGCGGCTTCGTGCTGGCCAGCGTGCTGTTCGGCGTCGCCGCGCTCTCGCTCACCGCGATGCTGTGGGCACCGGGGGCATGGGTGTACCTGCCCGTCGCCCTCGCCGGCGCCGGCTATGCGGGCATGCAATCGCTGCCGATGGCGATGCTGCCCGACGTCATCTCGCACGACGCCGCCGAGCACGGCGACGGCCAGGCCGGCACCTTCAGCGGTGTCTGGACGGCGGGGGAGACCACCGGCATGGCCCTCGGTGCCACCGCCCTGACCGTGATGCTCGCCGCCACCGGCTACATCGAGAGCATCGGGTCGGCGACGGTCGTGCAGAGCGAGGCCGCCGTCACCGGCATCGTGCTGAGCTTCAGCGCCCTGCCCGCCGCCCTCATCGCGGCCAGCCTGCTGAGCCTGCGGCGCTACACCCTCCGCAAATCCGACATCGACAGGAAGGTGCTCGTGTGAGCGCACACTTCGAGCAGACCCCGGCGAGCGTGCTGGCCCGCCTGGACGCGCTGCGGGAGGGCGACGCGCCCACCCACGGCGGCCGGGTGCTCTCCTACGTCTACGACTCCGGCGTGGCCGAGCTCGACGAGCTGGCCGCGAGCGCGATCCGCGCCGTGCAGCCGGTGAACGCCCTGGACCCGACCACCTTCACCTCCGTCGCCGCGATGGAGCGTGAGGTCATCGGCTTCGCCCGCGCGGTCTTCCACGGCGACGAGCAGGTCGTCGGCACCGTCACGAGCGGCGGCACCGAGAGCTGCCTGCTCACAGTCAAGACGGCGCGGGAGCTGTGGCGGGCGGATGCCGCGCGCCGCGGAACCCCGGCAGGCACCGTGGTGCCCCGCATCCTGGCCCCGAGCACCGTGCATGCCGCGTTCCACAAGGCGGCCGACTACTTCGGGCTGCGCCTCGAGCTCGTTCCGGTGGACCCGGAATCCGGCCGGCCCCTGGCCGCGGACTTCGCCGCGCTCTTGGCAGGTGCCGACGACGTGGCGCTCGTCGTGCTGAGCGCCCCCGCCTACCCGCACGGGGTGCTCGACCCGATCGCTGAGGTGTCGGCGCTGGCCGCGGCGGCCGGCGTCAGCTGTCACGTCGACGCCTGCTTCGGTGGTTTCGTGCTGCCCTGGTGGCCGGGAGTCGACGCAGCCAGCTGGGACCTGCAGCTGCCCGGCGTCACGAGCCTCTCCGCCGACCTGCACAAGTACGGCTACGCGCCGAAGGGGGCCTCCGTGTTGCTGCAGCGCGGCCGGGACCGGCAGCGGCAGCAGTACTTCGCGACGACCGGCTGGCCCGGCTACCCGGTGGTCAACTCCACCCTGCTCGGCTCCAAGTCGGCGGCGGCCCTCGCCGCGGCATGGGCGATCACGCAGACCCTCGGCGCCAGCGGCTTCGCCCGGCTGACGGAGAGCTGCGCGCGGGCCACTGCGGCGCTTGCAGACACCATCACGGGGATCGACGGCCTCCGCGTCGTCGGGCACCCGACCGGCCCGGCCATCGCCGTCGCGGTGGACGAGTCTGTGCCGGCCGAGCGCCGCGTCGACCCGCACCACTGGGCGGACCAGGCCCGCACCCATGGCTGGCAGCTGCAACTGCAGCCGGGCTTCACGCAGTCCGACGGCACCCGGCTGCCCCCGACGGCGCACCTGACCGTCACCCCGGTGACCGAGTCCCGGCTGGCCGAACTGACGACCGCCCTCGTGGCGGCCGCGGACGAGGTGCGCGGCGTGCCCGCCGTCGACGTCACACCGCTTCTGGCCTCGCTCGGCGGGGCGTTCGGCGGGGCGCTGCCCGCCGCGCTGGACGCGGCGTCGGCGTTCGCCCTGTTGCAGGCGATCGGGCTGGCCCCGGATGCCGAGGGCAGCCCCGAAGCCGGCGCCGGCGGCGCGGACGCGGCGCTGCCCGAGCGGCTCGCGCCGTTCCTCGCCCTGGTCGAGGCGCTGCCGCCGGCCGTGGCCGAACCGCTGCTCACCGAGCTGATCGCCCGACTGGTCGAGCCGGCCTAGCGGGCATCGCCCGCGCCGGGCGCGTGCGCACTCGCCGTGCGCGCCCGGTGGACGGCAGGCACACCGTGGCCCTAGCGCTGGCGAGCGTGCGCTGCCATGATCGCTCCATGGCCACTCTCGTCAATGTAGACAATTTCGCCCTCGCCGAGACCCACCGCATGATGCGGGACCTCCAAGCCAATGCCGGAGGCGTCAACCGCTTCCTGCACAACCGCGAGCCAGCCGCGATCGACAACCAGACCGTCATCCGACTGAACCGCGACACGCTGTACAGCTTCGCGGTCGTCGACATCAGCGCCGGCGCCACCCTGAGCATCCCGGAGCACGGCGAGCGGTACCTCTCCGCCATGGTCGTCAACGAGCACCACTACGTCGACGCGATCTTCCACGACGCCGGCCGCTACGAGCTCACCCAGGAGCAGTTCGGCACGCCGCACGTCGTGGTGGCGGTGCGCATCCTGGTCGATCCTGCCGACCCGGCGGATGCCGCGGCGGTCGCGGCACTGCAGGACCAGCTCGAGTTGACCGCCACCGCGGCGGCGCCCTTCGAGATGCCCGACTACGACACGACCAGCCTCGACGAGACGCGCACCGCGCTGCTCTCCTTGGCTCGCAACCTGAGCGACTTCGACCGCACGTTCGGCAGGAAGGAGGAGGTCGACCCCGTCCGCCACCTCATCGGAACCGCGGCCGGCTGGGGCGGGCTTCCCTCCGCCGAGGCGAGCTACATCGGCGTCGACCCGCGCCTGCCGGTCGGCGAGTATGAGCTGACGGTCGGCCCGGTGCCCGTCGACGGCTTCTGGTCCATCTCCGTCTACAACGCCGGCGGCTACTTCGAGCCGAACGAGCAGGGCGCGTACACGATCAACAACATCACCGGCGTGCCGAACGACGACGGCACCATCACCGTCCGCTTCGGCGACACCTCTCCCGGCGCGGTGAACGCGCTGCCGCTCACGGACGGCTGGAACTACCTGGTGCGGATGTACCGGCCGCGCGCAGAGATCCTCGACGGCGAGTGGACCTTCCCGACGCTCAGCAGCCAGCACTGAAAATCAGGACCAGGGCGCCGTGGGGGCCCTCTGCGGCCCCACGACGCCCTGCTCCTGGAAGCGCGAGCGACGAGGCCGCGGGCTAGGCGAAGCTGAGCGGCAGCGGACGGCCGGCCAGGCCGCGGCCCGTGCTGGCGAGGGCATCCGCGACGCCGAGGATGGCCGCGGCGGCCGCGTCATCCGGGTCGCTCAACACGATGGGGGAGCCGGTGTCGCCGCCCTCGCGCAGCGGCACGCTGAGCGGGATGCGGGCCAGCAGCGGCACGCCCAGCCGGCTGGCCACCTCGGCGCCGCCGCCGGAGCCGAACAGCTCCAGCACGGTGCCGTCCGGTTGGGCGAGCCCGGCCATGTTCTCGATCACGCCGAACACGCTCTGCCCGGTCTGCCGGGCGACGACCCCGCTGCGCTCCGCGACGTCGGCGGCCGCCGGCTGCGGGGTGGTGACGACGAGCACCTCGGCGTGCGGCAGCAGCTGGCCGATCGAGATGGCGACGTCGCCGGTGCCGGGCGGAAGGTCGAGCAGCAGCACGTCGAGGTCGCCGAAGTAGACGTCGGTCAGGAACTGGTTGATGGTGCGGTGCAGCATGGGGCCACGCCAGGCGACGGCGGCGGATGTGTCATCGAGGAACATGCCGATCGAGATCACCTTCACGCCGAACGCGACCGGCGGCAGGATCATCTCGCCGACCCGGGTCGGCTTCACCCCGGCCAGGCCGAGCAGGCCGGGGATCGAGAAACCGTGCACATCGGCGTCGAGCAGCCCGACGCGGAGGCCCCGCGCGGCGAGCGCGACCGCCAGGTTGGCGGTGAGCGTCGACTTGCCGACTCCGCCCTTGCCGCTCGTGACGGCGATGACGCGGGTCAGGGAGTCGGGCGTGAAGGGCATCGTGCGGGTGCCCGTGCCCTGCAGCTTCGCGGTGAGCGCCTTGCGCTCCTCGACGCTCATGACGGTCATCGCCAGCTCGACGTTGCCGGCCCCGACGACGCCCTCCAGGGCGGCGCGGGAGTCGTCCTCGATGCGGCGGGCGGCCGGGCAGCCG
This sequence comes from Microterricola pindariensis, assembly GCF_002936985.1. GTDB lineage: Bacteria > Actinomycetota > Actinomycetes > Actinomycetales > Microbacteriaceae > Microterricola > Microterricola pindariensis. Next base: position 18,141 of record NZ_MPZN01000015.1, on the reverse strand, counting down.
ATGATGGTCAGCTTGATGACGGCGTGCGCGCGCCCGGCGTCATCGAGCGAGAGCTCGCCGACCATGTCGAGATCGGTGATCGGTCGACGGATCTCGGGGTCGATGACGCGGGCGAGGGCCTGGTGCAGCGCCTCGATTCCGGCCGGTCGGATGCCGGCAGGCTCAGGGCTTGCCGACATCCGCCGCCCCGTTCTCGTACTCGGCCTTCGCCGCCGCGGAGTCGCGCTCGTCCAGCTGCTCGAGCAGGCTGCGCAGCTCGGAGCGGATGAAGTCCTTCGAGGCCATGTCCGAGATGGACAGGCGCAGGGCGACGACCTCCCTGGCGAGGTACTCGGTGTCGGCGAGGTTGCGCTCGGCCCGCTGGCGGTCCTGCTCGATCTGCACCCGGTCGCGGTCGTCCTGGCGGTTCTGCGCGAGCAGGATCATCGGGGCGGCGTAGGAGGCCTGCAGCGAGAGGATCAGGGTCAGCGCAGTGAAGCCGATCGCGGCGGAGTCGAAGCGCCACTGCTCGGGGCCCCACGTGTTGAACGCGAGCCAGCCCAGGCAGAACAACGAGAGGCCGACGAGGAATCCCGGCGTGCCCATGCCGCGGGCGATCGCCTCCGTGAAGCGGCCGAAGCGGTCGCGGCTGTTGGCCTTGTCGCGCGCCGAGATGGCCGGGCCCCGCAGCCCGCGGGGGGTGTCGAGGCGGATGTCGCTCTTGTTAGCTCGTGCCATTGCCGGTCCTCCGCCCCGCGGTGTCGTTCCCGATCAGCGGGATGCTGCCTGTCTTGAGTTGCGCGCGCGCCGCGGCGCGCGCGGTGAAGTCGGCATCGTCGTCGGGATGACTTCGCCAGTCGGCGGGAAGAAGATAATCGAGAACATCGTCAATGGTCACCACCCCGACAAGTCGGTGGTGCTCATCGACAACGGGGACGGAGACCAGGTCGTAGCTGGCCAGGATGCGGCTGACCTCGGCCGCGGAGGTGTTCGCCGTCACGGGCTCGAGGCCCTGGTCGAGCAGGGTGCCCAGGCGCTCATGCGGCGGGTAGCGCAGCATCCGCTGGAAGTGCACCATGCCGAGGAAGCGGCCGGTCGGCGGCTCGTACGGCGGCAGCGTCACGCAGATCGCGGCGCCGAGCGCGGGGGCGAGGTCGTGCCGGCGGATCAGCGCCAGCCCCTCGGCGACGGTGGCGTCGGCGGAGACGATGATCGGCTCCGGGGTCATCAGGCCGCCTGCGGTGTCCGGGGCGTAGGAGAGCAGGAAGCGCACATCGTCGGCCTCCTCCGGCTCCATCAGCTCGAGCAGCTGCTCGCCGCGCTCCTCGGGCAGCTGGGCGATCAGGTCGGCCGCGTCATCCGGCTGCATGTGGTCGAGCACGTCGGCGGCGCGGGCATCGCCCAGGCTGGCCAGGATGCCGACCTGCTCGACCTCCGGCATTTCCTCCAGCACATCGGCGAGGCGGTCGTCGGAGAGCTCGCCGGCCACCTCGAGCATGCGCTCGGTGGGCAGGTCGAGCAGGGTGGAGGCCAGGTCGGCGGGATTGAGCTCGGAGAACGTGGCGATGAGGTGCTCGGCGGACTGCGCCTGTCCGGCGGTGACCGTCTCGCGCACCTCGGCCCAGTCGGCGAAAACCGTCTGGCCCTTGGCGAACGGCGACGGGCTGGTCTTGGGGCGGCGCACGAAGAGCTGGCTGATGGCCCACTCGCTCTGGTCCTGGCCCTGCTCCTCGATGGCGACGTCCTCGATGGTCGCCTCGCCGGAGCCGTCGACGAAGCTCACCTTGCGGCCGAGCATCTCGGCGATGACGCGCACCTCGCCGCCGCGCTGCTCGAATCGGCGCACGTTGATGAGTCCGTCGGTGATGATCTGGCCGCTGCCGATGCTGGTCACCCGCCCGATCGACATGAAGACGCGGCGCCGGCCGGGGATCTCCACGATCAGGCCGACGACGCGGGGCGGATCCGATTTGCGGTACACAACCAGAACGTCGCGCACCTTGCCCACGCGGTCGCCCGCGGGGTCGAAGACGGTGCACCCTGCCAGACGGGCGACGAAGACTCTGTTGGCACTCACCCTTCAAATCTAGGCCACTCACACCGTTTTCAGGCCCACATGGGAGAATGGCCGCATGAGTGCCCAGAACCCCTTCTCTGCCCGCAACGCCACGCGATACCCGGTGTTGCCGCAGGGAGAGGCCGTTGAGAACTACGCCAGCTACGCCGAGGCGCAGACCGCGGTCGACGTCCTGGCACGCGCCGACTTCCCGGTGAAGCAACTGGCGATCATCGGCAACGACCTGAAGAGCGTCGAACTGGTGACCGGCAAGATGAGCTACGGCCGTGCCGCGCTCGGCGGCGCAGCGTCCGGGGCCTGGCTCGGAATCTTCCTCGGCCTCATCCTGTTCATCTTCGCGCCGAGCGGGGCGAGCATGCCGATGATCTTCGCGGCGCTGCTGATTGGTGCCGGCTTCGGCATGCTGTTCGGCATCGTCAGCTACTCGGTCAAGCGCAAGCGCCGCGACTTCAGCTCAGTGATGCAGCTCATCGCCGTCAGCTACACCGTGCAGGCGCCCAGCGAGCTGGTGCACAAGGCCCGCAACATCCTGCACGGCGAGCCCGTTCCCGCTGGGGCGGATGCCGGCGAGCAGACGCCGCCCGCGCCGCCCGCCGCCTAGCAACTGCCCGCCGCCTAGCAACTGCCGGGCGCCTAGCAACTGGCGGGCGCTCCCCGCTCACCAGCTGTCGTTGGCGGTCTCCGAGAGGGTGAAACCGTGCCCGCCCTGCGTGTGCGCGCAGGAGATGCCGGCATCCGTCGACGTGCAGATGACGTCTCCGGAGACGATCGCCGAGCCGACCGGGAGCACGACTGTGGTGTCGCGGTACTCGCTCTCGAACGCCGCAGGCCAGTTTGCGCGACGGGAAGGAGAAGACGACCCCCGTCCCGAAGTCGACGGGGGCGAAGTCGGCCGGATGCGTGGGCATCGGGTCTCGACGAGACGCAAAAAACAGGAGGAGAGCCTCGCCGACCGCATATGCGGCCCCGCGAGGCTCTCCTCCTGTTTTTCAGCGCGCACCGTGTGCGGCTCCGGCCGACCGCTGCCGCCGGGCCGGGCGCGAGAGCTTAGCTCCAGCCGCCGGAGCGCACCCACGCCTCGACGTCGGACGCCGTGCGCGGGATGCCGATGGACAGGTTCTCCGCACCGTCGGCGGTCACCAGGATGTCGTCCTCGATGCGCACGCCGATGCCGCGGAACTCGGCCGGAACCGTCTCGTCGTCGCTCTGGAAGTACAGCCCGGGCTCGATCGTGAAAACCATGCCCTCCTCGACGATGCCGTCGATGTACATCTCACGGCGTGCCTGGGCGCAGTCGTGCACGTCGATGCCGAGGTGGTGGCTGGTGCCGTGCACCATGTAGCGGCGGTGGTACTGCTTGTCGGCCTCGAGCGACTCGGCGGCCGAGACGGGCAGGAAGCCCCACTCCGCGGTGCGCTCGGCGATGACGGCCATGGCCGCCGCGTGCACCTCGCGGAACACGATGCCCGGCTTGACCACGGCCAGCGCGGCATCCGCGGCGTCCAGGACGGCGTCGTAGATCATCCGCTGCACCGGGCTGAAGGTGCCGTTGATCGGCAGGGTGCGCGTGACGTCGGCGGTGTAGAGGCTGTCGACCTCGACGCCGGCGTCGAGCAGCATGAGCTCGCCCGGGCGCACCGGGCCGTCGTTGCGGGTCCAGTGCAGGATCGTGGCGTGGGCGCCGGATGCCGCGATGGTGTCGTAGCCGAGGGCGTTGCCGTCCAGGCGGGCCCGGGTGTAGAACACGCCGTCGACGATGCGCTCGCCGCGCGGGCTGGCCGAGATCCGCGGGAAGTCGGCGATGACGTCGTTGAAGCCGCGCTCGGTGGCGTCGACGGCGAGGCGCATCTGGGCGATCTCGTAGGAGTCCTTGACGAGGCGCATCTCGCTGAGCACGACGTGCAGCTCGGCGTCCGGCTCGTGTTCCGCCCCGATCTCGAGGCTGAACGGCGAGTCCTGGGCGTTGTCGCGCAGCGCCTCCTCTGCGGCGAAGCGCAGCCGGGCGGAGTCGACGGCCTCGGTGACGGCCGGGTCGGCCTCGCGCAGGACGAGCGTGGTGGAGTCGACCGCGCCGTAGACGGCGTCGAGCTCGGCGATGCCGCGGGTGTGGATGCCGAGGTCGGCGGCGACCTGGGCGATGGAGGGGCGCGGGCCGATCCAGAACTCACCGATTGCGGGGTTGTGGTAGAACTCCTCCGAGTCGCGGCCGGCGCGCTCGCGGAAGTACAGGGTTGCCTCGTGCCCGGCGGCGGTGGGCTCGAAGACGAGAACCGCCTCCGGCTCGGCGTCGGCGCCCCAGCCGGTCAGGTACACGAAGGCGCTGTGCGCGCGGAACGGGTAGTCGGTGTCGTTGGAGCGCTGCTTCGGGCTGCCGGCCGGCACGATCAGGCGCTGGCCGGGGAAGCGGGCGGAGAGGGCGTCGCGGCGTGCCGCGGCGAAGCTCGCCTGCTCACGGGCGGCGGGGAGGGTGTCCTCCCTGTGCGCCCACCCGGTGCTGATGTAGGACTTGAATACATCGGATTTCGGCGTCGTCGAGCGGCTGGCGTTCGGGTCCGTCTCCGGGGCAGCGGTCAGGATGTCGGTGGTGGCGTCGGCGGTGTTGTCCATGCCCCCATTCTCGCACCGCGAGACGGGAGCCGCCTGTGCCCGCTCTCACCCGTCGGCTGGCAGGTAGCGGGTCAGCAGCGGCCGGTGGTCGCTGCCGGAGTCGTCGACCTCGTCGAGCACGCGGAAGGCGTCGACGCGCCAGTTGTCGGTGGCCAGGACGTGGTCGATCGGGGCGCCGAGCAGGGGCGGGACGGCGGTCGGCCAGGTGCCGAGCGCCGCGCTGCCGGCGGAGAGGGCGGCATCCGCGCAACGCCCCAGCGCGGCCCCGTCGATGCCGCGCCCGGCCATGTGGTCCAGCGTGGCGTTGAAGTCACCGGCCATGATCACGTTGGGGGCGTCGCACTGCTCGGCCAGCCAGTCCAGGTCGCTCCGCCAGTCGCTCATGGCGCCCTCGGTCGGCGCGCCGGCGTGCACGGCGATGATCGTCGGGCCGTCCCCGTTCACCGGGGTCGCGACGACGGTGGGGGAGATGTTGGTGTTGCCGGGCGGTCCGCTGCCCGCGGCGGAGGCGAGCGTGTACTCGCCGAGGTCGGGGCTGATCAGCAGCGCTGTGGAGCGCGCCTTGTAGACGTCGTTGAAGTTGAGCGTCCACACCCACATCGGCCGGCCGCCCTCCTTCATGGCGACGGCCACCTCGGTGCCGAGCTCGTCGGTGGTCTCGGGCAGCGACACGATGTCGGCGCCGCTCTCCAGGGCCAGCTTCACGATCGCGTCGACGCCGGGCTCCTCGCCGCGCGTGTTCCAGCTGAGCACGGTGATCGAGTCGTCCGCGCCGTTCGTCGCGAGCGAGACGTCGCCATTGGCGGCGCCGCGCAGCGCGAGGATCCCGCTCGTGGCCACCGCGAAGACGAGCACCAGCACGGCCAGGGTGCCGGTGATGCGGCGGAACGGGCGGAGGATTCCGATGACCATCAGCAGCACGATTCCGACGGCGGATGCCGCAACGAGCACGCCCCGGAACGACACGATCTGCGCGATCATCCACGTGTTCTGCAGCCCGAAAAGCTGTGGCCAGGCCAGCACGAGCAGCCCGACGGCGGCGCCGAGCGCGATGAGGGAGCTGAGGATGCGGCGGATCATGGCTTGATCACCATATGCGACGCGGCCACACGGCAGCCGCCGCGCGGCGTCGGACGCGCGGCCAGAACTAGCATGGGGGGATGGACTCTCGGCGTTTTCACGGCCCCATCGACCTGCACGCGCACTCGAGCGTGTCGGACGGGACCGAGACGCCGGGCGAGCTGGTGCAGGCCGCCGCGGCCGCCGGGCTCGGCACGATCGCGCTGACCGACCACGACTCGACGGCCGGCTGGGCCGCCGCGGCCTCCGCCGCGCGCACCGCGGGCGTGAGCCTGATCCCCGGCATGGAGCTCTCCACCCGCCTGCAGCACTCCAGCGTGCACCTGCTCGCCTACCTCTTCGACCCCGCCGACCCGGCGCTGCTGGCCGAGACGACCCGCATCCGCGACGCCCGGATGTCGCGGGCCGAGGAGATCGTTGAGCACATCGGCCGCGACTACGCGCTGAGCTGGGACGACGTGCTGGCGCAGTCCACGGAGGGGGCCACCATCGGCCGGCCGCACATCGCCGATGCGCTCGTCGCCCGGGGCTACGAGCCGAACCGCTCCGCGGCCTTCGAGGGGATCCTGCACTGGCGCAGCGGCTACGTGAAGCCGCACTACGCCCCGGATCCGGTCACCGGCGTGCGCCTGGTGCGAGCGGCGGGGGAGTGCCCGTGCTCGCCCACCCCGGCACCCGCGGCGCCATGAACGTGCTCTCGGAGTCCGCGCTGAAGCGGCTCGTCGAGGCCGGCCTGTTCGGCCTGGAGATCGAGCACCGCGAGAACCTGCCGGATGCCAAGGAGCGGCTGCGTGTGCTCGCCGACAAGTTCGGCCTCGCCGTCACCGGCTCCAGCGACTACCACGGCGACGGCAAGCCGAACCGGCTCGGCGAGAACACGACCGCCCCGGAGGTGCTGGAGGCGCTCATCGCCGAGGCGCGCGGCAGCGAACCCGTCTACGCCGGCTGACCGCCCCGCCGCATCCGCCCGCCCACCGCATCCGCCCGCCCGCCGCATCCGCCCGCATCGCGTCGCCACAGACGGTCCAGAACTGACCCGTTTCTGAGCCAGCTGCGGCGAATGGATGCCGGGGAGGCCCCCGAACGCGGCTCGTGGAGTGGTCTGGACGGCTCCGGGCAGCCCCATACACTGTGGGCTTGCCCATCTGAGGAGACCCGATGAACAGTGCCCCCTTGCCGCCCGCCGGCTGGTACCCGAACCCCGAGAACCCGGCCGAGCAGCGCTATTGGGACGGCGCCGCGTGGACGGCGCACACCGCACCAGCAGCGGCTGCGCCGGGACTGATGGCAAACGTTGCTCTGCAGGCACGAGCCCTGTTCGCCCGGCGGGCGTCGAAGTCCGCCCCGGCGGCCCCCGTGGTCCCCGCCGCACCTGTGACCGGGCCCGCCGGGGAGTCGGCGGCCGGCGCCACGGCGACCCCCAGCGCAGCGCCCCCTCTCGCGCGTATGGGGGACTGGGTTGCGAGCCTCAGCACGACCTCCTGGGTCGTGTTCGGCGTCGCCGCCGTGATCGCGCTCCTTGCATTCACCGCCGGCGGCTTCGGCCCGGGAATCCTCGTGATCGCGCTCGTCGCATTCTTCACCGCGCTGTACACGCTGATCTCCGCGCGGCCGTCGTGGGCGCGCATCGCCAGCCGCAAGCTTGCCGGATTCGTCGTCATCGGAAGCTTCCTGGCGCTCAGCATCAGCACAGGCATCATGGGGGAGACGCGGGCGGCGACCGACGAGGTCGCCGTCGCCCTGCCGAGCCCGGCCCCGAGCGAGACGGCCGCCCCCGCGCCGTCGGCGACTCCGACCCGGACCCCGACTCCGACACCGACGCCCACGGGTGAGCCGGACGCCCCGGAGAAGGTGCTCGCAGCCGACGAGGAGGCGGTGGTGAGCGTCGCCAACTCCTCGGCCACCGCGGGCACCGCGCTCGCCCTGCTGGGCACGCTCGAGGTCAAGGGGCGCGCCCCGAAGACCGGATACGACCGGACCGGGATGTACGGCACGGCCTGGCTGGACGTCGACAGGAACGGCTGCGACACGCGGAACGACATCCTCGCCCGCGACCTCGATCCCGAGGTGATGTCAGGGCGCTGCAAGGTCACGTCCGGGGTGCTGAACGACCCGTACACGGCGACGACGATCGACTTCGTCCGCGGCCAGAAGACCTCGCTCGCCGTGCAGATCGACCACGTCGTGGCGCTCATGAATTCCTGGGAGACCGGGGCGCAGCAGCTCAGCCAGGCGCAGCGCGTGAGCCTCGCGAACGACCCGATCAACCTGCTCGCCGTCGACGGGCGGAGCAACGCGCAGAAGGGTGCAGGGGATGCCGCGACGTGGCTGCCCGCGAACAATGCGTTCCGCTGCACCTACGTCGCCCGCCAGGTCTCCGTGAAGGCGACATACGGCCTCTGGGTGACGCAGGCCGAGCACGACGCCATCACCCGGGTGCTGGCGAGCTGCCCGGACGAGCCCGCCGTCACCTCGGCGTTCACGCCGATCGTCGTCGTGGCCGAGCCCGTGCCGGCACCCGCGCCGGACCCGGCTCCGGCACCGGCGCCTGCTCCAGACCCCGCGCCGGCACCCGCCCCCGCGCCGGCACCCGACCCGGCGCCCGCTCCCGCGCCCGAACCGGCTCCCGCACCCAACGTCAGCTACGCGAACTGTGATGCCGTCCGCGCGGCGGGTGCGGCACCCATCCGCGTCGGCGACCCCGGCTACTCCCGCAAGCTCGATCGCGACGGCGACGGGATCGGCTGCGAGTAGGCAGGCTGCCGCATCCGCCCGCCCTCCGGTTGAGCCCGTCGAAACCACCCGCCGGTCGAGGAGCGAAACCACCCGCCGGTCGAGTAGCGAGGAACGAGCGTTTCGAGACCCCGCGGGCTGGAGTCGTCGCACGGACCTCGGTCTCGATACGGCCGTAGACGGCCTCCTCGACCAGCGGTGCGGTGGCCGCCCACAGAGAGAGCCCGCCGAGATCAGATCTCGACGGGCTCTCTCAACTGTTGGCCGCTGTTACTCGGCGCTGGGCGCGCTGCGGCGCGAGCGGTTGCGGTTGCGGCGGCGCGGGGCGCTGTTGCCGTCGTGGTGCTCGTGTCCGCCGCCGTCGTGGGCTCCGGATGCCGGGTGGCCCGGTGCCTGGAAGGGGTCGGTGATCGTCGCCACGGCCGGGGCCGCGCCCGTCGCGTCTGCGGCGGGGGCCGCGGCCTCGGAACCGGCGCCACCGCGGGTGCGGGTGCGGCTGCGTGAGCGGCTGCTGCGCGAGGAGCCCTCGCCGGCTGCCGCCCCGGTGCCGTCGGCGGAGCGGGATCCGCCGCGGCCGCCATCGCGGCCGCCGTCACGGCCGCCACGGCCTGCATCCGCCGACTGCTCGCGCGGGGCGCGCTCCTTGATGGGCGTCGGCTTCAGGCGGCCCTTCGAGCCGGCCGGGATGTCCAGGTCCTCGTAGAGGTGCGGCGAGGAGGAGTACGTCTCCACCGGCTCCGGCTGGTTCATCTCAAGCGCCTTGTTGATGAGCGCCCACTTGTGCAGGTCGTCCCAGTCGACGAAGGTGACCGCGATGCCGGTCTTGCCCGCGCGGCCGGTGCGGCCGGCACGGTGCAGGTAGGTGTCGTGGTCGTCGGGAACCGTGTGGTTGATGACGTGGGTGACGTCGTTGACGTCGATGCCGCGCGCCGCGACATCCGTGGCGATGAGGATGTCCTTCTTGCCGGCCTTGAACGCGGCCATGGCGCGCTCGCGCTGGTCCTGGTTCAGGTCGCCGTGCACGGCGGCGGCGTTGAAGCCGCGGTCGTTCAGCTCCTCGACGAGCTTGGCCGCTGCACGCTTGGTGCGGGTGAAGACGACGGTCTTGCCGCGGCCCTCTGCCTGCAGGATGCGGGCGACGACCTCGTCCTTGTCGAGCGAGTGCGCCCGGTAGACGACGTGCTTGATGTTCGCCTGGGTGAGCCCCTCGTTGGGGTCGGTCGCGCGGATGTGGATCGGCTTGCTCATGAAGCGGCGGGCCAGGGCCACGATCGGGCCGGGCATCGTCGCGGAGAACAGCATGGTGTGGCGGTCGGCCGGGGTCTTGGCGAAGAGCTTCTCGATGTCGGCGAGGAAGCCGAGGTCGAGCATCTTGTCGGCCTCGTCGAGGACCATCTCGCGCACCTTGCCGAGGTCGAGCAGTCGCTGCGAGGCGAGGTCGAGCAGGCGCCCGGGGGTTCCGACGACGATCTGCGCGCCGGCCTTGATCTCCTCGATCTGGCCCTCGTAGGCCTTGCCGCCGTAGATCGCGACGATGTTGGTCGCACGGTTGGACGTCGCCAGCTCGAGGTCCTGGGCAACCTGCACGCAGAGCTCGCGCGTCGGCACGACGATGAGTGCCTGCACGCCGGGCTCCGGGTTCAGGCCGAGGCGCTGGATCAGCGGGAGGCCGAAGCCGAAGGTCTTGCCGGTGCCGGTCTTGGCCTGGCCGATGATGTCCTGGCCGGTCAGAGCCAGCGGGATCGTCTGCTCCTGAATGGGGAACGGCTCGATGATGCCCTTCGAGGCGAGGGCGTCGACCATGTCTTGTTCAATGGTCAGATCTGAAAATGTAGTCACGTGTTTTAGGCCTGTCGTACTGCGTTCACTGAGGATGCGCCCTTGTGTCATCAGGCGCACGGCCGCGGATCCATCGCCCGCGGGATGCCTCCAGCCTAGCGCGGCGTGTCTGGGTGGCCGCTTGACGCCGCGCGGGCGGGAGGCAAAAACGGGGCCACGGCATTCCGGGCGTGGCCCTCTGCGTGCGGATGCCGCGGCTCACGCCTTCGCGTAGTTGCTGTAGCCGTTCCAATCGAGGAACACGCACGGCTCGTCGCCGAGCGTCCACGCGTCGTGGCCGGGGGCCATGCTGGCGAAGTCGCCGGGGCCGTACTCCATCTCCTCCCCGTCCTCCATGACGACCTTCATCCGGCCGGACAGGAAGTAGCCGACGTGCGCCGTCTGGCAGCTGTCGGTCTTGGCGATCGGCTTCACGTGCTCAGACCAGCGCCAGCCGGGCTGGAAGGTGGCGCGGCCGACGCCGCCCGTTGTGGCCTCGACGAGCTGGAGCTGGCCGGCCCCGGCCTCGAATTTCCGCGTCTCGTCGGGCGAATCAAGACTCTTGCGCACGAGGCTTGACATGATGACCTCCTTGATCGGTGTTTCTCAGCGCGCCCTGGATGGGCGTGGTTCAGGCACGCGTCGGAGATCGCACAAGGCTTCGGGAGGGGTGGCGGTTCGGCGGTGGACGGCCGGGGGCGCGACGGGGACGGCATCGTCCCGGCCGCATTGAGCGCAGTCTACGCCCGGCCCCTCGCCCTGTCACCCGGTGCGGGAGCCCGCCGTGGATGGTTCGCGGCACCGGTTCCGGGTCGGCGAGGGGTTGTTCCCGGCACGCTCGCCCCGCGCACGCCCTAAGCTGAACTCGTGGTCTCATGGTTCGGTCGGAGCAACATCCGCGTGGAGATCCCGCGGCTCAAAGCCCGCGGGGAGTCTTCGGCGACGAAGGTTGACTTCGCCGAGTACACCCCCGAACTGCTGCCGTTCCTCGGCCAGGCCGCGGCCGTGCACCTCGAGGTCGCCGAGAACCTGGCCCGCGCGCTCGCCGCGGCGCCCAGCCTCGAGACCAAGCAGGGCATCAGCTACGCGGCCTCCCAGGTGCTCGCCGCCCAGCACAAGCTGGTGGCGGAGATCCGGGCGCTGCATGCCGATCCCGACGCGCTGATGCGCCCCTTCGCCGAGGCCCTGGAGCACTACCGCACGCTGGCGACCGGCAGCGACTGGCGTGAGCTGCTGCTCACCTGTTACCTGAGCGCCGGCATGCTCGGCGACTTCTTCGAGCAGCTCGCCCGCGGCATCGGCGGCGACGTCGGCAAGCGCGTCGCCACCCTGCTGGCCGCGGATGCCGGGGCCGAGGAGCTGCGCCAGCTGCTGCAGAGCGCCATCAACGCCGACCCCCAGCTCACCTCCAGTCTGGCCATGTGGGGGCGCCGGCTGGTGGGGGACACCCTCCTCGTCGCCCGCTCGGCCCTGGCCAACCTCGACTCACCCGGAAGCGCGGCGCATCACGCCGCAGAGGCGAACATTGAACCCGTCTTCACCGAGCTCATCGCCGCGCACACCCGCCGCATGGACGGCCTCGGCCTCACCGCCTGAGCCTGCCGCGTCAGATTTGAGAGAGGTCGCCATGACCGCAGCATCCGTCTTCTCGAGCCGCCCCTGGCTGAGCGCGTACGCGCCGGGCGTCCCGTTCGACATCACGCCGCCGAAGGGAAGCCTCGTCGACATGATCGATGCCGCGGTGCGCACGTACCGGGCATCCGTCGCCCTGGAGTTCTTCGGCGAGACCACCACGTACGCCGAGATGGGGGAGCAGATCCTCCGGGTCGCCAACGCCCTGCGCAAGCTCGGCGTGCGAGCAGGCGACCGGGTGGCGCTCGTGCTCCCCAACTGCCCACAGCACATCGTGGCCTTCTACGCGGTGCTCCGGCTCGGCGCGATCGCCGTCGAGCACAACCCGCTGTACACGCCGAGCGAGCTGCGGCACCAGTTCGAGGACCACGGCGCCACGACGGCCATCGTCTGGGACAAGGTGCACGACACGGTCATCGACTTCCCGGACGACATGGGGGTCGCGCACGTCGTCGCCGTCGACCTGACCCGGGCGATGCCGCTGATGAAGCGCCTCGCACTGCGGCTGCCGGTGAAGAAGGCCAAGGACGCCAGGGCGGCGCTGACCGGGCAGCCGCGGGCCAAGAACGCGCTGCGCTGGGAGGACCTGCTCGAGACCCGCAAGCTGAAGAAGTCGCACCCGCGCCCGGCGCCGGCCGACACCGCGGTGCTGCAGTACACGAGCGGCACGACCGGGGCGCCCAAGGGCGCGATCCTCAGTCACGCGAACCTGCGCGCGAACGCGCTGCAGGGCGAGGCGTGGGTGCAGGGGCTCCGCCCGGGCAAGGAGGTCGTCTACGCGGTCCTGCCGATGTTCCACGCCTACGGGCTGACCCTCTGCCTCACCTTCGCGATGAGCACGGGCTCCCGCCTGGTGCTGTTCCCGAAGTTCGACGAGGGCCTGGTCCTGGATGCCGTGCGCTCCAGCCCGCCCACATTCCTGCCCGCCGTGCCGCCGATCTACGAGCGCCTGTCGAAGGCGGCGGACAAGCGCGGGGTCAGCCTGAGCAGCATCCGCTTCGCCATCTCGGGGGCGATGAACCTGCCGCTCGCGACCGTCGAGGCGTGGGAGAAATCGACCGGCGGCCAGCTGGTGGAGGGCTACGGGATGACGGAGACCTCGCCGGTCGCGGCCGGCAACCCGTTCAGCCCCGCCCGGCGGGCAGGCACCGTCGGGGTGCCGTTCCCCAGCACCCAGATCCGCGTCGTCGACCCGGAGAACCCGCACATCGACCGCGGCTTCGACGAGGAGGGCGAGCTGCTGCTGCGCGGCCCGCAGGTGTTCTCCGGCTACTGGAACCGGCCGGAGGAGTCCCTCGCCGTGCTGCTGTCCTCCGGAGACGGCGGCGGCCAGTGGCTGCGCACCGGCGACATCGTCTCGGTCTCGCCCGACGGCTTCATCACCATCGTCGACCGGATGAAGGAGCTCATCATCACGGGCGGCTTCAACGTCGCGCCGAGCGAGGTGGAGGACGCGCTGATTTCGCATGAGTCGGTGGCCGATGCCGCCGTCGTCGGACTGCCGGCGCCGGGCGGCGGCGAGACCGTCACGGCCGCCGTCGTGCTGCAGCCGGGCGCCACCCTCGACGTGGAGGCCCTGCGCGAGCACTGCCGCGGCCGTCTGAGCGCCTACAAGGTGCCCAGGCAGATCGTGGCCGTCGAGGAGCTGCCCCGCTCGATGATCGGCAAGGTGCTGCGCCGGCAGGTGCGGGCTCAGCTGAGCGCGCTGCTCTAGCCTGCGGCATCCGCTGGCCTTGCGCCGCTCACGCGATCGACTCGCCAGAAAACGTGCCAAGGTCCGAGTTTTGGGACAGTTCCTGGCGAGTCGATCGTGTCGCAGGAGCGCGGATGCCGCGGGCGACCTTCACCGGCGCCAGCCCGCCTCGATCAAGGCCGTGTGCACCCGCGCGACTGTGAGGTCTGGGCGCACGAACAGCCCGTGCTTGCGCACCGTGACCACCGTCCAGCCCGCACGGCGGATGGCCTCGAGCCTGCTCAGGTCGCGCTCGTATTGAGTGGTGCTCGTGCGGTGTTGGTCGCCGTCGTACTCCACGACCAGCCGCCACTCCGGGTAGACCATGTCGACGCGACCGAGGAAGCGCCCCGCAGGGTCTCGCAGCACCTGGTTGAGGAGCGGCTCGGGCAGCCCGGCATCCACGAGGAGCAGGCGTAGCAATGTCTCTGGCCGCGACTCGGCGCCCGCGCGCACTCGGGCGAGCGCGCGGAGGGCCACGCGTTTCCCGCGTCCGCCGTAGCCGGCCAGCCGCTCGGAGAGCTCGTCGACGGACGTGAACGGGCGCGGGTCGACCGGGTCGAGCAGCGCCGGGTTGAGCACGAGATGATCGCCGACCACCACGAGCTCGTCGGAGGGGAGGAGCCCGGCCAGTTGCACCCAGCTCGAGGCCGCGCTGCTGACCGCAAGCCCGTGGCGCAGAACGAGCGGCGCCGACCCCGGCGGGAGTTCATGCCCGATCACCCCGCGGGTGCGCGGCGGGCGTTGCGGCGCAAAGCTGGCGACATGGAGCTTCTCCTCGGGGCCGAAGGCCACGGGAAGGGGCGCGCCCCAGATCCGGGCGGCGGTCAGGTGGCTGAAGAACTGCCCCGGTCGCATCCGCGTGGCGTAGGCACGGCAGCGATCGAGCAGAGCGCCGCCGTCCGGGGCAGCGACGCGCACTCCGTGAAAGGGGCTGCTCAGGTCTTCGCCGCGCAGCCGCTCCGGGCTCAGACCCGCGTCGCGTGCCTCATCGACGGTGAACGCGCGCCCGGTGAGGCTGGGTGGCAGCGGAACACGACGGGGCATGCCTCATGATGCCGCGAAGCACCCGCTCCTCGCAGAAGTTATCCACAGCCCGGTGCCAGGCCGGAGCCCGCCCGGCATCCGCGCCATCGACTCGCCAGAAAACGTGCCAAGGCCGCAGTTGTGGGACGTTTCCTGGCGAGTCGATGCGGATGCCGCGGGCACGGGCGCGCGGATGCCGCGGGCACGGGCTGTGGGCTCAGGCGGCGGGCGCCTGCGCGATGCGGACGGTGTTGCCGGACGGGTCGCGGAAGGCGCAGTCGCGCGGGCCCCACTGCTGGTCCATCGGCTCCTGCAGCACCTCGGCGCCGGACGCGCGCACCGTCTCATAGAGGCCGTCGAGGTCGTCGGTGCGGAACACGAGCATCGGCAGCACGCCCTTGGTGAGCAGCTCCTGCAGCGCGTCGCCGTCGGCCTGGGAGCGGCCGGCGTGCGGCTCGGAGAGCACGATGCCGAGGCCGGGCTGCGCGGGGGTGCCGAGCGTGACCCAGCGGTGCCCGCCGGAGCCGACGTCGTTCTGCACGTCGAGGCCGAGTGCACCGCTGTAGAACGCGATCGACTCGTCGACGTCGTTGACCGTCACATTGGTGAACTGGAGTGAGAGTGTCATGCCCGCGACACTACGCCGCGGCCGATCCGCCCGCTTCTTCGATCCTGCTCGATTCGCGCGCGGGCCGCGCGGGGCGAGCGGCCCGCACCGGGCGCGTGTGCGCCTGGGCGATGCAGCTGGGCATGGCCCGCACCGCGCTGTGCTCGCGGCGACGGTACGCGGATGGCGTCTCGCCGGTGATCTCGGTGAAGCTCGAGCTGAACGAGCCGAGCGAGGTGGCGCCGACGGCGAGGCAGGCGTCGGTGACGCTGGCCCCGCCCCGGAGCAGGGCCATGGCACGCTCGATCCTGCGGGTCATGAGGTAGCTGTACGGCGTCTCGCCGTAGGCGGCACGGAAGCGCCGGGAGAAGTGCGCGGGCGACATCAGCGCCCGCGCCGCCATCGTCGGCACGTCCAGGGGCCGCGCGTACTCCCGGTCAATCAGGTCGCGGGCGCGGCGCAGGTGTGCCAGGTTCTCCAGCTCCTGCGGGGTCATCGCCGGGCCTCAGGCCGTGGCG
This sequence comes from Microterricola pindariensis, assembly GCF_002936985.1. GTDB lineage: Bacteria > Actinomycetota > Actinomycetes > Actinomycetales > Microbacteriaceae > Microterricola > Microterricola pindariensis. The sequence goes on along the minus strand of NZ_MPZN01000015.1, from coordinate 2,332 downwards.
GTTCCGGAGCTGAGCGCGGCGAGCAGGCGCTCGTCGGATGCCGCACGGCTGCGGCCGATCAGCAGCGCGGCGCCGGCGGAGACCGCGGCAGCGCCGACGAGCGTGATCAGCCAGATCCAGCCGCTGTCCCACGCCATGCCGAGCCAGGTCAGTGCAACCCAGAGGATCGCCGCGGCGGCGGTGCCGATCGCCGGCACCACGACCACGCCGTACTCGGCGCGGCGCGGCAGGGTGTACCGGGCTGCGATGCCAAGGATCGCCCCGCCGAGCGCCACGAAGAGCAGCTCCATGGTTAGCCCACGAATCCGATGCGGCGGCTCTCTTCGGTGCCGATCTCGATGTACGCGAAGGTCGCGGAGGGCACGATGTAGGTGTTGCCCTTGTCGTCGCCGAGCTTCAGGTAACCGGTCTCCCCGGCGAGCACCGCGGCAACGGCGGTCTCGATGTCGGCGACCGGCTGGGAAGTCTCGAAGTTGATCTCGCGAGGAGAGTTCTGGATGCCAATGCGAATGTCCACCGGGTGTGCCTTTCCTTTGCCCTGACGCCAGGGCGTTCCTGTCAGAGTATTCCAGATCGGGCGCCGCTCGCTGCCCGTTCACTGTTGGCGCAACCGCGCGCGCACGGCGTTGTCGCGGGGGCCTGTCAGTGCCGGGCGCTACCGTGGGAGACGTGGCCAGAACAGAGCAGAAACCGGCGCCAGAAGCGCGCGCCTTCGTGCCCCGTGCCGGGGCGGGGCATCCCGTCGGCGCCGCGGTGCTTGATGACGCGCAGCGGGCCGTGCTGGAGCTGCCGCTGACCGCGACGGCCGCGGTGCTCGGCGCCCCGGGCAGCGGCAAGACGCTCACCCTCGTCGAGCTGATCGCCGACCGGGTGCTGAACCATGGCCTCGCCCCTGAACAGGTGCTCGTGCTGGCCCCGAACCGCCTCGCGGCCACTCGGCTGCGCGACCGGCTGGCGGTGCGCCTGGGCGTGCCGAGCGCCGGCCCGATCGCACGCACGGCGAACTCGGTCGCGTTCCAGGTCGTGCGGGCGGCATCCGAGCAGCCCGTCACCCTGCTCACCGGCGGCGAGCAGGACTCGATCATGTCCGAGCTGCTCCTCGGCGACATTCTCGACCAGGCCGGCCCGGACTGGCCGCACCCGCTCGGCGAGGAGGTGCGCCAGATGCGCGGGTTCCGCACCGAGCTGCGCGAGCTCAGCATGCGCTGCGCGGAGCACGGGGTGTCGATGCCGCGGCTGGCCGAGCTCGGCCGCGCCCACGACCACCCGGAGTGGGTGGCGGCCGCCGAGTTCCTCGATGGCTACGCAGACAACAAGGAGCAGGCCCGGCCCGGCCAGTACGACTCGGCCGAGCTCTCCACCGAGGCCGCCGTGTACGTGGCGCGCGCCGAGCCCGGCGCCGCCGGGGCGGCCACCCTCGGGCCGCTGGCCGGGGTGCGCCTGATCGCCGTCGACGACGCGCAGGACGCCACCGGTTCGACGATCGCGCTGTTGCAGGCCTTCGCCGCCCGCGGCGTCGCAATCGTCGCCTTCGGTGACCCGGATGTCGCCAGCACGGCGTTCCGCGGGGCCCGCTCGGAGGTGCTCGGCCGGCTGGGGGAGGCGCTCGGCGTGCCCGGAACGGCTCGGCTCGTGCTCTCCACCGTCTACCGCGGCCGGCGGGAGCTGCGCGAGCTGGTCGGCGCCGTCGTCGGCCACATCGGAACCGCGCTCGCCGGGCTGCAACGGCGCGCCGAGCTGGCGCCGTCGGCGTTCGCCGGCCCCGCGAGGGGCGAGACGGCTGTCGCGACAGATGCCGGAGCCCCGGACGTCGGAGTCCCGGATGCTGGAGCCCCGGAAGCCGACCCATCGACGACTGCAGCGCCGGGCGCCTCCGAACGGATCGGGTACGCCGCGACCGTGCGCATCGAGGCCAGCTCGCACGCCGCCGAGTGCGGGGAGCTCGCCCGGCTGCTGCGCGAGCACCACCTGCTCCGCGGGATGCCGTGGGCGCGCATGGCGGTCGTCGTGCGCTCCGGCGCCGACATCGCCGGGCTGGAGCGCGGGCTCTCCCTCAGCGACGTGCCCACCCGGGCCGCCACGGCCAGGCGGGCGCTCCGCGACGACCCGGCCGCCGCCCAGCTGCTGGCCGCGGCATCCGTCGCCATCGGCGTCAGGGAGCTCACCGCCCCGGCCGCCGTGGAGATCCTGACCGGCCCGCTCGGCCGGCTCGACGCCATCGCGCTCCGCCGGCTCCGGCTGAGCCTCCGCCAGCAGGAGCTCGCCGGCGACGGCACCCGCACCAGCGACGAGCTGCTCGTCGAGGCCATGCGCGTGCCGGGTGGCTTCGGCA
>NZ_MPZN01000014.1 GCF_002936985.1 Microterricola pindariensis | reverse complement strand
GCACCGACGGCGAGGGACACCTCGTGCAGCACGCGCACAGGCTTGCGCCGCGCGCCGTACTCGACGACGAGGTCGTTCACCTCGAGCAGGGGCTTGGTCGTCGCGCTCATGCGCGCACCTCCTTCAGTTCGGCCTCGGCGGCGGCATCCGCCGCGCTGCGGGCTTCGTGGTCTGCTGCGGCGGATGACGCGGCAGCTGCGTGCAGCCGGTCGAGCTCCGCCCGGCTCTCCGCGCCGTCCAGCGACGCCGCGATGAGCTCGCGGGTGTACTCGCTCCGCGGCGCGGAGAAGATCTGGGCGGCTTCGCCGATCTCCTCGATCGAGCCGCCCCGCATCACGACGACGCGGTCGCAGATGTCGGCGACGACGCCGAAGTTGTGGGTGACGATGATGAGCGCCATGCGGTACTCCCGCTGCAGCTCGCGCAGCAGTTCGAGCACCTCCGCCTGCACCGTCACGTCGAGCGCGGTCGTCGGCTCGTCGGCGACGAGCACGGACGGCTTGCCCGAGATCGCGCCGGCGATGAGCACGCGCTGGGCCATGCCGCCGGAGAGCTCGTGCGGGTAGGAGCGCATCACCGCGGTCGGATTGGCGATGCCGACGCGCTCAAGCATGGCGAGGGCACGCGCCTTCGCCTCGGTGCGGCTCATCCGGTGCACGCTGCGCAGCGGCTCGGTGAGCTGGTGGCCGATCGTGAACGAGGGGTCGAGGTTCGTCATCGGCTCCTGTGGCACGTAGCCGATCTCGTGGCCGAGCAGGCGCGCACGCTCCGTGCGGCCCAGCGCGGTGACGTTCTGGCCGCCGATCCAGATCGCATCGGCCGTGTAGGAGCCCGACTTCGGCAGCAGGTCGAGCATCGAGAACACGGTCTGGGACTTGCCGGAGCCGGACTCGCCGACGATGCCGAGCACCTCGCCGGGCGCGACGTCGAGGGTGATGCCGTGCACGACCTCGACCGGGCCGCTGGCGGTGGCGTAGTTCACGCGCAGGTTCTCCAGCTGCACCGCCGATTCGACGGCCACGTGCGAGATGGAGCCGGTGGTCGTGGATGTCGCATTCGCCGGCCGCGTCGTGCTCTCGGCCGAGAGCGACCGGCGCCGGCTGCGCGAGAGCACCGGCGTCTTGACGCTGATCACGTCGGCCAGCGTGGAGCCGAGCACGGCGAGCGCGGCGATCGTGATGCCGAGCGCGAGGGAGGGCCAGAGCAGCAGCAGTGGGTCGGTGCGCATCACGCGGAAGCCCTCGTTCATCATCGCGCCCCACCCGGGGGTGGTGCCGCCGCCGATGCCGAGGAACTGGAGCCCGGCCTGCATTCCCATCGCCATGCCGGCGGTCAGCGCCGACTGGATGATGATGGGCGCGTAGACCTGCCGAATGATGTGCCGCCCCATGATGCGGGTATTGGAGAGACCGGACACCCTGGCCGCGTCGACGTAGGCCTCGTTGCGCACCGAGAGCACGGTGGAGCGGGTGAGCCGGAAGTAGCCGGGCGCCATGAAAACGCCGATCGTGACCATGAGGATGTTGAAGCTGTTGCCGGAGTTCGCGGCGACGATGAGCAGGATGATCATGCCGGGCACGGACTGCAGCGCGTCGCTGACCCAGGTGCCGATGCGGTCGGTGGCGCCGCCGAGGTAGCCGGCGGCGAGGCCTGAGGGCACGCCGAGGCCGACGGCGACGACGATCGCCAGCATGGCGCCCCAGAGCGTGATCTGCGTTCCCCAGATGAGGCGGCTGAGCACGTCGCGCCCGGTGGTGTCGCCGCCGAGCGGGTGCTCGGGACTCGGCAGCGCGCGGCTGAGCGAGAGGTCGACGAAGTTGGGGTCGTGTGGCGCGAGCCACTGCGCGAACACCGCGACGAGAACCACGAGCACGAGCACCCCGAAGGAGATCGCGCCGGCTGGCCGCCGCAGCAGGCGGAGGAAGGCCGAGCCGCGGCGCACGCCGCGGGTGTCGATGTTGTCGGTGAGCGGAGAGGTCATTTCACACGCGCCTTCGGATTGACCCACCCGAGCAGGATGTCGAGCAGGAAGTTGATGATGACGACGAAGATCACGGTGATCACGGTGATGCCGAGCAGCATCGGGATGTCGCCGTTCTGCGACGAGGACTGAGTCAGCGGCCCGATGCCGGGCAGGGCAAAGATCTGCTCGACGATGATCGCGCCGGAGAGCAGGCCCACAAACATGAGCGCGAGGATCGTGAGCGACGCCGGCGCGGAGTTGCGCAGCAGGTGCACCACGATCCGCCAGGGCGGCAGGCCGCGGCTGCGCAGCGTGCGCATGTAGTCCTGGCTGTCGGCCTGGATGATCGCGTTCCGCAGCTGCTCGGCGATCATCACGATCGCGCCGAGCGCGAGGGCGATGGCCGGCAGGGTGATCGACTGCAGCCATCCGGGGATGGACTCGCCCGGCTGGACGTAGCCGACGGCGGGGAACCATTTGAGCTGCACGGCGAAGGTCATCACGAGCACGAGGGCGACCCAGAACCCCGGGAGCGCGAAGAGGATGACGGCGCCGGCCTTGACGACCTTGTCGATCCAGGTGTTGGGGCGGAGGCCTGCGAGCACGCCGAGGGTGCCGCCGAGGATCGCGGAGAGCAGGATCGAGACCGTGACCACCGAGAGGGTGACCGGCAGCTTCAACGCGATCTGCTTGCCGACCGGTTGGAAGTTCTTCCAGGAGGTGCCGAAGTCGCCCCGGAGCAGGTTCGTCAGCCACTCGAAGTACTGCACGAGGAGGGGGCGGTCCGTCCCGATCTTCTGGGCGAGGGCTGCCTGCGCCTCAGGAGTGGCCGCGCTGCCGAGCAGGCCGAGGGTGGGGTCGGGGATCGCGGCGTAGGCGAGGAGGAAGGTGGCGGTCGCTACGGCAAACAGCAGGATCGCGCCAGAGACGAGCCGCTTGAGCGTGAAGGTGAGCATCGGATCTCCTGGATCGATTCGGGGTGGAGATGGGTGGGGTGGGGCCGCGCTGTCGCGGCCCCACCCCGGTGCCGCTATCCCGTGAACTCGATCTGTCGGAGGGTCGGGAACATCATCCCGATGACCGGGGTCACCGTGAACTCCGAGGTGGAGATGTAGGTGTTGGTCGACTGGCTCCACACCGAGAAGAAGGCCTGCTCGGTGACCATCGCGTTGAGCTCCTCGATCTCGGCCGTCTGCGCGTCTCCGGGCTCCGCGGAGAACACGGTGTCGACCTGCGCCTGGATCTCCGGGAAGGACTCGAGGCCGGGGTTCGGGTTGTACCACTGCGGCTTCGCGATCTGACGCTCGACGGTGGCGACCGGGTTGCCGTCCATCGCGATGACGGCGACGAACATCGGGTACTCGGGGGCGACCGACATGTACTGCATGAAGTCGGTCTCCTTGAACGTGACGCCGATGCCGAGCTCGCCGAAGTTCTGCTCGATGATGGCCTGCCACGGCTGGAACGGCGGGGCCATCGGCATCGTGATGTCGAAGCCGTCCGCGTAGCCGGCCTCGGCCAGCAGCGCCTTCGCTTTGTCCATGCTCGGCTTGTACGTGCCGTTCAGTGACTCGACGTAGCCGGGGGTGCCTGCGGGGAACACCTGGTTGGTCGCGACGCCGACGCCCTGGCCGATCGTGTCGACCATCTCCTGGCCGTTGAACGCGTAGTTCAGGGCCTGGCGCACGCGCACGTCGCCGAGCGGCTTGCCCATCTCGGTGGCGCCGACGCGGTCGCTGAACTGCAGGCCGACCCACATCGACAGGCCGGAGCTGACGTTCCAGTCGTACTGGGGCGCCATGTCCATGCCGGTCTTGTCGCCGTAGATGAGGTTGAACTGGCCGCCCTCCATGCCGTTGAGCATGGCGGTGCCGTCAGAGAGCGGCGTGACCGTCAGCGGGTCGAAGGGGAACTGCTCCGCAGCCCAGTGGTCGGCGACCTTGTCGAAGTGGTACTCCGCACCCGCGACCGAGGAGTCGGACAGCGTGTACGGGCCGGAGCCGACGGGCGTCTCGGCCAGCGAGCCGGCGTCGATCGCCTCGGGGGCCATCATGTAGCTGCGGCCGAGCCCCATGAAGTAGAGGATCGTGTCGTCGCGCTGCGTGAGGTGGATCGCGATGGTGTCTGCGTCGACCGCCTCGAAGCTCTCCACCTTCTGGAAGGCCTCCTGCGAGCGCACGCCCGCCTTGAGGTAGTCGAGGCTCTTCACCGCGACCGCGGAGTCGAACGCCTCGCCGTTGGAGAACGTCGTGTCGGTGCGGAGGTTCATCGTGATGGTCTTGAAGTCCTCCGACACCTCCCAGTCCGTCGCCAGGGCGGGCTGTGGCTGGCCGTCACCGTCGATGGTGAGCAGCGGGTCGTAGATGGCCGACAAGTAGGGGCCGTCGAAGCCGATGTCGGCGAGCGCCGGATCCCACGAAGTGACATCGAGGAAATTGCCGATGCTGAGTTTGGTGGTGGCGGCATCGTCGCCACCGGATTCAGGGTTGGTGCTCGTGCCGCCGCTGCAGGCGGTGAGCACGAGGGCGCTGGCGGTGAGTACCGCAGCGATCGTTGCCTTCTTCATCTCTGTCTTCTCTCGGTTACCGGGGCAGGGGTGTAACAAGGGGAGAGATCGATACCGTGCACAGCTCGACCCACATGTGCGCCGTCGCGCAGCGACCCGGCGGAGTGCAGAGCTTGTCGCCTCGGGATGCGAGGTGGCTTCGTCGACACTCCACTGTGCCGTGCGGGTAATTCTACAGTTGTTGACAAGAAAGACAACTCCGACTTTCTCCGCCCTTCCGGCGGGGAATTTCCGCGACATTCCCCACCGGCACGCGGCATCGTATACGATCACTGAGTAGTCATCGACAAGGCAGTCACTGATAAAGGAATGGTGCCCCAGTGTTGGAACCCGCTCAGATCACCGCGATCGCCGACGAGCTCTTCGAGGCCGATCGCACACGCAGCATCGTTCCGCTGCTCACCGCCCGCAATCCCGACATGACCGTCGAGGACGCCTATGCGGTGCAGAGTCTGTGGGCCGCGCGCAAGATCGAGTCCGGCCGGCGCCTCGTCGGCCGCAAGATCGGCCTCACCTCCAAGGTGATGCAGGTCGCCACGGGCATCACCGAGCCCGACTACGGCGTCATCTTCGACGACATGGTCTACGAGAACGGCTCGAGCATCCCGTTCGACAACTTCTCCAACGTGCGCATCGAGGTCGAGCTCGCCTTCGTGCTTGCCCGGCCGCTGAGCGGCCCGAACTGCACCATCTTCGACGTGCTCTCGGCCACCGACTACGTGATCCCGGCGTTGGAGATCCTCAACTCGCACATCGAGATGTCCGGCCGCACCATCGTCGACACCATCTCAGACAACGCGGCCATGGGCGCCATGGTGATCGGCGGCAACCCGGTGAAGCCGGATGCCGTTGACCTCCGCTGGGTCGGCGCGCTGCTCTACCGCAACCAGACCATCGAGGAATCCGGCGTGGCCGCGGCCGTGCTGAACCACCCCGCCAGCGGGGTGGCCTGGCTTGCCAACAAGCTCTCCCAGCACGGCTCGAGCCTCGCGGCCGGCGACATCGTGCTGGCCGGCTCGTTCACCCGCCCGATGTGGGTGGAGCGCGGCGACACCATCCACGCCGACTACGGACAGCTGGGGGCGATCACGTGTCGCTTCGAGTAGAGGGGCACAGCGAGGGGCACCACGCCCCGGGCACCGAGCCCACACTCGCGGACGTGCTCGGATCGGCCGACCGGCCGCAGATCGGCCTCTGGGTGTGCTCTGGCAGCCCGCTCGTCGCCGAGATCTGTGCCGGCAGCGGCGTCGACTGGCTGCTCATCGACGCCGAGCACAGCCCGAACGGGCTGGAGTCCGTGCTCGCCCAGCTGCAGGCCGTTGCCCCGTACCCGGTGGCGCCCCTCGTGCGCGCCGCGATCGGCGACACCGTCATCATCAAGCAGCTGCTCGACCTCGGCGCGAAGAACCTGCTCGTGCCCATGGTCAACACGGCCGAGGAGGCCACGGAGCTGGTGCGCGCCATGCGCTACCCCCCGCTCGGCGTGCGCGGCGTTGGCGCCGCCCTCGCCCGCTCGGCCCGCTGGAACCGGATCGACGACTACCTGGCCCAGGCGCACGAGCTCGTCTCGCTGTTCGTGCAGATCGAGACGGCATCCGCTGTCGAGAACGTGGCCGCCATCGCCGCCGTCGACGGGGTGGATGGCATCTTCGTCGGGCCCTCCGACCTGGCCGCCTCGATGGGCGTGCTGGGCCAGCAGGAGCACCCGGACGTCGTGGCGGCGGTCGAGCGGTGCATCCGCGTCGCCGCCGATCTCGGCAAGCCGGTCGGCGTCAACGCCTTCGCCCCGGCCACCGCCGACCGCTATCTCGCCGCCGGCGCGAACTTCGTCTCGGTCGGGGCGGATGTCGCACTGCTCGCCCGCTCCTCGGAGGCCCTGGCCGCCCGCTACATCCCGGCCGACGGGCAATCCGACGGGGGACGCGCCAGCTACTAGGCCGCCCTCGCGGCGCGCGCCGATTCCTGGGTAGACTGATCTACCTAATGACAGACAACGATGTGGTCTCCGGGCGCGGCCCGGCCGGCGAGCGGGTCCTCGTGGCGGCTTCGCGACTCTTCTACGAGCGCGGCATCACCGCGACGGGCATCGACACGATCACGGCCGCGGCCGGGGTTGCGAAGATGAGCCTGTACAACAACTTCTCCTCGAAGGAGGACCTCGTGCTGGCCTACATCCAGGCCCGCCACGAGGAATGGCTCGAGCTGTACCGGCTGCGTGCCGCGAGCGCGAGAACGCCGGTCGAGCAGGTGCTGGCCGTCTTCGACGCCTACATCGACCATGCCCGCTTCGAGTACGAAAGCGGTTTCCGCGGTTGCGGGCTCCTGAACGCGGCGGCGGAGCTGCCAGTCGGCGCGCCCGGTCGCGCCGAAGTCCGCCGGCACAAGGAGCAGGTCGAGGCGATCCTCGCGGACCAGCTCGCGGCGCTGGTCCGCGCTTCCGAGGTGTCGACACTGGCCGAGCACCTGTCGTTCCTGCTGGAGGGGTCGATGATCCGGGCCGGGCTGGAGGGCGGAGTCGGCCGCCTCGAGCACGCCCGAGCCCTCGCATCCCGACTTCTCGGTACGTCGTGAGCGGGTCGCGCCGGCTCGGGATCGCGGCCATCACGGGCGCCTCGCTGCTCTGGGGCACGACCGGGACCGCGGCCACGTTCGCGCCGGGCGCTGGGCCGCTCGCCATCGGCGCGGCCGCCCTGGGCATCGGCGGGCTGCTGCAGGCGGTGATCGCCGTGCCCGCGCTGCGGGCCGCGGCCCCCGCCCTGCGCGCGAACAGGAGGGCGGTGGTCGTCGGCTCGCTGGCCGTGGCGATCTATCCGCTCGCCTTTTACAGCTCCATGCACCTCTCCGGCGTGGCCATCGGCTCCGTGGTGTCGCTCGCCTCGGCGCCGTTGGCCTCCGGCTTGCTGGAGCGCTTCGTGGATCGACGGCGGCTGAGCCGGTGGTGGATGCTCGCCGCCACGCTCGGCATCCTGGGCAGCCTGCTGCTCTGCCTGTCGAAACTCGACGGCCCCGCCGCGTCGGCGGGCGGGACGGTGGCCGGAATCGGCCTCGGGCTCGTCGCCGGAGCGAGCTACGCCGTGTACTCCTGGGCCGCCCATCGGCTGATTTCCCGCGGGGTGGGCCGGTCGGCATCGATGGGAGCGGTCTTCGGCGGCGGCGGGATCCTGCTGATTCCCGTGCTCGTCGCCACCGGCGCCCCGCTCATCGCCTCGCCGCAGGCGTTCGCCGTCGCCGGATATATGGCGCTGATCCCGATGTTCCTCGGCTACGTCCTCTTCGGACTGGGGTTGGCCCGGGTGTCTGCGAGCACGGCGACGACGGTGACGCTCACGGAACCGGCCGTCGCGACCGTGCTCGCGGTGCTCATCGTCGGCGAGCAGCTGACGAGCGTGGGCTGGGCCGGCCTGGCGATCATCGCGGGCGTCCTCGTCATCCTCGCCGCCGCACCCGCCACGAGCGCCAGGGCGCGGGACGGCGCCGGCGGGCTGGAGCCGGCATCCGGTGCCCTGCCAGCCCCCAGCATGTTCTAGACTGGTCGCGTCAGACGGCCCGGCCGTCGTGTTCTCAAAAGGGACACTGAGCGAAGATGCGCAACACGGTGCATTCCTCGTGAGACATATACGGACTTCGAAAACCCGCAATATGACTCAAGGAACATCATGACCGCTCTGTCGACCGCCGACGCCCTCTCCTCTTCGAGCCCGGCCGCCGCGCCCACGCCCGCCCCCACCGTTTCTGCGCGCATCGCCCAGGCCCTCGCCCCGCACGCCACCGAGGTGTTCGGCGTGATGGGCAACGGCAACGCCTACTTCATCGACGCGCTCGGCCGCGCCGGGCTGCGCTTCACCGCCGTGCGGCACGAGACGGCCAGCGTGGCCGCCGCCGACGCCCACTATCGCGCCAGCGGCCGTATCGCCATTGCCACCACGACCTACGGCGCCGGCTTCACCAACGCGGCCACCTCGCTGGCCGAGGCCGCGCAGGCCCGCATCCCGCTCGTGCTCGTCGTCGGCGACGCCCCCGGCACGGGCCCCCGCCCCTGGGACATCGACCAGGCCGGCCTCGCCGCCGCACTCGGCGCGGAGACGATCGTCGCCACCGCGGCGGATGCCGCCGAGCAGACCACCCGCGCCCTCGAGCGCGCCATCGCCGGCCGCACGCCCGTCGTGCTCGCCATCCCCTACGACCTCGCCTCGAAGCCGGCCACCGACACGGCGACGCTCCGCCCCGTCGTCCTGCCGGCGCCGCTGCGCGCCGACACGCTCGACACGAACGCCGCCGCCGCGGCCCTGGCTGCCGCGCAGCGCCCGTTCATCTTGGCCGGCCGCGGTGCCTGGCTCGCCGGCGCCGGCGAGGACCTCAGCCGCCTCGCCGATCTGACCGGCGCCGTGACCGCGAGCACCGCCCTCGGCCGCGGCCTCTTCGCCCGCGCCGAGTACGACCTCGGCGTCACCGGCGGCTTCGGCCAGGAGGAGGCGATGCGCCTCGTCGGCACCGCCGACGTCGTGCTCGTCGTCGGCGCCGGGCTCAACCAGTTCACGATGCAGTTCGGCGCCCTGATCACGCCGGGCACCACCGTCATCCGCATCGACGACGAGGAGCGCGACCACCCCATCGTCACCCAGTTCGTGCGGGGCGACGCGAAGCTGAGCGTCGAGGCCATCGCGACGCGCATCGCGTGGCTGGGCGCCGAGCCGTCCGGGTGGCGCGAGTCGGTCGCCGGGCTCGCCGACGGCAGCCTGCGCGCCCGCCCGGCCGGCCAGGCCGCGCTGCCAGACGGGCTGCTCGACCCGCGCCAGGTGGCCACCCGCCTGGCCGCTCTGCTGCCGGAGGACCGCGTCGTCGTCTCCGACGGCGGCCACTTCATCGGCTGGGCGAACATGTACTGGCCGGTCGCCAGCCCGAACCGAATGCTGATGGTCGGCACCGCGTTCCAGACCATCGGCCTCGGCTTCCCGAGCGCGGTCGGCGCCGCCCGCGCGCTGCCGGACTCCACCCTCGTCGTCACGACCGGCGACGGCGGCGGCCTGATGGCCCTCGCCGACCTCGACTCCGTGATCCGCACGGCAGACCGCGCCATCATCGTCGTCTGGAACGACGCCGTCTATGGCGCCGAGGTGCACCTCTACGGCCGGCTCGGCCTCAGCCAGGAGGCCATGCGCATCGAGCAGGCCGACTTCGCCGCTCTCGGGCGCGCACTCGGAGCGCGCGGCAGCGTCATCCGCTCGCTCGGCGACCTCGCCGAGTTCGAGCAGTGGCTCGCGGATGACGGCACGGGCACGTTCGTGCTGGACTGCCGGGTCTCCAGCAGCATCGTGGCGCCGTATCAAGAAGAGGTCTACGCGTTCAACACCCGCGCGCGTTGAGCGCCGCGCGGCTGAGCGCCCGCACGGCGCTCAGCCGCCCAGCCGGATGGCGACGATTCCCGTCACCGCGATCACGGTCGCGGCCAAGCGCCACGTGCTGAATCGCTCACGAAACACGACGTAGCCGATCACGCCCGCGGCGAGCACACCGGTTTCGCGCAGGGCGGAGACGACCGCGAGCGGCGCCATCGACTGAGCCCAGACCACGATCGTGTACGCGACGAGGGAGAGCACTCCGCCGACGGCGCCCATCGGCGCGTGCCGGCGCATGCCGCGGAGCATCTCGGAGCGATCGCGCGCGAGCAGGAAGCAGACCAGCGGGAGCGTCACCCCCTGCAGCAGGAACAACCACGCCGCATAGCCGAGCGGGTCTCCCGCGATCCGCACCCCCATACCGTCGATCACCGAGTAGGCGGTGATCGTGACTCCGACGGCGACGGCCATCAGGGTTCCCGCGGTGCCGTTGCGCCCCCTCGGCGACCACGACAACGCGAACAGGGACACGGCCACCACCGCGACACCGCCGACCTGCGCCGCCGTCATCTGTTCGCCGAGCAGCGTCGTGGAGATCAGCGTCACGCCGAGCACGGCGATTCCGCGGGTCAGCGGGTAGGTCTTGCCGAACTCCGACTTCGCATACGCCGCCGTCAGCAGCACGAGGTAGAGCGTCTGAACGGCCGCCGAGACGAGGATGTACGGCCAGGCGGCCGCGGGCGGGAACGGCAGCAGCACACAGCCGACCGCCCCGACGACGAGGTAGACCAGGCCGATCAGGGCCGACGAGACGAGGCGGGCCGGGATCGCCTTGGCGATCGCATTCCAGCTGCCGTGCAGCACGGCTGCGCCGAGCACGGCGAGGAGGACGCCCCCGCTCACGGGACGCGCACCGAGATCCGCACCGAGACGCCGAAGCCGGCTGAGCTGCTCATCGTGGCGTACTCCCTCGTGGATGTTTGCGTTATCAACGCAGTGTACGCGCAGATCGTGTTTACGCAAACAAGGTGGCAGGCGAGGAGGCGCGAGCGCCCGGCCGAGGCCGGGCTTGTAATCGCCGTCAGATCGTATATCATTTGGAATAGCAAATGAAGACGAGGATGTCCATGAACGCAGATCTCAGCACCCAGGCGGCCGACGCCACCCCCGCCCGCACCGCAGAACCCGGCGCCCCGGGCAAGATCATCGCGGTGCACCTGAACTACCCGTCTCGTGCAGCCCAGCGCGGCCGCACACCGGCCAAGCCCTCCTACTTCCTCAAGCCGTCGAGCTCCGTCGCCGCCACCGGCGACACCCTCGAGCGCCCGGCCGGCGCCGAGCTGCTCGCCTTCGAGGGCGAGATCGCCCTCATCATCGGCCGGCCGACCCGCCGGGCCTCCCCCGCAGAGGGCTGGGCAGCCATCTCCGGCGTCACCGCCGCCAACGACTTCGGCATCTACGACCTGCGCACCGCAGACAAGGGCTCGAACCTCCGCTCCAAGGGCGGCGACGGCTTCACCCCGCTCGGCCCGCGCGTCATCCCCGCCGCCGGGCTCGACCCGGCCGCCCTGCGGGTGCGCACCTGGGTCAACGGCGAGCTGGTGCAGAACGACACCACCGCAGACCTGCTCTTCCCGTTCGGCCAGCTCGTCGCCGACCTCTCGCAGATGCTCACCCTCGAGCCCGGCGACGTGATCCTCACCGGAACCCCGGCCGGCTCCTCCGTCGTGCTGCCCGGCGACGTCGTCGAGGTCGAGGTCGACGCCCCGGATGCCGCAGGCGCCCCGAGCAGCGGCCGCCTCGTCACGACGATCACCGCCGGCACCGAGCCGTTCGGCGACTTCGGCAGCAAGCCGGCCGTCGACGACCTGCAACGCATCGAGGCCTGGGGCAGCGAGGACGAGCACGCCGCCGCGGTGGCCGCCGGCCGGGCCAGTGCGCTCGAGGGCGCGCAGGCCGCGCAGCCGGCATCCGTGCTCACCGAGGAGATCAAGCAGCAGATCGCGGGCGTCGCGGTCGCCACGCTCTCTGTCGCCCTGCGGAAGCGCGGCTACCACGACATCTTCATCGACGGCGTCTTCTCCAACCACCCCGGCGCCCGCATGATCGGCACCGCCAAGACGCTGCGCTTCATCCCGTTCCGGCCCGACCTCTTCGCCAGCCACGCCGGCGGCTTCAACGCCCAGAAGGTGGCGTTCGACACGGTCAACCCGGGCGAGGTGCTCGTGGTCGAGGCCCGCGGCCAGCGCGGCACCGGAACCGTCGGCGATGTGCTCGCGCTCCGCGCCCAGGTGCGCGGCGCCGCCGGCATCGTCACCGACGGCGGCGTGCGCGACTTCGACGCCGTCGCCCAGTTCGACATCCCCGTGTTCTCGCAGGGCGCCCACCCCAGCGTGCTCGGCCGCAAGCACGTGCCCTGGGAGGTGGACGTGACCATCGCCTGCGGCGGCGCGGCCGTGCAGCCCGGCGACATCATCGTCGGGGACGGCGACGGCGTGATCGTGATCCCGCCGCAGCTGCTGGCCGAGGTCGTGGCCGAGGCCGCCGAGCAGGAGCGCCAGGACGCCTACGTGGCCGAGCAGGTCGCGGCCGGAGAATCGGTGGACGGCCTGTTCCCGATGAATGCGGCCTGGAAGGCCCGCTACAGCGAATGGCTGGCCCAGCAGTGAACGCCCCCGACCCCACGCTGAGCAAGGCGCAGCGCTCCTACCGCTACATCCGCGAGCGCATCAACGACGGCCGCTACGTCCCCGGATTCCGGCTGGTGCTCGGCCAGATCGCCAAGGAGCTCGACGTCAGCGTCGTGCCGGTGCGCGAGGCCATCCGCCTGCTCGAGGCCGAGGGCCTCGTCACCTTCGAGCGCAACATCGGCGCGCAGGTGGCGATGATCAAGGAGACCGAGTACCTGCACACCATGCAGACGCTCAGCATCGTCGAGGGCGCGGCCACCGCGATGTCGGCGCCGCACATCTCCGCCGACCACATCGCGCGCGCCAGGGCCATCAACGAGCGCATGATCGACTGCCTCGGCGACTTCGACCCGCACAGCTTCACCGCGCTCAACCTCGAGTTCCACTCCGTCCTGTTCGAGGAGTGCCCCAACCCGCACATCCTCGACCTGGTGCACCGCGGCTGGAACCGGATGAACGTGCTGCGCGACTCCAGCTTCAGCTTCGTCCCCGGCCGCGCCCGCGCCTCGGTCGAGGAGCACGAGGAGCTGCTGCGCCTTCTCGAGGCGGACGCCCCGGCGCTCGAGATCGAGTTGGCTGCACGCGCGCACCGCACCCGCACCCTCGACGCCATGCTCGCCTACCAGGCCGAGCACAAACGGGCGGCCCCGGTCGGGGAGCTCGACGCGACCAGCGCCTAGCCGCGGCATCCGCCCCCGCCAGCGGGGCACCCCAGACAGCATCGCCAGCCCAGCCCGCACCGTGGCCAGACCACGGCCTCAGCAATGGAGTTATGAGAACCATGAGTCACTACATCCCCGAGAACCTGCCCAGCAAGATCCAGCACTTCATCGACGGCCAGTTCGTCGACTCGATCGGCGGCGAGACCTTCGACGTGCTCGACCCCGTGTCGAACGAGAGCTACGTGCAGGCCGCGGCCGGCCAGAAGGCCGACATCGAGCTCGCCGTCGCCGCAGCCCAGCGGGCGTTCAAGACCGGCCCGTGGCCGCGCATGCTCCCGCGCCAGCGCTCCCGCGTGCTGCACAAGATCGCCGACCTCATCGAGGCCCGCGACCAGCGCCTCGCCGAGCTGGAGACCTTCGACACCGGCCTGCCGATCACGCAGGCGCTCGGCCAGGCCAACCGCGCCGCCGAGAACTTCCGCTTCTTCGCCGACCTGATCGTGGCCCAGCGCGACGACACCTACAAGGTGCCCGGCCGCCAGGTGAACTACGTCAACCGCAAGCCGATCGGCGTCGCCGGCCTGATCACCCCGTGGAACACCCCCTTCATGCTGGAATCGTGGAAGCTCGCCCCCGCGCTGGCCACCGGCAACACCGTCGTGCTCAAGCCGGCCGAGTTCACCCCGCTCTCCGCCTCGCTCTGGGCCGAGATCTTCCGCGAGGCCGGCGTGCCCGACGGCGTCTTCAACCTGGTCAACGGCCTCGGCGAGGAGGCGGGCGACGCGCTCGTCAAGCACCCCGACGTGCCGCTCATCTCTTTCACCGGCGAGAGCCGCACCGGCCAGATCATCTTCGGCAACGCAGCCCCGTTCCTCAAGGGCCTCTCGATGGAGCTCGGCGGCAAGTCCCCCGCCGTCGTGTTCGCGGATGCCGACATCGAGGCCGCCCTCGACGCGACGGTGTTCGGCGTGTTCTCGCTGAACGGCGAGCGTTGCACCGCCGGCAGCCGCATCCTGGTCGAGCGCCCGATTTACGACGACTTCGTCGCCCGCTACGCCGAGCGCGCGAAGAACATCGTCGTCGGTGACCCGCACGACCCGAAGACCGAGGTCGGCGCGCTTGTGCACCCCGAGCACTACGACAAGGTGATGAGCTACGTCGAGATCGGCAAGACCGAGGCCCGCCTCGTCGCCGGCGGCGGCCGCCCGGAGGGCCTGGAGACGGGCAACTACGTCTCCCCGACCGTGTTCGCCGACGTCGCACCGGATGCCCGCATCTTCCAGGAGGAGATCTTCGGCCCGGTCGTGGCGATCACCCCGTTCGACACCGATGAGGAAGCCCTCGAGCTGGCCAACAACACCCGCTACGGCCTGGCCGCCTACATCTGGACGAACAACCTCAAGCGCGCCCACAACTTCTCGCAGTCGGTCGAAGCCGGCATGGTCTGGCTCAACTCGAACAACGTGCGGGACCTCCGCACCCCGTTCGGCGGGGTCAAGGCCTCCGGCCTCGGCCACGAGGGCGGCTACCGCTCGATCGACTTCTACACCGACCAGCAGGCCGTGCACATCACGCTCAACGAGGCGCACTCCCCCCGCTTCGGCACCGCGAAGTAACCCCTTTCACAATTTCGGCCCGAGTCCCCACTCAAGGAAGAGAACGCACCACCATGACTGAACCAATCGTCACCACCGGCAGCCCGATCGCCGCGCCGGCCAACCGCATCGCGACCCCCACGTCGCCCGCACCCGACATCCTGCGCTGTGCCTACATGGAGCTCATCGTCACCGACCTGGCCGCCTCGCGCGAGTTCTACGTCGACGTGCTCGGACTCGTCGTCACCGAGGAGGACGACGAGGTCGTCTACCTGCGCAGCTTCGAGGAGTTCATCCACCACAACCTCGTGCTGCGCAAGGGCGACGTCGCCGCCGTCGCCGCATTCAGCTACCGGGTGCGGAGCCCGCAGGAACTCGACGCCGCCGTCGCCTTCTACACCGAGCTCGGATGCCGCGTCGAGCGCAACCCGAACGGCTACAACAAGGGCATCGGCGACTCGGTGCGCGTCGAGGACCCGCTCGGCTTCCCGTACGAGTTCTTCTACGACGTCGAGCACGTCGAGCGCCTCGCCTGGGCCTACCACCTGCAGACCCCCGGCTGCCTGGTGCGCCTGGACCACTTCAACCAGGTCACCCCGGACGTGCCCCGCGCCGTCGCCTACATGGAGGACCTCGGCTTCCGCGTGACCGAGGACATCCAGGACGAGGAGGGCACCACCTACGCCGCCTGGATGCGCCGCAAGCCCACCGTGCACGACACCGCCATGACCGGCGGCGACGGCCCGCGCATGCACCACGTCGCATTCGCCACGCACGAGAAGCACAACATCATCGCGATCTGCGACAAGCTCGGCGCCCTGCGCAAGTCCGACTCGATCGAGCGCGGCCCGGGCCGCCACGGCGTCTCGAACGCGTTCTACCTGTACCTGCGCGACCCCGACGGCCACCGCGTCGAGATCTACACGCAGGACTACTACACGGGCGACCCGGACAACCCCGTCGTCACCTGGGACGTGCACGACAACCAGCGCCGCGACTGGTGGGGCAACCCCGTTGTGCCCAGCTGGTACACGGACGCCTCGCTCGTGCTCGACCTCGACGGTCAGCCGCAGCCGCTGGTCGCGCGCACCGACTCCTCCGAGATGGAGGTGACCGTCGGCGCCGACGGCTTCTCGTACACCCGCGAGGGCGACAACGAGAAGGGCTTCAAGCTCGGCAACACGCTCTAAACCGCTGCACCCGCGTCAGGCCCGGCCGTTCTCGGCCGGGCCTGACGTCGTTCGGGGCGCTGCGGCAGCCGGCATCCGCCCGCCCCTTGAGCCCGCCGAAACCCCCGCCCCGTGAGCCTCGCGAAACCCCCGCTGGTCGAGTAGCGAGGAACGAGCGTATCGAGACCCCGCACGAGACACAGCGCCCCGCGAGAAACCGATTCTCGACACGGCCCTGGCGGGCCTACTCGGCCGGCGGGATCTGCACGGCGGTGTTGGCTTCGGTCGCTGGCGCTCCCTCGAGCCAACGTGGGGAAACACGCCAGCGGCTACGGGGCGGAGTCGATGATCTCGGCCCCGGCATGGCCCAGTTCGGCCAAGGCGGCCACGGAGCTCGCGGCAGCCACGCCGGCGACGAGGTCCTGCAGCACGCGCACGTGCTGGCCGTGCTCGAGTGCGTCCAAGGCGCTGGCGCGCACGCAGTAGTCGGTGGCGATGCCGACGATGTCGATCTCGGTCACGCCGCGCTCGGTGAGCAACTCGCTGACGGTCTCGCCGTTCTCGCCGGTGCCCTCGAAGATCGAGTAGGCGGGCTTCCCCTGGCCCTTGCGGATGTGGAACGTGACGGCGGCCGTGTCGAACGCCGGGTGGTATTCGGCCCCGGCCGTGCCGGCGACGCAGTGCACCGGCCAGCTGTCGACGAAGTCCGGGGCGGCATCCGTGGCGAAGTGCCCGCCGTTGTCGTTGCCCTCGTCATGCCAGTCCCGCGAGGCGAAGATCGCGCCGTAATCGCCCGCGTGTGCGGCGAGCAGGGCACTGATGCCTGCTGCGACGTCCGCGCCTCCGACCACTCCGAGCGCACCGCCCTCGGTGAAGTCGTTCTGCACGTCAACGATGAAAAGCGCCCGAGTCATGCCCCCATTATCCCCGTCGAACGGGTGAATCGGCCGGGACTACAGGTTGGAGAGGGTATTTCCGCAGCTGTAGAAGCCGGCGGTGAGCGCGTCGATCGCCGTCTTGGCGCTGTCGTCGACGTCGTCCAGCGCGTAGATGGCGAAGGTGAGCGGGGTGCCGTCGGCGGCGTGGATGACGCCGGCGAGCGTGTACCCGGTGTCGATCCAGCCGGTCTTGGCGAACACGGAACCGTCGGCGATCGCGCTGTCCCCGCCGAACCGGTCGCTGTAGGAGAGCGAGCCGCTCTGCCCGGCGACGGGCAGGCCGTCGAAGATCACGCCGAGGTTGCCCTCGCGGGCGTTGATCTTCATGAACAGCTGGGTGAGGTAGCTCGGCGGGATGGCGTTGTCGTCGCTCAGCCCGGAGCCGTCGACGGCCACGATGCCGGTGGTGTCGATGCCGTAGCCGGCGAGGCCGGCGAGCGTTCCGGCCTGGATCGCCTCGAAGCTGTTGCCTGCGCCGGATTCCACGGCAACCAGGCGGGCGAGCATCTCGGCGATCGCGTTGTCCGAGACGATCAGCGTCTGCTGGATCAACGTCGAGACCGGCTGCGACTGCACGGAGCCGAGCACGGCTGCGCCGGCCGGGGCGGTGCCGCGCTCGACGCTGACGCCGCCGAGCTCATCGGCGAAGGCCTCGCCGGCGCGCCCGATCGGGTCCTCGCTGCGGCTGGAGGTGTTGCTGTAGGCGTTGTCGCGGTCGCCGTCGACCTGCAGCGCGGTGATCGGCGGCATGTAGCCGTCCCAGAGTTCCTTGCTGTCCCAGCTGGGCTGCCACTCGGCGCCGCCGAACAGCGAGGAGTCCAGCACCAGCTTCGTCAACGGCGGGTTGGCCGGGTTGGCGTCCCAGGCGGCGCGCACCTGCGCGGCGAGCTCGTCGAGGTGCGCGGCGCCGGCGTAGGCGGACTCATCACCGCTCGGGGTGCGGCTGAGCGTGATGTCGCCGCCGCCGACGAGCACGACGGAGCCGGGCTCAGCACCCGCGACGACGGTGGTCGTCGCCCGGTAGTCGGGGCCGAGGACGTCGAGCGCCGCGGCCGAGGTGAGCACCTTCATGACGCTGGCTGCGCGGGAGGCGGTGTCGCCACCGCGGTCGTAGAGCACCTCGCCGGTGGCGGCGTTGCGCACCTGTGCCTGAAAGCTGCCGAGCCGGGGGTCGCTGGCGAGATCGGCCACCGAGCACAGGCGCACGATGCTCGCGGCCGGTGCCGCGGCCGGCGCCGGCCGGGCCGTTTGCGTGGGGGTGGGCGTCGGGGTGTTGCTCGGGGTCGCCAGTGCGACGGATGCCGTCGCCGGGGCGCCGAACGCGCTGCCGGCCGCGACGGCGATGCCGCCGAACAGCACGAGCGCCAGCGCGCCGGCCGTGATCAGTGTGGCGCGCGGGTGCTTGCGCAGGGTGCCGAGGAAGCCGCCGTGCTCGCGCGTGGCACCGCTGCCCTGGGCGGGAGTCGGTGCAGGGCGGGGCAGGTCGGAATCTGGCATCCCGCTATTTTAGGCCGCCAGCCTGAGCGCCCCGTGGGCGCGCTCGCTCCCCGCCAGCGGGCGGCCGCGCCCCCGCCTACTCGCCCGGGTAGACGAGGCCGATCTCGGCACGCACGGCGTCGAGGGTCTCCATGATCTGCACGATCTCCGACAGCGGCAGGCGCGGGTCGTTCAGCTCGCCGCGGGCCACGAGCTCCTCGAGCGCGACGGCCTGGTAGTGCTTGCCGCCGCCATTCTGCTCGGTTGTGTACTCCTCGATCACGGCGCCTGCGGCATCCAGCACTTGGAAGCCGGTCTGGGTGTACCAGACCCCGTCGATATCGATGCGGCCCTTGGTGCCGATGACGCTGGCGCGGTTTGGGCCCTGCACGTCGCTCGCGGAGAGCGTGGTGGCGATCGCCCCGGAGGCGTAGCGGAAGGTGGTGGCGACCTGCGCGTCGGCGCCGGTCGACCGGAAGCTGGCGGTGGCCTGGATGCTCTCCGGCTGGCCGAACAGGGAGGAGGCGAAGGAGATCGGGTAGATGCCGAGGTCCAGCAGCGCGCCGCCGCCGAGCTCGAGGGCGTTCAGACGGTGGGCGGGGTCGTCGGAGAGCTTCTGGGTGTGGTCGGCGATGAGCGTGCGCACCTCCCCGATCGTGCCTGCGTCGAGGATCTCGCGGATCCGCTGCATGTGCGGCAGGAAGCGCGTCCACATGGCCTCGAGCACGACGAGGCCCTGCGCCTCGGCCAGGGCCACGACCTCTCGGGCCTCCTCGGCGTTCAGGGCGAACGGCTTCTCGACGAGCACGTGCTTGCCGGCGTTCAGCGCCATGGTGGCGTGCTCGGCGTGGAACGGGTGCGGCGTCGCGATGTAGATGACGTCGACGTCCGGGTCGGCGACGAGATCCTCGTAGCTGGCGTGCACGTTCGGGATGCCGAACTCGGCGGCGAACTGCGCCGCGCTCTCTGCACGCCGCGAACCGACGGCCTGCACCGTAATCCCGTTCGCAACCAAGTCGGAGGTCACCGCGTGCGCGATGCCACCGGTAGCGAGTATTCCCCAGCGCAGTGATGTCGTCGTTGTGTTCACGCGCCCAGCATAGTCCCGACGACGATCTCGACGAGGGCCGCGACTGGCGCAGAGCCGTCGCCGACCCGGGGCGTGTACACGAACACCCAAAACGTCAGCTAAGCTTTATTGCTGTGCCATTCACACGAGAAATCGTGCGGTTGCCACGCCGCCTTAGCTCAGTCGGCAGAGCGTCTCACTCGTAATGAGAAGGTCGTGGGTTCGATTCCCACAGGCGGCCCAGATATAAAAAGGCCAGCCGGGTTTTCCCGGCTGGCCTTTTTCGCGCCCGCCGCCGCTGGCCCCTGCCGGGATCGGGCGCCGGCTCGTAGACTCTGGCCATGACCAGCGACGACGGCTACACCGCGATCCTCTACGGCGACGAGCTCGGGGCCGTGGGGTATGACATCCGCGTGCACTACCTTCCCGGCGACACTCCCCATGAAGAGCTGACGCATGCGGGATTCACCTACCAGCTCATCGGCAGCACGGAGGACGCGGACGACTCCTTCGACTACGGCCACCCGGTGCCCGCCGACTAGGCACTCGGCCATGCCCAGCTAGCGGTGAGCGCGCTCCCAGCGCCCCGGCGTACCGTGTGGGCGTGAAGGTGCAGGGACAGGCCGAGCCCTCGGCCAGCGCGGCCGCGGGGCGTCGCGCCCGGGGAGCGCTGCGACGCGTGCCCGTCTGGGCGTGGCGGCTGCTGATGCGCGCCGTCAGCCCGGGCGAGCGGCGCCGATTCAACGTCGAACCGGTCAGCGGCGTCAGCTACTGGTTCGACATCGACTTCGTCGGCGACGGCATCCGCTCGCACCGGCTCGACGTCATGGCGCCGGCGAACACCGGCGGCCCGGTGAGCCCGCTGCCCGTCTACGTGTACTTCCACGGCGGCGGCTGGACGTCGGGAGACAAGGCGTCGCTCACGAAGTACTGCGCCACCCAGGCGGCCGACGGGGTGGTCGTGGTGAACGTCAACTACCGGATGGCGCCGCACTTCCACCTCGGCCATGTGCTGGAGGATGCCAACGCAGCGCTGGCCTGGGTGAACTCCACCATCGGCGACTTCAACGGCGACGGGCAGCGCTGCGTGCTGGGCGGGGATTCGGCCGGCGGACAGATCGCGGCCCTGATGACCGCGGCCACCTTCCAGCCCGAGCTGGCCGAGCACTACTCCCTCGACCCGGCGCTCCGCCTCCCCCAGCTGCGGGGCCTGGTGCAGCACTGCAGCATCGTCGACTTCTCGGTGTTCTTCGACAAGGGCTTCGTGATGAGCCTGAACTTCATCCGGATGCTGCTGCCGCACGGCGATGGCCGCACGGCGCCCGAGCGGCACCGCTTGCGCGAGGCCGCCCACTACATGTCGCCCATCGAGTGGCTGGACTCCCGCTGCCCGCCCGTGTTCATCACCACCTCGGAGCGCGACTTCTTCTACGCCTCCAACATGAACCTGATTGCCCGGCTGAAAGAGCACGGGGTGCCCGTGGACTCGCTGGTCTATGGCTGGGACAGCCCGAACACGGAGCACACCTGGCAGCAGAATTATCGCTACCCGGAGTCGCAGGAGGTGTACCGCCGCCTAAGCTCCTTCATAACGACGGTGGCGGCATAGCCAGAGCGTTCCGGGCTCGCCGCCCTGCGATGCGGAGGTGGGCGATGGGCGAGCAGGCGACGGATCCCGCGGCCGCGGCCGACGCCCAGCTGCCCGACATCGACTGGGCGCGGCTGCCGGACGGGGTGCGCGCGAGCACGTTCGCGGCCCCGAGCGGTTCGCTGGCCCTGATCTCCTGCGGCGACCCGGACGCCCCACCCGTGCTCCTGGTGCCGGGCGCCACCGGCTCGAAGGAGGACTTCCAGCTGATGCTGCCGGTGCTGGCCGCGGCCGGCTATCACGCGCTGAGCTTCGACCTCGCCGGGCAGTACGAGTCGGCCGCGGCCGGTCCAGAGCACCTCTCCCCGCCGCGCGAGCACTACGACTACGAGCTGTTCGTCGACGACCTGCTCGCCCTGCTCGCGGATGTGGGCCGGGCCGCGCACGTCGTCGGCTATTCCTTCGCCGGCATCGTCGCCGGACTCGCCTACGCTCGGGAGCCCGCCCGCTTCGCCAGCCTGACCTTGCTCAGCTGCCCGCCCCTGGCCGGGCAGAGCTTCCGCGGCGTCAGCCGGATCGGGCCGGTCACCGGCCTGGCCACCGGCAACATCGGGGCGGCACTCATGATCTGGGGCATCCGGCGCAACCTGGTGCCCGTGCCGCCCGGCAGACTGCGCTTCGTCCGGGCGCGCTTCGCCCTCACCCGGCGGCAGTCGGTGAGCGACATCGTGTCGCTGATGAAGCGCACCCCCGACCTCGGCCCGATCCTGCGCGAGGCGCCGTTGCCGAAGCTCGTGGCCGTCGGCGAGCACGACCTCTGGCCGACGGAGCTGCACGCCGAGTTCGCGCGCTCCCTCGACGCCGAGCTCGCCGTCTACCCGGCCGGGCACAGCCCCTGCGAGACCTCGCCGCACCAGCTCTGCCGCGACCTGCTGCGCCTGTTCGCCGCGGCCGAGCGCTAGGCGGCCCGGGCGGCTTGCCCGCACCCACTCGCCTGCCCGTCTGAGCATCCGCCCGCCCCGCTACGGCCGGTGGCTGCGCTCCCACTGTTTGCGCTCCCGCCGCCGGTTCCACGGGCGCTCCCGGCGGAACTCGTGCGCGAGCGTGGTCCACGCCTTGCCGAGCCGCAGCCCGAGAGCCCCCCACGACTCGAACGGGCGGGCAGAGACCGGCATCCGCATGGCGGGGTCCACGCGCACCGACATGTCCGGCCGCACCAGGTAGGAGACGTCGAGGTCGTCGTGGATGCGGGGCTCGTCCCGCGCGACCGCAGGGCCGATCCGCTCCCACACCGCGGCGGTCATCGCGTAGTTCGAGCCGAACACCGGCGGGTGCCCGAGCATCGGCCCGACCACGTGGAAGTAGCCGCCCAGGTAGAGCACCCGTCCCGCCCAGCGCACGAGCGCCGTTCCGCCGTAGAAGTCGCCCGGACCGGTGACGAGCGCGAAGTCGCCGGCCTCGCCGAGCCCCGCCTCCACCCGGGCGAGCCAGTCCGGGCCGGGCCGCGAGTCCGCGTCCAGACGGGCCAGGATGCCGGCGCGCGCCGCGTCGAAGCCGACCGCCGAGGCGCCGCCGACGCCCGGCGCGGCCCAGTAGATGCGCCGCACTCCCGCCGCCGCGCAGACCGCCGCCGTGTCGTCACTGCTGGCGTTGTCGACGACGATGATTTCATCGGCCGGCCGGGTCTGGGCGGCGAGGTGGGCCAGGCAGACGGCGAGAAGTTGGGCGTCGTTGCGCGACGGGATGACGACTGCGATCGTGATCGCGGTCGGCTCTGCAGGCTGAGGCTCCCCGTCGGTGCCCATCGGCACACAGTACAGCAGCGCCGGCCGCCCGGTCACGATTGGGGCACGGAACCGGTGTCCAGGCAGCCGCCCTGCTTGACTGGATGCATGGACGCGACTGGCCGCTGGGAGGAGCTCATCGTGCGGCTCTCCTGCGCGGCGCCCGCGGCCGAGTGCGCCGACACCAACCCGGGCGCGCTGGCGCCCGTCGACGCGCTCTCAGCCCTGATTCAGCTGGCTGCCCTCGTGGCTGTCGCGCTCGTGATCGTGTTCGTCGTGCGCGCGCGCAGGCAGCGCTAGCCGCGAGCGGATGCCGCTAGGCGCGAGCGGATACCGCTAGCAGCGCGGGTCGGCCGCGGGCACCGTGCCGGCGATGAGGTAGTCGTCGACGGTGTTGGCGATGCAGGAGTTCGACTTGTTGTAGGCGGTGTGGCCCTCGCCCTGATAGGTGACGAGCACGCCGCTGTCGAGCTGGTCGGCCAGGGCCTCGGCCCAGACGTACGGGGTGGCGGGGTCGTTCGTCGTGCCGATCACCAGGATCGGCGGGGCGCCCTCGGCGTTGATCGGGCCGCGCTCGCCCTGGAAGGCGTACGGCCAGTTGGCGCAGCCGATGTCGCCGTAGGACATGTAGGCGCCGATGACCGGCGCCGCCGCGGCGATCTCGGCGGCCTGCTCGCGCATCGAGGCGGGGTCGGCGTTGTAGCTGTAGTCCATGCAGTTGATGGCCATGAACGCCTCGGTGGAGTTGTCCGAGTAACTGCCGTCGGGGTTGCGGCCGTTGTAGCCGTCGGCGAACTGGAACGCCAACTGGGCGTCGCCGTGCATGACGCTCTCGAGCATGTCGCTGAGCATGCCCCACGCGTTGGCGTCGTAGAGCGGGTAGATGATGGCAGTGAGGAGGGCGTTGGAGCCGAGCTCGCGGCCGTCCTCGGCCCGGATCGGGCTGGCGTCGACGGACTGCAGCAGCGCGCCGATCGTGGCCATGCCCTGGTCGACGGTGCCCTCGAACGGGCAGGAGGTGGCCGACAGGCAGTCCTTGAGGTAGGCGCGCAGCGCGTTCTCGAAGCCGACGGCCTGCACCTTGGTCACCTCGAAGTTGCTCGCGGCGGGGTCGAGCGCGCCGTCGAGAACCAGTCGGCCGACCTTGCCTGGGAACAGCTCCGCGTAGACGGCGCCGAGGAAGGTGCCGTAGGAGTAGCCCAGGTAGTACAGCTCGCTGTCGCCGAGCACGGCGCGCAGCAGGTCGAGGTCGCGGGCGGCGCTCTCGGTGTCGACGTGTTCGAGCAGCGGCCCGGTCTCGTCGGCGCAGGCCTCGCCGAAGTCGCGGGCGGAGGTGGTCATCTCGGCGATCCAGGCGTCGGTGCCGCGCTTGGTCGTGCTCACGTCGTAGAGGTAGGCGTCCATGCCGGCGGCGTCGTAACAGGTGACCGCAGTGGAGCGGCCGACGCCGCGCGGGTCGAAGCCGACCACGTCGAAGCGCTCCTGCAGGCGCTGGTCCGTGGCGTAGTTGACCGAGTCCTTCACGAAGTCGAAGCCGGAGGCTCCGGGGCCGCCCGGGTTGACGAACAGGGAGCCGATCTTGTCACCGCTCGCGTTCTGGCGCACGATGGCCAGCTTGATGCTTCCGGATGCCGGCTCCGCCCAGTCCAGCGGGGCGTTGACGTCGGCGCACTGCATCCCGCCGCCGCAGTTGCTCCACTGCACCGTCTGGCCGTAGAACGGCGCCAGCGAGGCGTCGACGTCCTCGCCGGTCGGCGTGGAGGTGGCGGGCGGCGGCTCGGGCAGGAAGGCGGTGACGCAGCCGGTGAGCGCGAGGGTGACGGCGAGGACGCCGGCCAGTGCCGCCCCGAGGCGTCGCGCGCGGCGGCGCGGCGTGGTGGTGGGTGTGGGGCCGGTGGCAGTCGTCAACTGTCTTCGCTTTCTGTCGGCTGCTTCAGGGGTCGGCTGCGCTGGGTGTCGAGCTCGCTGCTAGCCGCGGCGGAACGACACGAGCATCGCCTCGAGCGCCAGGAGCGGGGCGACGTTCGCCTCGATCCGGTGCCGCGCGGTGGTGATCGCGTCGAGCGTAGCGAGCGTTTCTGCGGGAGTGCTGCGTGTCGCGGCCGCGGCGATCGTGCCCTCGAGCTCGCGGTTGATGACGGCATCCGTGCGGCCGAGCTGCAGCATGATCACGTCTCGGAACAAGGAGGAGAGGTCGACCAGGATGCGGTCGATGCCGTCGCGCAGGCTGCGCTTGGCGCGCCGCTTCTGGTCGTCCTCCATCGCCTTGATCTGGCCGCGCAGGCCGGGCGGGATGGCCTGGCCGGGCGCGATGCCGAGCGAGCGCAGCGTGTGCTCGCGCTCCTGGGCGTCGCGCTGCTCGGTGATGGCCTCGGCGTCAGCTCCGGCGATGGCCAGCAACCGGGCGGCGGCGAGCACCGCGTTGCTGACCGAGCGCACCTCGAGGGCGGTGGTCAGGGTCTCCTGGCGGCGGTCGCGCGCCTCGGCACTGGTGGCCAGGCGCTGCGCCATGCCGATGTGGCTCTGCGCCTCGCGGGCGGCGCGCTCGGCCAGCTCGGGACTGATGTCGTTGCGCTTGACGAGCAACTCGGCGACATCCGCGACCGTCGGCACGCGCAAGCGCACGCTGCGCACGCGGGAGCGGATCGTCGGCAGCAGGTCGGCCTCGCTCGGCGCGCAGAGGATCCAGACGGTGCGCTCCGGCGGCTCCTCGAGTTCTTTCAGCAGCACGTTGGAGGCGTGCTCGGCCATGCGGTCGGCGTCCTCGACGATGATGACGCGGTAGCGACCGACCGACGGCGAGTAGTGCGAGCGGCGCACCGTCTCGCGCACGTCAGCGATCTTGATGATGACGCCCTCGGTGGTGAGCACCTGCAGGTCGGGGTGGCTGCGCGCGGTGACCTGCGCGGCCGTCGCCTCGTCGCCGTCGGGGTTGCCGCTGAGCAGCGCGGTCGCGAAGGCGAAGGCCAGGTTGGAGCGGCCCGAGCCGGCCGGGCCGGTGATCAGCCAGGAGTGCGTCATCTGGTTCGCCGGGCCGGATGCCGCGGCACCCGACGCGCTCGCCTCCTGCGCGGCGTCGGCGCGGGCGGCGTCGCCCGCTGCCCCCGGCTGGAAGCTCGCCGCGGCGCGGAACAGCGCGATCGCCTCCGCCTGCCCCGTCAGTTCACTCCACACCGTCACCCCTCAAGGTTACCGGTGGCGGCCGAGAAGCCGTGCCGCCCACCGGCCTCGGTCGCACGCTCTCTCGAGCCGACGGAGAATGGGGCGCCGAAAAACAGGATGAGAGCGGTGCCGCACCCCGTCTCGGGGGCGGCGCCGCTCTCATCCTGTGTTTTCGCCCCGGCCCGCGAGGGGGCGGCGGCGTGCGTTTGTGGCTAGCCGAGCAGCGCGGCGACGCGGGCGCGGATCAGCGCGGCGATCTCGTCGACGGGCAGCGCGGCGTCCACGACGAGGAAGCGCTCCGGCTCGGCCGCGGCCAGCGCGAGGAAGGCCGCGCGCACGCGGGCGTGGAAAGCGCCCTTCTCGGCCTCGAGCCGGTCGAAGCGCTTCTCGGCGGCATCCAGCCGGCCACGGGCCACCGTCTCGTCGAGGTCGAGCAGCACGGTGAGGTCGGGCAGCAGCCCCTCTGTCGCCCAGAGGGAGAGCTGGCGCACCTCCTCGCCGCCGAGCACCCGCCCGGCACCCTGGTAGGCGACGGAGGAGTCGATGTAGCGGTCCTGGATGACGACCTCGCCGCGGGCGAGCGCGGGGCGCACGGCCGTCTCGATGTGGTGCGCGCGGTCGGCGGCGTAGAGAAGAGCCTCGGCCCGCGGGGCGATGTGGCCGCGGTGGTGCAGCACGATCTCGCGGATCTCGACGCCCACCTCGGTGCCGCCGGGCTCGCGGGTGCGCATGACCGTGCGGCCCTGCTCGCCGAGCCAGCCGGCCAGCAGCGCGGCCTGGGTCGACTTGCCGGAGCCGTCGCCACCCTCGAGCGTGATGAACACGCCGGATGCCGCGTCGTTCAGCTCGGTGGGGAGGCCGGTCACTCTGCCGCTCCGGCGGCCGCGGCGGCTGCCTTGTTCGCGGCACGCGTTGCGGCTGCCTTCTTCGCGGCCTCGGAGCGCGCGGCGGAGACGGCAGCCGTGGCCTTCTTGGCGGCCGGCTTCTTCGCTGCGGGCTTCTTGGCGGCCGGCTTCTTGGCGGGGGCCTTCTTGGCCGCCGTCTTCTTGGGCGCCGGCCCCTTGTCGCGCTTGATCTGCAGCAGCTCGACGGCGCGCTCGAAGGTGAGGTCGTCGACCGTCTCGCTCTTCGGGATGGTCGCGTTCGTCGTGCCGTCGGTGACGTAGGCGCCGAAGCGGCCGTCCTTCACCTTGATCGGCTTGCCGCTGACCGGGTCGGCCTCGAACTCGCGCAGCGCGCTGGAGGCGGCACGGCCGCCGTACTTCGGCTGGGCGTAGAGCTCGAGCGCACCGGGCAGGTCGATGTCGAAGATCTGGTCCTCGCTGGTGAGCGAGCGGGTGTCGACGCCCTTCTTGAGGTACGGGCCGAACTTCCCGTTCTGGGCGAGGATCTCGGCGCCCGTCTCCGGGTCGACGCCGACGACGCGCGGCAGCGAGAGCAGCTTCAGCGCGGTGTCGAGGTCGATCGTGGCCAGGTCCATCGACTTGAACAGCGAGGCGGTGCGCGGCTTGACCGCCGCGGCCTTCTTCGCGGCCGGCTTCTTCTTGGCCGCGGGCTTCGTGGCGGTGCCGGACGCCGCGGCATCCGTCGCGGCCGCCTCGATGACCTCGCCGGTGGCGGCGTCGGCGACGACCTCGGGGGCCGGGTCGAGCTCGGTCACGTAGGGGCCGAAGCGGCCGTCCTTCGCGACGATCTCCTTGCCGTTCTCGGGGTTGATGCCGATGACGCGGTCGGTGACGACGGGGGCGTCGACGATCTCGCGCGCCTTGGCCGGGGTCAGCTCGTCGGGGGCGAGGTTCAGGGGCAGGTTGACGCGTCGCGGCGTGGCATCCGGGTCTGCGCCCTCCTCGATCACCTCGAGGTAGGGGCCGTACTTGCCGATGCGCAGCGTGATGTCGTCGGTGATCGGCATCGAGTTGATGCTGCGCGCGTCGATCTCGCCGAGGTTGTCGATGACCTGGCGCAGGCCCTTGTGCTTGTCGGAGCCGAAGTAGAAGCTGTTCAGCCAGTCGACACGGTCGGCCTCGCCGGCCGCGATGTGGTCGAGGTCGCCCTCCATCTCGGCGGTGAAGTCGTACTCGACGAGATCGCCGAAGTACTCCTCCAACAGCCGGACCACCGAGAAGGCGATCCAGTTCGGGATGAGGGACTGCCCGCGCGGGGTGACGTAGCCGCGGTCGACGATCGTGGAGATGATCGACGCGAACGTGGACGGGCGGCCGATGCCGAGCTCTTCGAGGCGCTTGACGAGGCTGGCCTCGGTGAAGCGCGGCGGCGGCGTGGTCTCGTGGCCGTTGGCGTCGAGTTCGGCGAAGCTGAGCTGCTGGCCCTCGCTGAGCTGCGGCAGCTTGGACTCGCTCGGCTCGCTCGGGGCGTTGCGCTCCTCGTCGCGGCTCTCCTCGTACGCGTTCAGGAAGCCGCGGAAGGTGATGACAGTTCCGGATGCCGTGAACTCGGCGAGCGCCTTCGAGGCACGCGGGTTCTCGGACTCGCCAGTCGGGCCGGCCACGATCGTGACGGACGCGGTCTGGCCCTTGGCGTCGGCCATCTGCGAGGCGACGGTGCGCTTCCAGATGAGGTCGTAGAGCTTGAAGTCGTTGCCGCGCAGCGAGCTGGCCAGCGACGCCGGGGTGCGGAAGGTGTCGCCCGACGGGCGGATGGCCTCGTGTGCCTCCTGCGCGTTCTTGCTCTTGCCGGTGTAGACGCGCGGCTTGTCGGGGATGGTGTCCGCGCCGTAGAGGGCGGTGGCCTGGGTGCGCGCGGCGTTGATCGCCTGCTGCGAGAGCGAGGGCGAGTCGGTGCGCATATAGGTGATGTACCCGTTCTCGTAGAGAGACTGGGCAACGCTCATGGTCTGCTTGGCCGAGAAGCGCAGCTTGCGCGCGGCCTCCTGCTGCAGTGTCGAGGTGGTGAACGGCGCGGCCGGCTTGCGCGAGTACGGTTTCGACTCGACCTTGGTGACGGTCAGGTCGACGCCGGGCTGCAGCAGCGCCTCGCGCAGCGCCGTCGCGGCGGCCTCATCAAGCACGGATGCCGTGCTCTTCAGCTGGCCGTTGTCGTCGAAGTCGCGGCCGCTGGCGATGCGCTCGCCGTTCAGGCGGGCGAGCCGGGCGGAGAAGTTCGTGCCGGAATCCGCTGCCCCGTCGACGGCGGTGCTGAGGATGGCGCTCAGGTCCCAGTAGCCGGCGGCGGTGAAGGCGAGGCGTTCGCGCTCGCGGTCCACGACCAGGCGGGTGGCGGCGGACTGCACGCGGCCGGCGGAGAGGCCGGGGCCGACCTTGCGCCAGAGCACTGGCGAGATCTCGTAGCCGTACAGGCGGTCGAGGATGCGGCGGGTCTCCTGCGCGTCGACAAGTGCGGTGTCGAGCTCGCGGGTGTTGTCCTTGGCCGCCAGGATGGCGTCCTTGGTGATCTCGTGGAAGACCATGCGCTTGACGGGAACCTTGGGCTGGAGCACCTGGAGCAGGTGCCACGCGATGGCCTCGCCCTCGCGGTCCTCATCAGTGGCGAGCAGGAGCTCGTCGGCATCCTTCATCGCCCGCTTGAGCTCGGCGACGGTCTTCTTCTTGGCGTCGGACACGACGTAGTACGGCTCGAAGCCGTTCTCGACGTCGACGGAGAACTTGCCCAGCGAGCCCTTCTTCAACTCGGCCGGGAGGTTCTTGGGCTCGATCAGATCGCGAATGTGGCCCACCGACGCCAAGACCTCGTAGCCGTCGCCCAGGTACTGGGCAATCGACTTCATCTTGTTCGGAGACTCCACGATGACCAGTTTTTTCGTGCCCGGCACCAGGTTCCTCTTGTTTCTATTGAGTACGAGCGGATCGATCGCGCCCCCAGCGCATCCTGCATCGTGTGATCGGCGACCTGTAGGCCTGCCAAGGCACACCATACACATACACGTCGAGTGCGTGCCTAATTGAGACATGCTCATGTGGGCCCCGTCAACCCCTCCGCCCGGCGCGCCCTCACCCCTTGCGGTTGCATATAAAGGGAGCACAATGGCGAGCATGGAAACTACTTCGGCACGCAGCTACACCGCGAAACTCATTGACGGGCCGCTCGAGGGCAAGACCATCAGCACTGCCTTCCTCGACTCGGGAGACCCGCAACCGCTGATCGCCATCCCCGCCGAGTCGGGCGGCAAACGATTCTCCTACGCCCGCACCGCCGGGCTCGAGTTCGCCGGTGATTCCAGTGAGCTGCCGACGGCCGTCGAGTACCGCTACCGCGAGACGCTCTTCGATTGATCTGATCGACTGAGCCGTTCACGGCGCTCAGTGTGTTCACGGCGCTCGCTGTGTTCACGGCGCTCGCTGTGTTCACGGCGCTCGTTGTGTTCACGGTGTTCCCGGCGGCCCCGCCCGCGCGGCAGCGCTCAGCGCGAACACCCACCAGCCCAGGCTGACCTCGACGCGCGCGACCGCGCCGCGCAGCTCACACGCCGACAGCACGCCCCCGTTCGCGGTTGCCGCGGCCGCCGCGGCCGCGCAGGGCTCCCCGGGGAACGCTCCCGACGCGACGTCGGCCGCGGCGAGCGCCGCGGCATCTGCCGCGTTCGCCGCGCGCTGGCTGGCCAGGAACGCCCCGGCGACCGGGATCAGCGCCGTGCTCAGCGCGAGCACCGCCCCGACCATGCCCACGGCGAGCACCGCGGCGGCGCCGCGTTCACCGCACCCGGCGGTCACAAGCCACCGGCCAGCGCACAGGAGGACGCCGTCAGGCGCAGGCCGAAGCCGGCAGGCCCGAAGGACGCATCGCTGCTGAGCTCGGCGCAGACGAACTCGCCCCGCCGCTCCAGCCCGAGGCTCGCACCCGGAACCGCGCGCGCCACGAGAGCCAGCACGCGGGCCCCGTCGTCTCCACGGCCGGCCGCCCTGGCGGCATCCGCCGCCGCATCACTGAGGCGCAGTTGCTGACCCAGCAGGCTCACCGCGCCCAGACACAGCGCGAGCACCAGGAAAAGCGCCGGCATGACGACCGCGAACTCGGCGGTGACGCTGCCCCGGCTCCCCGTTGCGCGTCGGCCGGGCGCTCTACCCCACGGTGAGCGCATTGCGCACGAGCTCGGTAAGGATGCCGCGCACCTCGTCCCCGCGCAGGATCACGATGAGGAGACCGGCGAACCCCACCGCGGCCATGGTGGCCACGGCGTACTCCGCGGTCGCCGCGCCGCGCTCGCCCGCCACACGGCGCAGCAGCCGCCGGCGTGGGGAGAGCGGCTCCGGCTCGAGCGATGCCGGCGCCCGGTGCCGCGCGGCTCGGGCGAGCACGAGGCCCCCGGTCGGCGCCGTGGGCGCGTCGTCCCGGAACGGGGCGGCGTGGCGGCCGGAAGCCCCGGCAAGCGTGTCAGTCATGAGTGTCTCCTTTCGCACCCGACGAATCGTGGTGCTCCTCTGGGCCCGAGTCCCTCCAGCCTGCGCGCCCGCGGCCGGCTGTGCCGGTCCGGCGCGAATCTGTGCACTACGCCTCAGAACAGCCGGAGTGTGGAGGAGAGGACCGAGAGCAGCAGCGGAAGCACCCCGAGCAGCATGAACGCCGGCAGCACGCAGAGACCGAGCGGGATCATCAGGGACACGCCGAGCCGGGCGGCACGCTGCTGCCCGGCGCTCCGCTCCCGCAGCCGCGCCTGTCGCGCCTCGCTGCGCAGCAGCTCGCCGGCGGGAACACCAGCGCGCCGCGAGAGGGCGAGCACCGCGTCGACCACCTCGAGCTCGACGCCTCCCGCAGCCGGGAGGTACCGCTCCGCCGCGCCCGCGGCGAGCGCCCGCGCCCGCTCGGCCGCCATCCCTCCCGTCATCGCGATGGCGGCGAGCTCCACGGTCAGGCCGAGGCCTCCCTTGCCCCGGGAGGCCCGCCGCACGAGCGACGCACTCCACCGCCCGGCGGCCCAGACGAGGAGCGTGCCGAGCCCGAGGCAGGCCAACCCCGGCAGGGTGAAGAAGAGGGTGTGCACGGTGTCGAAGCCGAGGAGCGCTCCGAACAGGACGGCAATCACGGGCATCGCCCCGACCAGGCGTGCCGTCGAGCGCGGTCCGGCGAGGGCGACGGCGAGGTCCCGCTCCAGCTGCGCTTGCTCGCGGAATGCCGCCGCCAGCTCGCGCAGGGTCGCCGCCAACGGGGCTCCGGCCTCGCCCGCGACGAACCAGGCCGCGGCCAGCGCAAGCCAAGCCCGCTCGGAGCGCAGTTCCCGCCCGGTCCTGCCGGGCGGTGTGGCCGGTTCGTCGCCCGCGGAGCGGGCCGCCCCGTTGACGCCCTTCCCCGCGACCGCGGCTCGAATCGCCTCCGGAATGCTCCGCCCCTGCGCACCGGCACGCGCTGCGGCTCGCACCACCGTCGTGGTCAGTGCCGTCATCCGCTCGGCTTCGCTCGCCGAGCGGGCACCGAACCGGGCACGCAGACGCGCGCTCAAGCGGGTTGCCCGATGCGCGCGGGTGCCCACGTGCCCGGGGTGCGGCTCGCCCGCGGCGCCCCGGCCCTGACCGGCCTCGGCCGCCTCCTCCGCCAGATAGCGCCAGGCGGCGTGCGGGCTCACGCCGGCCGCGAGCAACACGGCCAGCCGCTCGGTCACGGCGGCCACGGCCTCGATCGGGGGCTCCGCCGTGCTCATGCGGCTCACCCGGCCGGCTGGCGTTCGGGCTCGACCGTCAGCCGCCCACCGGCGTCGAGCGCGAAGTGGCCGAGCGCCGCCAGCCGACGCGCACCCCCGCGACGCTCCAGGTGCAGCACCAGCCCGATGGCGCTCACCGTCTGCCGGGCGACCGCATCCGCACTCATCCCGGCGAGTGCGCCGAGCGCCTCGAGGCGGGCGGGCACATCGGCGAGCGAGTTGGCGTGCAGGGTGCCCGCGCCCCCATCGTGGCCCGTGTTCAGCGCGGCGAGCAGCTCGCGGATCTCGGCGCCGCGGCACTCCCCCACGACGAGCCGGTCCGGGCGCATCCGCAGGGCCTCCCGCAGCAGCGCGTCGAGCCCCAGCCGTCCGGCGCCCTCGAGATTCGCCTGCCGCGCCTCCAATCCGACGACGTGCGGGTGGCGGATGCGGAGCTCGGCGACGTCCTCGATCGTCACGATGCGCTCGACGGGCCGGGCCTCGGCCAGCAGCGCCGAGAGCAGCGTCGTCTTGCCGCTGCCCGCCGCCCCCGTCACCAGGATGTTCTCGTGCTCCTCGACCGCCCGGAACAGCCGCGCGCCGCGCGGGCCGTCATCGAACATGCCGTCGTCGAACATGCCCAGGCCGGCCAGCTCGGCGAGGCTGAATCCCGCCGCCTCCGGGAGCCGGATCGAGAGCAGCGTGCCCGTGCTCGACACGGGAGGGAGCACGGCGTGCACGCGGATGCCGTCGCCGAGGCGCACATCCACGCAGGGCGTGGCCTCGTCGACGTGGCGGCCGCCGAGGGCCACCAGGTGCACGGCGAGGGCGCGCACCTCGGCCTCGTCCAGGCTCCACGCCGCGACCCGCTGCGCGCCGCCGCCGCGATCCACCCAGAGCCCCGCGTCGCCGTTCACGAAGAGGTCGGTGACGGCGGGGTCTGCGGCGTAGCCGGCCAGCGGCCCGAGCATGGCCTCGCTCCGGGTGGGCGCAGGAGGACCCGACGCGGCCTCTGCCGGCATCCCCGGGGGCGGCTGATCCCGCAGGATCGCATCGAAATCGATGCGGCCCGCCGCGTGCCCGTGCTCGTGCTCGTGCTCGTGCTCGGCGTCGGTGTCGGTGTCGGCCGCCGCTGCACCAACGCCCCGCGGGCGCCAGACAGCGGGAGCATCCCGACCCGGGCTCGCCCGCGTGGCGGAGCCGGGCGGCCCGTCCCTGCCGCCCGGCGGTGCCGCGCTCTCCGGTTCTGGGCCGGCCGGCGGTTCCGCCCAGCGGAGTGACGGAGTGGGGATGAAGGGCTCAACTTCGCGAGGAACGTCCACCCGGCGAGGCTACGACTGCCGGGGCGCCGCGGCCGGAGAACGCCGCCCGCTGTGCAGAACCGTGCTCCGGCGCCGCGCTGTGCACAGCTGGCCAACGCGCGGCCGAAGTGAAGCGGAGGTGCGGCCGAAGTGAAGCGGAAGTGCTGCGTGAAACGGTTCCTCGCGGCACTCGTTATGTCTCGCGGCCCGCGACATAACGAGGGCCGCGAGACACAACGAGGGCCGCGAGACGAGACGGCAACCGCGAGGCGAGACGGCATCCGCGAGACGAAGCGGCTTCCGCGAGACCAGGGGCGGCGGGCGACCGAGCGCAGAGCCGGCCGCCGGAGCACCGGCATCCGGGCCGCCGGTTAAAAAAAGGGGGCGGCACCTATTGGGGGGAACAGGTGCCGCCTCAGCAGTGCCGGATTGGGGGGAATCGTGGGCACTGCGGTCTCTACTTGCGCAGGACGTATCTCAGTGTACGCGTCCGGGGCGAATTTGCAACACAAATGGGTGCCCCCAGAACATGCGGCACGGGGCGCCTCCCCGGCACCCGAGCGAGACTACCGCGGAATTCCGCCAGAGTCCCGCCCGTTCGCGCAAAGCCATCGGTCTAGAAACCCTCAGAATATTCACGGCGGCGCGCCCGGGAGCGGCGATTCCCGATGCTGCCTCGTCGGCGCGGCGCCGGCGAACTCGCGCGTCGTTTCACCGACGGAATGCCACCGCCCGGCGTCTCACCGAGCCGCGCAACGTTTGCGCATCGGCGAAAAGTGTAATGTCGCACAGGGCAGCTAGTCTGCCGATTGAATGCAGCGGAACGGCTGATTCACCGGAACGACATATCCACCGGCCACCGGAGCCGGAACGCAAAGGAGCGGGACTCACCAATGAGCGTCCAGATCGACACCAGCCTCGAAGAAATCCGCCGGTTCCGGCCGAGCCCCGAGTTCGCGGCGCAATCCGTCGCCAGCGAATCGCTGTACGCCGACGCCAAGGCCGACCGGCTCGGCTTCTGGGCGACGCAGGCCCGCGAGCTGCTGCACTGGAACAAGCCGTTCACGCAGACCCTGGACTGGAGCAACCCGCCCTTCGCGAAGTGGTTCGACGATGGCGAGCTCAACGTCGCCTACAACTGCCTCGACCGCCACGTCGAGGCCGGCAACGGCGACCGCATCGCCCTGCACTTCGAGGGCGAGCCCGGCGACAGCCGCTCCTACAGCTACGCCGAGCTCACCGCCGAGGTCAAGAAGGCCGCAAACCTGCTCACCGCCCTCGGCGTGCGCTCGGGAGACCGCGTCGCCATCTACCTGCCGATGATCCCGGAGGCGGTCATCTCGATGCTGGCCGTGGCCCGCATCGGTGCCGTGCACTCCGTCGTCTTCGGCGGCTTCAGCGCCGACAGCCTGCGCGCCCGCATCGACGATGCCGAGGCGAAGGTGGTCATCACGGCCGACGGCGGATGGCGCAAGGGCAAGGTCTTCCCGCTGAAGAACGCCGTCGACACGGCCCTCGAAGACGGCCTGAGCACCGTCAACCACGTGCTGGTGGTCAAGCGCGGCGAGAACGAGGTGCAGTGGACGGAGGGGCGCGACCTCTGGTGGCACGACGAGCTCGCCGCCGTTGACGCCGACCACGTCGCCAAGGGATTCCCCGCCGAGCACCCGCTGTTCGTGCTCTACACCTCCGGCACCACCGGCAAGCCCAAAGGCATCCTGCACACCAGCGGCGGCTACCTCACCCAGGCTGCGTTCACCCACAAGAACGTCTTCGACCTGCACCCCGAGCGCGACGTGTACTGGTGCACCGCCGACATCGGCTGGATCACCGGCCACAGCTATGTCGTCTACGGCCCGCTCGCCAACGGCGCCACCCAGGTGATCTACGAGGGAACGCCGGACACCCCGCACCAGGGCCGCTGGTGGGAGATCATCGACAAGTACAAGGTCACCATCCTGTACACGGCGCCCACCGCCATCCGCACCTTCATGAAGCTCGGCCGCCAGATCCCGCAGGCGTTCAGCCTGCGCTCGCTGCGCCTGCTCGGCTCGGTCGGCGAGCCCATCAACCCCGAGGCGTGGATCTGGTACCGCCACGTCATCGGCGGCGGCTCGATCCCCGTCGTCGACACCTGGTGGCAGACCGAGACCGGCGCCATCATGATCTCTGCCCTGCCCGGCCTCACCGACCTCAAGCCCGGCGCCGCGCAGGTTCCGATCCCCGGCATCGAGGTCGAGGTGCTCGACGACGACGGCAACAAGCTCGAGGAGGGCGGCGGTCTGCTCGTCATCAACGAGCCGTGGCCGGCCATGCTGCGCGGCATCTGGGGCGACCCGGAGCGCTTCAAGGAGACCTACTGGGACAAGTTCCAGGGCAAGTACTTCGCCGGCGACGGCGCCCGTCTCGACGAGGACGGCGACATCTGGCTGCTCGGCCGGGTCGACGACGTGATGAACGTCTCCGGCCACCGCCTCTCCACCGCCGAGATCGAGTCCTCGCTCGTCGCCCACCACCTCACCGCCGAGGCCGCCGTCGTCGGCGCCGCCGATGAGACCACCGGCCAGGCCGTCGTCGCCTTCGTCATCCTGAAGCAGAGCCACCAGGACGAGGTCACCGACCCCGACGAGATCTCGGCCATGCTGCGCGCGCACGTGGCCCAGCAGATCGGCGCGATCGCCCGCCCGCGCGAGGTGTTCATCGTCAACGAGCTGCCGAAGACGCGCTCCGGCAAGATCATGCGCCGCCTGCTGCGCGACGTCGCCGAGGGCCGAGAGATCGGCGACACCACCACGCTCGCCGACACCGCGGTGATGCAGATCATCACCTCCAAGGTGCGCTAGTTCTGTGACTGCAGAGGGGCGGATGCCGGCAGCTGCCGGCATCCGCCCCTTGCTTTCGCCGAATGGCGCGTGGTAGTAACGACCCAGTGCGCAACGGCGCGCATGTGGAATTCGAGTCCGTGAGAGGACCCCCCATGACCCAGACTCGTTTCCCCGCCGGGCCCCGGCGATGGCTCACCCTGGCCGTTGCCGTGGCGACGCTCACCGTCGGCGCAACCGCACCGGCCGCGTTCGCCGAACCGGGCGGAGACGCGCCAACGCCGCCAGCCGCTGCCGGTGACGCGGGAACCGAGCTCTCCATCACGGGGACGCTCGCCGTGGTCATCTCCGAACAGCCGGATGTCGGCCCGGCCGTGCTGCTGCAGGCCCCAGACGGCGCACTCGTCGAGCTGCAGGGCGTCGACCCCGCCGAGGTGCGCACCGGCGACCAGTTCACCGGGGTGATCACGCTCGATGCGGCCCTCGACGCTGCCCTCGACGCCGCCCTCGACAATGTTCAGGCGGAGGAGTCGGATGGGCTTCCGGCCCCGGCAGCCGACGAGCCGGTCGACGCCGAGTCCGCGCTCGGCCAGGAGCTGCTCGCCCAGAGCATGGCCGCCGAGCTGCCCGTTGCCGCTGTGACGGCGGAGATCACCCCGAGCACCGACACGGAACTTGGCGTCGCTTCCCGCGAGCAGGTGGTGGCCGGCGCCGTCCCCGCTCGCGCGCACAGCGTCGACATCGCCATCGTCGGCCCGAGCGTCGGCGCGACCGGATACTTCACCGACGCCCAGGTGAATGCCCTCGTCGCCGAGCTGAGCGGCTACTGGGCCGGCCAGTCCCAGGGCGCCATCCCCCAGATCACGCGGTCGACGCCGATCAAGCGCATCGCCGTCGCCAACCCCTGCAACGCCGAGGGATCCTGGGTCGCCGCGGCCCAGGCGTTCGGGCAGTCCGATCCGATCGGCTACTACGCGAGCGGCCAGGGACGGCACCTCGTCACGATCGCGACGCCCGGCACCGCACCCGGCTGCGGGGCCGGCTTCGGCCTCGGCACCGTGGGCGGCGGCGTGCACACCGGCGGCTTCAGCTGGAACTCGGTCGCCGGCCCGGACGCCGCATCGATCGTCGGGCACGAGCTCGGCCACAACTTCGGCCTCGGCCACTCCAACAGCCACAGCTGCCCGGGCGCCACCATCGTCGAGGGCATCCCGGCCGGCAGCGGCTACAGCAACGGCTGCGTCGACAATGAGTACAACGACTACTACGACATCATGGCCGGCGGGCTCGCCGTCTGCGGCGGCCAGTGCTACACGACGGACAAGATCACGGCCCTCAACGTCGCGCACAAGGCGAGCCTCGGGTTCCTCAACGCGGCGTCGCTGGCCAATCTGGTGCTGCCCTCGTCCGCCTGGTCGGAGAAGCACAGCGTCACCCTGCAACCGGCCTCCGCCGGCTCGGGTGTGCGCGGCATCCGCCTGGTGAACCCGCGCGACGGCGGTGTCTACTACGTGGAGTTCCGCAACGGCACGGGCATCGACGCCGGCGGCTTCTACACGAGCCCCGTCGGCGACGGGC
The DNA here is from genome assembly GCF_002936985.1 of Microterricola pindariensis. Lineage (GTDB taxonomy): Bacteria > Actinomycetota > Actinomycetes > Actinomycetales > Microbacteriaceae > Microterricola > Microterricola pindariensis. Next base: position 32,013 of record NZ_MPZN01000014.1, on the reverse strand, counting down.
CCGGCGTGCGCATCTTGCGCCTGGGCTCCGGGCTCGGGCCCGACAGCCGTGTGCTCGCGCCTCTCCCGACCGCGGGCGGGCTGCGCAACTACCTGCTGGAGAGCGGCGAGAGGTTCGCGACGGCGAACAACGGGGTGTCCGTCTCGATCACGAGCGCCACGGCGACCGCCGTGACCCTCAGCATCCAGCTGAACAAGGCAGACCCGTTCGCCAGCGTCGGCGACCCGCGACTCTCCGCGGCGACCGCGCGCTTCGAGGCGGCCCTGACCGTGACGCCGGGTGCCGCGAGCCCCGCCGCGACGGGCACGAGCTACCAGTGGCGGCGCAATGGCACCGCCATCCCGGGGGCGACGGGAAACCGGTACACGCCGACACTGGGCGACGTCGGGGCCAAGCTCTCCGCGACGGTCACCCTCACCCGCGCCGGCTATGTGCCGACGGCACGCACCACCCCGGAGACCAGCGCCGTGACCGGCCCCGTCGTGCAGCGAGTCGCCGGCGCCGACCGCTACGCGACGGCCGTTGCGATCTCCAAGCAGGGCTATCCGGGCACTGCGGATGTCGTCTATGTCGCGACCGGCGAGAACTTCCCTGACGCGCTGGCTGCCGCACCCGCCGCCGCGACGTTCGGCGGACCGTTGCTGCTCACCCCCGCCGGAGGCCTGACCGAACAGGTCAAGGCCGAGATCCAGCGGCTCAAGCCGGCCCGCATCGTCGTGGTCGGCGGCCCGAGTGTCCTGGGCGACGCCGTGATCAAGCAGCTCAAGGCGCTACAGAAGAACACGGTGCGGCTGGCAGGCGCCGACCGCTACGCGACGGCGCAGGCGATCATCGACGACGCGTTCCCCGGACCGGTGAGCGAGAGCTGGCTGGCGACCGGCGCGAACTTCCCCGACGCCCTCTCGGCGGCGGCCGTGGCGGGCAGCCGCGGCGTCCCGGTGGTTCTGCTGGACGGGGCGCGCCCCGGCGTTGACCGCGGAACCAGCGCGCTTCTGAACCGGCTGAAGCCGACGAAGCTCGCGATCGCGGGCGGCACCGCCGTGGTGAGCGTCGGAATCGAGGCGGCGCTCAAGCAGAGCAAGTTCGGGGTGACGCGTCACGCCGGGGACGACCGGTACACGACCAGCCAAGCCGTGAACGCGTCGACGTTCAGCAACCCGAAGGTCGTCTACCTCGCGACCGGCGGCGGGTTCGCCGACGCCCTCGCCGGTGCCGCCATCGCCGGGGCGACCGCCGGACCGCTCTACGTGATCCCTGGCCACTGTGTGCCGGGCGCAGTCGTCGACAAGATCTCGGCGTGGGGAACCAGCCGCGTCGTCATCATCGGCGGGACGAGCGTGCTGACGCCCGCCGTCGAGAAGCTCACCCGCTGCTGAGCGCGGCCCCAACAGGCAGCGAAACAGCAGAGGGGCGGATGCCGGTTCAACCGGCATCCGCCCCTCGTGGCGTGTCTGGGTTACGCGAAGGCGACGATCAGCTCGACCTCGACGGGCGAGTCCAACGGAAGCACTGCAACGCCGACGGCGGAGCGCGCGTGCACGCCGATGTCGCCGAACACCTCGCCGAGCAGCTCGCTGGCGCCGTTGATCACGCCGGGCTGGCCGGTGAACGACGGGTCGGATGCCACGAAGCCGACGACCTTGACGATGCGGGTCACCCGGTCGAGCGAGCCGATCTGCGCGCGCACGGCGGCGAGGGCGTTCAGCGCCGACAGACGGGCGTACTCCTTGGCGTCGGCGGCGGGAACCAGCCCATGGCCGTCGCCGACCTTGCCGGTGGCCGGCAGCGCACCCGCGACGAACGGCAGCTGGCCGGAGGTGAAGACGAGGTCACCGTGCTCCACGGCGGGCACGTAGGCCGCGACGGGAGGGGCGACATCCGGAAGCACCAGGCCCAGCTCAGCCAGGCGGGACTCGATCTGCGACATGCGGTGCTCCTTTAGTTGTTGTTCTCGAATGCCGCGGCAGCCACACTGGCGGCAGCGGCTCCTGCTGCGGCAGCGGCGGAGGTCTCGCCGCCGACGGGGCGCTTGAGGTAGGCAACGAGGCCGCCCTCTGGGCCGGTGACGACCTGCACCAACTCCCAGCCCTCCGAGCCCCAATTGTTGAGGATCGCGGCCGTATTGTGGATCATGAGCGGCGTCGTGATGTATTCCCAGCGAAGCATGGAGATGCCTTTCAGAACGGGGGTTTGCGGGGTCTCCGAGCGGCTCGAGCGTGTCACGCGCGGGCCCGCTACGGTGGTTTTTCAGCTTTTCGCCTTAGGCTCCACTATATGTCTGAGCAAAAACGTACGGCCGGTCGCGCCCTTGGTGGGTTCCTCGGCTTCATCGGTATGAGCGCCGTCGCCGGTGTCCTTGTTGCCGCAGCAGTGACCCCAGCCATCGCCCTCACCGGCGTCGCAGCAAACGGCACCATCGACATGTTCGAGAATCTGCCCAACTACCTGGAGATCACCGACCTCGCCGAGAGTTCCAACATCTACGCCCTCAACGGAGAGGGTGAGCAGGTCCACCTCGCGACGTTCTACGATCAGAACCGCCAGTCCGTCGGCTGGGACCAAGTCTCCCAGTTCGCCAAGGACGCAGCCGTATCCGGTGAGGACCCCCGGTTCTACGAGCACGGTGGCGTCGACCTGCAGGGAACCGTCGCAGCGACGATCGGCTACCTGGTGCCCGGCGGCAACGTGCGCGGTGGCTCATCGATCACGCAGCAGTACGTGAAGAACGTGCTCATCGAGACGAACATGAGCAAGGCCACGACCGAAGAGGACAAGCAGGCGGCCTACGAAGAGGCCACCAAGGAGTCCCCGGACCGCAAGCTCAAGGAGATGCGCTACGCGATCACCCTGGAGAAGTCGTACTCCAAGGACGAGATCCTGCTCGGCTACCTGAACATCGCCCTCTTCGGAGGCCGTGTCTACGGCATCCAGGCCGCGGCCGAGTACTACTTCGGCGTGAGCGCCGCCGAGCTCAACATCGAGCAGTCGGCTGCTCTGCTCGCGATCGTCAACAACCCGGACAACCTGCGCCTCGACCGGCCAGACAGCGAGGAGAACGGCGCGGCCAACGGCTACGCGAAGACCCTCGAACGCCGCAACTACATCATCGACAAGATGCTCCAGCACGACAAGATCACGCAGGAGCAGTACGACGTCGCGTACAACACGCCGATCACGCCGAACATCGTCCAGCCGAGCACCGGATGCCAGACGGCCGGCGGCTCTGCCTACTTCTGTGACTACGTCACCAAGATCATCGAGAACGACCCGGCCTTCGGTGCGACAGAGGACGACCGCATGGCGCTGCTGCGCCAGGGTGGCATGGAGATCATCACGACGCTCGACCTCGACCTCCAGGTGGCATCCGAGAACGCCATCGCGAACTACGTGCCGTTCTCTGCCGAGGGCATCGATGTCGGAGGCGTGATGGTGAGCGTTGAGCCCGGAACGGGCAAGGTCCTCGCCATGGCGCAGAACAAGATCTACAGCCAGGACAGCGAGGTTCTCGAGCAGAACCCTGACCACTCGGCCATCAACTACAACACCGACTTCGAGTACGGCGGGTCCCTCGGATTCCAGCCGGGCTCGACCTACAAGGTCTTCACCGTCGGCGAATGGCTGAAGGAGGGCCACTCGCTCAACGAGAGCATCGACGGCCGCAAGCGCAGCGACTGGGGATCATTCCGCGCCAGCTGCGCCCCCGGCGGCACCGAGAGCTATCCCGGATACGCCCCGGGCAACGACGAGGGCGGCAACGGCGGCACCTACACCGCGCTCAGCGCCACGACGAGCTCGGTCAACACCGGCTTCATCGCGATGGCCAAGCAGCTCGACCTCTGCGGCATCAAGACCACCGCGGAATCGTTCGGCGTGCACCGCGCCAACGGCGACCCGCTCGGCTACAGCGCGAGCACCGTGCTCGGCACCGAGGAGATCGCCCCGCTGACGATGGCCAATGCCTTCGCGAGCATCGCCGCGAACGGCGTGGTCTGCAAGCCCAACGCGATCGCCAGCATCACGCACCGCGACGGCACCCCGGTCACGTTGAAGGACGGCTCCGAGCTGAAGATCCCCAACGGCGACTGCGCGCAGGCCGTCGCGCCGGAGGTCACCTCCGGAATGGCCTACGCCATGCAGAAGGTCATGAGCGGCGGAACCGGCTCATCCTCGGCCAACCGCGTCGACACCTGGGTTCCGATGATCGGCAAGACGGGAACCACCGACGACAACGAGGCCACCTGGATGAGCGGCGCAAGCACCAAGGTTGCCACCGTTGCCGGCGTGTTCAACACCTCGGGCCACGTCAACCTGCGTCGCACCTACTTCAACGACACGCAGGCCGCCGTGCTCCGCCACTACATGTGGCCGGCCGTGATGTCCGTTGCCAACGCGAAGTACGGCGGAGACGCGTTCCCCGAGCCGCCGACCTCGGCGCTGAAGACGGTCTACGCGGCGGTGCCCGATGTGCGCGGAAAGAGCTTGGACGAGGCACGGAGGCTCATCGAGGGCGCAGGCTTCGGCTTCGAGGATGGCGGCCCCGCCGACTCCGAGCTGCCCGCAGGCCAGGTCTCCGGCACCAACCCGGCCGGCGAGGCTCCCCGCGGCTCTGTCGTCAGCGTGAACACCAGCAACGGCCAGATGGTTCTGCTGCCCAACGTCGTCGGAAAGAGCTTCGACGAGGCCCGCAACTCGCTCGGCGGATTCAACGTCAGCAAGTCTGAGCAGTCCGTGACCGACAAGAAGCAGGACGGCAAGGTCATCTCCAGCGACCCGGCGGCCGGCAGCCCGGTCAAGTCGGGGCAGAACGTGACCCTGACGGTCGGCAAGTTCGAGGACAAGGGCAACAACGGCAACAACGGCAACGGAAACGGCACCGGAGAGGGCAACAACTAGTGCCATCCGGCGCGCTCTCCCGGTCCGCTGCGGTGGCCACCTCGGTGGTCGCCGCGGCGGGACTCGCCGCCCTCGCATGGGGCTCGCTGGTGGAGCGCAAGCGTTACACCCTCCGTGAGGTCACCGTGCCCGTTCTGCCGGCCGGCTCGGAGCCGCTCAAGGTGTTGCACCTCTCCGACCTGCATATGGCGCCCTGGCAGCGCGACAAGCAGGAGTGGGTGCGGGGCCTCGCCGATCTGGAGCCCGACCTCATCGTCGACACCGGCGACAACCTCGGCCACCCAGACGGCATCAGCGGCATCGCCCGCGCCTTCGAGCGGTTCCGCGGCATCCCCGGCGTGCATGTCAACGGCTCCAACGACTACTTCGGGCCCAGCCCGAAGAATCCGCTGCTCTACTTCGGTGGCCCCTCCGGCGTGCCTCGCAAGGTCGCGCACCTCGACATCGATGCCCTGCACCGCGTGTTCGACGAACTCGGCTGGGTCGATCTGAACAACAAGGCGGCTGCGCTCGACATCCGCGGGACGCACTTCGAGTTCTTCGGTGTCGACGACCCGCACCGCGGCTACGACAAGCTCGAGCTGATCACCGGGGCCATCGACGAGCTGCGCGCTGAAGACCCGCTGTTCGACGAGCAGTGGCCCGCTGGGCCGGATGCCGGGGCGTTCCGCCCGACCGTCACCATCGGCGTGATGCACGCGCCGTACCAGCGCGTGCTCAACTCCTTTGTGAACCACGGCGCCCAGCTGATCCTCGCCGGCCACACGCACGGCGGTCAGGTCTGTGTTCCCGGATTCGGCGCGCTGGTGACCAACTGCGATATTCCGCGCGACAAGGTCAAGGGCCTGAGCCTCTGGCAGCACGGTCTGCGCACCGCGTTCCTCAATGTTTCCGCGGGTCTTGGCACCTCCATCTACGCCCCGGTGCGCTTCGCCTGCCCGCCGGAGGCGACGTTGCTCACCCTCGTCGCCGCTCCCTGACCGGGCCAGTGGTCAGAGCACCCAGAAAAATCGGGTATTCTTATTGAGGTCGTTAGCGACTATGGCTTTCGGGTCATCGGGGTATGGCGCAGCTTGGTAGCGCGCGTCGTTCGGGACGACGAGGTCGCAGGTTCAAATCCTGTTACCCCGACATGCAAGAGGATCAGGGCTTCGGCCCTGGTCCTCTTTTTTGTGTGCCAGGCTTGCCGGCTCTGAGCGCCCGGCCAGCGCCCCTCCCGCCGGGATCGCGTATATTCGGACCGTGCGAGCAGCGGCGGTGAGATGGGGCGTGTTCGCCGTCTATCTGGCCGCGCTGGCCTGGATCGTCTTCGCCCCCGGCGACGACGCGGAACGGGCCACCGGCATCGTCGCGATCGTCGCCCACGCCATCGAGGCCTGGGGCGTGCCGTTCGAGCTCGGCTACGGCGTGCTCGAGTTCACTGCGAACATCGCCCTGTTCGTGCCGTTCGGGATCTTGCTCAGCCTGAGCGCCCCGCACTGGCATCCGTGGCTCGTCATCGCCGCCGGCTTGGCCTCCAGCTGCCTGATCGAACTCGTGCAGACCGGGCTGCCCACACGCGTGGCGAGCCCAACAGACCTCCTGGCGAACACGGTGGGCACCGCAGTCGGTGTCGGGCTGTTCCTGGCCTGGGAGCGCCTCAGAGGGCGCTCCAGGGCCGCCTCCCGGGCGCGCAGCACGCGGCTCAGCGCAACCGGTGGCAGCGGCGGCTAGGCCGCGAAGCGCTGTTCGAGCAGGTCCGTGACGACGCCGACGGTGTCCTGCCAGCCGTGCACGGCGATGCAGCGCACGCCCATCGCCTTGACCGGGTAGTCGTTGCCGCCCTCGTCGAGGCGGTCGCCGATGAAGAGCATGTTCTCGAGCGGGATGCCGGTGGCCTCGACGAGCTTGTTCATGCCGTAGGCCTTGTCGACGCCCCGCTTGGTGATGTCGATGGAGGTGGAGCCGCCGGAGCGCACCTCGAGGTCGAGGAGCTCCAGGGCGACGGCGTCGCGCAGTGCGCCCTTCTTCACGCCGTCGGCGTCCCACGCGGCCTTGGCCTCGACGGGGGCCTGCTGGCCGAGGGCCGAGAAGGTGATCTGCGAGCCGCGGTCCTCCAGGATCGGGCCCCAGGTGTCGCTCTCCCAGTAGCCGAGCGCCTGCGCGTTGCGCTCCACCGATTCCAGCGCGCGCGCCTTCTGGTCGTCGCTCAAGACCTCGGCGTAGCGCTGCGCCCAGGCACCCTGCTCGAAGCGCAGGTACTGTGTGCCGCAGGTCGGCATGAGGTGCAGGCGCGCGAGGAGCTGCTCGTCGTCGATGTCGAGCACCCGGAGAACCTGGTTCTGGAACTGGGCATAGTTGCCGCCGGAGATGATGCACACCTCGGCCACCTCGAGCAGGCGCAGGAGCACGGTCGCCATTTCGGGGTCCATCGGCGACTTCGATGCCGCCAGGGTGTCGTCAAGGTCAAAGGCTACGAGCTGAGTAGTCATGGTTTCCCCAGCTTAGCCGCGACGGGCAGCGGCATCGCGCCCGCCCCTCCTAGCGCACGCGCCCGTCGTGCTCGACCACGAGGATGCGCGCCGCGCCCTCGGCGGGGGCGATCACGATCGACGCCAGCTCGCTGCGCCCCGGCGGCTGCAGACGCGCCGTCAGGCTGCCGGACCGCAGCTCGCCCAGCTCCCGCGTGATCAGGGCCGCGACCGGCGCCGGGTCACCCGTGCCGTCGGAATCGTCCAGCAGGGTGACATCGACCCCGCGCGCCCGTGCCTCGTTGACCGCGGCGAGCACGGTTGGAACGGCCAGCGTGCGGCCACGCACCAGGTCGCGCAGGGAGGCCTCGGTCAGCAGGCACTCGCGCTTCTCGGACGCGCTCAGCGGGGCGCCGCTGGCCACCCGCTCCATGAGTGGCCGCGCCAGCTGGTCCAGACGGGCGACCTGCTCGAATCGTTCCTCCTCCGCGGCCTGGGCGGTGGCCACGGCGGCCGCCTCATGAAGGCCGCGTCGGTTGAACGCCCCGATGCGCCGGGCGGTGCTGAGCAGCCCGAAGTAGATCGCCGTGCCGATGATGAGCGTCGCGGCATGGCGCACCAGCAGGTCGAGGCCGCCGCCGAGGCCGTGGCCGGTCGCGCTGGTCCACGCCAGCGTCGCGGCCGCCATGCCCAGGTATCCGACCCAGCCGACGAGCACCCTCCCGCGCAAGATCAGCATGAGGAGAACCGTGGTGACCGCCCCGAGATGCCACGTCGCAGAGAGGGGCGCCCCGGGCGGCAGCGGCTGCACGCTCTGCACCACCACGGTTCCGATGCAGAGGGCGAGGATGCCGGCCCACCACGGCCTCGGAAACGGGTCGGCTGCCGGCTGCATCACCCAGATCGCGGCGGCTGCAAGCGACGCGAATGCGAGGGCGGACGCCCACGGCGCGTTCGACTCGCCGGCAAAAGCCAGCAGCGCCTGCGTGACGAGGAAGAGCACGAGGATGACGGACGCGTGCGCACCGTGCAGCATGAGCAGGCTGGAAACGTCAACGAAGTTGCGGGCAGCGGGTTCGCGTCGGGGATCGTCTGATGGCGCCGAACGTGGCGAGCCGGAGCGCAGACCACGCAACGCCGTCATCGTCGGAGCCAACCGAGCGTGACCAGGGTGCCCCGCCCCGGCCGCGAGTCGACAACGGCATAGCCGCCCTGCACCTCGTTCATCCGCCCGACGATGCTGCGGGCGACGCCCATGCGCTCCGGGCGCACCCGCTCCGGGTCGAATCCGACGCCGTCATCACGGACACCGAGGACCACGACATCCGCATGGAGCCAGAGCTCGGCGCGGCGTTCGACCCGGCGGGCCGGCTGCCGGAGTGCGGACACGCCACTCTGGCGCCCCGCGGCGTGCGCGATGGAGTTGCGCATCGCCTCACCACCGGCCGCGAGCATCGCCTCGACGACCTCGGCCGGCATCCGGAGGTCGTCGACAGAGGTCTCCTCACCGACCTCGACGACGAATCGCACAGCGTGCTGAGTCGCAAGCCTGCGCATCTCGAAGATCACGCGCTCCGCCGACAGCACACCGGTGGCGCTTGTCCCGCTCGCGATGCGCTCCATCTGCGCCAGCGTGTTCCTCGCCTGTCGCACGTGGTCACCGTGCAGCTGGTCTGCACGGCCGGCCATCAGCAGCGTCGACAGCACGCCGTCGTGGATGAGCCCGTCGAATCGTGCGCGCTCCGCCTCACGCGCGACTCGGGCGGCGTTGCGGGCAGCGCCAACCCGCTCCCCCGCCTGCAGGAGGTCGAGCCGCTCGGCGCTCTGCAGCCCGACGAGCACGAGTCCGACGAAGATCGACGAGAAGGATGCCGCGTACAGCCCGGTCTGGATGGCCAGCAGCAGCGCGTCCTCTGCCGCGTTGGAGACGAACATGACGTAGACGGTGAGGGCCCCGATCAGCCCGAGGTAACCCCAGACGAGCGCACCCCGCGCGACCACTGCCAGGCACACGATCGGCAGCGCCGAGATGCCGAGCGGCCACGGGATGCCGTGCGACTGGAGGCTCGCGTCGCCGTGGGCGAGCGGCCAGGTGACAAGCACGAGGGGCAGCGCAACGGATTCCAGGGCGGCCAGCGTCATGAGCACGCGCAGCGGCGCCCAGCTGCCCCACAGCCCGATCGCCACGGGAAGGCCGACGAGCACGGCGAAGCTCAGCACGGCCAGGGGCCGTATCTCGTCCTGGTGCTGTTCGACGAACGGCCCGATCGCGAGGATTCCGAAGACCAGGCCGGCCAGGCCGACTGCTCCGGCCGTCATCCGCATCAGGCGCAGCTGCGTCGGGCCCGGGTGCAGCCGCAGCCTGGACGGGCGGAACGCCCCCGGTGGGCTGTACTCAGTCACCGTCTGCAACCGCGGGTCGCTGAGCGCGCCGGCCACCGGGGACAGGCAGGATGCCGTCTTCCAGAGCGCGCTTGTACAGGTCGACCTTGGTGCTCGCCGGCCGCCCGACACGCTCGTACTTGGAGCGAATTCGGCGGATGTAGTCGATCACCGTCGACTCGGTGACCCCCGCCGTCGCGGCGACGAGCGGGGCCTTCGCCCCGGCCGCGTAGAGCGAGAGTACCTGGCGCTCGCGCGCGCTCAGGCCGGCGTCGGAGAGCTCCGGATCACCATCGAGGGCCGCCGCCCACTCGGTGGAGGCGACCGTCTCGCCCACCGCCGCCTGCCGCACGGCGTCGAGCAGCACCGTCGTCGGCTCAGACTTGCGGATGACGCCGAGCACGCCGCTGTGCGCGGCGGAGCGCACCAAGGAGGCGTCGTCGCCGCCAGTGAACGCCAGCACGGCGGAGCCGGCCTCGCGCAGGCGGCGGACGTTGAGTGCGGGTGTGGACCCGTCGGCCAGGCGCAGGTCGAGGATCACGAGGTCCGGGGCCGGCTGCGCAGTGCGCTGCAGCAGCTCGAGCAACTCATCGACGGTGCGCGCGAGGGCGATCACCGAGATTCCCGGGGTGCTGGCGAAGAGATCGGCAAAACCCCTGGCCACGATTTCGTGGTCATCGACGAGTGCTACGCGGAAGGTGCTCATTTGTCCTCAGAGACAAGCTACCGCACGGGCGGAGGTTCCCCTCCCCCTCGTACGGGGCGCCTCGCTCAGACGGACGAGCTGATCGCCTCGCGCTGCGCGCGCCCGTTGAGCATGCCGTGGGACTCCTGGAGGTAGCACGAGCCGCAGAGCGACTCATAGCTGACGGCGTCCGTGGCGTCGATGGCCACCTGAGCGCCGTCGAAGACATAGCGGTCGCCGATCTTGCGGCCGTTGAAGACGGCCTTGCGCCCGCAGCGGCAGATCGTCTTGAGCTCCTCGAGGCTGTGCGCGACCTCGAGCAGGCGACGGCTCCCGGGGAAGGCGACGGTCTGGAAGTCGGTGCGGATGCCGTAGGCGAGCACCGGGATGCCCTCGAGCACGGCGATGCGCAGCAGGTCGTCGACCTGATCCTCGGTGAGGAACTGGGCCTCGTCGATGAGCAGGCAGCTCACATCCCGGTTCGTCGCCTCCAGCACCCGGCGGCGGTGCTCTTGCAGGAGTCCGAGCGTGTCGGCATCCGGGGCCAAGACGAAGTCGACGCTGCGGCTGAAGCCGAGTCGCGAGAGGATGCCGAGATCGCCTTTGGTGTCGACGGCCGGCTTGGCCAGCAGCACGGCGTGGCCCCGCTCCTCGTAGTTGTATGCGGCCTGCAAGAGCGCGGTGCTCTTGCCAGAATTCATGGCGCCGTAGCGAAAGTAGAGTTTGGCCATTACTGCAGATACCCGTCCTCAGCGGCTCGAATGATGAGTTCGGCGCGCCGACTCGCGGGCCGGTTTGCCCTGGCGTACTTCTCGCGCACGCGTCTCAAGTATGTCTTGGCCGTCTCGTATTTCACATTCATCAGCCGCGCGACGGCCGCCGTGGTGTTGCCGGCGGCGTAGAGGCGCAGCGATTCCAGCTCGCCCGGGCTGAGTTTGGGCCGGATGATCTCGGCTGCCTCTTCGGATGCCGCGGCGCCCGCTCCCGCAGCTGCCGCGGCACGGCCGGTCGCCGGCGCGTCGGCCGTCACCGGCTCGCGCGGGTCGAGCCCCATGGCCTGCCGCGCGACAGCGTGGAACGTCTCCATCGAGTCGGCCTTGGAGAGGAAGGCGACCGCCCCGGCTGCCAGGGCGCGCTCTGCGGCGCCCTCCGCGTCCTGGGCGCTCATCACGATCACCCGGGCCCCGGCTGCGCGGCAGGTGCGAATGCGCGCCTCCAACGACACCTGCTCTGTCGGAGCTTCCCCCATCAGCACCAGCGCGGTCGGGAAGTTCTCGTTCCGCACGAGATCGATCCACCTCTCGGCGCGCACGACGACGTCGAACTCCGGCGCTTTCTCGATGATCCACGCCGCGATGCTGTCCAGCAGCAGCACGCGCTCGTCGCAGATGCCGATGCGGATCGGCCGAGTGGATGCGGCCGAGCGCCGCGTGCCGCCCGGGGCGTCGATCCTGGTCATAACTGAATTTTAGTCGCAGTTCGGGGGCGTCCGGCACGAACGAGCGGCCCTGGACGCTCAGAACAGCGTCGGCTCCGGCTCCGCAGGCGGTGCGGCGAAGGCGGGCTTCGCCCGGATGGTGCCCGGCAGGGCGACGCCGCCCGTCGCGGCCGAGGTCTCACCGCGCAGCAGGCCATGCGCGCGGATCAGCGGCTCGATGCGGTCGGCGAGCCACCGCCGGTACTCCTTCGGGGCATAGGCGCCGCCCGCGTAGAGCTGGGTGTAGCGCGGAAGCAACTCGGGGTGCTCCTCACCGAGCCAGTGCATGAACCACTCCCGCACGCCGGGCCGCAGGAACAGCGCGGTGTAGACGACGGAACTGGCCCCGGCCGCGTGCGCCCGGCGCAGTGCCTCATCGAGGTGGGCTCTGGTGTCGGTGAGGAAGGGCAGAATCGGCATCAGGAACACCGAGCAGTTCAGGCCGGCCTCGCGCACCGCCGTCACCGTCGCCAGCCGCGCCGTCGTGCCCGGGGTGCCCGGCTCGATCGACTGCTGCAGGGCGTCGTCATAGATGGCGATCGACATGGCGATGCTGACGGGCACGGTGCGCGCGGCATCCGCGATCTTCGCCAGGTCACGGCGCAGCAGGGTTCCCTTGGTGAGGATGCTGAAGGGTGTCCCGCTGGCCGCCAGGGCGTCGATGATGCCCGGCATCAGGGCGTAGCGGCCCTCCGCCCGTTGATACGGATCGGTGTTCGTGCCGAGGGCCACCGGGTGCCGCTGCCAGCTGGGCTTGCGGAGCTCGGCGCGCAGCACCTCGGCGATGTTCGTCTTGACGATCAGCTGGCGGTCGAAGTCCTCGCCGGTGTTCAGGTCCAGGTAGCTGTGCGTCGGCCGTGCGAAGCAGTACACGCAGGCGTGCGAGCAGCCGCGGTAGGGGTTGATCGTCCACTCGAACGGCATCGCGCTCTGGCTCGGCACCTTGTTCAGCGCCGATTTGGCGAGCACCTCGTGGAAGGTCATGCCGGCGAACTCCGGCGTCTGCACGGAGCGCACCAGGTTGCTCAGCCGGGCGAGCCCCGGCAGGGTCGAGGGCTGCTCAACGTCGAGTTCTTGCGCGCTCCACCTCATACGACAATTCGAACACATATTCGCGTGAAATGCGAATGTGTGTTCGAATTATCGAACGCTTTGAGCCCGCGGACCGGCGCGAAGACTACGCCGGGATGTTCAGCACCTTCGCGGTCGCCGCGAGCGAGGCCGCCGCGACCTCCGGGTTGTCGGAGAGCTTGGTGCCGTAGCTGGGGATCATCTCGCGGATCTTGGGTTCCCAGCCCTTCATCTGCGCGGGGAAGCAGCGGGCCAGCACGTCGAGCATGATCGGCGCGGCGGTCGAGGCGCCCGGCGAAGCACCGAGCAGGCCGGCGATGCTGCCGTCGGCGCCGGTGATGACCTCGGTGCCGAACTGCAGCACGCCGCCCTTCTTGGCATCCTTCTTCATCACCTGCACGCGCTGGCCGGCGGTGATGAGCTCCCAGTCCTCCATCTTGGCGGTGGGCATGAACTCCTGCAGCGCCTTGAGCTTCTTCTGGCGGCCGGCCGTCAGCTCGCCGGCCAGGTACTTGACGAGGTCGAAGTTGTGCCAGGCGACCGCGAGCATCGGGCCGATGTTGTGCCAGCGGATCGAGAACGGCAGGTCGAACCAGGTGCTCGTCTTGAGGAACTTGGGCGTGAAGCCGGCGTACGGGCCGAACAGCAGGGCCGACTCACCGTTGACGACGCGGGTGTCGAGGTGCGGAACCGACATCGGCGGGGCGCCGACGGCGGCCTTGCCGTATACCTTGGCCTGGTGCTGCGCGACGATCTTGGGGTTCGTGGTGCGCAGGAACTGTCCGGAGATCGGGAAGCCGCCGAAGCCGCGGATCTCGGGGATGCCGCTCTGCTGCAGCAGGGCGAGCGCGCCGCCGCCCGCGCCCACGAACACGAAGCGGGCCGTGACCTGCGAGGGAGTGTTGCCCACGAGGTGCTTGAGCTTGAGCTTCCAGAGCCCGTCCTTCTGGCGCTTGATGCCGGTCACCTGGTGGTTCACGTGCACCTCGCCGCCGCCCTTGACGACGTCGTCGAAGAGGTAGCGGGTCAGCGCGCCGAAGTCGACATCGGTGCCCGCTTCGATGCGGGTGGCCGCGATCTTCTGCTTCGGGTTGCGCTTCTTCGTGATGAGCGGGGTCCACTCGCCGATCTCCTCGGCGTCGGTGCTGAACTCCATGCCCTGGAACAGCGGCTGGTCCTTGAGCGCGTCGAAACGCTTCTGCAGGTAGTCAATATTGGACTGGCCGCGGACGAAGGTCATGTGCGGCGCGACGTTGATGAAGTTGTGCGGCTCCGGCAGCGCGCCGGTCTCCACGAGGTGCGCCCAGAGCTGACGGCTGATCTGGAACTGCTCATTGATGCTGACGGCCTTGCTGGCGTCGACGCTGCCATCCGGCGCGGCCGGCATGTAGTTGAGCTCGCAGAGCGCGGCGTGGCCGGTTCCGGCGTTGTTCCACGGGTTGGAGCTCTCTTGGGCCACCTCGCCGAGTCGCTCGTATGCCCGCACAGTCCAGTCGGGTTGCAGCTGCTTGATCAAGGCGCCGAGGGTGGCGCTCATAATGCCGCCACCGATGAGAACGACGTCGACAGGTGTCTCAGAATTCACGAATGTCAGTCTACCGGGGCAAAACTGTGCGATTGACCGGCGGTGCACCCGCCCCCAGTTCGCGGGTGAAACTTTGGGAAACGCCGCGGGAATCCGGGCTTCTGTGGATTCTCAAGTGCGCCGATTGCAGTCTTGAGGCGAACTTTGGGGCGCGCTGAGGAGGTTTCTCTAGCGTGGTGCGCACAGTCGGGGGGCGACGGTGGGAGGTCCCACCCCGCTCCTCGGCTCTAACCGACCTCCAGCGAGACACGGACCCTAACCCGCCCTCGCCGAACCCAGAAAGGCAAGCCGAATGACTGCCAGCACCTCCTCCAAGCGCACCAAGCGCAGCACCGCCATCCGCCTCTCCCTCGCCGGCCTCGCGCTGGTGGGCATCGGCGCCGCGGCCACCACGGCCGCCTGGACCGACAACGTCTTCTTCTCTGCGAGCGCGACGAGCGCCACCTTCGACCTCCAGGGAAGCGTCAACGGAACGGACTTCCTCGATGGAGCCACCGAAGCGGGCGCAATCTCGTTCGCGGTGGCCCCCGCCGCCTTCGAGAACATCAAGCCCGGCGAGACCCGCACCACGTCGATCTGGATCAAGAACAACAGCTCGATCGACGCGAAGCTCGCCGCCCCGGTGGTCACGGGAACCGGCGCTCTGTTCACCGACGCCGCCCAGCCGCTGACGGCCTCCGTCGCCAAGACCGCGGGCGGCGCCATCGCCGCCGGCGACACGCTCGCCAGCGGTGCGACGCTGCAGCTCACCGTGACGGTCGTCGCGCCGAACTGGACCGACGCGAAGTTCAAGGGTTCAACGGGCAACACCCTGAAGATCCAGTTCGCTGGCGCCTCCTCCTAGCCCGCCAGCCCCGGTTGAGCCTGTCGAGTCCCCCGGCCTCGGCAGGCTCAACCCGTAGGCTCCCCGCCCATTCTCCCGTCGTCGGTCAGCTCGGAAGGAGCACTCCATGCGCGCACTGCGCTCACTGGGCAACATCGTGCTCTGGCTGCTCGCCGCAGCCGGAATAGCGGCCGGCGGCCTCTGGGTGGCCAACACCGCGGGCCTCGTGCAACCGCTCTTCGTGGTGTCAGGCTCGATGGAGCCGGGAATCATGACCGGTGACCTCCTGTTCTCCACCCCCAAGGATGCGTCTGAGCTCAGCGTCGGCGATGTCGCCACGCTGCCATCGACGCTGACCAACAAGCTGGTGACCCACCGGGTGATCGAGATCACGCCCGGCGGCGCCGGGGAGTTCCTCGTGAAGATGAAGGGCGACAACAACGAATTCGCCGACAGCGAGGAATACCTGGTGACCGGCTCCGTCCTCGTCCCGGCTGCCCAGGTCGCCGGAGGCGGCTACTTCGTTGCGACCCTGTCCAAGCCCGGCGTCGCGCTCCCCCTCGCCATCACCGTGTTCGCCCTCATCGCGCTCAGCCTGATGCCACGACCAGAGAACGAGAGTTCCCTGGAGCAGCCGGCCTGCTCAGATCAGCCGGTCGACGACGACGACACCCACCCCCTTTCGCCCGAGCTCTCGGAGGCACGAGCATGAAGCTGCACAACACCCACCGGGGCATTCGCGGGGCGGCATCCGCCCTCGCCGTCCTCGGCCTCGCGACCGGCCTCGCCGTGGCTGGCGCCAGTGCCGGCCACGCCGCTGAGATCCCCATCCCGGTCGCCCTCGACTTCACCGAGCTGCAGCCGAACACCCCGGTCTCGAAGACGATCACCTTGGAGATCCCCCGCGCCGGCGAACTCGACTCCCTGACCTGGGTCGAGCGCACCGGCATCCTGAGCTCCGCCACGATCGAGTTCGAGGTCTGCGACAAGACCGGAACGTGCGTTCCCACGGCGAGCCTGCCCAAGCCTGTCGCGGTGCCTGCAGGCCCCCAATCTGTGCGCGTGACCGTCACCGTCTCCGAACAGGGCAGCGGCACCGCCCTCGGCCGACTGACGCTGAACAGCACTGCTGATCCGGTGCTCGACGCCGGCGGCGGAAGCGGCCTCGCCTCGACGGGCAGCATCGCGTCGACGCTCGCCCCGTGGGCGGTCGCCGTTCTCGCCCTCGGCACCCTCGCCGTCATCTGGCCGCGCGCCGTCATCGCGGCCAGGCGTCGCCCCAACAACGAGGAAGGCACGAAGTGAACAAGCGCACCATCACAGCACTCGGCGCGATCTTTGGCTCCCTGTTCCTCGTCCTCGGCATGCAGCAGGCCGTCGTGGCGACCACCGCAGCGTGGACCGACCGGGTTAACTTCACCGCACCTGTCAGCTCAGGCACCTGGACGACGACACCGCCTGCCGGCACACTTCCGTTGAAGTTCAACACACCGCCCCGGATTGAGAACTCGAACTCCCGGGCCCCCTCCTTCCACACCCAGATCCAGAACGACGGCACCGCGGGAATGGGCTCGCTGTCCCAGGTCACAGTGGCGCTCACGTTCCCGGCGACATTCACAGGGACGATCGCCGTCAGCAGCGTGGCACCTGCGACGAAATGGGCATCAACCGGCTCGACGGTCGCGAGCAGCGGCGCGCGGACATTCACCTTCGAATACACCGGATCAGCTATCGCGTCGAAACAGAACACCGACGAGCTGAGAGCCATCTTCGCGGTGAGCTGCTCGGCGAGCGACAAGGGCAAGAGCTTCGCGACCACAACTGTGGTGTCGTCGGCCCAGGCGATCGCACCGATCACGGGAACGGCCAACTTCGCGATCCCGACCTGGTGGAACGGCTGCGTATAGCACGTCGTCGCCATTTACCCTGCTTCCCCCGACTACACTGATCGTCAAACGCAGCTGCGGAGCGAACAATGTTGTTGGGGGGCCAGGGCACGTGACGGAAAACCGGATTGCCGTTGTCATTGAGGACGACGCTGATATTCGGCAACTCTTGGCCACGGTGCTGGAGCAGGCCGGGTTCGAGACTGTGCTCACCGGCAACGGAGCCGACGGGGTGAGCGCAGTGCGCGAGCACAACCCCATCGTCACGACGCTCGACGTCAGCATGCCCGGCATCGACGGTTTCGAGACCGCCAAGCAGATCCGGGCGTTCAGCAGCACCTACCTCATCATGCTCACCGCACGCGCGGAGGAGATCGACACGCTGCAGGGCCTCGAGGCCGGCGCCGATGACTACGTGACGAAGCCGTTCCGCCCGCGCGAGCTGCGCGCGCGCATCGAAGCGATGCTGCGCCGACCCCGTGCCGGCGGTGAGCCGGCCGGTGCGGCGGACGCCGCCCGCCCAAGCGGCCCAGACTCCGGGCCCGCCACGGCGACGACCGCTGGGCCAGGCGACTGGCGCGAGCACCGCGGCCTCCGCCTGAGTTCAGCCGAGCGCCGCGTGCGCCTGGACGACTCCGACATCGAGTTGACCCGCACCGAGTTCAATCTGCTCGAGGCGCTGCTGAGCTCCGGCCGGCGTGTACGGAGCAAGACAGAACTCGCCGGGCTGCTGCGCACCGAGGACTCCGCTTTCTACGTGAGCGAAGCCGACAGGCGCGCCATCGAGGTGCACCTGGCGAACCTCCGCCGCAAGCTCGGGGACTTCCCCGCCGCGCCGCGCTGGATCGAGACGGTCCGCGGGGTTGGGTACCGCCTGACCGCGCACGAAGAGGGCTAGCGCACCCCGACCCGGCGCCGGCGGTCGCCCTTGCGGCGCAGGTCGCGGTTGAGCCTGCGGTCGCCGTGGTAGAGGATCGACGACCAGTCGACGGGCTTGCTGGGGTCGACGAGCAGCGGCGCCGCGACCGGTGCCTTCTTCTTGTCCACATACAGCCAGTTCAGGAGCGCGAGCCAGACGTCGACGATGGAGTTGCGGACGCCGATGTACATCCACGTCGCGTAGGCCGCCAGCGTCGCGTTGAACGCGGCGAACAGAGCGTTGCCCCAGTTGTGGGCCTGCAGATCGCGCGCGAAGGTCAACACGGAGAACGCGATGATCAGGTAGGGCACGATCACGTAGAGCGCCGGCGCCGCGGTGCGGTCCTTCACCTTCGGCGTGCGCACGAAGGGGATCTTCTCCCCCGTGATCGCCTGCTGCAACGACTTGATCACCCCGGCGAGGTTGACCGGCAGCAGAACCAGGTTGAAGCCGTAGATCCGGAAGATGTCGCCAAAGCGGTGCCCACAGTCGCGCAGGTCGCTGCCCATCGCGAGGAAGTACGGCAGCGCGGCCAGGAACACGACGGGCGAGAGCAGCCTGCTGTCATACGGATAGGCCAGGAGGAACAGCAGACCGAAGCTGGCCCACGCGATGGAGGCCATGTAGTTGACGCGCAGCCACAGCTCGCGCGCCAGCACGCGCTCACGGCGGAAGCGGCGCTCCGACACCTGGTTCCACAGCTTCGGCAGGATCAGCAGGCCACCGTTGGCCCAGCGGCGCCGCTGCACGATGAGGGAGCCGAAGTCCGGCGGGGTGGCCGAGTAGCTCAGGCGCTCCGGGTAGTTCATCAGCGTCCAGCCGTGGGTGCCCAGGTCGATGCTGGACTCCGTGTCCTCGATCACGGTGCGGTCCTGCACGTAGGTGACGATCTCGAAGCCGCCGACGCTCTCCACCTCGGCGATGTCCTCGATCGCCTGCTTGCGGATGACGGCATTGGCGCCGACCCAGAAGGTGGCGCCGTAATGGCTCATCCCCTGGTGCAGGATGTGCTGGAGGTCGGTGGTGGCACCGGCGATGCGCTCGATGCGCGTCGGCGCCCCACGGAACGAGGAGTACGGGGTCTGGGTCACCGCGATGCGCTCGTTGCCCGGCTCCTCCAGGAAGTACACGAGACGCAGGCAGTAGTCGCGCAGCAGCAGGGAGTCGGCGTCCAGCGTGAGCAGGTAGGGGGTGTCCGGCACGATCAGGTCGGCGTCGGCCGCGTCCTCGACCGGGCGCAGGATGACGCCGCCCGCCGTGTGCTCCTCACGCCAGTCGCGCCCCATCAGCGAAATGTACGAGTTGAGGTTCATCGCCTTGTTCGCCTCGTGCGACAACGACGCGTAGCTCTTGCGTTGGAAGCTGGTGAGCTTCGCCGTGAAGGTGCGCTCCAGTCGGAGCTGCAGCTCGAGCACTCGATCCGCGTCCGGGTAGGACGCCTGGTCGAGCGATGCGCGCAGCGCGAGCAGGCTGAGCCGCAACTCAGATGCCAGACCCATCAGCACCTGGTCGATGAAGAACTCATCGACGTGGTCCTCCATCGGCTCGTTCTCGGCCATGTCCTCGAGCCAGATCGCGGCGGCCTCATAGTCGCCGGCCAGGTTCTCGATGTGGCGCCGCTCGACGACCACGCCGGCCGCGCGCTCGGCGGCGAATGCCTCCCGCGCTCCGGCAAATCTGGACCGCGGCCCCTCCAGCGACTCCTCGATCTGAGCGGGCAGGGCCAGCGTCGCATCCAGCCGGGCCCGGGCGGCCGGGTCCTTCTGATTCGGGGAGTCATCGACCAGCAGCACGACCCTCACATTGGTGAACTCCTGCAGGGCCGCCGACCAGAGGGTCCCGCGCACGACGGCGGGCTCCTCCGCATAGGAGGGGACCAAAACGGTCACTGCGCTGTCGTAGTCGCGGAAGTGCCGGTCCAGCTCGGCGCGCGGCACCCGCACGTGGGCCCGGAAGCGGTAGAGCGCACCCTGCCTGGCCAGCAGGTACATCAATGCAGAGAATGTCAGGAAGGTGACGACAATCAGGTAGCCGACGGCCTCCATCGTGAAACGGAATCCGCCGCTGCTCTCGATGAACTGTCGGATGATCGTGGTCACCACGTAGATCGCCCAGAAGACCACGGTGGCGAGGATCGCGATGCGGCCCCACATGACCTTCCGCACGCTGGGCCGGGGGTGCATGATCGAGAGCGGCTCCGAGCGCCGTTCCGATCCCCACTGGCGCCTGCGTGTGCGTGTCTGTTGCTCTTGAGTTGTCATTGCTCCGGTCAATTCCGCCTGATTCCGACTCCGCCGTCTTTTTGAAGGATAGAGCAGCCGGGCCGACAGCGGTGTCGGCGCTATGGGAGCATAAGCGTTGTGGCATTCAGCAGCCACCGCGCTTCATCATCATGGCGGGGCCCTCCCGCACCACCCACTTGCGAGGTCTTGTGTCCCGGCGTTTCCCTGATCGGCGTCTCTCCCCTGTGCGCCTCACCATCCTCATCGGCGTGCTCACCGGCCTTGTATTCGCCGGATTTCAGGGCTGGAAGTGGTTCGAGAACGAGACGACGCCGACGCGCGCGGCCTGGTTCGCCGGCTACGTCGATGTGACCGCAACCCCGCAATTCGGCTTCGAGCAGCCGCGGAGCGACGCCGACAAGAACGTCGTGCTGTCCTTCGTCGTCGCCTCGCCGGACGAGCCGTGTACCCCGACTTGGGGTGGCGCCTACAGCCTGGACGAGGCGAAGGACCAGTTGGATCTCGACCGCAGGCTCGCCCGCCTGCGCCAGCAGGGCGGGGAGGCCATGGTCTCCTTCGGCGGCCAGCTCAACGACGAGCTTGCCGTGTCCTGCACGAACACGGGACAGCTGAAGAAGGCCTATGCGAGCGTGCTCGACCGGTACGAGCTCGACGCGATCGACCTCGACATCGAGGGCGAGGCGCTCGGGAACACGGCGGCCAATGCCCGCCGTGCCAGCGCGATCGCGGCGCTGCAGACCGAGCGCGCCGCCGCAGGTTCCCCGCTCGCCGTGTGGCTGACCCTGCCGGTCACGCCGGAGGGTCTCTCGCCCGACGGCACCACGATCATCGCCGACGCCCTGGCGGCCGGTGTGGACCTCACCGGCGTGAACATCATGACGATGGACTACGGCCAGAGCAAGGCGAAGAACCAGTCGATGGGCGACGCCGCGGAGGCCGCGCTGACCGCCACCCAACGGCAGTTGCGCGTGCTCTACGACCGTGCCTCGCTGCACCTCACCGATGCCACCCTGTGGGCGAAGCTCGGCGCGACGCCCATGATCGGGCAGAACGACATCCGCGGCGAGATCTTCACCCTCGAGGATGCCGCCCAGCTGAACGCCTTCGCGCTCACCCAGCGAGTCGGCAGGCTCTCGATGTGGTCCTCCAACCGTGATGCCACCTGTGGCCCCAACTACGACGACTTGACGCGCGTCTCCGACGCGTGCAGCGGGGTGGACATCGGCGAATCGAGCTTCTCCACCGTGCTGGGTGCGGGCCTCGTGGGCACCCCGGACTCCGGTTCGGGTGTCGTCACAGAGTCGGAGCCGCTGGCGGAGCAGGACCTCACCGACGACCCGAAGACCAGCCCGTACCCGATCTGGGACGCGGACGCCTCCTACCGGGAGGGCACCAAGGTGGTCTGGCACCGCAAGGTGTACCAGGCCAAGTGGTGGACGAAGGGCGAAGTGCCGGACAACCCCGTGCTCCAGTCGTTCGAGACGCCGTGGACGCTGATCGGCCCGGTTCTGCCCGGAGAGACTCCGATTCCCGTGCCGACGCTTGAGCCGGGGACGCTGCCGGAGTGGTCGGGCAGCACCGTCTACGAGAAGGGCGCCAGAGTTCTTCTGGACGGGCTCCCCTACGAGGCGAAGTGGTGGACGCAGGGCGACAGCCCGCAGGCGGCAGAGACCGAGCCGGACAGCTCGCCGTGGCTGGCGTTGGACGCCGCAGCCGTGCTCGCCACGCTCGCGACGGCTCCACCCGCCGCTGGCTAGGCCCGCGCGCCCGGCCGATTCTCCGAGAACGGCCTAGGCGCCCGCGGCCTCGGTCTCGGCCTCGGCGAGGGCGCCGGCCGTGATGCGTTCGTCCGGCACGACGGCGGCGTTGCCGTGCCGGTGCAGGCGCTCGGCCGTGGCCTCGGCCGAGGCCGGCACGCCGTAGTAGAAGCCCTGGGCGCTGCGCACGCCGACACTCTGCAGGAGGGCACCGGTGTCCGGACTCTCCACGCCCTCGACGACAAGCGCGTAGTCGAGGGTGTCGCCGAAGCCCTGCAGAGCGCGCAGCACCTCGAGCTGACGGATGTCTGCCAGGTCATCGATGAGCGAGCGGTCGATCTTCAGGATGTCCATCGGCATGCGCACCAAAGCGCCGACGGAGGAGTTCTCCGAGCCGTAGTCGTCGAGCGCGATCATGATGCCGAGGTCACGCAGGTGGTCGGCCTGACAGCGCAGTTCGTTGCTCACCACGCTGAGCGATCGCTCGTTGAGCTCCAGGCAGAGGGTCAGCTCCGGGAAGAGCTCGGGCAGCGTCTCGAGGAACCCGCCCATCCGGGCGGGCAGGATCTGCTTGGCCTCGACGTTGACGGTCACACAGTTGACTCGGGAGTCGATCTCCGCGAACCCGCGCGCCGCCGTCAGCGCCTTGAGGATGACCTGCCTCGTCAGCTCGTCCAGCAGCCCAAGCCGTTTGGCCTTCTCGATCAGCGAGGCCGGGGAGATCGGCCCGATCTCCGGATCGGTGTAGCGCACCAGGGCTTCGAAGGCCCAGATGGTGTCCTCGACGATGCTCACGATGGGCTGGAAGAACACCGTCAGCCCGTCGCTCTCGATCGCACGCACCACGCTGTCGTTCACCTGCGAGGAGCGATGGGAGGAGATGCTGACGCTGCCGCCGCTGCCGGGGCCGCCCTGCTTCCGCGACTTCTTCGCGGCGAGCATGGTGCGGTCGGCATCCTCGATCAGCCGCTCCAAGTCGATCTCCCGGTGGGCGGAGAAGGCGAGCCCCACACTGATGCTCGGTTGGAACGCAACCTCGCCGAAGACGACCCTGGCCCCGCAGTTCTCGACGATCCGCTCGGCGATCGACTTCGCCTGCCGCAGGCTGGTGAGCTCGGTCAGCACGATGATGAACTCGTCCCCGCCCACGCGGGCGACGACATCCGTCGGTCGCAGGGTGTTGACGAGGCGCTGCGCAACCTCCTTGAGGGCGAAGTCCCCCGTTGCGTGTCCGTGTCTGTCGTTGAGCTTCTTGAAGTTGTCGAGGTCGATGAAGAGCACCGCGATGGCCTCTGCATAGCCGCGGTTGTCGTTGATCGCGCGGAGCGACTCCTGGAAGGATCCATAGTTGGGCAGGCCGGTGAGGCTGTCGGTGCTGGCGCGGAGCCGGAGGCCATCCACGCTCTCCTTCACCCTGGAGACCTCGCTGCCGATGTGCGCAAGCGCGTCGACCACGCGCTGGTCCCCCTCCGTGAAGGCGGATGCCGCGATCGCGCGGCGCACGACCAGGTACTGGTCCTGGCCGGTTCCCAGGCTGATGCGGGCGCCGATCTCGGCTCGGCCGGGCCGCTTGGAGCGGATCTCCGTGGACTCGGCGTTGGCGGCCTCCTGCGCGAACTCCTGCACCAGGGAGTCGACCCTCCCCTTCTCCTCCCAGGGCAGCGCGAGGGAGGCTTCGACCAGGCCCTCCAGCCGGCGGGTGACGCTCTTGAGGTTGTCGCGGACGGCGAGGAGGACGAGCACCATGGCGCTGCCGACGATCAGCAGCACGTTGATCACCGATTGCGGGTTGGTCAGGTGCGAGGAGACCAGCGTCATCTTGGCCAGGTGCAGGATGCCGGAGAGCGCGGTGATCAAGAGCCACACCCGTACCAGCCTCACCCAGCTGATCGCCTTGATGCCGAAGCTGCTTTGCCCCTCCCCGTTCCACCGCCCCTTCTGGCGGGCGAACTCGATGAGCAGGACGACGAGCAGGTAGCTCGCGGCGGCAAGCGGGTAGGCGAGGAACCCCGCCGGGCCGCCGTCGAACGCGAGCAAGGTGAGCACGTAGCCGCCCGCGCCGAGAGCGGACACCCCGCCCGCGTACAGGGAGAAGAGCGGGACGCGAATGATGTAGAGGTAGGAGACGAAGATGCCGAAGGTGAACAGGCCGATGAGCAGGAGCGGGCGCTGAATCAGGTCGGATGCCGAGAGCACCGCGACGGCCAGGCCGGGCAGCGGCACGCCGGACTGGCGTGCGATGGGCACGCGGAAGATGCCCGCGGCGGCGAAACCGACCACCGCGAACAGGGAAAGGAGCCAGCCGCCGAGCGTCAGGCTGGGCAGGCTCAGCAACGCGGCCATCATCATTGCGAGTGCGTACAGGATCACCGGCACCAGAAAGGCCATGTCCCACGGGGTCACAATGCGCGCGAACTTCACAGGTCAACATTAGCCAGTGCCGCCCGGTGGGCCGACTGCCCCGCGGGCCGCGCCCTCAGTGCGGGCACGAGAGGCCAGCCGCTGGGCAGCGAAAAGCCGCATCCAGATCGTTCTCGTTGGGCGAGAACGCTTCGGGTTCGGGAGCGAGAAGCGGTATCGGCCAACGACTCACGCGACACGAGCAAGCCCGTGAGCGAGAAGCGAACGCCCGGATGCGGCGATTCTCGTTGCTGAAACCAGTCTGTCCGGCCAACCACAAGATCAGCTTGAGTATTGGAGTCCCAACCTCAAGATTTGCTTAAGAATTGCTCGCGCGGGCGGCGCGCTCAGCGCTGGCCGGATCCGTCAACCGTTGCCGGCACGGCGCCGGCGTCGAACACCACGCGGTTGCCGCCGGCATCCGAGGCCCTCTTGCAGGCGCTCCGCGCGGCGCGGTCGAGGCGCTCAAAGTCGAAACCGGTGTAGTCGGTGAGCGCGATGCCGATGCTGATCGTCGGGCGCAGACCCGCGAACTCGGCGAGCGAGTCCTCCAGCAGGCCCGACTGCAGGGTCTGGGCGATCGCCCGCGCCTCGTCGCTGGAGGCCACGGGGGCAAGCAGCGACAAACGCCCGGTTCCGGTGCCGCCGATCGCCGCGTGCGGCGGCCCGAACTGGCGCACGACCGCAGTGTACCTCGCGAGAATCGCGTTGCTGTGCGCCGGCCCGAATGCGGTGTTGATCTCGCGGAGATCGTCCAGGTCGATGTGGAGCAGCGCCAGCTGCTCATCGTGGTACTCCGAGCGATCCAGCCAGTCGCTGACGATGCGCCCGAAAGCACCCGCCGTGAGGACGTCGTCGACGGTGTAGCAGCTGTGCCCGTCGGTGCGGCGGCCCGCACGCGGCGCCGACTCGGCGACGGCACCCTGGGCGAATCGGATCAGGGACATCGAGTTGAAGAGCACGACCGACATGAGCATGGTGACGAGTGCCAGCGCAGACGAGCCGAAGAACAGGCTGAAGACGTCCGAGTCCGGGCCGCCGACGGTGAAGAAGACGAGCCGACCGGCGAAGAATGCGGCCTGCACGCTGAACACGACGAACATCGGCCGCGAACCGCGCGCCCGCCGCATCTCACCTCGCGAGCACTCGACCGCGGAGAGAACGGCGAACAGCACGATCGCCGCGAAGTAGACCTGCGCGCCGGCCCATTCATCGCTGCCCGGCCCGGGGATCAGCCCGGCGACGAGCACCACGAAGCTGCCAACCGTCGCCGCCCAGTTCGGCCCGCGCCGCCCGTTGTGGCGGCGGCATCCCAGCCAGAAGAAGGCGGTGCCGGCGACGAATCCGGCATTGCCGACGGCAGAGGCCCACCACAGCTCCGGGGAGAGCTGCCACGCCAGGTAGCTGGTCGTCGTGAGGATGCCCGCCAGATAGCCGGCGGCCCACAGCCGGCCTGCCGAGCTGTCTTTGTGCACGATCGTTCCGCCCACGAAGAGCGCGGCCGTCACGACCACGATGAGTGCGCTGGCCAACGAGATGGTCCAACCGTCGATCATGCCCTGTCCCTGTCTTTCGGAAGGGTGACGAGCACGGTGGTGCCCTCCCCCTCGACGCTTTGCACGGTGAGATCGCCGCCATGCAGCCGGGCGATCTCCCTGCTGATGCCCAGGCCGAGCCCGCTGCCGTGCACGGTGGAATTGCGCACGGACTCGGAGCGGAAAAACCGCTCGAACAGCCGGGGCTGCTCCTCGTCGGCGATGCCGATTCCGGTGTCGCGCACGATCAACCACACCATCTTCTCGTCGCTGGTGAGGCCGATCGAGACCGCGCCCCTGTCGACGTTGTACTTGATCGCGTTCGAGATCACATTGTCGATCAGCTGGCGCAGGCGCGAGCCGTCCGCGATCAGCGATGTCGCCTCGGCCGCAGCGCAATCGATGCGGATCTCGCGTTCACTCGCCCACGGCAGGAGCGACTCGATCGACTGCTCCACGACGTCGAGCAGCGCGCACGGGCCGGGTTGCAACACCATCGGCTGTTCCGCCCCGTTCGAGGCGGCCAGGATATCGGCGAGCAGGTCGAGGAGCCGGTTGGCGTTCTTGTGGGCGACCTGCAGCTGCACCTCGGCCGCGGGCGGGAGGCCGCCCCCGTCGAGGGTGAGCTCGAGGTAGCCGAGCACCGAGGTCAGCGGAGTGCGCAGCTCATGCGACACCGAGGCGACGAGGTCGTCGCGGTCGCGCAGGGCCATCACCTCGGCGGTGACGTCGCGGGAGACGACGATGCTGCCGTCGTACTCGCCGAGCTTGCTGTGCAGGTGGCGCGCGGTCACCGAGAGCGCAGCCTTCTCGCCGTTGGGCGCCTCAAGCCACACTGTCTCCGGCTCGAACTTCTCCCCCCGCATCGCTCGTTGCAAGGGCGTCGCGGCGGCGAACTCGCCCGTCCCCCCGGCGGGGAGCGCGGTGGCATCCGCCAACCGCTCGTCGAGCTGCATGCGCATCTGGGCCTCGTTGACCATGTTGATCTGGCCGGACTTGTCGATGCGGACCACGCCGAAGTCGACCGTGTTCAGCACCTCGGCGAGCAGTTCCTCCTGGCGCCGCGCCTGTGCGAGCGCGCCCTCGAGCAGGCCGGACTGCTTGCTGAGAAGCAGCCGCTGCGCCCGGTTGCGGCGGGTGTGCAGGCGACCGGAGACGGCGACGAACACCAGGGTGATCGGCAGGAAGATGAGCGTCTGCATGGCGGACAGCGTGACCGGGAGCCCGCGCAGCGCGAACTCGGCCACCACCAGCGCGCAGATGGATATGACGCTCGCCGTGATGCCGACAACCCCGACGAGCGTCGAGATCCACAGCACGGGAAACACCCAGAGCAGCCCGAGACCGAGCTCGGGCTGCGCGTGGCGCATACAGGCGATCGCGAAGATGTCGAGGACCGGCAGGACCAGCACCAGATGCGGGGCGTGGGCGGACCAGCGCATCAGGATCGCCGCGAGGCAGGCGGCAAAGGTGAGCAGCAGCCCCAGATAGAACGTGACGCTGCTTCCCTCGCCGGGCCCGAAGACCATGACCGTGGTGAAGACGGTGAGCGCGGCCGCGCCGAAGAGCAGCTGCGTCAGAACGATCGAGCGGTCCTGCGTGGCCGGGTCGGTGTCCAGCACCGCGTCGAGCCAGTCAGAACGGCGACTGCTGCGGCCTGCCCGGGGCCCGGTCGCGCGTTCTGTCATGGCTTGACTGTACCGCGACGGCGGGCCCGATTCCGGATGCCGGATCAGGCGATGCCGCCGCCGTCGACGACGAGCGCGGAACCGGTGACGTAGGAGGACTCGTCGCTGGCCAGCCAGACCACAGCGGCGGCGATCTCACTCGGCTCGCCCATCCGCCCGAGCGGCCGGTCGGCGGACTCGGCGAGGAACGCCTGTGCGTCCTGGTCGAGCTGCCGGGCCTCCTCCAGAAGCATGCCCGTGTTCACGTCGCCCGGGTTCACCGAGTTGACCCGGATGCCCTGCGGGCCGTGGTCGATGGCGAGTGCGCGCGTCATGTTGACCACGGCCCCCTTCGATGCGCAGTAGGAGATCGCCTGGCCGCCACCCTTCAGCCCCCAGCCGGAACCGGTGTTGACAATGGAGCCGCCGCCGGCCGCCGCCATCACCGGCACGATGTGCTTGCACATCAGGAAGATCGACTTCACGTTGACGCCGAAGACCAGGTCCCACTCCTCGGCAGTGGTCTCGACCGCCGTCGTGCGCCGGATGATGCCGGCGTTGTTGAAGACGACGTCGACGCCGCCGAACGCCGCGAGCGTGGTGGCGATGACGCGCTGGATGTCGGCCTCGCTCGACACATCTGCGGCGACGGCGATGGCGGTGCCGCCGTGCGCGCCGATCTCTGCGGCCACAGCGTCTGCGGCATCCGCCCGCAGGTCGACGACGGCGACCCGGGCGCCTTCCGCGGCGAAGGCCAGCGCCGTGGCCCGGCCGATGCCGCCCGCCCCGCCGGTGACGATGGCATTCTTGTCGGCCAGACGCATGGGTGCTCCTCGGTTGGGGGTCGGTGCATTAAGCATGCCGGATGCCGGCTCGGCGGCACGCCGTAAACTGATCGGGTGGCCATTCGGCTCAGAGAGGGTCTCATGGCTATCGAACGTCGCACACTCCGCTCCCAGGTGCGGGAGGAGCTGCTTGCGCGCATGCGCAATGGCATCGTCCAGCCGGGCGAGCGCATCAACGAGGTGCAACTGGCCAGCGAGCTCGGCGTGAGCCGCACCCCGCTGCGCGAGGCGCTGATCGCCCTCGAGAGTGAGGGGCAGATCGAGAGCGAGAGCGGCAAGGGCTTCCGGTTCGTGCCGCTCAGCGCGCGCGAGTTCGAGGAGCTCGCACCCATCATGGCGAACCTCGAGTCGCTGGCGCTCTCGCTGACGGATCCCGCCGAGCTGCCGGCCATCGGCGCCCGGCTGACCCAGCTGGCTGCCGACTTCGACCAGGAGGTCGCGGTGCACGCGCTCGTCGCCAGCAAGGACGACGAGTGGCACACAGTCATGCTGAGTGGCTGCCCGAATGGGCGTCTGCTGCACCTGATCGCCGGCATGCGGCAGGCCTATCATCGCTACGAGTCGCTGCTGGTCGCTGACGAGGTCATGATCGAGCGGGTGGCGGCCGAGCACAGCCTCATCGCCAGCCACCTGGTCGATGGCGACGTCGCCGCGGCATCCGTCGCCCTGCACGCGAACTGGATGAATGGCATGCGCCGCCTGCTCGCGACCGCGAGCAGCCAGTACCTCACGGCTTAGCGCGGCGCCGGCGAGGCGAGGGCGGCACAGAAACACAGGAGGAGAGCGCCGCCGGGATGTGTACAGCCTCGGCGGTGCTCTCCTCCTGTGTTTGCGTGCTTCGAATGCGGGCGGGCGCCTACAGCGAGGCGGCGACGAGCTCCGCGATCTGCACGGCGTTCAGGGCCGCGCCCTTGCGCAGGTTGTCGTTCGAGATGAACAGCGCGAGCCCGCGGCCATCGGGCGCGCCCTCGTCCTGGCGGATCCGGCCGACGTAGCTGGGGTCGGTGCCGGCGGCCTCGAGCGGGGTCGGCACGTCGCTGAGCTGCACGCCGGGGGCGTTGGAGAGCAGCGCGGTGGCCTGCTCGACGGTGATCGGGTTGGCGAACTCGGCGTTGACCGAGAGCGAGTGACCGGTGAAGACGGGCACGCGCACGCAGGTGCCGCTCACCAGCAGGCCGGGCAGGTCGAGGATCTTGCGGCTCTCGTTGCGCAGCTTCTTCTCCTCGTCGGTCTCGAAGGAGCCGTCATCGACGATCGAGCCGGCCAGCGGGATCACGTTGAAAGCGATGTTCTTGGCGTAGACGGTGGGCTCGGGCATGGTGACGGCGCCGCCGTCGTGCACGAGGCCCTGCACGTCGCCGTCGAGGGCGGCACGGACCTGGGTCTCGAGCTCGGTGGCGCCGACGAGGCCGCTGCCGGAGACGGCCTGGTAGGTGTTCACGACGAGACGCTCGAGGCCTGCTGCCTCGTGCAGCACCTTGAGCACGGGCATGGCCGCCATAGTGGTGCAGTTGGGGTTGGCGATGATGCCCTTCTTGGCCTGCTTGATGGCCTCCGGGTTCACCTCGCTGACCACGAGCGGCACCTCCGGGTCCATGCGGAATCCGCTGGAGTTGTCGATGACGATGACGCCGGCCGCCGCGAAGCGGGGCGCCTGTGCCTTGGAGAGCGTGGCGCCGGCTGAGAAGATGGCGATGTCCAGACCCGTGGGGTCTGCCGTGGCGGCATCCTCGATGACGACGTCCTCGCCGCGCCAGGGCAGGGTGCTGCCGGCCGAGCGGGCCGAGGCGAAGTAGCGAATCTGCGCGACGGGGAAGTCGCGCTCCTCGAGGAGGCGACGCACGACGGCACCGACCTGCCCGGTCGCTCCGACGACGCCGATGTTGATGCCCTGGCTGCTGCTCACGAGTACCCCTTGTGTTGTGGTGCTGTGGATGCCGCGACGGGCGGCATCCCGGTGGAAATCAGGTGGTGGCCGACTAGCGGCCGGTGCCGCCGTGCACGACGGCTGCCTGCTCCGCGTCCAGGTCGAACGCGGTGTGCACGGCGCGGAGGGCCTCGTTGACCGAGTCGGCGCGGGTGACGACCGAGATGCGGATCTCGCTGGTGGAGATCATCTCGATGTTGATGCCCGCCTTGTTCAGCGCGTCGAACAGCTTGGCGGAGACGCCTGCGTTCGTGCGCATGCCGGCACCGACGAGGGCCAGCTTGCCGATCTGGTCGTCGTACTGCAGGCTCTCGAAGCCGACCTCGGCCTGGGCGTTGCTGAGCGCCGTGAGCGCCGCCTGGCCCTGGCTCTTGGGCACGGTGAAGGAGATGTCGGTGAGGCCGGTGGCCGCGCTCGAGACGTTCTGCACGATCATGTCGACGTTGGCGTCGGTGCGCGCGACGATCGTGAAGATCTCGGCGGCCTTGCCGGGGATGTCGGGCACCCCGACGACGGTGATCTTGGCTTCGCTCAGGTCGCTGGCAACACCAGCGATGATCGGGTCTTCCACGTTGCTCTCTTCTCCCTCGGGGCTGGGCGCCGGGTTGTAGACGATGGTGCCCTCGTTGTTGTTGAACGAGGAGCGCACGTGCAGCGTGACGCCGTGGCGGCGCGCATATTCCACTGCACGAATATGAAGGACTTTTGCCCCGGATGCCGCGAGCTCCAGCATCTCCTCGCTGGTGATGCGGTCGATCTTGCGGGCCAGCGGCACCACGCGCGGGTCGGAGGTGAAGACGCCGTCGACATCGGTGTAGATCTCGCAGATGTCGGCGTCCAGCGCGGCGGCGAGTGCGACGGCCGTGGTGTCGGAGCCTCCGCGGCCGAGGGTCGTGATGTCCTTGGTGTCGCGGTTGAAGCCCTGGAATCCGGCGACGATGACGATCGCGCCCTCGTCGAGGGCCTCTCGCAGGCGCACCGGCGTCACGTCGACGATGCGGGCGGAGCCGTGGTGGGCGTCGGTGATCATGCCGGCCTGGCTGCCCGTGAAGGAGCGCGCGTCGTGGCCGAGGCTCTTGATCGCCATGGCGAGCAGCGCCATCGAGATGCGCTCGCCGGCGGTGAGCAGCATGTCCAGCTCGCGCGGCGCGGGAATCGGGGTGACCTCGTGGGCGAGGTCGAGCAGCTCGTCGGTGGAGTCGCCCATGGCGCTCACAGCCACGACGACGTCGTTGCCGGCCTTGCGCGTCTCGACGATGCGCTTGGCAACTCGCTTGATGCCTTCGGCATCCGAGACGGAGGACCCGCCAAACTTCTGCACGATCAAAGTCACGTATAACTCCTGAGGATTGCGGCAGACACTGCCAGATTCTCCATCATAAGACCTGCCAGATTCTGCTTCGGCTATGTGACGGAGGCCCGCCAGCGCCGTGCGGGGCGCGGACCAGGGCTAGCCGACGACGCGGCG
>NZ_MPZN01000013.1 GCF_002936985.1 Microterricola pindariensis | reverse complement strand
AGTGAGAATGAGGCAATCACCCGCTGGGTCGACGGCTACCGCAAGGCCTGGCTGAGCAACGATCCCGACGACATCCGTGCGCTGTTCACCGAGGATGCCGAGTACTACACCCGGCCGCATCGCGAGCCCTGGCGCGGGCACGAGGAGATCGTCACCCGCTGGATCGAGAACGCGGACGGCCCGGGCGGCAGCACCTTCGAGTGGCAGCCGGTGCTGGCCAGCCCGGAGACCGCGGTGGTGCGCGGGGTGACCCGCTACCCGGGCGACAACGAGATCTACCACAACCTCTGGGTGGTGCAGCTGAGCCCGGACGGCCGGGCCAGCTCCTTCACCGAGTGGTGGATGGAGGAGTCGCAGGCGACCGGGGGCAGCGGCGACTGACCCGGAGTCACGCGCGGTGGTCCGCGTGCCGCGATTGGCAGTTTCTCGATGAACAGTGTCTTCTCTGCCAGCGCGTCGAGGCGGTCGGGCGCGGCATGATGGGGAGGTGATTCCGACGAGACTGACTGCAGCGACTCCCACCGACGTGGCGGGGTCTCCGACGGAGCGGCCAGCCACAGCGCACCGGGGCTCGCTCGGCCTCGTCCGCGGGACGGCGCTGTACATCGCCGCCGTGCTCGGAACCGGCATCCTCGTGCTGCCCGGGCTCACGGCATCCGTCGCCGGCCCCGGCTCGATCCTCGCCGTCGCCGCCGTCTTCCTGCTCTCGATTCCGCTGGCCGGCACCTTCGCGGCGCTCGCGGCACGCTACCCCGACCCGGGCGGCGTCGCCAGCTATGTGCGCCGCGCCCTCGGCAACACCCCGGCGCGCATCACCGGCTACTGGTTCTACTTCGGCGTCTGCGTCGGCGCGCCCGTCGTCGGCGTGCTGGGCGCCGAGTACATCGTCGCGGTGCTCGGCGTCGACCGCTCCGCCGTCGGCATCGTCGGCCTGGCCATCCTGGTGCCCCCGTTCATCGCGAACCTGTTCGGCCTGCGCGTCTCCGGCACCGTGCAGCTCGGCCTCACCGTGCTGCTCCTCGCCGTCGTCATCGGCGTGGTCGCCGTCTCCTTCCCCGCCGCAGACCCGGCCAACTTCTCCCCGTTCCTGCCGCACGGCCTCGGCGGCGTCGGCACCGCGATCAGCCTGTTCCTCTGGGCGTTCGCCGGCTGGGAGGCCGGCACCCACATCGCCGGCGAGTTCAAAAACCCGCGCCGCGTCATCCCCTGGGCGACGGGCATCGCCGTGGTCGTCGTCGGCATCGCCTACCTGCTGCTGCAGATCGTGACCGTCGCGGTGCTCGGGGCGGATGCCGGCGAGGGCCCCGTGCCGCTGATCACCCTCGTCTCCGCCGTGGCCCCCGGTGTCGGCCCCATCGCTGTCGCGATCGTCGCCGGCGTCGTCGTGCTCGGAGT
This sequence comes from Microterricola pindariensis, assembly GCF_002936985.1. Lineage (GTDB taxonomy): Bacteria > Actinomycetota > Actinomycetes > Actinomycetales > Microbacteriaceae > Microterricola > Microterricola pindariensis. The sequence goes on along the minus strand of NZ_MPZN01000013.1, from coordinate 69,648 downwards.
CATCAACGTCTACATCGGGGCATTCGGCAAGCTGGGCGCCTCGCTCGGCCGCGACGGAGACCTGCCGCGCTGGCTGGCCAAGGGCGTCGAAGACGGGGCGGTGCCGCGCCGGGCGCTCGCCGTGACCGCCGTGCTGACCGCGATCTACTACGTGGTGATGGCCGCGGTCGGCTTCAACCTGACCGCGTTCATCCTCGTGCACACCAGCTGCACGGCCGCGATCTATGCGTTCGGCATGGTCGCGGCCGTGCGGATCCTGGACCGCTGGAGCATCGGCTGGTGGATGGCGGTGGTCGCCAGCGTGCTCACCGCCGGCATGCTCGTGCTGGCCGGGCCGAACCTGCTGATCCCCGCTGCCCTCGCCGGCGCGGCCCTCGTCGTCACCCTGGGCAAACGTGCCAGCGCGCGCCGCCGCGCTCGCGATACCGTGAGTGAGCCTGTCGAAGTCCCCGCGCCGGCATCCCGCCCCACCACCGAACTGGAGCCATCATGACCGAGTACCGCGCCCGCTTCGACGCCGTCGTCACCTTCGTCAACGGCGGCGACCTCGTCACCCGCGGCTTCCGGCTCGACCTGCCCGCCGCCGAGGTGTCCAAGCAGAAGCTCGCCGAGCTGTTCGTGCGCCACCTCGGGCTCACCCTCGTCGAGGACGTCACGCTGACGAACATCGAGATCGTCCGGGAGCAGCACCGCGGCAGCCGCGGCATCCCCTTCGCCGAGATGCTCAGCCAGGCCCTCGACGGCAGCGCGCTCGGCGCGGAGCTGGCCGAGCAGCAGGCGGCGGGTGCCGAAACGGAGCCCGAAACGGAGCCCGGCTCGGCGCCAACTGCCCGCCGCGTCGTCGACCTGAGCCACGTCATCCGGGCGGGCCTGGTGACCTACCCCGGGCTGCCCGCCCCGGTCATCACCCCGCACCTCACCCGGGAGGACTCGCGTGCCAAGTACGCGCCGGGAACCGAGTTCGCCATGGACACCATCACCATGATCGGCAACACCGGCACCTACCTCGACAGCCCCTACCACCGCTACGAGGGCGGCAACGACCTGGCCGGTCTCGACCTGGAGACCCTCGTCGACCTGCCCGCCGAGGTGTTCCACCTGACGGATGCCGGCAGCCGCGGCATCGGCGCCGAGGTGTTCTACGACCGCCAGCTCGCCGGCGCCGCCGTGCTGCTGCACACCGGCTCCGACCGCCTGTTCGGCCAGCCGGAGTACGCCGTCGACTCGCCGTTCCTCACCGAGGCCGGCGCCCGCCACCTCGTCGAGCAGGGGGTGGCGCTCGTCGGCATCGACGCGCTGAACATCGACGACGTCGAGAGCGGCGGGGAGCGCCCGGCCCACTCGCTGCTGCTTGAGGCCGGCATCCACGTCGTCGAGCACCTCACCCGCCTGGAGGAGCTGCCGGCGCGCGGCGCGCGCTTCACCGCGGCCCCGCCCAAGGTCGAGGGCTTCGGCACGTTCCCGGTGCGCGCCTACGCCACCCTCCCGGCCTAGCCGCGCCCCGGACCGCCGCAGACCCATGACCGCGCCGCCACCCGTTCCCGAGCCCTCCGCGGAGGGCGGGGCAGTGCGGGCGGCCCGGGCGGCGGGGAGCGCAGACCCGATCGCGCGTCTCGTCGGAATCGACTTCGCCCGATTCCTCGCGATCCTGGGCATGATGTGCGCGCACCTCCTGCCGCGGCCGGGGATGCCCGGGCACGAGGTCTGGCTCGACGGGCTCGTCGATGGCAACGCCTCGACGCTTTTCGCCGTGATCGGCGGCATCAGCGTCGTGCTCGCCACCCGCCGCTACCTGGAGGTCGGCGCGTATGCGGCCGCGGCGTGGGCGTTGGCGGCGCGCGGCGTGCTCGTCATCCTGCTCGGCGCCACCCTCGCGATGGCGCCGATCAGCGTCGTGATCGTGCTCGTCTACTTCGGGGTCGCGATGCTCGGCACGATCCCGTTCCTGCGGATGCCGGTGCGCTGGCTGCTCGGCAGCGCGGCGCTGCTCGCAGTGCTCGGTCAGCTGGTCAACGCGCCGCTCCGGGCGGCGCTCGACGTGGGCGACGAGGGCGGCGGACTGGCCTGGACCGAGTTCGCTGACCCGCTGCGCGCGCTCCGCGGCGCCCTCGTGACGGGCACCTACCCCGTCATCACCTGGCTGGTCTACCTGCTCGTCGGCATGGCGGTCGCGCGTCTCCTGCTCGCCGTGCGGCACGACGATCGCGCCGCGCGGCGCTTCCTCCTCGGCGCCGGCCTGCTCGGGCTCGGACTGGCCGTGCTGAGCATCGTGAGCTCGCGGCTGATCTTCGAGCTCTGGGGTCGGGCCGCCGCCGTGCAGGCCGCGCCCGGTCTCGACGCGGCGCTGATCGATGAGCTGGCCAGGCTGCAGGGGCAGGGCGCCCCGGCGGCGGCGGACTGGTGGTGGCTGCTGGGCGCAGCCCCGCACACCGGCACCCTCCTCGACATCCTGCGCGGCGTCGGCGTCGCACTGTTCGTGATCGCCCTCATGCTCGGGTTCGCGCGGTGGGCGCCGCGCTGGCTGCTCGTCGCACTGCGCCCGGTCTCGGCGGCGGGGGCCGCACCGCTCACGGTCTACACCGTGCACGTGCTGGGCGTCATCCTCGCGACGAGCCTGGTGCTGCTGCTCGGCCCGCCGGCGTTCAGCAGCGTTCCGTGGTGGTATCTGAGCGCCCAGATTCTCGGGGTCCACCTCGCCGTCGCGCTCGTCATCGGCGCCGTGCTGGCCGTGCTCGGCCGGCGCGGGCCGCTCGAGGCGCTCGTCAGCGCCGTGTCGACGGCGGCCGCGCGGCTCGGCTCCGGCTCGGCCCGACGCGGCACGCCTCCCGCGCGGAACGCCCAGAGCGCGCTCTGACACCCGCCGGCCGCGGGGCGGGGTCACCCCGCGGCCGCGTCTCCTGTGCTCGCGTCTCCTGCGCTCGCCACTCCTGCGCTCGCGACTCCTGCGCTCGCGACTCCTGCGCTCGCGACTCCTGCACCGGTCCCGCCGGCGCCGGGCTCGAGCCAGCGGCGCGGCCCGCTTCCGGAGACGCCGAGCTCGTCGCCGGGGTTTCGCAGCGAGCAGGTGCCGAGGCTCAGGCAGCCGCAGCCCATGCAGCCGTCCAGGTCGGTGCGGAGGTGCTGCAGCTCGGCGATGCGGGCGTCCAGCTGGGCGCGCCAGCGCTCCGAGATCCGGGCCCAGTCCCGCGGGCTCGGCGCCCGGTCGCCGGGCAGCGAGTCCAGGGCCGCGCGGATGTCGGCCAGCGACACCCCCACGCGCTGCGACACCTTGATGAACGACACGCGGCGCAGGGCGTCCCGCCGGTAGCGGCGCTGGTTGCCGTCGTTGCGCTCGCTCTGCAGCAGCCCCTCGCGCTCGTAGAAGTGCAGGGCGGACACGCTCACCCCGCTGCGCGCCGCCAACTCGCCGACGCTGAGCTGGCGTGTGGGGTCGCCGCCGAGTGATGGCATGCCGGTCCTCCCTGGTGCTCCGAAGCGGTTGACCTCAACCATAGTTGAGGTCCTAGGCTCAGAATCGTGCCCTTCGTAGAGTCAGACCCCAGCGAGCCCCAGAACACCCCCGGAGTCGGGGCGGCGGGCGCCGCGGCATCCGCAGGCGCGCGGGAGACCGGCGCGCGGCAGACCGGCGCGCGGGAGACCGGCCTAGGGGAGAGCGTGCTCGGGCCGAGATACCGCTGGATCAGCATCGGCATGTGCGTGCTCATCCTGCTCGCCGCCTTCGAGTCGCTCGCCGTCACCACGGTGATGCCGCTCATCGCCGACGAGCTCGCCGGCCGCTCGCTCTACGCCGTCGCCTTCGCCGGGCCGCTGGCCGTCAGCGTCGTCGGCATGGTTCTCGCCGGCAACTGGGCCGACCGCCGCGGCCCGAAGGCGCCGCTGTACTCCGCCGTCGCGCTGTTCGCGGTCGGCCTTGTGCTGGCCGGGACCGCCACCACCATGGAAATGCTCGTCGTCGGCCGCCTCATCCACGGCCTCGGGGGTGGCGGTCTCACCGTCGCGCTGTACGTCATCGTCGCGCGCGTCTACCCGCACCTTCTGCAGCCGCGCATCTTCGCCGGCTTCTCGGCCGCCTGGGTGATCCCCTCCCTCGTCGGCCCGTTCGTCGCCGGAGCCATCGCCGAGGCCGCCAGCTGGCACTGGGTGTTCCTCGGCGTCGTCGCCCTCGTGATCCCTGCCCTGATCATGGTGGTGCCCGCCCTGAGGGGAATGGTGCACGAGGCGGATGCCGACGCGGCCGTTCCCCGCTGGGACGTCGCCCGCATCCTCTGGGCGGCGCTCGCCGCCGCCGCGGTGCTCGTGTTGAACCTCAGCGCCGAGGCGGCCGGCTGGGTGCTCTGGGCGCTGCCGGTGGCGGCGGTCGTCGTCCTCGCCCTCGCACTGCGCCCGCTGCTGCCGACCGGCGCACTGCGCGCGGCGCGCGGGCTGCCCGCGACGGTGCTCGTGCGCGGTCTCATCGCCGGCGCCTTCTTCGGCGCCCAGGTCTACGTGCCGCTGATCCTCACCGACCGCTATGCGCTCACGCCGTCGATGGCGGGCCTGGCGCTGACGTTCGGCGGCCTGGCCTGGGCCGTGACCGCGCAGATCCAGGGGCGCTACTCGGCGACGCTCACGCATGCTCGCTGCCTGCGCATCGGCCTCGTGCTGCTCGGCACCGCGCTCGCGGTCACGATCGCGACGGCCGCCCTTGCGCTGCCGGCGCTCGTGCTGATCGTGGCGTGGGCGTTCGCCGGTGCCGGCATGGGCATCATGTACCCGCGCACCTCGGTGATGGCGCTGCAGTCCTCCACCGAGGCGGACCAGGGCTTCAACAGCTCGGCCATCGCCATCTCGGACGCGATCGGCGCCGCGGTCGCGGTCGCCGTCGCCGGCATCGCCTTCGCGGTGCTGGCCCCGGTCGGCGGGGTGTGGCCGTTCGTCGGTTCCTTCGGCCTCGCCGCGCTGTTCTGGTTGGCCGCGGTGCTGGTGCGGCCGCGGGCGGCCGTCAGCCCGCCCGCGCCCTAATCTCGACAGGCTCGATCAGCGGACGCCGACAGGCTCGATCCCCGGATTTCGACAGACTCGATGGGCGGACGTCGACAGGCGAACGCAGCGGCGAGCGGGCATGTTCCTGTCACATGGATTCGTGTGACTGTCACAAATGTGTCAGTCACATCGCCCAATGTCGGCATAATTGACCTGCACGCGCATGTGAACGTACACATTGCGGGGGAGTACGCACAGATGGGGAAGTCGTGACGGACGAGGCAGGGCGGGGCAGAGCGCCGAGCATCCGCGACGTCGCGCGGCTCGCCGGGGTGTCGCACCAGACCGTGTCCCGTGTGCTCAACCACCACCCGAGCATCCGCCCCGAGACCAAGGCGCGCGTGCTCGCCGTCATGGACGAGCTGCAGTACCGCCCGAACCGCGCGGCCCGGGCCCTCGTCACCAGCCGCTCCCGCGTCATCGGGGTGCTCGCGGCCTCCAGCGCGCAGTACGGGCCCGCCTCCAGCATCGCCGCGATCGAGGTGGCGGCCCGCGCCCACGGCTACTACATCAACACCGCGAACATCGTTGGCTCCGACCCCGAGGCCATCACCGGCGCGATCGAGCACCTGATGGCACAGGCCGTCGAGGGCCTCGTCGTGATCGCGCCGCAGGTGCGGGTGTTCGACATCCTCGCCGAGCGGGCGATCGACGTGCCCCTGGTGACGCTGCAGCCCACCGGCAAGTTCGGCGACAACACACTCGCCGTCGACCAGATCACGGGTGCCCGGCTGGCGACACGGCACCTGATCGAGCTCGGCCACCGGCACATCTACCACCTCGCCGGCCCACAGGACTGGATCGAGGCCGAGGCCCGCATGACGGGGTTCCTCCGCGAGATGTCCGACAGCGACGTGCCCACCACCGCGCCGATCCTGGGCGACTGGACGGCCGACTTCGGCTACTACGCCGGCCGCGAGCTGCTCAGCGTGCGCGACTTCACGGCGATCTTCTCCTCCAACGACCAGATGGCGCTCGGGCTCATGCACGCGGTGCGGGATGCCGGCCTCGACGTGCCCGGCGATGTGAGCATCGTCGGCTTCGACGACATCCCGGAGGCGGCCCACTTCGCGCCGCCGCTGACGACCGTGCGCCAGGACTTCGCCGAGCTCGGCCGGCGCAGCATCGAACAGCTGATCGCCGAGATCGGGCGGCGCGAGGCGGCGAGCGAGCACCGCCACGGCGCGGGTGACGGTGACGACACCGGCGCAGCGCCGGACGACGCCGCGGCCGGTGGTCTGCCGGCGCCCGGGTACCCGGGCGGGGCCGATCCGGCCGGCGGGAGCGGCCAGGGGGATGTGCCATCGACGAGCAGTCGCCTGCTCGTGCCCGAGCTCATCGTGCGGCGATCAACGGGGGACCCCGCGTTCTGACCGCGCGGGCCGGATTTTGGGCGGCGCGCGACCGCGGCGCGGTGCCTGCGCCCGCCCTTTCACGCTCAACTTCCGCCTGATTACTGGGAACACAGCGCCGTTATCGTTCTGAAACAACTCAAACTTGACAATCCATCCGCCGATGCGGCTACCATGAGGACATCCAATGTGACCGTTCACATTGGAAACTCGCCCGCTGAGCGATCACCGAATCGCGGCGGGCGTTGGAACGCCCACGACGATGTGATGAAGGAATAGCGAAACGTGACAAAGCAGTCGATGCACCGGAGCAAGGCGGCACTCGCCGGCGCCCCGGCATGCGTTTCGCAGACAACGCGTGGCGGCGGTACCCGCTCCGCAGCCCGGGCGGTGCACGCATGAGCGGCTACGGTCCGACTATCGAGGTGGCCATCGCCCGCGTCCGTGCCGACGTGGCCCAGCTGCACTCCGAACTGACCCGCAACGAGCTCGTCGTGTGGACGGGCGGCAACGTCTCCGCCCGGGTTCCCGGCGCCGACCTCTTCGTGATCAAGCCGTCCGGCGTCGCCTACGACGACCTCGCACCCGAGAACATGATCCTCTGCGACCTCGACGGCGCCGTCATAGACGACACCCCCGGCAGCGGCCGGGCGCCGTCCAGCGACACCGCAGCCCACGCATACGTCTACCGGAATATGCCAGAGGTCGGCGGCGTCGTGCACACCCACTCGCCCTATGCGACGGCCTGGGCCGCCCGCGGCGAGGAGATCCCCTGCGTGCTCACGGCCATTGCCGATGAGTTCGGCGGCCCGATCCCAGTCGGCCCGTTCGCCGTCATCGGCGACGACTCGATCGGCCGCGGCATCGTCGAGACGCTGAGTGGCCACCGCTCCAAGGCCGTGCTGATGCAGAATCACGGCCCCTTCACGATTGGCCCGAGCGCGCGGGCAGCGGTCAAGGCCGCCGTCATGGTGGAGGACGCCGCCCGCACCGTGCACCTGGCCCGGCAGGCCGGCGAGACCATCGAGATTCCCCAGCCCGCGATCGACGCACTCTTCGATCGCTACCAAAACGTCTACGGACAGGCGACGGAGGTTCGTCGCCAGAAGCCAGCACCCCGTGTGCGGGCCCGAACGGCGAGTGGCGCATAGCCCCTCGCAGAAACCCGGGCCCGGCGCGCCTCCTTTGCGCCGAGCTCGACATGCAGCACCAGACAACGACGTCCGCGTCACAATGAAAGGAAACACAGTGAAGACGAAGAAGGTTCTTCTCGCGATGTTCACCGCCGGGGCCATGCTGGCGCTGGCGGCATGCGCCAGCTCGCCGGCCGGCACCGATGGCGGCAGCGGCGAGGGCGCAGGCAACGGCGGCCTCATTGGCGTGGCAATGCCCACCAAGAGCTCCGAGCGCTGGATCCAGGACGGCAACGCCGTCAAGGAGCAGCTCGAGGCCCAGGGCTTCAAGGTCGACCTGCAGTACGCAGAGGACGACATCCCCACCCAGGTCTCGCAGATCGAGAACATGATCACCAAGGGCGCAGAGGCCCTGATCATCGCCTCCATCGACGGCACCACGCTGAGCAGCGTGCTCGAGCAGGCCGCCGAGAACGAGATCCCGGTCATCGCCTACGACCGCCTCATCCGTGACACCGACAACATCGACTACTACGTCACGTTCAACAACTACATCGTCGGCCAGCAGCAGGCCTGGTCGGTTCTGAACGGACTCGGCCTCGTCGAGCTCGACGGCACCGCCATCGCCGACGCACCGGCAGGCCCCTTCAACGTGGAGCTGTTCGCCGGTTCGCCCGACGACAACAACGCCACCTTCTTCTGGCAGGGTGCCATCGACGAGCTCCAGCCCTTCATTGACGCCGGCACCGTCGTCGTCAAGAGCGGCCAGACCAACTTCGAGCAGGCCGCCATCCTCCGTTGGGACGGCGAAGTTGCCCAGAAGCGCATGGAGAACCTGCTGACGTCGACCTACTCCGACGGCTCCAAGGTCAACGGCGTTCTCTCGCCCTACGACGGACTCTCCCGTGGAATCATCTCCGCTCTGACCGACGCTGGCTACAGCGTGGGCGCCGAGTGGCCGATCATCTCCGGCCAGGACGCCGAGCTCGACTCGGTCAAGGCCATCAACTCGGGCGAGCAGTTCGCCACCATCTTCAAGGACACCCGCGAGCTGGCCAAGGTCGCAGTTGAGATGGCATCCGCCCTCCTCAACGGCACCGACGTCCAGGTCAACGACACCGAGACCTACGACAACGGCAACTTCGTCGTGCCGTCGTTCCTGCTCTCCTCGCAGGTCGTCGTGAAGGACAACATCACCTCTGTCCTCGTCGACAGCGGCTACTGGACCGCAGAAGAGATCAAGGGCTAACACCCGCGCTCTCCCCGCGAGAGGCCGGTGGGGGTACTACGGTATCCCCACCGGCTCAGCGGTTCCCGGCATCCGCCCCCACAGTCAAGAAATTGGAAGTCGAATGAGGAAGGCACGTTCGTGACCACCAACATTCTGGAGATGCGCGGCATCACCAAGACGTTCCCCGGTGTCAAGGCACTCTCCAACGTCACGCTCTCTGCCGAGCGCGGCGAGGTGCTCGCGATCTGCGGCGAGAACGGCGCGGGCAAGTCCACCCTCATGAAGGTGCTGAGTGGCGTCTACCCGCACGGCAGCTACACCGGCGACATCGTCTTCGAAGACGAGATCGTCGAGTTCAAGGACATCACCGACAGCGAGGCCAAGGGCATCGTCATCATCCACCAGGAGCTGGCGCTCAGCCCCTACCTCTCTATTGCAGAGAACATCTTCCTCAACAACGAGTTGAAGAACTCCTTCGGGCTGATCGACTGGAACAAGACCAACCACGAGGCGCAGAAGCTGCTCGCCCGGGTTGGACTGAGCGACAACCCGACCACGCGCATCATGGACATCGGCGTCGGCAAGCAGCAGCTGGTTGAGATCGCCAAGGCGCTCTCCAAGCGCGTCAAGCTGCTCATCCTCGACGAGCCGACGGCCGCCCTCAACGACGAGGACTCCAACCACCTGCTCAACCTGATCCTGCACCTCAAGGGCCAGGGCATCACGTCGATCATCATCAGCCACAAGCTGAACGAGATCAAGAAGATCGCCGACTCTGTCACCGTCATCCGTGACGGCAAGACGATCGAGACGATCGCGAAGACGGATGTCACAGAAGAGCGCATCATCAAGGACATGGTCGGCCGCGACCTCGAGAGCCGCTACCCCGACCACACGCCGAACATCGGCGAGGAGCTGCTGCGCGTCGAGGACTGGACCGCGCACCACCCGCAGGACCAGAGCCGCGTCGTCGTCGACAACGTGAACCTCACCGTGCACGCCGGCGAGATCGTCGGCATCGCCGGGCTGATGGGCGCAGGCCGCACCGAGTTCGCGATGAGCCTGTTCGGCCGCAGCTACGGCACCAAGATCTCCGGCCGCGTGTTCAAGCGCGGGCAGGAGATCAAGACGCGCACCGTGTCGGAGGCGATCGCCAACGGCATCGCGTACGCCACGGAGGACCGCAAGACCTACGGGCTCAACCTGATCGAGGACATCAAGCGCAACATCTCGATGGCCTCCCTCGGCAAGCTCGAGAAGTGGGGCCTCGTTCACGACAACGAGGAGTACCGCGTCGCGAACGAATTCCGCACCAGCATGAACATCAAGGCTCCGTCGGTGCTGGCCAAGACCGGCAAGCTCTCCGGCGGCAACCAGCAGAAGGTCGTGCTGTCGAAGTGGATCTACTCCGACCCCGACGTCCTGATCCTCGATGAGCCCACCCGCGGCATCGACGTGGGCGCCAAGTACGAGATCTACGCGATCATCAACAAGCTCGCGGCGGAGGGCAAGGGCATCATCGTGATCTCCTCCGAGCTGCCGGAGCTGCTCGGCATCTCCGACCGCGTCTACGCGATCTCCGAGGGCCGCATCACGGGCGAGCTGCCCATCGCGGAGGCCACACCGGAATCCGTCCTCAAACTCATGACCATGGAAAAGCCCCGCTAGCGTCGGCGCTCGGGAATCTCAAGGAGAAACAGACATGACAAAACTTGAAAACCGGCCGACGGACAACACGGCGGCGGCCAGCCAGGTTCACCCGGCTTCGAACAAGTTCACCAACTGGCTCAGCCACGTGCTGGCCGACCTCGGCAAGAACGGCATCTTCCTGGCGCTCATCGCCGTGGTCGTGCTGTTCACCGTGCTGACCGACGGCATCCTGCTGCGCCCGCAGAACATCTCCAACCTGATCGTGCAGAACGGCTACATCCTCGTTCTCGCGATCGGCATGGTGATGGTCATCATCGCCGGCCACATCGACCTCTCGGTCGGCTCCGTCGCCGCCTTCGTCGGGGCCTGCTCCGGCGTGTTCGCGGTGAACTGGGGCCTGCCCTGGTGGCTCGCGATCGTGCTGTCGCTCGCCATCGGCGCCCTGGTCGGCGTCTGGCAGGGCTTCTGGATCGCCTATGTCGGGATCCCCGCGTTCATCGTGACGCTGGCCGGCATGCTGATCTTCCGCGGGCTCGCGCTCGTGGTGCTCGGCAACGCCAACATCGGCTCCTTCCCCGCGGAGTACCGCGCGCTCGGCAACGGCTTCCTGACTGACCTGTTCGGCTCGTTCCCGATCGACCCGCTCACCGTCGGCGTCGGCGTGATCGCCATCGCGGCGCTGATCATCCAGCAGGTGCGCACCCGCGCCGGCCGCCAGAAGTACGGCCAGGAGGTCGAGCCGCTCGCCTGGTTCATCACCAAGCTGGTGCTCATCACCGTCGTGATCGGCGCCTTCGCCTACGCGCTCGCCTCCTACAAGGGCATCCCCATCACGCTGATCGTGCTCGCCGTGCTCGTCATGATCTACGGCATCATCATGAACCGCAGCGTCTTCGGCCGCCACATCTACGCCATCGGCGGCAACCGCCACGCGGCGGAGCTCTCCGGTGTCAAGGCGCGTCGTGTCGACTTCCTGCTGTTCGTCAACATGGGCGTGCTCGCGGCCCTCGCCGGCCTCATCTTCACCGCCCGCCTGAACCTGGCCGGGCCGAAGGCCGGTGACGGCTTCGAGCTCGAGGCCATCTCCGCCGCCTTCATCGGTGGCGCGGCCGTGCAGGGCGGCGTCGGCACCATCGCCGGCGCCATCATCGGTGGCCTCATCATCGGTGTGCTGAACAACGGTATGTCGATCATGGGCATCGGCATCGAGTGGCAGCAGGCCGTCAAGGGCCTCGTGCTGCTGCTTGCCGTCGCCTTCGACGTCTACAACAAGCGCCGCGCCGGCGCCGGGCGCTAGCCGCCCGCGCACCCGCGCACTCGCTCGCCTCGCGCGGGCAGGGCCCCGGCATCCGTTCGCGGATGCCGGGGCCCTCGTGCGTGCGGCGGCGCCCGCCGCGACGCCCGCCTGCCGCGCGCCTGCCCGTCGCGGCATCCGCCCGTCTTGCACGCTCGCGGCCCCCGTTTTGTCTCGCGGCCCGCGACATAACGAGTGCCGCGAGACAAAACGCGGGCCGCGAGCAGGGCAGCCGGCGCACCGAGGCGGTGGGCCGCGAGTTCTGCACAGGGGCGCTGCGCCAGCTGTTGTGCACAGGCGGGCAGCGTCCGGATGCCGACGGCCTCGGAATCCGGAAGCGTGGCAGCATGACGGAAACCCTGGAGCTGCTCAGTGCGCTCGGCGACGGCCTGATCACGGGGCGCGCACTGCGAGAGGCCGGCCTGAACTCCGACCGGATCAACCAGTGCGTGCGTCAGGGGCTACTGCGCCGGGTGCGGCCGAGCGTGTACGTCACGGCGGATGCCTGGGCGACGCTGTGGCCTGAGCAGCGACACCGCCTGCTCGTGCGTGCGACGCTGATGTTGGCCGAGCGGGACTGGGTGGTCTCGCACCTCTCCGCGGCAGCGATGCACGGCCTGCCGACGATCGGTGAGTGGCCGTCGACCGTGCACGTGAGCGACGCGGACGCACGGGGTGGGGCGTCCTCGCGGCACGTCACCGTGCACCGAGGTGCGCCGAGGCCAGAGCTCGTTGTGATCGGCGGCATCCTCGTGACGTCGCTGGAGCGCACACTCGCGGATATCGCCGCGACCGAGCCGTTGGGCAGGTCGCTCGCAGTGCTCGACGCCGCGTTCCGCGCGGCCCGAGTTGACGCGGGCGAGGTGGCAGCCGCCCGCGGTGTGCCGTGGCGGAGCGCCGAGCTGCGAGCGGCTCAGGATGCTGCGGAGGCGGCCGTACGTGACCGGGTGAATGCCGAGTTGGAACGCGTGGCGCCACGGCGGGGGTATCGGCAGGCGGAGTTCGCCATCGCTTTCGCGAGCGGGCTCGCCGGCAGCGTGGGGGAGAGCCTCACCCGAGTGCGCTTCCACGAGCACGGCTTCGAGATTCCGGAGCTGCAGGTGACATTCGAGCGCTCCGATGGGGGCGAAGCCGACGTCGACTTCTACTGGCGCGGCATCCGCAAGGCCGGCGAGTTCGACGGCAAGTTCAAGTACACACGTGGTGCCATCGTCGGGCCGGGGCAGGACCCGGGCGAGATCGTGTACCAAGAGAAACTGCGCGAGGACGCACTGCGGCCGCAACTGCGTTCGATGACGAGGTGGGTCTGGGACGTGGTGCTCCCGCCGCTGGCGTTCCTGCGATTCACGCGGGAGGCGGGCGTGCCGCTCGCTCAGCCGGTTCGCCACCGCCGGAGCGCGAGGCGGCTGGGGGAGCGCGCTGCCGGGTAGTCGCAGGCCGGCGCTGCCGTGGCGGCAGCTCGGCGACGGTGCTGCGGCAGTGCGGGCGGTGGCGGTGCGGCGATGCGGGCGGTGGCGCTCCGGCGATGCGGGCGGTGGCGCTGCGGCGATGCGCGTCGCGGCCCCCGTTGTGTCTCGCGGCCCTGGGTATACCGCGGGCCGCGAGACACAACGAGGGCCACGAGCGGACGCGTGCGCGTGGGGCGGCGGGAGCCGGGCGCGACGAACGCGCAGGCTGCGCAGGCCGCGCAGGCCGCGCACGCGGGCAAACCGTGAGCGCTCACAATCCGTAGCGCACCGCGGTGGCTAGCGGCGCGACATCCGCATAACTAGGAGGTAACGAAACGAAAACTGCCTATTGTGAAGGCTCACATGTGAGCGCTAACATCGTGACATTGCCAGAACGGACTGGCGATCCGGCACCGAGAACGCAGCACATTCCCGCCGGCACTGAACAAGGAGGTTTAGTCAGATGAAGAAACTCATCGGAGCATTCGCAGCAGGAGCCATGCTGCTCGCACTCGCCGGATGCGCACCGGCGGCGACCGGCAGCGGCGACGCCGCAGCCGCGGGCCCCAAGGCCGAGAGCGACCTCGTGGTCGGCTTCGCCCAGGTCGGCGCCGAGAGCGGGTGGCGCACCGCCAACACCAAGGACATCCAAGACTCGTTCAAGGAGGCCGGAATCCAGCTCAAGTTCTCCGATGCGCAGCAGAAGCAGGAGAACCAGATCAAGGCGATCCGCTCATACATCCAGCAGAAGGTCGACGTCATCGCCTTCTCGCCCGTCGTCGAGACCGGCTGGGACGCCGTTCTCAACGAGGCGAAGGACGCCGGCATCCCGGTCGTCCTGACGGACCGCGCGGTCGACTCCTCGGACGACTCGCTCTACGTCACCTTCCTCGGCTCCGACTTCGTGCTCGAGGGCCAGAAGGCCGGCGAGTGGGTGCTCGAGGAGTACAAGGACCAGACCGAGCCGGTCAAGATCATCCAGCTCGAGGGCACGACGGGCGCCGCGCCCGCCATCGACCGCGCAGAGGGCTTCGCCGAGGCCATCAAGTCCGACCCCAAGTTCGAGGTCGTCGCCTCGCAGACCGGTGACTTCACGCGTGCCGGCGGCAAGCAGGTGACCGAGGCGCTGCTCAAGGCCAACCCCGGCGTCAACCTGATCTACGCGCACAACGACGACATGGGCCTCGGTGCGATCGAGGCGATCGAGGCCGCCGGTCTCGTCCCGGGCAAGGACATCAAGATCGTCACGGTCGACGCGGTCAAGGACGGCATGCAGGCACTCGCCGACGGCAAGATCAACTTCATCGTGGAATGCTCGCCGCTGCTCGGCAAGCAGCTCATCGAGGTTGTGAAGCAGATCAACAACGGCGAGACCCCGGAGAAGCGCATCGTCACCGAGGAGACGACCTTCACCCAGGAGCAGGCCATCGAGGCCCTGCCGACGCGCCAGTACTAACCAGCTCGGTGCGTGCCGCCAGGGATTCGTGGCGGCACACACCAGCAGGCATGTCGCTGCGGATGCCGCAGGCCCCGCGCCTGCCAAGCTGAAGCACCGGACACGCCAGCACCACTAAGAGCACCAGCACCGCCAGCACCACCAGCAGCACCCACGCGGAGCGGGTGCGCGGCGACGCAGCCGCGCACCCGAACCCCGCCGCAGCGGCATCCGCACCCACCACCCTCAATGAAGAGTGGCCACCCTCAATGAAGAGAGGACCGAGCATGACAGGCGCAGCGCCCGTGGTCGACATGACCGACATCTCGATCTCGTTCCCCGGAGTCAAAGCCCTCGACAAGGTGAGCTTCCGAATGTTCCCCGGCGAGGTCCACTCGCTGATGGGGGAGAACGGCGCGGGCAAGTCCACGCTGATCAAGGCGCTCACCGGCGTCTACGGCATCGACAGCGGCGTGATCACGCTGGCCGGCGAGCACGTCTCGTTCTCCGGCCCCGCCGCCGCGCAGGCCGCCGGCATCAGCACGGTCTACCAAGAGGTGAACCTGCTCGGCAACCTCACCGTCGCCGAGAACATCATGCTCGGGCGCGAGCCGCGCACCTGGCGCGGCATCGACTGGAAGGCGATGCGGGCACGCTCCACCGAGCTGCTCGCCGGCCTGCACCTCGACATCGACCCCAACTCCCTGCTCAACGAGCACTCCCTCGCCGTGCAGCAGCTCGTCGCCATCGCGCGCGCCGTCGACGTCCAGGCCAAGGTGCTGATCCTCGACGAGCCGACCTCGAGCCTCGACGCCGACGAGGTGGCCGAGCTGTTCCGCGTCATCCGCTCGCTCAAGGCCGACGGCGTCGCCATCCTCTTCGTCTCGCACTTCCTCGACCAGGTCTACGGCATCTCCGACCGCCTCACGGTGCTGCGCAACGGCGCACTCGTCGGCGAGTACCTCACCGAGGAGATCCTGCGCATCGACCTCGTGCAGAAGATGATCGGCAAGGAGCTCACCGCCCTCGACGACCTCGAGAAGCGCACGCACACAGCCAGCACCTCCGGCAGCGTCGACAACGACGAGGTCGTCTTCGTGCGCGCCTCGCAGCTGGGCCGCGCCGGCTCGGTCGAGCCGCTCAGCCTGCCGATCGGCGAGGGCGAGGTCGTGGGCCTGGCCGGCCTGCTCGGCTCCGGGCGCACCGAGATCGCCCGCCTGCTCGGCGGCATTGACCGGGCGGATGCCGGCGAGCTCACGATCTCGGGCAAGCCCGTCAAACTGCGCACTCCCCGCCAGGCGCTCAGCCATGGCATCGCCTACTCCTCGGAGAATCGCCGCGAGGAGGGTGTCGTCGCCGACCTCACCGTGCGCGACAACATCGTGTTGGCGCTGCAGGCGGATCGCGGCTGGTTCCGCCCGATCCCGCGGAAGCGCCAGGACGAGCTCGCCGAGAGCTACATCAAGGCGCTCAACATCCGGCCGGCCAACCCGGACGCCCTCGTGCGCAACCTCTCCGGCGGCAACCAGCAGAAGGTGCTGTTGGCCCGCTGGCTGGCGATTGCGCCCCGGCTGCTGATCCTCGACGAGCCCACCCGCGGAATCGACATCGGGGCCAAGGCCGAGATCCAGAAACTCGTCTACTCCCTGGCCGAGAACGGCATGAGCGTCGTGTTCATCTCGGCCGAGCTGGAGGAGGTGCTGCGGCTCAGCAACCGGGTCGCCGTGATGCGCGACCGCCAGCTCGTCGCCGACATCGAGAACGACGCCCTCACCGTCGAGTCGCTGCTCGCGCTCATCGCCGACGGCTCGGACTCCGCGTCCGCCAACTCCTCCGTTGAGGCGGTGCTCGTGGAAGCCGGGCCGGCCCAGAGCGCGCCTTCCCAGAGCGCACCGTCCCAGAACGCCCCCGCCCCGACTGCACCAAGCCAGAACACCTCCGGAGGTACCCCGTGAACGCCACCATCGGCAAGCTTGCCGCCAACCGGCTGTTCTGGCCGGTCGTCATGCTGCTCGCGCTGTTCGCGATCAACCTGGTCGCCTTCCCCGGCTTCTTCGCGATCACGATCAAAGACGGCCACCTGTTCGGCAGCCTGATCGACATCCTGCGCAACGGCGCCCCCATGCTGATCATCGCCATCGGCATGACGCTCGTCATCGCCACCCGCGGCATCGACCTCTCGGTCGGCGCGATCTGCGCCATCGCCGGCGCGGTGGCCTGCTCCATCCTGCTCGGCTCCTCCGACCCGTCCAACCCGGCCACCGTGGCCGTGGCGATCGCCGTCGCCGTGGGCATCTCGCTGCTGCTCGGCGTGTGGAACGGCTTCCTGGTGGCGGTGCTCGGCATCCAGCCGATCATCGCGACCCTGATCCTGATGACGGCGGGGCGCGGGGTGGCGATGCTCATCACCGAGGGGCAGATCCTCACGGTGAACAGCCCGCCGTTCAAGGCGATCGGCTCGGGCTTCTGGGTCGGGGTGCCGATCGCGGTCGTCATCGCCGCCGTCGTCTTCGCGGTGGCCGCCCTGATCACCCGGCGCACCGCGCTCGGGCTGATGATCGAGTCGGTCGGCATCAACCCGGAGGCCAGCCGCCAGGCGGGCGTGCGGGCGCGCGGACTGCTGTTCGCGGTCTACACCTTCTGCGCCTTCTGCGCGGCGATCGCCGGAATCATCCTCACCGCCAACCAGACGGCGGCGGATGCCAACAACACCGGCCTCTTCATCGAGCTCGACGCGATCCTCGCCGTCGTCATCGGCGGTACCTCTTTGATGGGAGGGCGCTACTCGCTCACCGGGACGCTCGTCGGGGCGCTCGTGATCCAGACCCTCGTCACCACCGTCTACACGGTCGGCATCCCGCCCATCGCCACCATGGTGTTCAAGGCGGCCGTGGTCACTGTGGTCTGCCTGCTGCAGTCGCCGGCCACCACGGCGGCATTCGCCTCCTGGCGACGAACGGCCGCGCTGCGCACGGCCGGAAAGGAGATGGCGGCATGACCGGCCTCGCTCCAGAGAAGACCGCAGAGCCCTCGGTTCAGCCTCCGAACCGGCGCGCGCCGCGGCGCGCGACCGGGCCTGGCTTCCGGCCCTCGCCGGCCGGGCCGGGCGTGGACGCGCCGAGCACGCTGACGCGGGTGCTCTCCGGCATCCGGCACACCTTCAGCAGCCCGAAGTACGGCCCCGTGCTGGTGACGCTGCTGCTGTTCATCGCGGTCTTCGTGGCCGGCGGGCTGCGCTACAACGGCTTCTTCTCTGGCCAGGTGCTGCTCAACCTGTTCGTCGACAACGCCTATCTGATCGTGCTCGCCGTGGGGATGACGTTCGTGATCATCACGGGCGGCATCGACCTCTCGGTCGGGGCCGTGGTGGCGATGTCGACCATGATCGCCGCCAGCCTGCTGCAGGGCGGATGGCCGCCCGGTGTCGTGATCCCGCTGATCCTGGTGCTCACCTCGCTGCTCGGACTGTTGGTCGGGCTGATGATCCACGTGTTCGAGGTGCAGCCGTTCATCGCGACGCTGGCGGCCATGTTCCTGGCACGCGGCCTCTGCTACGTGATCAGCAAGGACTCGATCTCGATCGTCGACCCCTTCTTCGTCAGCTTCGCGCAGACCCGGATCCCGCTCGGCGGCGGGCTCAGCATCACGCCCAGCGTGATCATCGCGCTCGTCGTCGTGCTGGCCGCCGTCTGGGTGCTGCAGTACACCCGCTTCGGGCGCACCGTGTACGCCCTCGGCGGCAGCGAGCAGTCAGGCATGCTGATGGGCCTGCCGACGGCGCGCACCAAGGTGCTGGTCTACGTGATCAGCGGCCTCTGCTCCGGCATCGCCGGCGTGCTGTTCACCTTCTACACGCTCTCGGGCTACAGCCTGACCGCCGTCGGCACCGAGCTCGACGCGATCGCCGCGGTGGTGATCGGCGGCACGCTGCTGACCGGCGGCTACGGCTTCGTGCTCGGCTCGGTGCTCGGCGTGCTGGTGCTCGGCATCATCCAGACGATCATCACATTCGAGGGCACGTTGAGCTCCTGGTGGACCAAGATCTTCATCGGCGGGCTGCTGCTGGTGTTCATCATTCTGCAGAAGGTGCTCACGGCGAAACGACGATAGCCCCCGCGGCACGGTCGTTCCGCCCGGGCGGGCGACCGTGCGTCGAGCGCTGTGTGCGGCGGCACTGGCCGGTGACGACATAATGAGAGCGACAATGATGTGCACGACGCACGCGAAGCAGGAGCACCCAAGCCGGTGAGCATGGACGACGAGAAGGCGCGCGCCGCCAACATCTTCGATGTGGCGCGCCTGGCCGGTGTTTCGCACCAGACGGTGTCGCGCGTGCTCAACGACCTGCCGAACGTGCGCCCGGCGACCCGGCTGCGGGTCGAGCAGGCGATCAAGCAGCTGCGCTACGTGCCGTCGCCGGCGGCGCGCGCCCTGGTCACGCGGCGCTCGCGCACCCTCGGGCTGATCACCGTCGGCACGCCCGACTACGGCCCGTCGAGCACCGCGCTGCACTTCAACGAGGCCGCCAGAGAGGCGCGCTACGCGGTGAGCATGGCGAGCATGCTCACGACGGATGCCGCCACCATGCGCGCCGCTGTCGAGATGCTGCTGCGGCAGAACGTCGAGGCGATCGTTCTCATCGCCACCGACCGGGCCGCCGTGGAGTCGGTGAACGGGCTCGAGCTCGGGGTTCCGCTCATCGCCATCGCCGCGCAGGGCAGCGGCGGCTTCCACCGCGTGTCGCTGGACCAGTACCAGGGCGCGCGCATCGCCGTCGAACGGCTCATCGCGCTCGGCCACCGCGAGATCCGGCACATCGCCGGGCCCATGGCGGCGCTGGATGCCGTCGAGCGGCACCGCGCCTGGCGCGACGTTCTGGCCGAGAACCAGTTGAGGGTGCACGAGCTGCCCTCGGGGGACTGGAGCCCCGCCAGCGGCTACCGCATCGGCGCCGAGCTGGCGGCGCAGGGCGGCTTCACCGCCGTATTCGTCGGCAACGACCAGATGGCGCTGGGCCTGTACCACGCGCTCTCGGCCGCGGGCCTCAGCGTGCCGGCCGACGTCAGTGTGATCGGCTTCGACGACATCCCCGAGTCCGGGTACTTCGCGCCGCCGCTCACCACGATCCGGCAGGATTTCGAGTCCCTCGGCCGCGACACGATGGCCGCGGTGCTCGCCGCACTGCGCGACGACGAGTCGCCGTCGCAGCTGCAGCGGGTGCCCGAGCTGATCGAGCGCGAGAGCACGGCGCCGCCGCGCGCCCGGGCGTAGCGCGCGGGCGTAGCGCGCGGGCCTGGTGCGCCGGGCCAGTGCGCCGACGTAGCGCCGCGGCCTCTCGCGCCGGCCGGGCGCGGTGGCGCGGTGCGCTTGTGTCGCACGCGTCGTGTCGCTCGCGGCCCCCGTTGTGTCTCGCGGCCCTCGTTATGTCGGGGGCCGCGAGACACAACGAGGGCCGCGAGGGCTGGGCGGGCGGCGCCGGATGCCGGAGCCGCGCGGATGCCGGGGCTCCGCGCGGGCGCCGCAGCCCTGCGCGGCCGCGAAAAGGGGTGTCGGAGGGTGCTGGCAGAGTGGACATAGCAGCACAAGATCCTGTGGTCAACGACATCCGCGGGCGACACGCCGACGGACTTTCCACAGGCAAACTGCTCCCCGAATGGGGGGCTGTGGATAAGCCTCGCGAGAGGCGCGGAAACAGGCCGAACTCAGTCGCCGGGCCTGTTGAGAACCGGTGAGTAACCGGTGGATAACTACATAAATGTAACTACATCATCTAGTGGCTGTTCCCATCGGGTGGCACTAGATGTAGTATTGAGGAGTCGGGGGATAAGCCCAGACTTCGTACACAAAAAGGGGAAATCGATGACTGTAACGGTCTACACCAAGCCTTCGTGCGTGCAGTGCACGGCGACGTATCGTGCCCTCGATAACCAGGGCATTGAGTACGAAGTTCTCGACCTCTCTGTCGACGAAAAGGCACTGGAAGCCGTCAAGGAATTGGGTTACCTGCAGGCCCCCGTTGTGATCACGGACGAGGACCACTGGTCCGGCTTCCGTCCCGACAAGATCTCGGAGCTCGCCGCGCGCCTCGCCTAGCGAGAATCGGGCGGATGCCGCGCACTCGCGAGCCCGCCCGAAACGCCGCGCACGCGGCATCCGCACCCGGCTGCGCAAGCGCCGGAGCACACGAACACCAACGCAACAACCCATTCGGCGTACCGAGAGGGGGTCGAACCCATGGCCAATTTGGTCTATTTCTCGAGTGTCTCGGGCAACACGCACCGATTCATGCAGAAGCTCGGCCAGCCGGCAGAGCGGATCCCGCTCTACGCCAAAGACGCACCGCTGCACGCAACGGAACCCTATGTTCTCGTCGTTCCCACCTACGGGGGCGGCGACGGGAACGGGGCCGTGCCCAAGCAGGTGATCCGGTTTCTCAACGATGCGAACAACCGGGCGCTGCTGCGCGGAGTGATTGCAGCAGGAAACACCAATTTCGGTTCGGCCTACGGCCTGGCCGGAGACATCATCGCGGCCAAATGCAATGTGCCGCAGCTCTACAGATTTGAAGTATTCGGAACACCGGACGATGTGAATATCGTCCACGAAGGATTGGACTCGTTTTGGTCGGAACAACTGGCGACAGCGTCTCACTGATGGAAGCGCCGCGCACCGGGATGGACTATCACTCCCTGAACGCGATGCTGAACCTGTACGGCCCGAACGGAGAGATCCAGTTCGAGAAGGACCGCGAGGCTGCACGGGAGTACTTCCTGCAGCACGTGAACCAGAACACCGTCTTCTTCCACTCGCTGCGCGAGCGCCTCGACTACCTGGTCGAGAAGGAGTACTACGAGCCCGCCGTGCTCGAGATGTACTCGTTCGAGTTCATCACCCAGCTCAACGACCTCGCCTACTCGAAGAAGTTCCGCTTCGACACCTTCCTCGGCGCGTTCAAGTACTACACCAGCTACACGCTGAAGACCTTCGACGGCAAGCGCTACCTGGAGCGCTTCGAGGACCGCGTCGTGATGACCGCCCTCGGCCTCGCCGCCGGTGACGAGAAGCTCGCCACCAACCTCGTCGATGAGATCCTCGCCGGCCGCTTCCAGCCGGCCACCCCCACCTTCCTCAACTCGGGCAAGGCACAGCGCGGCGAGCTCGTCTCCTGCTTCCTGCTGCGCATCGAGGACAACATGGAGTCGATCTCGCGCGGCATCAACTCCTCGCTGCAGCTCTCCAAGCGCGGCGGCGGCGTGGCCCTGCTGCTCTCCAACATCCGTGAGGCCGGCGCCCCGATCAAGCAGATCGAGAACCAGTCCTCCGGCATCATCCCCGTGATGAAGCTCCTCGAGGACTCCTTCAGCTACGCCAACCAGCTGGGTGCCCGCCAGGGCGCCGGTGCCGTCTACCTGCAGGCGCACCACCCCGACATCATGCGCTTCCTCGACACCAAGCGTGAGAACGCCGACGAGAAGGTGCGCATCAAGACGCTGAGCCTCGGCGTCGTCGTGCCCGACATCACCTTCGAGCTGGCCAAGAACGACGAGGACATGTACCTGTTCTCCCCGTACGACGTCGAGCGCGTCTACGGTGTGCCCTTCGCCGACATCTCGGTCACCGAGAAGTACCGCGAGATGGTCGACAACCCGGCGATCAAGAAGTCCAAGATCAAGGCCCGCGAGTTCTTCCAGACCCTCGCCGAGATCCAGTTCGAGTCCGGCTACCCGTACATCATGTACGAGGACACCGTCAACGCTGCGAACCCCATCAAGGGCCGCATCAACATGTCGAACCTGTGCTCCGAGATCCTCCAGGTCAACACGCCGACCACGTACAACGAGGACCTCTCGTACGACAAGATCGGCAAGGACATCAGCTGCAACCTCGGTTCGCTGAACATCGCCCTGGCGATGGACTCGCCCGACTTCGGCAAGACCATCGACACCGCCATCCGCGGCCTCACCTCGGTCTCGAACCAGAGCCACATCAGCTCGGTGCGCTCGATCGAGGACGGCAACGACAAGTCGCACGCCATCGGCCTCGGCCAGATGAACCTGCACGGCTACCTCGCCCGCGAGCGCATCTACTACGGCAGCGAAGAGGGCATCGACTTCACGAACATCTACTTCTACACGGTCGTCTACAACGCGCTGAAGTCCTCCAACGCGATCGCGATCGAGCGCGGCGAGACCTTCGACGGCTTCGCCGACTCGAAGTACGCCTCGGGTGAGTTCTTCGACAAGTACACGGATGCCGAGTGGCTGCCCGCCACGGAGCGCGTCGCCGAGCTGTTCGCCAACTCGGCCGTGCACATCCCGACGCAGGACGACTGGCGCGAGCTGAAGGCCTCCATCATGGAGCACGGCATCTACAACCAGAACCTGCAGGCCGTGCCGCCGACGGGCTCGATCAGCTACATCAACAACTCGACGGCATCCATTCACCCGATCGCCGCGAAGATCGAGATTCGCAAGGAAGGCAAGCTCGGCCGCGTGTACTTCCCGGCGCCGTTCATGACGAACGACAACCTGGACTACTACCAGGACGCCTACGAGATCGGTGCCGAGAAGGTCATCGACACGTACGCCGCCGCCACCCAGCATGTCGACCAGGGCCTGTCGCTGACGCTGTTCTTCAAGGACACCGCCACCACGCGCGACATCAACAAGACCCAGATCTACGCCTGGCGCAAGGGCATCAAGACGATCTACTACATCCGCCTGCGCCAGATGGCGCTGGAGGGCACCGAGGTGGAGGGCTGCGTGAGCTGCGCCCTCTAGGCGCACGCACCGCGGTCTGACCGGCATCCCTCGAATCTCAAAGGAATCACAATGACTCTCACCGACAAGGTCAACTCGGCCCAGAACGATCCCGCCCACCAGGGCAAGATCAAGCTGGTCAGCCACGTCAACGCCATCAACTGGAACAAGATCCAGGATGAGAAGGACGTCGAGGTCTGGAACCGACTCGTCAACAACTTCTGGCTGCCCGAGAAGGTGCCGCTCTCCAACGACATCCAGTCGTGGGCGACGCTCACCGCCGAAGAGCAGCTGATGACGATGCGCGTGTTCACGGGTCTGACCCTGCTCGACACGATCCAGGGCACCGTCGGCGCCGTGTCGTTGATTCCGGATGCCATCACTCCCCACGAGGAGGCCGTCTACACGAACATCGCCTTCATGGAGTCGGTGCACGCGAAGAGCTACTCCTCGATCTTCTCGACGCTCTGCTCCACCAAGGAGATCGACGAGGCGTTCCGCTGGTCGACCGAGAATCAGAACCTTCAGAAGAAGGCTCAGATCATCATGAACTACTACCAGGGCGATGACCCCCTGAAGCGCAAGGTGGCCTCCACCCTGCTCGAGTCGTTCCTGTTCTACTCCGGCTTCTACCTGCCGATGTACTGGTCGAGCCGTGCGAAGCTCACCAACACGGCCGACATGATCCGCCTCATCATCCGTGACGAGGCCGTGCACGGCTACTACATCGGCTACAAGTTCCAGAAGGGCCTCGAGAACGAGACCGAGGAGCGCCGCCAGGAGCTGAAGGACTACACCTTCAACCTCATGTACGAGCTCTACGAGAACGAGGTGCAGTACACGCAGGACCTCTACGACGGTGTCGGCCTGACCGAGGACGTCAAGAAGTTCCTGCACTACAACGCCAACAAGGCGCTGATGAACCTGGGCTACGAGCCGATGTTCCCGAAGACGGTCACCGACGTGAACCCGGCGATCCTCTCGGCGCTCTCGCCGAACGCGGACGAGAACCACGACTTCTTCTCGGGCTCCGGCTCTTCGTACGTGATCGGCAAGGCCGTTGTGACGGAAGACGAGGACTGGGACTTCTAGTCACTGTTTCACGAAGAGGGCGGATGCTGCGGCATCCGCCCTCTTGTGCTTTGTGCAGGGCGTTTTCGCGGCGGTTCCCTCTGCCCTCCTCGGTAGAATTGCCCTGACGGGGACAGCGGGGGAGACGTATGGCGATGCAGAAGCGTGCGATCGTGACGCTGGACAGGATCATCTCCGGTGCCGCCGACGTCTTCTTCAAGGTCGGCTACGACGCCGCCTCGATCGCGGCCATCGCGGAGGCCGCGGGGGCGACCAAGGGTGCGCTCTACTTTCACTTCAGCTCGAAGGAAGAGCTCGCGCGTGCCGTGATCGACCAGGGGCACCGCGTCTCCAGTCTGGGGGCGCAACAGATCATGGAGACGACGGACAGCCCCGTTGAGACCATGCTGCTCATGTGCGCCGACCTGGCGAACGGGCTCGTCAACGATCCTCTGGTGCGCGCCGGGATCCGGCTGACCACGGGCGGCCCCATCTTCGACCCGCCGACGCGCGCCCCCTACGACGACTGGCTTCAGACGTTCGAAGAACTGGCCAGGCGCGGAGTCGAGGCGGGTGAGCTCGCACCGGGAACCGACCCTGCAAAGCTCGCGCATTTCATCATCCCGTCGTTCACCGGCATCCAGATGCTCTCAGACGTGCTCACGGGCATGGACGACCTGATGGATCGCGTGCGTGAAATGTGGGAGTTCCTTCTTCCGTCGGTCGCCGCACCCGACCGCTTGGATGTGCTGTCGGCGCTGCTCCCCGAGGTCTTTGTCAGACGGGATGCCACCGGGGCGATGCGCTAGCAGGCGGCGCCACAGGCCTATTGCAAAAACCAAACGTATGGTATCTTTTCCTCGGGTGGTCGGCCTGGTATCCAGCATCCGCGAATTCGGGGGAGTTCGACGGGGTCCACGGGGGAATGTGGGCGATTCTGCGCCGCGGCAACGAGCATCGTTGCGCTGGCGGCACAGTGATCGTGGATGCGACGGCCGACTACCCCACACCGGGCATGCCCACTGCATCGGCTACAAGTTCCAGAAGGGCCTCGAGAGCGAGACCGAGGAGCGTCACCAGGCGTTGAAGGACTGCACCTTCAACCTCATGTACGAGCTGTACGCGAACGAGGAGCAGTACACGCAGGGCCCCTGCGACGGGGTCGGCCCGACCGAGGACGTCACGAAGTTCCTGCACGACAACGCCAACAAGGCGCTGATGGGCCTGGGCGACGAGCCGATGTTCCGGAGGCGGTCTCCGATGTGAACCCGGCGATCCTGTCGGCGCTCTCGCCGAACGCGGACGAGAACCACGACTTCGAGTCCCAGAAGCTACAAGAAGGGCCGATGCTGAGGCATCCGCCCTTCCTGCTTTTGACTACTCGAACAGGGGAGAAAGAAAGCGGCGTTCGTAACGCCGAATGCACTTCGTGCGCTTGGCGAAATCGAATGCGGCAATGCACTCAGGGTCGGTGGCTGCCGCCGTGCGGTACTGCTCATATGCGGCCAATGAGTCGAAGGTGAAGAGCGCAAAGGCCTCATCGTTGTCGCCTTCGCTGGGCAGGAAGTAGCCGTGATGCGTGCCACCGAGCCTGTTGACGAGCCGGATCCACTCCTGGCCGTACGCCCGAAAATCGTCGAGCTTGTCGGGATCGATCTCGTAGCGAAGGTGGATCGTGATCATGGAGCTTCCGTCTCTCTGAGGGGCCAGCTGGTCCGTACTGGACTCATGCTCCCACCAGATGTCGAGAAGGCGCGGCAATGCCGACCCGGCGATTTGCCGGAGGGGAGCAATCGCCAATTCCCGCCGACTGTGGGCATGGATTTTCGGGCCCACGCCGCTGGATCGTGCGCGTGCGCGTGCGCGTGCGCGTGCTCGGGCTCGTGGTCGTGCCTGTAGTGGGTCCCGTTGAGTTCCGCCGTGCATGCGCGCGACGATCTACCTGAACAGGCTATGATCGTTGGCGCCCCAACTAATCCGGATCGCCCGGACGTGATCAAAGGAGATCTCGTGCAGTTCTATCGCGACGGGTACCGCCCGGGAGACCCCGACGTTCAGCCAGCGGATCCACGCGCTCAGCTGCATGACGAGGCTTTCCCCGAGGCGGTCGACGTGCTCATCGTGGGCACCGGCCCCGCCGGTGCCGTCCTCGCTGCTCAGTTGGCGGAGTTTCCCGACATCAGCACGCGTGTCATCGAGCGCCGTGCCGCACCGTTGCAGGTGGGTCACGCCGATGGTGTCGCCTGCCGAACGGTCGAGATGTTCCAGGCCTTCGGCCTCGCCGACGCACTTGTGCGCGAGGCGTACTGGGTCAATGAGGTGCGCTTCTGGGGGCCGTCCGACGAAGATCGATCGAGAATCGCCCGCACCGGCTGGGTCGACGACACCCCGGCCGGCCTCAGCGAGTTCCCCCACGTCATCGTGAATCAGGCGCGCATGCAGCAGTACCTGCTCGACCACGCGGCGAAGTCAGCCAGCAGGCTCGAGGTCGATTACGGCGTCGAGTTCGTCGGCTACGACAAGGACGAGTCAGAGCATCCACTCGTCGTCACACTTCGGCGCACAGCGGGGCTGCGCGCCGGTGAGGAATTCACGGTCCGCGCCCGGTTCGTCCTGGGCTGCGACGGCGCGCGCAGCGGTGTGCGCCGGGCGCTCGGCATCGAGCTCAAGGGGGATGCCGCGAACCACGCCTGGGGTGTCATGGACGTGCTTGCGACGACCGGCTTCCCCGACTGGCGCACGAAGAACGTGGTGCAGTCGGCCGGCAAGGGCAGCCTGCTGATGATCCCGCGTGAGGGCGGCAACATGGTGCGCTGCTACGTCGACCTCGGCGAGGTGCCCGCCGGAGACGGCGAGATCCGCAAGACGACCGCCGAGGAGCTCCGCCAGGTGGCGAACGCGATTCTTCATCCGTACACAATCGACGTGAAGCAGGTTGCCTGGTCGAGCGTGTATGAGGTCGGCCAGCGCGTCGCCGACCGCTTCGACGATCTCGGCCGGGATGCCCCGGCAGATGCCACGCCGCGTGTCTTTGTCGCCGGCGACGCCTGTCACACCCACAGCGCGAAGGCGGGTCAGGGTATGAACGTCTCGATGCAGGATGCTTTCAACCTCGGCTGGAAGCTCGCCGCCGTGCTGCGGGGGCGGTCGGATGCCGCGCTGCTCCGCACCTACTCGGAGGAGCGCCAGACGATCGCCGCCGACCTCATCGCTTTTGACAAGCACTGGTCGGCGTTCATCGCGCAACCCGCGCTCGACCCCGATCGCCCCGAGCGCGGGGGCGTCTCGGCCGCCGACATGCAGGCGGAGTTCGCGCGCCAGGGCCGCTACACCGCAGGGCTCGCCACGCGGTACGCCCCATCGACCATCATCGGCGCGACCGATCATCAGGATCTGGCGACCGGCTTCGAGGTCGGCACGCGGTTCCATTCGGCACCGGTGCGCCGCGTGGCGGACGCCCGTCCGATGCAGCTGGGGCATTCACACCGTGCGGACGGCCGCTGGCGCATCTACGCCTTCGGCGACGTGGGCAACGTCGAGCTCCGCCAGTTCGCGAGCTGGCTGACCGAGGATTCGGCCTCGCCCGTGCGCGCGTTCACCCCGGCGGATGCCGACATCGATGGCGTCCTTGATGTGCACGCGGTCTTCCGCGGTTCGCACCGCGACATCGACGTCACGGAGCTGCCATCGATCCTGCTCCCCACCTCAGGCCCCCTGGGGCTGCAGGACTGGGAGAAGGCGTGGGCTGAAGACCCCGCGGACAGCATCTTCACGCGCCGCGGGATCTCGTCCCACGGTGCGGTCGTCGTGGTGCGGCCCGACCAGTACGTCTCCCTCGTGCTGCCGTTGACGGCACGGCACGAGCTGCACGACTTCTTCACCGGATTCCTGCTGCCGGCGTGAGCGAGCCTTCCGCGCCGCCTGCGGCTGACAGGATGGGAGCCGTGACGACGATCAGCGACCTTCCCGAACCGCAGCGGCACGTCGGAAACCTCATCCGTCGGGCGCAGCAACTGCACCTGGCGACCTGGGCGCGCGTGGCATCGCCGGATATCACGAGCGCGCAGTACAGCATCCTCGTCGTGCTTGACCGGACGGCGGAGGCGAGCCAGCGCCAACTGTGCGACGAGGTCGACCTCGACCGCTCGACCGTTGCCGACCTCGTGCGGCGGATGGAGAAGGCCGGGCTGATTTCGCGGCAGCGCGCATCGGCCGACGCCCGGCGGAACGTCGTGACCCTCACCGAGCTCGGAGCCGCAGAACGCGCGCGGCTCGCCCCGAAGGCAGTGGAGGTGCAGCGCGAACTGACCGCGCATCTGGGACCCGCCGAGGCGGACGCGCTGTTCCGCGCACTCTGGAAAATGCTGGAGAAATAGCCGCGGGCCCCGTCCCCGTGGGCTCCGGTGCCGGCACTCGTCGCCGAACTCGAGTTACGCGTCGCCCGTGTCGCTCGCCGACCCCCGGCCGGAGGCCTTCCGCAGTGCCTGGTGAACGGCGTTCAGCGCCTCGACGGCGTCCTCGAGTGCGGCCAGCTGTTCGGCGGTGAGCGACTCCAGTGCCTCGTTCACCGGCCTCGACCATTCGGCGGCGACGGCGCGGTGCTCGTGAACCCCCGACGGAGTCGGTTGGATGAGGGACACCCGACGGTCGCGTGCGCTCTTCTCGCGGCTGACGAAGCCGCGCTCTTCCAGAGTGCGCAGTGCGGTGCTGACGTTCGGCTGCTGCAGCCCGAGCGCGTCGGCGAGTTCTCCGACGGTGGATGCCGGTGCGTCGATCACCTGCTTCAGGAGGGCGATCTCCGTGGTCGGCAGCGGGCCAACGCCGGCGCGCTCCGGCGCCTTGCGGTGGATCGTCCAGGCGAGTTCGCGCAGCGTGATGCTGACATCGGTCAGGCGTGGTCGGTCGGGGCTCACCATGGTCTCCTGAGCCTATCGCCCGGGGTGGGCACAATGACGGGAACGCTCCGGGGTCGCGTCGCGCGCGATCCCCGGAGCGTGCAGAGTCGACTCAGAGCGGCTGTGCCATGACCTTGAGCACGTGCTGTGTTGCGGCGACGTTGTCGAAGCCGGGAAGCTTGCCCATCTCCCACTCGCCGATGTTGCGCGAGGTCTCGACGATCAGTTTGCAGCGTTCGAATCGGCGCTCGGTGAACTCGACGAAGGCGTCTTCAATGTTCTCGTGCGCCCCGAGCACTTCACCGAGTACCACGCCATCTTCAATCGCCTGCGCGGCACCCTGGCCGAGGTGCGGAGTGATGGAGTGCACTGCGTCGCCCATGAGCACCACCCGGCCCTTGTGCCATGGGGCGGGCGCGATCATCGCCTCCTCCGGGCGGAGGACGATATCGGCAGGGTTGTCGCTGAGGAACTCGTCGCGGAACCGTCCGGCGAGTCCGCCGAAGCCCTCGAGTTCGGCGCGCAGCGCCGCGGGCAGATCTGCGGTGGCGGGGCGCTCGGCGCGCGCCATTGGCTTGTTGAAGAACATGTAGGCCATGTCCGGACCGATCGGCACGAAGCCGGCCATCCCATTCGGACCCTCCTGAAGGATGATCCGGTCGATCTCCGGCAGGAGGGGCATGTTCTGGCGATAGGCCGACTGCCCGATGTACTCCGGGCGCAGTGTCGCGTCGAGAACGTGCTCTCGCACCTTCGAGGCGACGCCGTCGGCACCGACGAGGATGTCGGCCGAGATCACCTCGCCGGTGTCGAGGGTGACGTCGATCCCGTCGCCGCGGTCGGTGAGCGAGACGTACGAGCTGGAGTATTGAATGACCACGCCGACCTCGATGGCCCGCTCTGTGAGGATCTCGTGCAGCTTCGGGCGGGTCACACCATTCATCGGGGGCAGGGTGCTGCTCTCGATCGGCGTGCCATGAATGTCGCGGAGGAAGTTGCCGTCGTGGTCGTACATCGCACCCCAGGCGGATGCCGCGAAGCCTGCGTCGAGGCACGGCTGTGCCGCACCGATGGCGTCAAGAGCGCGAAGCGCGTTGATGGGTTGGATGATCCCGACGCCGTAGACGGACGCGTGCGCCGACGCGTACCGCTCGACCACGTGGACGTCGTGCCCCTTCTGGCGGATCGCGATCGCGGCCGACAGGCCACCGATGCCGCCGCCGACGACGAGAACGTTGAGCTTGCTCATGATTTCCTACACCTTCGTAGATTCTCACTCGCGTCTTCGCGGTGATCCCCAAAGAATATATGCCCGCATATATATAACGCAAGATATTTTGCGTGGGGATTCACGCCTCCAGCTCCGCGCGTCAGATGGGCTGCGCCATGACCTCCAGCACGTGCTGGGTCGCCGCGACGTTGTCGAAGTCGGGGAGTTTGCCCATCTCCCATGCGCCGATCGCCTCCGACGTCTCCACCACCAGTCGGCAGCGCTCGTAACGGCGCTGCGTGAACTCTGCGAACGCGGAGGCGAGATCATCATGCCGCGTCAGCACCTCGGCGAGCACGACGCCGTCTTCGATTGCCTGTGCGGCGCCCTGGCCGAGGTGCGGGGTGATGGCGTGCACCGCGTCACCCATGAGCACCACGCGGCCCTTGTGCCACGGTGCCGCGGCGATCATCGACTCTTCGGGGCGCAGCACGATGTCGGCGGGGTCATCGCTGAGGAACTCGTCGCGGAATCGACCGGCGAGCCCGCCGTACCCTTCCAGCTCTCTGCGCAGTGCCGCCGGGAGGTCTTCCGCCGCGGGCCTGTCTTCCCTGTTCATTGCCTTGTTGAAAAACATGTACGCGAGGTCCGGGCCGATCGGCACAAATCCCGCGGTGCCGTTGGGGCCGCCCTGGATGATGACCCGATCGATCTCGGGAAGCCGCGGCAGGTTCTGTCGGTAGGCCGACTGCCCGATGTAGTGCGGCGTCACGTCGGCATCCAGCACGAACGGTCGCACGCCGGAGTTCACGCCGTCGGCGCCGACCAGGACCTCAGCCGAGATCTGCTCGCCGGTGTCGAGTGTGACGAGCACGTCGTCCTCGCGCTGTTCCAGAGAGGCGAAGGACGTCGAATAGCGGATCTGCACGCCGAGGTCGACCGCGCGCGCGGTGAGGATCTGATGCAGCTTCGGGCGAGTGACGCCGTTCATAGGCGGCAGCGTGCCGCTCTCGATGGGCGCTCCATCGATGTCGGCGACGTAGTGTCCATCCGTGCTGTGGATCGCGCCCCACTTCTCGGCCGCGAACCCGGCGTCGATGCACTGCTGCGCGCATCCGATCGCGTCGAGTGCACGCAGCGCATTGATGGGCTGGATGACGCCGACTCCGTACACAGAGGCATGCGCGCTCTCGTACCGCTCGATGACCTGGACCTCGTGCCCCTCCTGGCGAAGGGCGATTGCGGCGGAGAGCCCGCCGATACCGCCGCCGGCGATGAGAACCTTGCGCTCTGACATATGCACTCCTACACCTGTGTGGGATTCCCGTTCCCGCGTCGCTGCGGGAACGGCTCACTCAGAGCGTATGGGGGTATATATATTTGTCAAGATATTTCCGGTGGGCGCCGAGTGTCAGTGGATCCCGAGCGTCAGTGGATCCCGAGCGTCAGTGGATCCCGAGCGTCAGTGGATGCCGAGGTAGTCCTCGAGCGTCCCGGGGCTTGCCTGGAGCAGGGGCTCGTGAACCGGCTCCTCCGGGAATTCGCTGGCCTCAAAGAACCAGCGACGGGATGCGGGCATCCCCCAGAGCTGCGCACGACGCGGGTCGGTCACATCCCACCGAATGGGGGGCGTCTCCAGATCGATGAATTGGTAGTGCGTGTTGAACAGCTCGACGCGGTGCTGGTCGGGGTCGCGGAGGTAGAGGAAGAGCGCGTTGCTGATGCCGTGGCGCCCGGGGCCGCGGTCGATCTCGCCGCCGAAGCCGAGTGAGCCGGCGACGTCGGCGGCGTGGATCAGTGACGCCCCATCTGGCACCGCGTAGGCGAAGTGGTGCAGACGCGGCCCGCGGCCATTCGTGAAGACCAGGTCGTGGGTGTTGCCCTTGACCTCCATCCACGTTCCCCACAGTTCGTCGGTGCCGTCGGTGGCGGTGTACTCCGACATGCGCATGCCGAGACCTGTCCAGAAGTCCGTCGCGGTCTGCACGTCGTGCGTCACGCACTGGTAGTGGTCCAGTCGCTGCGGGGCCCCGGCGACGAACTCGTTGTAGTTCTGCATCTTGCGGGGCACGACATCCATAGACGAGGTCAGCTCCATGCGGGTGCCGACGGCGTCGCGGAACTGGATCGTTGGACCCTGGTGGTCGCGCTCGACCCGCTGGTGCTCGATGTCGTTCTCCTGGAAGAACTTCTCGGCGGCGATGATGTCGTCGTCGGTGCGCACCCGCAGGCCGACGTGGAGCGCTTTGGCCTCGGGGGCGAGCTCGAGGATCAGGCTGTGATGGGCAGCCTCCTCGAGCCCGCGCAGGTAGACGGTGTCGCTGGTCTCTTCGGTGACCACGAGGCCGACGACGTCTCGGTAGAAGTCGCGACTGCGGGCGAGATCCGTGACCGCAATGGCGACGTGGCTCGAACGGGTGAGGGTGAAGGCGGGGTCGGAGTTCGTGATCGGCAGCATGCGATCAGCGTGCCAGTCGGATGCCACGGGCGGAACTACCCGTTCGCTTGCGCAGCCATACACAAAAGCTATGACGCTCGGGCTAGGGGGCTAGTGTTCCTATATGGATCTACGACAGCTGCGTTACTTCGCGGCCGTCGTCGAGGCCGGCTCCCTCACCGCAGCCGCCGGGCGACTGCACATGTCGCAGCCGCCGCTGAGTGTCGCGATCGCGAAGCTCGAGGCCGATGTCGGCGTTCCCCTCCTGGTGCGCACGCCCCGCGGGGTCGAGCCGACGAGCGCCGGACGGTTCCTGCTCGATGCGTCCACGCGTGTGCTCGGCGACATCGACGGCATCACCTCGGCGCTCCGACGATTCGGCTCCGGTGTCACTGGGTCACTCCGCATGGCCGCGGTGCCGGTGCTGATGTGGCACCGCATCCCGATGCTGCTTCGCGCGTATGCGGCGGACACCCCCGACGTCGAGGTGCGGCTCGTCGACCCGCCGCCGTGGACGGCGATCGACATGCTGCAGCAGCGCAGCGTCGATGTCGCCGCGGTGATGGTGGCCGATCCGAAGCGGTTCGCGCAACGCCACCGCCACGTGCTCGACATCGTGGACTGGGGCCCGGTGCCGCTCGTCGCGGCACTCCCGCCCGAGGAACACCTCGCGCCGGACCCGCTGCCGCTGACCGAGTTCGACGGCAGGGTGGTGGTGCTGCCCGGCCGCACCGCGGCCGTTCCGAGCCTGCCGGAGGCGGTGGAGGCGGCGTTCAGGCGGCACCACATCTCGCCGTCGTCGATCCGCACGGCGGACACCATCCAGACCAGCATCCCGCTCGTCGAGGCGGGCATCGCGAGTGCGATCCTGCCCGACCCCGACGGCGCGAGCCTCACGCGATTCAATCTGACCCTGCGGCGGCTCGATCGACCGCCAACGCCACTGCGGGCACTGGTGCTGGCTCGCGCCGGCTCGGCCAGTGAGCCGGCCGTCGCTCGGCTCCTCGCAGGAATCGAGACGATGCGCTCCGCTGATCGCATGTGATCCCTTATATGATGTGCTCCACAAGGAGGCACTGTGGTTGAGACGAAGATCAGCAAGGCAGAGCAGGCGTACGCGATCCTGAGTCGCGGAATCATGGACGGCACGTACGGCCCGGGTCAGAGACTCGTGATCGATCAACTCGGCCGCGAGCACGGCATCAGCTCGGTTCCGTGGCGCGAGTCGTTGCGGCGACTCGAAGCCGAGGGGTGGGTTGACATCGTCCCGAACGCCGGAGCGATCGTCAAGTCGGTTGACGTCGACTCCTGGCACCGCACGATGAACCTGCTGGCGAGGCTCGAGGGGTACGCGACCGCTCTCTCCGCGCCGCGACTGGATGCCGCGGAGCTGGCCGAGGCTCGTGACCTCAACAAGCAGATGGGGGAGGCGCTGGCGAACTTCGACCCGCAGCGGTTTGGCGATCTGAATCGCACCTTCCACGAGTCGCTGTGCTCGAAGTCCGATGACGAGCGGCTCAACCACTTGGTGCACGCGGAGTGGACCCGTCTCGACCTCATCCGCCGCACAGCATTCTGGTACGCCCCCGGACGCGCGCTGGCCTCGCTGGCTGAGCACGACCAGATCCTCGACCTCATCGAGGCCGGTGCAGATGCGGACCTCATTGAGACCTCGGTGCGTCAACACGAGATCAACACCCTGGATGCCGTCGCCAAGCATGAGGCGGAGCGCAAGGCCGCGGAGCGGGCTCGAAGCTGAAAGCTGTTGCCGCACCCTGCGGCTGAAACGCACTCGTGCGGAGAAGCAGAAATCGCACTTGAAATCGTGTGTGATTATTCATACGATTTGAGGCAGGCCCACGACGAGCCCTGATCACGCGACGATGCGGAGAGACGATGAGCGATTCCCAGCGGAGCGAGACGCGCCTGACCCAGACTGACGTGCTCGTTGTCGGCAGCGGGCCGACGGGAGCCACCGCCGCGTTGCTTCTCGCACGCCAGGGCCTCGACGTCATCATGATCACCCGGTCGGGCTGGGCATCCGACTCGCCCCGCGCCCACATCACGAACCAGCGCACCATGGAGGTGCTGCGCGCGGTCGGACTCGAGGACGCCGTGACCGCGCAGGCAGCGCCCCGCGCCGACATGGCGAACCAGGTGCTGTGCACCACGCTCGCGGGCGAGGAGATCGGGCGCGTGTGGTCATGGGGCAACGACCCGGAGCGGCAGAGCGAGTATCTCGCCGCAAGCCCGGTGTCTGGACTCGACATCCCCCAGGACAGGCTCGAGCCGATCCTGCTCGGCGAGGCGGCACGGCTGGGCGTGCGCGTCGTGTTCCGCACGAAGTTCGAGTCGCTCGAGCAGGACGATGACGGGGTCACCGTCCGGGTGACCGATCAAGCGACCGGTCGTGCCTACAGCATCCGGGCGCGCTACGTGATCGGTGCCGACGGCGGCCAGAGCCGCGTCGCGGATGCGATCGGGCTGCCGCTTGCGGGGGAGTCCGGGATCGCCGGCGCGATGAACGTGCGCTTCACGGCAGATCTGGCGAAGTACGTCGCCCATCGACCAGGCTCGCTGTTCGAGGTCATCCAGCCGCATCGCCAGGAGGCCCTCGCGATCGGCATGCTGCGCATGGTGCAGCCCTGGCACGACTGGGTGGCCGGGTTCGTGCACCTGGGCGAGCGCAACTCGCGTCTCACCGAAGAGGAGGCGATCCACGAGCTGCGCCAGCTGATCGGCGACGACACTGTCGACATCACGATCACCGGCCTCTTCCCGTGGCGCATCAACCACGTGATCGCCGAGCACTATTCGGTGGGGCGGGTCTTCTGCGCGGGAGACGCGGTGCACCGGCATCCGCCGATGAACGGCCTCGGCGCCAACACCTGCATCCAGGACGCATTCAATCTCGCGTGGAAGATCGCGGCGGTCGTGAAGGGGCAGGCGGGTCCCGCGCTGCTCGACTCGTACTCGGCTGAGCGCCAGCCGGTCGGCAGGCAGGTGGTCGACCGGGCCATCGCGAGCTGGCGGCTGGGCAAAGACGTCGTTCCCGCGCTCGGCATCGACCCGGCGGCGCCGCAGGCGGAGCGCGAGGCGCAGTTCGCCGTGCTGAAGGAAGCGAGTGCGGCGGGCGAGGAGCGCCGCGTGGCGGTGGCCGAGATGCTCGCGGCGAAGGGGCACATCTTCGCCGCGCACGGGGTGGAGATGAATCAGCGCTACGAGTCCGGCGCCGTCGTCGGCGATGGCGAGCGCGTCGGCTTCGCACGCGACCCGCAGCTGTTCATCCAGCCGAGCAGCGATCCGGGCGCCCGCCTGCCCCACGCCTGGGTCGGCGGGGCCGACCGCACGATCTCGACACTCGACCTCACATCTCCCGAGCGCTTCACGCTTCTGCTGCGCGAGCGCGGCGAGCGCTGGGCGGATGCCGCGGCAACCGTCGCGGCGGAGCTCGGGATCGAGCTGCCGGCGGTGCGGATCGGTGCGGGTGCCGACGTCGTCGATCTCTACGGCGACTTCGCGCGCCGCAGCGAGATCGGTGAGCAGGGCGCGCTGCTGGTGCGCCCCGATCAGCACGTTGCCTGGCGCAGTCGCACGGCCGTGACCGACCCGGAGGCCGAGCTGCGCCGGGTTCTCACACAGATCCTCGACCGGGCAGACGCATGAGGACCATCGAGCTCGACGTGTTCGTCGTGGGCGCCGGCCCGACCGGCCTCGCCGCCGCCGCTCTGCTCGCACGCGACGGAGTGGACGTCGCCGCGATCACCCGTTACCCGGGCTTCGCGGATTCGCCGCGTGCGCACATCATCAACTCGCGCACGATGGAGGTGTTTCGCGACCTCGGAATCGAGCAGCGCGTGACCGACGCGGCCATGCCAGGGAGTCTGATGAACCAGGTGATCTGGGCGGAGAGCTTCACCGGTGCCGAGATCGCCCGCCGGCGCGGATGGGGCGGAGGCGCTGCACGGCGATCGGATTACGAGGCGGCCAGTCCCTGCGTGCCGACCAACATCCCGCAGCACGTGCTCGAGCCGATCCTCGCCGAGGCGGCGCAGGAGTTCGGCGCCCGGGTGCTCTTCAACCTCGAGCTCGTGTCGATGCGCCAGGACGCGGACCGGGTGGTCTCGCTGTGCCGCGACCGGGCAACGGGCGAAGACGTCGAGGTTCACTCGGACTACGCGATCGGTGCCGACGGTGACAACAGCGCCGTCGTCCGAGAGATCGGATTCGAGGTGGAGGGGCAGACCGGTCTCGGCCACATGCTCAACTTCTGGGTGCAGGCCGACCTCACCGAGTACACCGCGCACCGGCCCGGCGCGCTCTATCAGATCTTCCAGCCGGGCGGGCAGGCCTTCACCGACAACGCCATGTTCGTCGCCGTGCGCCCCTGGGACGAGTGGGTCGTCGCGATCCCCTACGACCCCGCGGCCGGCGACCCGGATCGCAGCGAAGACGCCGCCATCCGCACCGTGCGCTCGTACGTGGGCGACCCCGAACTGGCCGTGCGCCTCATCGGCAGCTCCACCTGGACGATCAACCAGGTGCACGCCGACATCATGCACCGCGGACGCGTCGTCATCGCCGGCAACGCCGCGCACCGGCATCCGCCTGCCGGTGGCCTCGGGGCCAACACCTGTGTGCAGGACGCATTCAACGTCGCCTGGAAGATCCGGATGCTGCAGGCAGGAGAGGCCGGCACCGGCATCCTCGACACGTACTCGCAGGAGCGCGCGCCCGTCGCCCGGCGGATCGTCGAGCGTGCCAACCGGTCGCTCGGCGCGCTGTTCGCCATTCCCGCCGCGCTGGGCCTGCGCCCCGGTCAGTCCGCCCCGGAGGGGAGGGCGGCGCTCGCCGAGCGCTTCAGCGACGCCCCGGCAGGCGCGGCGAAGCGGCGCCTCCTGGCCGAGGCAGTGGAGATGCAGGACTACAACTTCAATGCGCTGGGAGTCGAGCTCGGGCACCGCTACACCTCGGACGGAATCACTCCCGACGGCACCTCGTTCGAGCCGGGCCTGGACCCCGAGCTGTTCTACGAGCCGACGACGACGCCGGGTTCGCCGCTGCCGCACGTGTGGATCGAGCGTGGCGGCGCGCCGCTGTCGACGCTCGACCTCGTCGGAAAGGGGCGCTTCACTCTGCTGACCGGCATCGGCGGCGAACCGTGGCGGAGGGCCGCCACGGCCGCGTCGTCGCGCTGGGGCGTGCCCGTCGACGTCGTGACGATCGGCCCGCGACAGGACGCCGAGGATCGGTACGGAGAGTGGGCGGCCCTGCGCGGGACCGACGAGTCGGGCGCGCTGCTGGTGCGCCCCGACCAGCACGTCGCCTTCCGGGCCCCGGACGCCTCGGGCGACGTGGATGCCGCACTCGACCACGCCGTCTCCCGCGCCCTCGGGCGCGCCTAGCCGACGGCGGCGCTCCGGCCGACTCCCTCAGGCCGACGTGCTGCGAACGCGGGCGTCGGCTGCACGTCGGAACGCCAGCCATCCCAGTGCGGAGCTCACCGTGATGACCGCGCCGAGTGTCGCCGCCGTCGTGCCGATGACGCCGGTCAGCGGCGAGCCGAGCACGCCGCCGAAGAACTGTGATGCGCCGGTCAGGGCCGAGGCCGCACCGCTCGCGGTGACGACCAACTGGCCCCAGCTGTGCGCACCGGTGAACACGAACGCGGTCGCCCCGGCGAAGACAGTGGAGAGGATCCACAGCAGCCACGGCGCGCTTCCGAGGAGGGCGAGAACGAGCAGGAGGGCGCCGGCGACCGCGCTGCCTGCGAGACCGATTCCCATCGCAACGGACGGATGCCGGGTACGCGCCATCCGTCGGAACACGATGTTGGCCGCGACCATCGCGAGCGCGTTCGTGCCGAAGACGAGCGCGAACACCAGGGGCGGATACCCGAACTCGCGCTCGACGATGAACGACGCGGTGGTGATGTATGCGTAGAAGCCGAGCGAGTGGGCGGCGAGTGCTGCCGCGGTCCAGGCGAGCTCCCGATCACCCAGCGCTGTGAGCAGGGAGTGGGCCACGCCGGCGCCGCGCCCCGTCAGGCGCGCGGAGGCGGGCAGCGTCTCCGGAACGAGGAGTGCGAACAGCAATGTCAGTGCGCCGCCGAGCGCCGCGAGCGCGACGAAGTCCGCACGCCATCCCCACGCGGCCGCGATCAGCGCGCCGATCACCGGTGCGAGCACGGGGGCCATCACGGAGACGAGCGCGAGCAGGCCGATGCGCGACGACACGGAGCGGCTGTCGTCGGAGAGGTCGCGCACGACGCTCCGGGCGACCACGATGCCCGCGGCGCCGCAGACCCCGGCGAGCCCGCGCACGGCGATGAGCATCACGGCATCCGCCGCCACCGCACTGAGCACGGAGGCGAGCGTCCAGCCGATCACGCCGATCAGAATGATCGGGCGCCGCCCGTGCCGGTCGCTGAGCGGACCCCACACGAGTTGTCCGACGCCGATGCCGAGAAGGCATGCCGTGACGCTGGCCTGCATCAGCCACGCGGCGCCGCCGAGCTCGGTCTGCATCGTGGGGAGGGAGGGGATGTAGATGTCCATCGACAGCGGTGCCAGCGACGACAACACGGCGAGGACGGCGAGGATCCTGACGAGCCTTCCGCCCGTTGGGCGTGACACCCCGCTCGGGGCGCTCACTGCTGCGCCGAGTCTGCGAGCACCGCCTGAAGGTCGCACTGCACGAGGGTGGCGCCGTCGAACCGCGCGGCCATCACCTGACGGGCGGGGCGGCTGCCGGCATCCGGGAACATGGCGGTCCACGCGCGATTCAGCGCCTCGCGATCGCGATACGCGTCCTCGGCCAGCCACACCGTGATCTTGATGATGTCGTCGGTCGTGCCGCCGGCGGCGGCCATGAGCTCGCGCACGTGCGCGAAGATGTTGGCCAGCTGTGCGTCGAGCTCGGCCGGCATCTGCTTCGTGACCGGATCGCGCCCGGTCAGCACCCCGGAGACGAGGTGCTGACCGATGAGGCTCGCCGCCGGAACCGGGTTCTCATGCCCGAATCCGGTGAGGTGGATGCTCCTGCGGCGCGGCATCCGCTCAGCTTCCGACGCGGTCTTCGACCACGTGGTTCTCGATCGCGCCGAGACCCTCGATCTCGGCGCGCACCACGTCACCCGGCGCCAACCAGTTCTGCGTCGGCGCGCCGATGCCCGAGGGGGTGCCGGTGGCGAGGATGTCGCCCGGCTGCAGCGTCATCACCCGGCTGAGGTAGGCGATCTGCTCGTAGATGTCGTAGATCATGCCGCCGGTGTCCGCACTCTGCCGCACCTCGCCGTTGACGGTCAGCGTCATCTGCAGCGCCAGCGGGTCGTCGATCTCGTCGTCGGTGGTGAGCCACGGACCGATCGGGCCGTGCGTGTCGAACGACTTGCCGAGCGTGAACGTCGGCGAGAGCTTCGCCAGCCAGTCGCGCACCGAGACGTCGTTCGCGACCAGGTATCCCGCGATGTACTCGCGGGCCTCGTCGGCCGACACGTTGCGCGCGGGCCTGCCGATCACGACGCCGAGCTCGATCTCGTAGTCGAGCTGCTCCGACACGACCGGTCGCACGATGTCGCCGAATGGGTCGTTGATGCAGGAGACCTGCTTGTTGAACCACATCTGGCTGGTCGGGATCGGGATGCCTGCCTGCCGCGCCTCCTCGGCGTGTGCGGCGTAGTTCATGCCGATGCCGAGATACTTCTGCGGGTCGTCGATCGGTGCGAGCAACGTCACCTCGGCGAGCGGATGCCGCGGCCCCGACGCCGAAAGGATGCTGTCGCGGCGGGCCGCCAGCTCGGGGATCAGCGCGCGGAGCGAGGAGCCGATGCCCTCCACACCTGACAGGTCGACGATCTCGTCGCCGTCGATGCGGCCGAGGCGCACCCGGGAGTCGCCGCTGCGGAATCGTGCGAGCTTCATGCGCTCTCCTCCTCGTCGGCCGGCTCGGTCCTCTCGGTCTTCTCGGAGGGTAGCGCGCCCCACACCTGGTCGCCATACGGCGTCATCTGGAAGCTCACGAACCGCCACTGCCCGTCTTCACTGCGGTGCAGCACCTGGGTGACGACCCCGTCGATCGTGCGCTCGCCGCCGTCGGGGGCGTGCATCCGATTCACGATGCCGCCCGTCAGCACCGCGGTGTCACCGAAGGTGCGCAGCAGCAGGTCCTGTCGTGTGATCTCGATGTACGCGCGACGCACGGCGACGTGCTCGAGCAGCAGCGCCTTCGTGTGCACGAGCCCCGGGGCGTGGATGTGGATCATGGAGTCCTCGAAGAGGGCGTCCAACGCGTCGATGTCGCCGGAGACCAGTGCGTCCTGGCGTCGTTTCTCGACGGCGAGGATGTCGTTCTCGACGTTCGCGCTCATCGGACCTGCGCCTCTTCCCAGGTGCGGAAGCCAGTGGCCTCGCCCGCTTCGTGTCCGGGGCGCGGTGCGCCGACAAGCGCGTGGTACGTGCTGAAGATCTCGTCGGCCTC
Source organism: Microterricola pindariensis (assembly GCF_002936985.1). Taxonomy (GTDB): domain Bacteria; phylum Actinomycetota; class Actinomycetes; order Actinomycetales; family Microbacteriaceae; genus Microterricola; species Microterricola pindariensis. Next base: position 28,233 of record NZ_MPZN01000013.1, on the reverse strand, counting down.
GGCCAGCGGCAGCACCTCCTCGATGTCGTCGAATGGCTTGCCCGCTGTGCGCTCGGCGACGATCCGCCGGATGACCTCATAGCCCTCGCCGCGCATGTTGTCGGTGATGCGGTTGACTATCGGGCGGCGGGCGGCGTCGTACTCGATGAAGGCGACGGCCGGGTCGGCGTGCTCGGTGAGCTTCTCTGCGAGCACCGCGGCATCAAGCGTGGCCTGGGTGATGCCGTTGCCGCCGCGTGGGTACATGGCGTGCGCGGCGTCGCCGAGGAGCACGACTCTGCCGTCAACCCAGCTCTCAAGCGGGAAGTGCCGGGTGAGGGGGAAGAGGTAGACCTCGCGGGCGTCGCGGATCAGCTGCTGAACGTCGAGGAAGGGCAGCTTCAGCGTGTCGAACGCCGGAATGAGCTGCTCGGGATCGGCGACCTGGTTCCAGTCCTCGATGGTCTCCTCACCGTTCGTCTCGACGACCCAGTTGATGAGGTCGAGGCCGGTGCCTTCGAAGTTCTCCGCGATCGGGTAGATGATCATCGTCGAGATGCGCGGATCGCCGAGATGAAGAATGGTGTGCCCGCCGCGGATCGGCTCGTGCAGCGTGGTGCCACGCCACATCGTGATGCCGGAGAACTCGGGTTCGGCCTGATCGGGGTGCATCTGGCGTCGCGCGACTGATTTGATGCCGTCCGCCGCGATGAGGGCATCGTGCCGCACGCGCTCGCGTCTGCCGTCGCGGTGCTCGATCTCGAGGGTCACGCCGTCGGCATCCTGCTCGTAGCTCACGAGCCCAGCGCCCAGCACAACGGCATCCTCGCCGAGTCGTTCGATCACGGTGCGGTAGAGCAGCATCTGGAGGATGCCGCGGTGCACGAAACGCTGCTCGTGCAGGTAGCCCATGTGCACGCCGCACTTCTCGGCATAGATCTCCTGGCCGAAGTGGTTGTAGAAGATCGAGTCCTCGGCATCGACCGAGATGGAACGGAACTCCTCGAGCAGATCGAGGTCTTCAAACTGCCTGGTGCCGACCGTCTTGATGTCGACCCCGACGCCCAGGGGCTTGAGTTCGGGGACGATCTCGTAGATCTTCGTCCTGATGCCCTGCTGGTGAAGCCGCAGAGCGGTGACGAGCCCGCCGGGGCCGGCTCCGATGATCGCAATGTCGTGCATGTGGTCTCTTTCTCTCGGAACCGGCTAGACGCCGGCGGTCTGGGGGAAGAGCTCGTCGAGAACCCGGACGGTCGCGTGCCAGGAGCGCGCGGCGTTGCGTGGGTGGTAGTCGAACAGCTCTGGGCGGGGCGAATTGCGGGATCTGAGGCTCGTGAAGGCGTGCGTGGTGTGGCTGTAGACGTCGATTTCCCAGTCGGCCTCGGCCTCGGACAGTTCGTCTTCGAGCCGGCTGCGCTGTGCACGCGTGGCCATCGGGTCGAGAGAGCCGAGCGCCACGTGCACCTGGATGCCGGATGCCGTGGCGGCCGACCAGTCACGCTCCAGCAGATCGAGACCGGGGTGCACCGCGATCACGCCGCGGACGACTCCGCCGGTCCGCAGGAACTCCAGGGCGGAGGAGCCGCCGAAGCAGTATCCGAGCAGCGCGATGTTCGCGGCATCGACCTCCGGTTGGCTGGTGGCCACGCGGTGCGCTTCGGCGATGCGGGCCTGCCACTCCACGCGGTTGCCGGCCATCGATCCGATCAGGGGAACGATCTCGGCCTGAGCTGCCGGCGTGGCACGGTCTCCCCAGACGTCGGCGGCGAACACGGCGAGGCCGCGCGCGGCAAGACTCTCGGCGATCGCGATCATGTCGTCACCGAGTCCGAAGGCGTCGTGGATCAGCACGACGGTGGCACAGGTGACGGCGCCAGCTGGGGCGATGAGGAGTCCGCGCATCGCGGTGCCGCCGACGTGATACTCGACGTCTCGGCGTGTGAGACCGGCCATTTTCATCACTCCTCCTCGAATGTGTGACTGATCGTACGCAGGATCGCACACGATTTCAAGCGCGATGCGCTATGGTGGCGTTATTGAATCGGAGCGCACAAAGGAGAGCGTCATGACCAAGGTCGTCGACATCAACATCCACCACCTTCCCGAAGACCTCTTCACGAACGAGAAGATCTTGAACGGGTTCCTGAACAGCGCTCCGCGCGGCTTCGGTGAGATCGCCAGCGTCATCGAGATGGAGAACGGCAAGAAGCAACTCGTGCTGGAGAAGCCCAAGGGCTACCCGAACCTCAACTACGTGGAAGGTGACTACTCCGCCGAGGCAAAGCTCGCGGCGATGGACGAGGCCGGCGTTGACTACGGCATCATGCGCGTGCCGGTCTGGCAGGAGTGGCTCGACCTCGAGACCTGCAAAGCGGTCAACGACAACGCCGCCGAGATCGTGAAGCGCTCGAATGGCCGACTGTTCTCCACCGCCTGTGTGCCGCCGTGGGGCGGCAAGGAGAACATCTACGAGCTGGAGCGCAACGTCAAGGAGCTCGGCGTCGTTGGCGTGCAGCTCGCGTGCCACTATGGCCAGCTCTACCTCGACGACGAGGTCTTTCGTCCCTACCTGAAGGTGATCGAGAAGCTCGAGATCCCCGTCATCGTGCACCACACGCCGTTGCCGGTCGAGTACAAGTCGGTCCTCGACTACACGAACCTGCGTCGCGAGTTCGGCCGCATCACCGATCAGGCCACCGCCGTCGGGCGTGAACTCTTCAGTGGCATGTTCCAGGAGATGCCCGGTCTGCGCTTCATTCACACCATGCTCGGCGGCAACTGGTTCGCCAACACCGAGCTGCTCACCCCGCACGCCCCGGTCAAGAAAGAGGCCATGCAGCGCCTCGACGCCAGCGAGGGCGAGAAGATCAAGCGATACCTCGACGAGAACATCTTCTTCGATCTCACCCACCCGCACTCGTGGGGCAAGGTGCAGGTCGAGGCGGCCCTGAAGATCAACGGCGCCGACCACTACATGTTCGGCTCCTCCTTCCCGGTCTTCTACAGCTGGATGAGCCAGGGTGTCGAGTTCATCAAAAACGAGCTCGAGATCAGCGAGTCCGACCGCGAGGCCATCTTCTACGGCAACGCGAAGAAGATGTTCAACCTCCCGATCTAGGCCACGCCATGATCGATTCCCAACGGGTGCTCATCATCGGCGGCGGATTCTCCGGGCTGGCGGCAGCGATCATGCTCGCGAAGGCTGGACATGTCGTCGATCTGATCGAGCGGTCGCCGCACTGGACGATGGACGGTGCCGGCATCAGCATCGGCGGGCCATCGCTGCGGGCCCTCGGGCGAATCGGGGTGCTTGATGCATTCTTCGACCACGGCGCCGGTGGCGACGACCAGTCGGTGCGCACCCCGGACGGACGCGAGATCGGCCGGTTCCGCACGCCGCGTATCGCTGCATCCGATCGTCCGGGCACAGGCGCGATCATGCGACCGGTGCTCGGGCAGATCCTCGTCGACGAGATGCTCGCCTCGGGCGCCACTGCGCGACTGGGCACCACCGTGAGTGGTCTCGTTGATGACGGCAACGCGGTGGATGTCACATTCTCGGACGGATCGATCGGGCGCTTCGACGTGGTGGTCGGCGCCGACGGACTCGCCTCGTCGACGCGGGCGCAGCTGTTTCCGGATGCTCCGAAGCCGGAGTTCTCCGGTCAGGGCGCCTGGCGCGCGATCGTTCCGCGCCCGCCGGAGATCACGAGCACGGTGATCTGGGTCGGTGCTCCCGCGAAGGTCGGCGTGAACCCCATCTCGGCCGATGAGATGTATGTGTTCGTCAACGAGGCCAAGGCCACCAACGATCGCGTCGGCGACGACGAGCTGCTCCCGCGCCTGCGCGGGTTGCTCGACCCGCTCACCGACCCGGTGATGGCTGGCGTCAAGGCCGCGCTCGACGAGGACTCGCTCGTGCTCTACCGGCCGATGGACAACCTCCTGCTGCCTTTGCCGTGGCACCGCGGGCGCGTCGTGCTGATCGGCGACGCGGCGCACGCGACGACCCCCCATCTCGCCGCCGGGGCGGGCCTGGGCCTGGAGGACGCGATCGTGCTCGCCGAGGAGCTGGACGCGCGCGACTCCGTGGATGCCGCCATGACGGCCTTCGAACAGCGCCGCTTCGAGCGCTGCCGGATGGTCGTCGAGAACTCCGCCCGCCTCGGCGTGCTCGAATCCGAACGCGGCCGCCAGGACGAGTTCGTCGCGCTGCAGGCCGACTCCTATCGGCTCTTGGCAGAGCCCGTCTGAGTCCCCATCCATCGCGACAATTCACTTGACAGAATGTAAAGCGACTGGCACCATCGTCTCTACCCGCTGGCACGACGCCGTGCGTGCGGGTGTGTCTGAGCCGTGCGCCGCCCCCTAGCCCACCAGTGAACACCGGAGCATCCGATGAATGAGCACGCCCCGCAGAACGACATTGACGACTTCTTCTCCACCGACCGCGTCGCCGGTCGTGAGCAGGCGGTTGAGCTGAGCGCCGGGAGCTATCGCGAGAACCTCATTGCTCTCGATGACCCGATGCTTGCCGACGTGCGCGGGATGGACTACGAGCAGTTCGCCGCGGACCGTTACGCGGCGCCGTTCCTGCGCGAGCTGCTGGAGTATTGGAAGGGGCTCTACGACGAGCCGTTCGTCGGCATCACCACAGACGGGCGTCCGCGCGAGGGGCTCTACGCCCTGCCGGAGCACCCTGAGCTGGACCCGAGGCCATCGGATGCCGCCCTGGCCCTGCTCGATCTGCTCACGCCGCAGCAGCGCGTGAAGCTCTGCTATCCGATCGATGCCGATGAATGGCGCGGATGGAGCAACCCCGAGTTCGTGTTCTTCCGCATTGGGCTCCGCCTGGAGGAGCAGAGTGACGAGGTCGTGCGCGCGGCGCTGGCCGTCGTGGAGGCGTCGCTGAGCCCGGCCGGCTACGAGCGCGTCGCCGAGGCCATGGCCCTGAACGGATTCCTGGGCGAACTGGTCGACCTGCCGACGATCATGAATGATCGCAGCTACTGGTTCGCTCTCTATGGGACACCGTCGCCCGACGAGCCGTGGGGCTGGCAGCTCTTCGGCCACCACGTCGCGCTCAACTTCGTCTCCGTCGGTGGCAGGCACGTGATCGCACCGGTGTTCTTGGGCGCAGAGCCCGCGCTGTCCGATGACGAGCGCCCACCGCTCTTCGATGCCCGTGAGCAACTCGCCATCGCGCTCGCCGAATCACTGGACGACGAGCAGCGGGGTGTTGCAGTCGTGTACAGCTCGGTGCTCGACCAGGCGATGCCGGAGGGGAGGCTCCATCCCGCCGACGAGCGTCACGTGGCTGGCGCGTTCCGCGACAACCGGGTGGTGCCGTACGAGGGCATCTCGGCGGCGGCGCTCTCTGACGACCAGTGGTCGAGTCTGCGCGCGATCGCCGAGGACTTCTTGCTTCTGCTGGTGGAGCCGCAGCGGCAGATCACCGTCGCGGAGTTCGAGGCACATCGCGACGAGACCTTCTTCAGCTGGTACGGAGCGACCGATGGCACTCAGCCGTTCTACTTCCGCATCCACAGCCCGGTTCTGCTCGCCGAGCTCGATCACCATGCGGGCGTCTGGCTGAACAACCGGCTGCCGGCGCGATTCCATGTGCACACGACCCTTCGGATGCCCAACGGCAACGACTACGGACGCGCACTTCGAGACGCCTGGAAGATCGCACACGATTGATCTAGTTCTATCGCGTTCAATCGCGTAGGATTTCACACACGATCTCAGACGACGCCGTCTCAGATCATTCATTTGCCACACGAGGAGGTGTCGCGGAGATGACTGCACCACGGCTCGAAGTCCGCTCGCTATCGAAGACATTCGCGGGCATCACGGTTCTGAGCGAGGCGCGACTCGAGGTTCGCGCCGGCGAGGTGCACGCCCTCATCGGCCAAAACGGATCGGGAAAGTCGACGCTGATCAAGCTCATCAGCGGCGTGTATCGCGCCGATGCCGGGGGAGAGGTCTTCGTCGACGGCGAGCGCATCGGCACCCCGGTCGATCCGGGACGGCTGCATGAAGAGGGTCTGGCGTTCGTGCACCAGGATCTCGGGCTGATTCCCGACCTGTCGGTCAGCGAGAACGTGCGCGTTGGTCGGCACTCCACCAACCGGTTCACAGGGTGGATCAACAAGGCGAAGGACGCCGCGGCGGTTCGCGAGTCGCTCGAGTTCCTCAACCTGGGGCACATCGACCCCGAGACCAAGGTCGCCCGGCTCCGACCGAGTGAGCGCGTGGGCGTCGCGATCGCGCGCGCTCTGCAGGGCCGCAAACGCGGCGGCGGCGTGATCGTCTTCGACGAGTCGTCCAGGGCGATCCCGCATGAGGCGCTCGACGACTTCTACGGCATGATCCGCCTGCTCACCTCGCAGGGCACGGCGGTCGTCATCGTCAGCCACAACCTCACCGAGGTGCTGCAGATCGCCGATCGCGTCACAGCCCTGCGCAACGGCCGGGTCGTCGAGATGGGGCTGCCCACCGATGGCCTCGACGAGGGAGCGCTGACGAACCTGGTGCTCGGCCGCTACGGCGAGCTCGACGACTTCGCGGAGAACATGCCGTCCGAGGCCCGCGAAGGCGGCATCGAGCTGCGCGGCATCCGGGGCGGACGCATCCGCAACGTCTCGGCGACGATCCAGCGCGGCGAAGTGGTCGGGTTCACCGGGAGCGTCGATTCGGGTCTCTCCGGACTCGGCGCGCTGATCGCGGCGGCCTCGCCCGGCATGCGTGGCTCGATCGTCGTTGACGGCACCGAGATCCCGCTCGAAAGCGCGAACATCAGACGGATGCTGCGCGCGGGTGTTGCCTACATCCCGCAGGATCGGCACGGCGAGGGGCTGGCCACCGGGCTGACCGTCCAGGAGAACGTGACCCTGCCGCACCTGCGCACGCGCGGACGATCCTGGTGGACGGGAGCGGCGTGGCAGCGGGCCGAGACTGAGGCCGTGCTACGCGCCTTCGACGTCACCCCTCCGAACCGGAACGCCGTCATCGCCACCTTTTCGGGTGGCAACCAGCAGAAGGTGCTGATGGGCAAATGGCTGCTCGGGGGGCCGGCGGCGCTTGTGCTCGACGACCCGACGCAGGCCGTCGACGTTGGCGCACGCTCGGCGGTCCTCCGCGCCACCCGCCAGGCTGCCGTCGACGGCGCCGCCGTCGTGCTGTGCAGCTCAGAGGTCGATGATCTCGCCGCCGTCTGCGACCGCGTCGTCGTGCTTGAGGAGGGCAAAGTGCTCACCGAGCTCTCCCGCCCGTTCACCGCCGACGACATCTTCTCCGCGATCTTCCACAGCACTGAAGGAGCCGACCGATGACCACCACCCAGACCCCGACGACGACCACGAACATCGTCATCCCCCCGCCGGTGTCACCGCTGCGGCGGATCAGCATGAATCTGCTCTCGCGCTACGCGCTGGTGATCCTGTGGATCATCATGCTCCTGGTGCTGCTGGCGCTGGTGCCCGGTGACGTCAGTCCGGTCAACGCGATGCGCACCGTGTTCAGCCAGATCACACCCGTGGTCTTCCTCGCGCTCGGCGTGGTGATCACCATGGCTGTCGGTGAGTTCGACCTGTCGTTCGCGGGGATCTTCAGCATCGCCGCGGTCGCTGTGCCGTCGCTGGCCGTGCTGCACGGATGGCCGGTCCTGCTCGCCGTACTGGGAGCGATCGTGATCGCGCTCGCGTTCGGCGCCATCAACGCGGCGCTCGTCGTCGGGCTCGGCATCAACTCCGTCGTTGTCACGCTCGGTACGTGGAGCGTCGCGGGAGGACTCGCGTTCCTCCTGTCGGGGGAGACCACGGTGAGCGGCCTCGATCCCACCCTCGCGGCGATCTCGACCGGACGCTTCCTGGGGCTCCCGCACCTGTTCTGGTACGGCGTGATCCTCGTCGTCATCGTCGCGTACATCATGGGAGCGACGCCGATCGGCCGCCACATGACCTTCGTCGGGTCCAACCGCGCGGTCGCGTCGCTCGCGGGCATCTCTGTGGGTCGCGTGCGGGTCGGCGCCTACCTCGCGAGCGCCCTGCTCGCGGGCCTCGCCGGGGTCGTCATCTCGATCGGCAACGGAGGATTCAACCCGGCATCGGCATCCGCGTATCTGCTGCCCACCTTCGCCGCTGTCTTCCTCGGCACCGTCGCAGTCGTGCCCGGCCGGTTCAACCCGCTCGGCATGCTGATCGCCGCGTACTTCCTCATTACCGGAGTCTTCGGACTACAGCTGCTCGGCCTCACCGGCTGGGTCACCGAGGTGTTCTACGGGGCGGCGCTCATTATCGCCGTCACCGTGTCGCACCTGCTGCAGCGCCGGGTCACGAGCTGACCGGCTCAGCACACGGCACCACCGCACGACCGCACGACCGCACCACAGCACCAGAGCACGAGCGCCACCCCAACACCAAGCTAAGGAGTAACCCGCATGAAGTCATCACGCACTGCTGGCGTCGCTGTCGCCGCCATCAGCATGCTCATCCTCGCCGGCTGTGCCAGCGGCGGAGGCGAGCCAACCGGCACCACCGCCGAGCCGGCCGCAGCGCTGAGCGCCGAGGCGCAGGCGGCCCAGGCCATCGTCGATGCGGCATCCGTCGCGGTCGACGAGTTCGAGGCACCCGGCCCGGCGGTCGACGCCAGCGCGCTGGCCGGCAAGACGGTGTACTACATCCCGGCCACCCTGCAGGTTCCGACCCTGAACTACATCGGCAAGGCCTTCACCGAGGCCCTCTCCCAGCTGGACGCCAAGGTCGAGATTTGCGACGGCAAGGCCAACCCGGCAGACATCGCGAGCTGCATCGCACAGGCGATCGACGCGAAGGCCGGCGCCGTGGTGACGTCTGGCATCACGCCGGAGTTCGCACCCTCGGCAGTCTCCGATCTGCAGGCCGCCGGCATCCCGTGGGTGCAGGCCACGACCACGCCGAGCGGTGACGGAGACCCGTCGCAGGTCGCGTACGTCGCCGAGGACCAGGTGAAGCTGCAGAGCTGGTCGACCAACTGGGTCATCGCCGACTCGGATGCCCAGGCGAACGTGCTCGTCATCAAGCTGACCGACACCCCGGCCACGGCGGCCTGGGCGGACTACGGCATCCTCGCCGTGTACAAGGATGCCTGTTCCGACTGCACCACCCAGGTCATCGAGATCAACTCCGGTCAGCTCGAGCGGCTGCCGAGCCTGGTGAGTTCCGCGCTGGTCGCCAACCCGGACATCACCTACGTGCAGGCGCAGTTCGACCAGTTCCTCCCGGCCGTCACCCAGGGCATCCAGTCCGCGGCGCGCGACGACGTGAAGGTCGCCAGCGTCGACGCCAACCTGTCGGCCCTGCAGGACCTGGCCTCCGACGGAAACGTGAAGTCCTCGGTCGGCTACAACAAGACCGCCCTCGCCTGGTACATGGCCGATGCCACCGCACGCCTGGCATCGGGTCAGCCGGCCGTCGAGAACCTCGACTTCCCCTACCGTCGGGCGTTCAACGAGTCGAACGTCGCCGATCTGACGCTCACACCGGACGCCGAGGCGAGCGGCGAGTGGTTCGGCAAGGCCGACTACCAGGCCGGATTCCTCCAGCTGTGGGGCGTCAAGTGATCGGGCAGTGCTGATGATCGGATAGTGCTGAACCGGCCCCTGGCCCGCCGCCGCTACCACCGGTGTCGGGTCAGGGGCTTTCACTGGCGCAACGGGCGGGGGCCCCGGTCCGAAGCCAGCAGTCAGCGGGGGTGAAGCTGGTCGCCGCCGAGCAGGCTCGCCCACGCGACGGCAAGTATGTCGAGCTCTGGGCCGCTCTCGAGCACCCACGGATGCCGGATCCACCGCAGGTTCGCGCTGTTCAGCAGCTCCATGGCGAGGTACCCGCGATAGCGTCGGGTGTCTTCGTCGAAGCGGTCGGCTTCCGCAAGTCCGGTGGCGATGTCGTCGATCACCTCGCCGAACCACGCATCCCGCAGCTCGCGCATCTCTGGGTCGACGGCCGATGCCTCTTCGACCACGGTGATGTATGGCCGAATGTCGGCCCAGCGCTCGGCCTGCTCGCCGATCCACGCACGGATCGCGGGGAAACTGCCCTCGCGAGCGGCATCGACCAGCGATCCCGCCGTCGATCGCTGTCTGGCATCCTCTCGGCGGTCGAGGTGTCTGTTGAGCTCGCCGAACAGCGAGCGAGCGAGCTCGGTCTTGTTCGGGAAGTGCGCGTAGAAGGTCACGCGCGTCGTTCCGACCGCCGTGGCGATGTCGTCGATCGTGGTGGCGACGTACCCCTGCTCCTGGAAGAGCCGCAGCGAGTGATCCAGCAGCGACTGCCGCGTCTGCTGCTTCTGCTTCTCGCGAAGATTTGTCATGCGCCCACTGTAGCCACCCATCGCGATAATTCACTTGACAGAATGTAAAGCGAATGGCACGATCGTCTCACCCCCGAGCGCGACGCCGTCCGTGCGGGTGCAATGACTCAATGGAGAGGCTCGCTATGAGCGCACAGGTGAACACCGTCCTCGGCCCGATCGGCGCCGACGAGCTCGGCGTCGTCGCCATCCACGAAGCGCTGCTCTCGGTCGTGCCGGGCGCGCAATTCGCGTATGACATCACGATCGATCGCGCCGAGATCTTCGACATTCTCGCGAGCAAGCTCAGAGCGTTCAAGGCGGCTGGGGGCGGAACGATCGTGGATCGTACCGGCATGTTCCACGGTCGCGACCTGCCCCTCTACGAAGCCCTCTCGCGGAGCACCGGGGTGCACATCGTCGCTTCCACCGGCATGGGCCCGGAGGAGAACCTCGGCGGCTACTTCCTCACCCCGCAGACCAACCCACCCACGCCGTGGCCGGCCGAGCGCTTCGCCGAGCTGTTCGCCGCCGAGGCGACCGACGGCATGGTTCATCCGCGCGTTGCCCGCCGCGCACCGGCCGGCCTGATCGTGACCACCCAGAGCTCCGATGGCGCCACCCCGACCGACGACAGCCTGCTGCGGGGAGCAGCGCTCGCCGCGACGCGGTCCGGTGTCGCACTGGCGTTCTCTGCGCCGTCCGACACGATCCGGGCGCTCGAGCTCGCGCTCGCCGAAGGCCTCCCCGCCGACCGCATCGTCGTCTCGGGTCTTGACCGAGCCGGCACCGGTGCCACCGTTCGTGCCACCGCCCGTGCCGTCGCCAAGCGCGGCGCATACATTGCGCTCGACCACATCGGCCGAGTGGATGCCGGATCCCCGAGCGACGACGACCGCGCCGCGCTGGTTCTCGCGCTCGTCGACGCGGGCCACGGAGCCCGCATCCTGCTCTCAGCCGGCGCCGTCGGCGTCGCCAAGGGCCACGCGGAGGTGAACAGTGCGTACGAGGTTGTGCTCACCGACTTCGCACCGAAGCTGGCCGCGCACGGCCTGGACGAAGACGGCATCCGTCGCATCCTGATCGACAACCCCCGTGACCTGCTCGCCGTGAAAGAGGCCTGAGATGACCCGCGTGAACACCGTCCTCGGACCCATCGCCGCCCAGCAGCTTGGCTTCACCTCGATCCACGAGCACATCGGGTACGGGATGCCGGGCAGCGAGCTCGACACCCGTTGGTGGAAGACCCCGGAGCAGCGGTATGAGGAGACCATCCCGAAGCTGCGGGCGTTTGCCGAGCACGGCGGGCAGACCTTCGTCGACGCGACGGGGATCTGCAACGGACGCGACATCGACTACTACCAGTCGATCGCCGAGAAGACCGGCGTCAACATCATCGCCGCGACCGGTTTCGTCGGCGGCGACACGGCTCTGAAGCACTTCGCCGAGGCGAGCGTCGAGTACCTCACCGACCAGTTCGTCCACGAGCTGACCGTTGGCATCGGCACGAGCGGCGGCAAGGCCGGCATCATCAAGGTGGGCGTCAGCCGCGGATTCAAGCTGACCGCGCTCGACCTGCGCATCTACCGCGCGGCGGCCCGCGCGTCGCTCGCCACCGGTGCGCCGATCATCACGCACCTCGCGGTGGACGCGGCGACGGCCATTGAGGCCCTGCAGGATGAGGGTCTGCCGCTCACCCGCGTGCTCTTCGGCCACGCAGACGACGGTGTCAGCCAGGGCAAGGTCGACGAGGAGGGCATCGTCTCGGCCGGCGGCCGCATCGGCTTCGACACGTTCGGCTACGACCTCGAACTTCCTGACCCTCCGTTCTGGGGTCGGCATCGCGATGAGCGCTTCCAGCACCTCATGCGGTACCTGCGTTCGGGGCAGGCCGACAAGGTGCTCGTCGCCGCCGACGCCAACTGCAGTCCGCTCGGATGGCCGGGCGTCAAGGGCCACACCATCAACTACCTGTTCGAGCAGCTCATCCCCGACCTCAGACAGGACGGCGTCGACGACGCCACCATCGATCAGCTCTTCATCGGCAACGTCGCCGATTTCTTCACCACGAGCACCCCCGACACCCTGAACTCAGAAGGCAAGTGACCATGGACATCAACGGACTCACCGTCGCCGTCATCGGCGCGGGCTATGCAGGCGCATCCACGGCCAAGGCCCTGAGCCTGCTCGGCGCACACGTCACCGTCTACGAGCAGGCCCGTCAAGCCGGGGAGGTGGGTGCAGGCATCGGCCTGCGCCCCTCGTCGATGGCTGCCTTTCGCGAGTGGGGGGTGGCGGATGCGATCACCGCTGTCAGCACAGCGAGCAACGGCATCCGCATCCTCACCCCGCATGACCAGCTCCTCAATGCGGAGGAATGGCCAGAGAAAGAGCAATTCGGCACGACGACCCACCTCATCCACCGTCGGGACTTCATCGACGCGCTGCTCGGCGTGCTGCCGGATGGCATGATCAAGTTCGGCCACCGCCTGGAGACGATCGTCGACAACGGTGCGACCGCGACGATCACCTTCGCCAACGGCGAGGCCGTCACCGCCGATCTGGTCGTTGGCGCCGACGGCATCAGCTCACGGGTGCGAGGGGCGCTCTTCAGCGACGACGGTCCGGTGTTCGCCCATGAGCACGCGTACCGCGCCGTGTTCGACATGGCTCTCGTGCCGGGCGTCTTCGATGAGGACGACGACTTCCGCATCTACTTCGACGCGCCAACCAATCGCCACCTGTACCTGCTGCCGCTGCGCCACCGCGGCCAGGTGTCCTTCGATATCACGGTGCCATCCGACGACAGCACCTGGTCGCCCGAGATTGACCGCGCGACCATCGTCGCGTCTCTGAGTGGGTTCGATCCGCGCTTCGAGGCGATCACCCACTCCATCGACCTTGCGACGGTCAACTGCCGCTCCGCGTACGACATCGACCCCGTCGAGCGGTGGCACACCGATTCTGTGGTGCTCGTCGGCGACGCAGCGCACGCGATGCTGCACCACCAGGGCCAAGGCGCGAACTCGGCCGTTCTCGACGCACAGGGGCTGGCGGATGCTCTCGCCGCCGCGCCGACGCTGCCCGACGCCCTCGCCGCCTTCCAAGCCACCCGCAAGCCGATCACCGACAACTATCAGCGGGTATCCCGCGGCGGCTGGAACGAGGAGACCATCGAAGACGGATTCCCGGGACAGCGTGGTGCCGAGTCGGAAGTCGTGCCGGGTGTCGATCCGAGCTCCGAGCCGGCCGTGCCCGCGAACCGAGGAGTCTGACGACCATGCCCCTGCACCCCGAGATCGCGCGTTTCCTGGCCTCCCTCCCGCACGAAGAACCCGCCCCGCTCGACCCCGCCCCGCTCGACCCCGCCGCGATGCGCGCCGGCGAGGAGTCGCAGGTTCCGGCACTGCCCGACCGACACCCGGTCGCGCACGTCACGGACATCGTCGTGCAGGCACCGACGGGGGCTGTTCCGGTGCGGGTTTACTCCGACACGGATGCCCCGACCTCCGGCGCGATCGTCTACTTCCATGGCGGCGCCTACTTCCTCGGCAGCCTGAACACGCACGACGATGTCGCCCGCCGCCTGGCAACAGCGACCGGTCTGCGCGTGTTCTCGGTGGGATATCGGCTGGCGCCGGAGCATCCGTTCCCCGCCGCGCTCGACGACGCGGTCGGAGTCATCGACTGGCTGATCTCCGAGGGTGAGTCGGCGGGCTGGGACGGCACGACACTCGCCGTCGTCGGGGACAGCTCCGGCGGCACGATCGCCACTGTTGCGGCGTCGCTGCTGCACGACCGTGGCGTCGACCGGATCACGCACCAAGTGCTCTACTACCCGTCTGTCGACCTCGACCTCGACCCGAACCGCTACCCCTCGATGGTCGAGAACGCCGTGGGCTTCGGCCTGGAGACCGCTGGGATCGCGCCGTTCAACGCGTTCTACTTCACGAGCGGGGCCGACCCGCTCGACCCGCGCGTCTCGCCGATTGGGCGACCGAACCTGTCCGGCCTTCCTGCCGCCCTCATCCTGACCGCTGAACTTGACCCGATGCGCGACGAGGGCGAGCAGTACGGTCAGCGGCTGACCGATGCCGGCGTTCCCACCGTCGTGCATCGCTACGAAGGGGCGGGCCACGGTTTCGTGCAGCATTTTGCGTGGCTGCCGGAATACGGAGCCGCCTTCGCCGAGACAGCGGCGTTCCTGGAGACCGGCACAGCTCCGACGCTGCCGAAGGGGCTCCAATGACCGGCATCCATCCGCTCGTTGCTCCCTGGGGTCGGTTCGGTTTGCGCACCTTCTACATCGATGCACCTGAGCCCGCGATCGTCGACACCGGAGTGACCGAATCCATCGGCGGGATGCGCGCCGGGCTCGAGGCGATCGGGCGCCGCATCGAAGACGTGCGTTGGATCCTGCTCACGCACGGACACATCGATCACATCGGCGGCGCACATGCAGTGTGGGAGCTGACCGGTCGGCGGGCGCAGGTCGTCATCCACCAGGGCGACGTGCCGATGTTGCGTTCGCGCGAGGCGCACGTCGAGGAGTGGCGCTCGGGACGCGGAAAATGGCTGAGCGACCCCGACGGAGAGGCCACGGAGGAGGCCCTGCTGCGCGACGCGATCTCCGGCGAGATGGAACCGACGCTCGCCCTCGACGGTGGTGAGGTGCTCGACCTCGGTGGCGGCGTCCGTGTCGCAGTGCATTCCATTCCCGGACACACCATCGGTGCCGTGGCCTACGTCGTCGAAGAGACCGGAGACGTCTTCGTCGGCGATGCCGTCCAGGGCTATGGCGCCGCGAGCTGGTTCCCTGGCTACGAAGACCCGAACCAGTATCGCGCGAGCCTCGAGTTCCTGCGCGACGACGTTCGGCCGCAGCGTCTGTATCTCGGGCACCCCTACCGCCGCGCCGATGGAACACCGTTTCCCGAGGTGCTCGACGCTTCGGACGCACTCGAGGCGATCCAGGGCAGCATCGACAACGAGGCCCGCATCCGGGCATCCGTCCTCTCGCACCTGGAGCTGGGGCTGCGCGCGACAGCTTCGCCATATTCGCCGTTCCAGTCCGTCGCCGAAGAGCTCAACTACGCGGGCGACCCGACCCTCGAACCGGCACCTTTCTTCACAACCATGAACGCGTACCTCACGCAGTTCGGCACCGAACGAGGAGCAACCTCATGACCGATTTCCGCACCATCTCCGCTGGAGGTCGCACCATCGGCGTCCACAAAGATCTGCGTGTTCCGATGCGTGACGGCGTGGCGCTCGTCGCCGACGCCTATGGTGCGGCAGACGACGAGCCGCGCCCCGCGCTCGTCGCGCTGAGCCCATACGGCAAGGAGCTGCAGGCGCTGGCCCTGACAATGCCACCGCAGCGCCGGCCCTCGCCGATGTGGGATGGCTGCATCGAGGCCGGGGACATCGCGCGCGTCGTCGACGAGGGCTACGTGCACGTGATCGGCGATCTGCGCGGTTCGGGTGGGTCAGAGGGTGAGCACATCGGGAACTACAACGCCGGCGGCGTCTCGCTCGGCCAGGACGCCTACGACTTCATCGAGTGGGTCGCCGAGCAGCCCTGGTGTGACGGTCGGGTCGGCATGATCGGCATCTCTTACTTTGGGTCGATGCAGTTGTTGGCTGCGGCCGAGCGACCCCCACACCTGAGGGCCCTGTTCATCTCGGGTGGTCACTACGACTTCTACGAGACCACCTACCACGGCGGCATCATGTGGTTCATGCCGCGTGCCGCCAGGGAAGGGCGCGGCGGGGACTCCGGCTGGGCGTTCACAGACAGGGTCAAGAGCCGGATGCTGGAGACGGTGCCCGACGAGGAAGTCAGGGCCCGCGTCGCTGCACGCCTCGCCGACCCCGATGTGCAGGCATGGCCGAACCTCGTGCACACCCTGCACTATCCGACCAATCACGAGGCGTGGTTCGACATCATCACCAACGAGTTCGACGGCGAGTGGTACGAGGAGCGCAACCCCATCAACCTCGCTTCCCAGGTCGAGGTGCCTGTGTGGCTGCAGATCGATCAGGGTCGCGGGTGGACCATCGACGGCACCATCGAGACGTTCAACCGGCTCGGCGGCCCGAAGAAGCTGACGATCGGCTCATACCCTCCCATGCAGTCGCGGCCCTGGGTCGAGGAACACGACAAGATGTTCCGCTGGTACGACCACTGGATCAAGGGAATCGACAATGGGGTGATGGACGAGCCCGCAGTGAGTGTGTTCGTTGAGGGCACGCGCGAGTATGCCGAAGGCGAGGAGTTCCCCCCGAAGCCAGTCGAACACCGCCCGCTCTATCTGCGCACGCGAGGGCGGCTCTCCGCCGAACCGGAGTCGATGGATGCCACGGCCGCCGCCCCCGACGGCTTCTACCAGGCGCCGCTCACCGTGACCGACAAGGTCGAGGTGCTGCGCTGGACCACAGCACCCTTCGAGGAAGCGGTGGAGATGATCGGGACGGGTGCCGCGCACCTGTTCGTCGAGATCGATCAGCCGGACACGAACCTCATCATGCGGTTCTGGGACGAAGCGCCCGGCGCTCCGCGTCGACTGCTGACCTCGGCGTACCTGAAGGCCTCGCACCGCGAGCTCGACCTCGAGCTCACCACAGAGGGCAACCCCCATCACCCGCATACCCGTGCCGTTCCCGTCGAGCCCGGGGTGATCGAGGAGTATGTGCTGCGGATCTATCCCTTCGCGGCGACGCTGCTGCCCGGGCATCGATTGGTGGCCGAGCTCTCCAACGATGAGCCGCTGTCTGATGAGCACAATGCCTTGCTGCCTCCCGACGCGTTCCACCTGCCCGTTGGTCGCCCGGTCACGCACAAGGTGTACCGCGATGCCGAGCATCCGTCGCGGCTGGTGCTTCCCTTCACGAAGGGCTGATCGTCGCCAGGCGGTGCCCCGTTTCTTGAGGCATGCAGCCGTCGCGCAGCCACATCGACCCACCCCGCTGTCGACCCAGCCCGTTGTCGACCCAGCCCGTTATCGACCCATCTCCGCCGAGAGGCGGAAAGATCGTGGATACGAACCTTCTCCTGTGAGTAGTCGTCGGCGTCATCGTTCTGAGCGTCATTCTGGGTCGCGCACTACTTTTCGAAGAGCCGCCGCGGGTCGACGTGCACCTTCGGCCCGGGGCCCGCTGCCGCGCCGCGCACCCCCTCGAGCCGGCTCGGCACCTCCTCCAGCGAGATGACCTCGCTGACGAGCGAGTCGGGCACCACCGCGCCGCTGGCGAAGCCCTCGATCGCCCCGGCCAAGCCGGGGGAGGCGGAGAGGATGCCGACGGCGGTGAGGTCTCTGAAGACGATGCGCCGCGTGTCGAGGAGACTGGGGGTGGATGCCAGGCCGATGTAGACGACGCGGCCCGCCGGCTTCGCCAGCATGACGGAGAGGGCCGGCATCCGCTCGTCGCTGGTCGCCTCGATCACGGCGTCAAACTCGTTGCCGTGCCCGCCGGCGAGCTCGTCCAGCTGCCAGGTGTGCTGCACGCCGAGCGACCGCGCCAGTTCCAGTGAGCCTTCGCGCACGCCGCCGACGTGCACCTCGGCACCCTCGGCCAGTGCGAACTGGGCGGCGAGCAGGCCGATGGCTCCGGAGCCGAGCACGAGCACGCTGTGGCCCGGCTCGATCGCCGCCGCGCGCACGGCCCGCAGCGAGTTGCCGCCGGGTTCGACGAGTGCGGCGGCCGTGACACTGACACTCTCCGGGATCGGGTGTGCGTAGCGCGTCGGGATGAGCACCTGCTCGGCGAGGGCACCGGCCCAGCCGTCGAGGATGCCGACCTCGAAGCGGTCGGGGCAAACGTGGTGGTGGCCGCCCTGGCAGAACTGGCAGCGCCCGCAGCCGAGCATGGTGTCACCGGTGACGCGCAGCCCGAGCCAGCTCTCATCAGCGGGGGAGCCGACCGCGACGACCCGGCCGGCCCACTCATGCCCGGGCCGAAGCGGAAAGTGGGTGCGCCCGTGCTGGATGTAGGCCATCTGGCCGGTGTACAGCTCGACATCCGTGCCACAGATGCCGACCCGTTCCACGTCGACGAGCAGCTGGCCTGGCGCCGCGACCGGCGCCGGGACATCCCGGACCTCCGCCTTCCGCGGGGCCGTCACAATGAGTGCGCGCATGAGGGTTCCTCCCAGTTTTCGCCGTCAGTGCGATTCACGGCTGACCTCATCTCCGCTGGACCCGACCAGGAAGTCGAGGTCTGCCCCGGTGTCTGCCTGCATGACATGGTCGACGTAGAGCTTCGCCCAGCCGCGGCCGGGTTTCGCGTACGCCGCCTCGCTTGCCGGGCTCTGGCTGCGCGAGCGCAGCTCGTCCTCGCTGACGTCCATGCTGAGCGAGCGCCCGGCGACGTCGACCCGGATGACGTCGCCGGTGCGCACCAGCCCGAGCGGCCCGCCGGCCGCGGCCTCTGGCGCGACGTGCAGGATGACGGTGCCGTACGCGGTGCCGCTCATCCTGGCGTCGCTGATGCGCACCATGTCGCGCACGCCGGCCTCCAAGAGCTTCCGCGGCAGCGGCATGTTGCCGACCTCGGGCATGCCCGGGTAGCCGCGCGGGCCGCAGCCGCGGAGCACCAGCACCGAGTCGGCCGTGACGTCGAGATCCGGGTCGTCGATGCGGGCGCGCATGTCCTCGACGCTGTCGAAGACGACCGCGGGGCCGACGTGCTGGAGGAGCTCCGGGGTGGCGGCCGAGGGTTTGACGATCGCGCCGCGGGGCGCGAGGTTGCCGCGCAGCACGGCAATGCCGGCATCCGCCAGGAGCGGCTTCTCCCGTGGCAGGATGACGGTGTCGTCGTAGACGGGGTGGCCGCCGAGGGAGTCGACGAGGGGCGTGCCGGTGACGGTGATCGGCTCCGGGTGCAGCAGGTCGGCGATCTGCGCGAGCAGGGCGAGCAGCCCGCCGGCGCGGTGCAGGTCGTCCATCAGGAAGCTGCCGCTCGGCTGCAGGTTCGCCATGACCGGGATGCCGGCCCCGGCCGCATCGAAGTCCGCCAGGCTCAGCTCGATGCCGAGCCGGCCCGCGATGGCGAGCAGGTGGACGACGGCGTTGGTGGATCCGCCGACCGCGGCGACGGCGATGATGGCGTTGAGGAACGACTCCCTGGTCATGATGTCGCTCGGCCGGCGGCCCGCGGCCACCATGTCGACGATCAGCCGCCCGGTCTCGTGCGACTTCTTCAGCAGCCGGGCGTCCGCCGCGGGGGTGCCCGCGAAGCCGGGGATCGTCATGCCGAGCGCCTCGGCGACGACGGCCATCGTGGAGGCGGTGCCCATCGTGTTGCAGTGGCCCTTGCTGCGGATGGTCGACTGCTCCGACTCCAGGAACTGGGCGTTCGTGATGGTGCCGGCCCGCACCTCCTCGCTCAGCCGCCACACGTCGGTGCCGCAACCGAGGGCCTCGCCGCGGAAGTGGCCGGTGAGCATCGGCCCGCCGGGCACGACGATCGCCGGGAGGTTGACGGATGCCGCCGCCATCAGCAGTGCCGGGATCGTCTTGTCGCAGCCGCCGAGCAGCACGAGCCCGTCGATGGGGTTGGCGCGGAACATCTCCTCCATCGCCATCGCCGCCATGTTGCGCCACAGCATCGCCGTGGGCTTCACCTGGGTCTCGCCGAGCGAGACGACGGGGAGGTTGTACGGCACGCCGCCGGCCGCCCAGACGCCCTGCTTGACGCTCTCCGCGACCTCGTTGAGGTGCATGTTGCACGGCGTCAGGTCGGACGCGGTGTTGGCGATCGCGATCTGCGGCTTCGTGCCGTCGAGCGCGTCGCCGGGGAGCCCGCGCCGCATCCAGGCGCGGTGGATGTAGGCGTTGCGGTCCGAACCTTGATACCAGTCGGCACTGCGCAAACGGTCCACGATGACCCTTCCGCTCGTTCCCCGATTCCGCCGACAACGTCGGCGAGGAACCGGAGAGAATGAACGCTTGCATGCAGCGTAGCCCCTGCCGAATCCGGATCGCCGCCCCCCTGCCGCAGAATGGAGCGATGACGTCTCCTGCCCCGCGCCGCCGGATCCTGCTCGTGTCGGGGATCCTCGCGGCCTGGCTGCTCGGTGCGCTCGTGGTGCGGCTCGGCCTCGACTGGGCCGACACCTTCCCGTACAGCCCGGCATCCGAGGTTCGCTATCTGGTGATCGCCGGTGTCGCACTCGCGGTTGCCGTCGGCGGTTCGGTCGCGAGCATCCTCTGGGCCCGGCGCGGAAGGCGACGCGAAAAGGGGCCCGGCCACAGTGTGACCGAGCCCCCTCTCTGAGCGGATGCCGCTAGCTCAGCGCGTCCCGCTCGCTTGCCGTGACGAGGGCAGCACGGCGGCGCCGCGCAGCCACGACCGCCGTGGCGCCACCGATGAGCAGCAGCGCGAGGGCGGCGATCAGCGCGGTGCTGATCTCGGCGCCCGTGCTGGCGAGGGCGCCCGTGTTCGACGTGGCGGAACCGGTGGTGCTGCCCGCGGTCGAACCGCCGGATCCGGCGCCGTTCCCGTTGCCGGCACCGTTTCCGTTGCCGTTGCCGTTGCCGTTGCCGTTGTCGGTTCCGTCGCCGCCGCCGGTGCTCACCGGGACGACCTGCACGGGTGCCCAGCCGAGCAGGGAGCCGTCGGCCGCCTGGACGACGATGCGGTGCTCGCCCGCTTCGGTAGCCGCCGGAACCACCGCGCTGATCTGGCCGCTGGCGTTGGCCGTGGCCTGGCCGAGGGACGTCGGCGTGGAGTAGATCCACGGCCACACCGGGGTGTTGGCGTTGGCAGCACCCAGCTCGACCGTGATCGCCTGGCCCGGGGTGGCGGTCGCCGGCACGGTGATGCCGCCGCGGTTCTGCTCGGTGAGCGTGGCCGGGTCGACCGGCGCCGGCAGGGTTCCGGGGTCGACCGGGTCAACCGGGTCGACCGGGTCGACCGGGTCGACCGGGTCAACCGGGTCGACCGGGTCAACGGGGTCGACGGGGTCAACCGGGTCAACCGGGTCAACGGGGTCGACGGGGTCGACCGGGTCGACCGGGTCAACGGGGTCAACCGGGTCAACCGGGTCCACCGGGTCGACGGGCGGGGTGATCCCGGCCTCGGTGACCCACTTCTTTCCGGCATCCGTCTTGGTGATGGTGAACTCGTCGTAGACGGCGCCGATCGGCAGGGCCGTCGTCGCGTTGGCGGTCTTCTCGGCGAGGTAGGAGCGGTAGACCAGCTGGCCCTGCGAGACGTCGATGACCTGGTAGGTGGTCACGCCCTCGCCCCGCAGCACCTGGGTGGCGTTGTTGTTCGTCCAGACGTTCTTGGCCTCGGTCTCGAGGCTGTAGTGCTTGGCGCCCGAGTTGGAGACGGCGTAGACGGGGCCGTCGGTGATGCCGGCGGTCTCGGTGCGGTCGTCGTTGATGTAGCCGCGGGCGTAGGTGTGGTCGTGGCCCATCAGCACCAAGTCGATGCTGTGCTTCTGGAAGATGGGAACCCAGATCTCGCGCAGCACCGGCTCGTCGCGTCCGGCGGACGTCGAGAAGACCGGCTGGTGGAAGGTGACGACGTTCCACTTCGAGTCGCTCTCGGTGAGCACCTGGTCGAGCCAGGCTCCCTGGAACTCAGTCCAGAGGCGGGAGACCTTGCCGGAGGGGCACTCGGCACCGATGCAAGACGGCAGGGTGGCGGGGGTCAGGAAGGCGCTGTCGCGTGTCGCGTTCAGCGTGATGAAGCGCACGCCCTGGTAATCGGTGTAGTAGACCGTCTCCGCGGCGAACTCCTCCCAGTGCGCGAAGTAGGCGGCGTACTGGCGCGCAACGTCGGTGTCACCGACGGCGAGATCGGCCATGGCGCCGATGGTCGCGGTGGAGGGGTTGTTGTGCGGGTACTCGAAGTTCGCCTTCCACGCCGCCAGCTTCTTGTCGCCGGAGTACTCGTGGTTGCCGGGGGCGGCCATGACGTTGGTGCTCGCCGCCGAGTTGGTCATCCCGGTGAACCAGTTGTTCCACTGGGTCTCGTTGCTGCCGGTGTCGATGAGGTCACCGGCGTGCACGGATCCGACGGACCGGGTCGCGGTCGCCTCCGCCTGGCGCACGACCTCGGGCCAGGTGCTGTCCAGGCCGATCTGGGCGTCGCCGTAGTAGACGAACTGGAAGTCCGTGGCGGCGGGGTCGGCGGTGCTGAAGGTCTTCCACTCGCTCCAGCTGCCCTCCAAGCCGACGCGGTAGCTGTAGGCGGTCGCGGGCGCGAGGCCGGTCACCGTGGCGGAGTAGTGCGGCTTCGGGTTGTTGTTCACCAGGCCGGCCTGGTACGCGTCGACGGTGCGCACATCACCACCGGCCGCGGGCCGGAGCTGCACCTGTCCGCTCGCGTGGCCGGCATCGCCAGCCAGCCAGGAGAAGGACTGCGAGGTCTCCGGGGTGGTCGTCGGGGTGAGGATGACGCGGGTCGGCGGAGCCACGACGGGCGTGCCCGGGTCCTGCACGGGGAGGAGCCGGATCGACGGCACGTCGAGGTAGATGTCCGAGCTCGTGGCGCGGTCCTGGTAGAGCGCGATCGCCACGGTGTTGGTGCCGTCGACGAGCAGCTCGGGGTCCACGCTGAAGCTGCTGGCGACGGGGTCGCCGCCGCTGTTGCCCGCGTACTCCTGGTTGCTGGTCTCGGTGACCCGGTCGTCGACGAAGCCGGCGACCTTCGTGCCGTTGACCCAGACGACGAGGGCGTCGTCGTAGACGACGTCGCCGAGCACCGAGCCGACGGCGTCGGCGACGCCGGGCTGGAGGTCGAAGCTCGTGCGGAAGAAGTAGGTGGGCACCGTGGGGGCGGCGGTGCCGTTGAGGTAGTGGTTGAGCAGGGTGGCCGGCATGTGCGGCCCCACCGCGGCGAGCTTTCCGCTCTTGGCGCCGAAGCTGCCCGTGGCGCTCTTCCAGGCGGAGTCATCGAAGCCCGGGGCGGTCCACGCCCGCAGCGCGCCGGAGCCGTTCACCGGGTCCGTTCCATCGTCGAGGTACTTCCACGAGGTGCTCGCGGTCGTCACCACCGGGTCCGTCGGTACGTCGGGGGCGGCCAGCGCCGGCATCGGCGCAGCGAGCACCCCGCCGAGCACGGCCAGGAGTGCGGTCGAGACCACGCCCCGTCTGTGCCAGCGGACTGTGTCCTTGGTCGTCATCAATTCATTCCTTCACATGGGAGCGGGTGGGCACGGCGGCGCACGAGCGTGCGGCAAGCCCCTGCAATCGAAGCGGCACCGAGTGTCTCCCGGCTGGCGCGCAGGTGGCGCACAGGCGAACGCGCGGTGCCGCTTCCCGGGAACCCGGCGTAGGGTGGCCCGCACGCGCACCACCCGCAGGGCTACTCGGAGGAGAAGGCAATGGGAACCGTCGCAGAGAACATCGTCCAGGTGTTGAAGGTCAACGAGGTGCGGCGGGTGTACGGCCTCCCCGGCGACTCCTTGAACGGCTTCACCGATGCCCTGCGCAAGGACGGCACGATCCGGTGGGTGCATGTTCGGCACGAGGAGACGGCCGCATTCGCCGCGGCCGCCGATGCCGCGCTCACCGGGGAGCTGGCCGTCGTGGCCGGCTCCTGTGGGCCGGGCAACCTCCACCTCATCAACGGCCTGTTCGACGCGAACAGGTCGAGGGTGCCGGTGCTCGCAATCGCGGCGCACATCCCCACGGCGGAGATCGGCAGCGGCTACTTCCAAGAGACGCACCCACAGGAGCTGTTCCGGGAGGCGTCCGTCTACGTCGAGTACGTGGCCGACCCCAGCCAGATGCCGCGTGTGCTCGAGATCGCCATGCGCTCGGCGATCGAGCTGCGCGGAGTGGCCGTCGTCGTGATCCCGGGCGACGTGGCATTGGCCCGCGCGACCGAGCAGCGGGCCGTGCGGATTCGCCGCGCCAACCCGGTGGTCACTCCGAGCCGGCCCGAGCTCGCCGAGGCGGCCGCGCTGCTGAACGGCGCGAAGAAGGTCACCATCCTCGCCGGCGCGGGCGTGGAGGGCGCGCACGACGATGTCATCGCGCTGGCCGATCTGCTCGCCGCGCCCATCGTGCACGCGCTGCGCGGCAAGGAGTTCATCGAGTACGACAACCCCTTCGACGTCGGGATGACGGGGCTGCTCGGGTTCGCGTCCGGCTACCGCGCGATGGAGGCGGCCGACCTCGTGCTGGTGCTCGGCAGCGACTTCCCGTATCAACAGTTCTACCCGAGCCGGGCAACGACGGTGCAGGTCGACATCCGGGGTGCGCAGTTGGGCCGCCGGCATCCGGTCGACCTCGGCCTCGTCGGCGATGTGGGCGACACCGCCCGGAGCCTGCTGCCGCTGATCGAGCGCAAGGAATCACGCCGCCACCTCGACGACGCGCTCAGTCACTTCGCCGCGACCCGGGCGAAGCTCGACGAGCTCGCCGTGCCCGCGGCCACCGGCCGGCCGATCCATCCGCAGTACCTCACCAAGCTTCTCGATTCGCTGGCCGGGGCGGATGCCGTGTTCACCGCAGACGTGGGTTCGCCCGTCGTCTGGGCGGCGCGCTACCTGCACATGAACGGCGCGCGCCGGCTGGTCGGCTCGTTCAGCCACGGCTCGATGGCGAACGCCCTGCTCCACGCGATCGGCGCCCAGGCCGCGCAGCCGGAGCGCCAGGTCGTCGCCCTGGCCGGTGACGGCGGCCTGAGCATGATGCTCGGCGAGCTGATCACGCTCACACAGAACCGGCTCCCCGTGAAGGTCGTCGTGTACAACAACTCGTCGCTGAACTTCGTCGAGCTCGAGATGAAGGCCGCCGGGTTCATCACCTTCGGCACCGAGCTGCGCAACCCCGACTTCGCGAGCCTCGCCGAGGCGATGGGCATCCACGGCCGACGCGTCGAGCGCTCGGAGGATCTGGAACAGGCGGTCACCGAGTTCCTCGCCGTCGACGGCCCCGCGCTGCTCGATGTGGTGACCGAGCCACAGGAGCTGTCGATGCCGCCGGCAATCACAGCCGAGCAGGTGAAGGGGTTCACCCTCTACGCGCTGCGCACCGTGATGTCCGGGCGCGGCGACGAGCTGCTCGATCTGGCTCGCGCGAACTGGCGCCAGTTGTTCTGACGCCGGGCTCGTTCTGACGCCGGGCTGGTTCTGACCCCGAGCAGCGGCGTGCAGCGCGGGGCTCAGTCCACGATGCCGCGCTTGGTCAGCCTCGGTGCACCGGGCAACGCGAGGTCGTTCCCTCGGCTCCCTCGGCGCGCATGCGGCCGCCCGAGGCGGGCTTGGTGGGAAGGCGTCGGCGATTGACGTCGAGACCGGTGCCGAGGATCGTCACGCCCGGATCGCTGAGCGCTGAGACGGCGGCCGCCAGCCCCGCGATCGCGAGCTTCTCGCCGGGGCAGCGATGCCCGCTTGCCACATCGGCCCCACCGTGCGGAACGAAGGCCGTGAGCGCCTCGTAGTCCTCGACGCCCTCGAAGCGCTCGGGGTCGAAACTCTCGGCCTGCGGCCACGACCGCGAGTCCGTGTCGGTGCCCAGGATGTCGAGCACCACCCGCCCGCCGGCGCGCAAACGTTCGCCGTCCAGCTCGATGTCGGCGAGCGCCCGCCCCGGCAGCATCGGCACGAACGGGGCCGTGCGTCGGATCTCCTGCGCGAAGGCCGTCGCGAGCGGGCCGTCGACGAGGGACCCGCGCTCGGCCGCCTCGGCCGCGATCCGAGAGCGCCACTCCGGACGGTCGTGCAGTTCTTTCGCGGCGAAGGCGACGAAACGGGCGACCGCGATCATCGGCCGGATGCTGTTCTGCAGCTCGATTCCGGCCAGCCGCGCAGGGAGAAGGTCACCGCTCGGATCGCGGTGGCTCGCCCACTCGGCGAGGGCGGTGCCCGCCTCGGCGTCGAGCGTTCCGGCGCGCACGGCCTCGATCAGGCGTTGCGCATGACGATCCGACCACAACCTGTTGCCGTAGGCGAGCAGGTACTCGGGCGAGTAGGGCACACCGAATCCGTCGACGATCTGTGCCAGCCGCGCCGCCCACCGGGTCTGGGCCTCGCGCGTGCCGGGCAGGCCGGCCCAGCGCATGATCGCCCGCCCGAACGCGCCGACCGCGGCGTCGTAGGCGGTGCGCTCGCCGCCGCCCAGCCAGGCGTCGAGCTCCGACCGCCACTCCGTCTGAAGCAGTGGCCGCAGCCGTTCGACCTGCGCGTCCTCGTAGGCGACATCCACGAACGTCGCCTTGCGATGATGGTGCGCCGCGCCGTCGAGGCTGTGCACCGAGCCGCGCCCGAAGAGCGTGTCCTGCACGAATGCGGGCATCGCCCCGTGGCGCGCGATGCGGGTGTCGTCATAGAAGAGGGCGACGCCGTCGCTGCCGCGCACGAGAAGCGCGTCGCCCCCGAGCAGGCGCAGGGGCACGGCCCGAGCGCCCTGGCGGGTGCGGCGCCAGATGTGCGCGCCGAAGTCGTAGCCGCGGGTGAGGAACGACAGGGAGTCGTCGTGGATCAGGCCACTCATCGGGTCACCTGCTCGCGGGCTGGGGCGGCGGCCGCAGAGGCGGCGCGGACGTTTGTGGGAGACATCCCTCCATGGTTCCAGCGAGAGCGGAGCGGTTCTAGGGGATAGCCGTCGGGGGGTCCTCTGTGATAAATCGACCAGCCCGGCCGAGGGCCGCGAGCGGCAGCGGCGGGCGCGACGCAGGGCGGCACCAACGTGCCGCCGGTGCCCAACGGGGCGAAAGGCTGGCACACCATTCAGCTGGGGGTGGCGTAGCCGCGCAGCGGCGCCGTTGCCATCTCGCGGGAAAAGGCGTTGACTGGGGGCGTCCCAGCTCCGCAGAGAGGCGGAAAGTTCATGGATACCAGCATTGTCCTGTGGATCGTCGTCGGCGTCATCGTGGTGATCGTCGTGATTGGCGTCGTGTATTACTTCTCGAAGCAGCGCCGGGAGGCGACTGCCGCCGCCGACCGGCGCAAGGCGGAGGACATCCGCGCCCAGGCGCAGGAGGGGGCGGAGGACGCCCGCAAGAACGACGCCGAAGCCCAGCGTGCCGCGGCCGAAGCCGAACTGGGCCGCATCGAGGCGGACCGCTTGCAACGGGAGGCCGAGTCGCGGCAGTCGGAGGCCGCCACCCTCCAAGCGAAATCCGAGGAGCAGTTTCGCGAGGCGGATGCCGTCGACCCGGACGTCGACGACGCGCGCCGCGGCGGCGATGCCGCGCCCGAACGACCGCGCCCCGACACCACGCCCTGATCGCGAGTCGAGCCGCGCACCGGCACCCGGGGCTGGTCGGCCCGCCCCTAGACGCCGGCCTCCAGCGGCCAGCCGGTGTACGCCTCGGCGAGGTAGGCGCTGCCGGCCTCGGACTCGACCACGCCGCGCAGCTCGCCGAGCTGGCGCCGCTGGTCGAAGTCGCTCGCGTCGGGGGCCGTGTGCAGCATGCTCGTCATCCACCAGGAGAAGTGCTGGGCCTTCCAGATGCGGCGCAGCGCGGTGTCGGCGTAGCCGTCGAGCGGCCGCTCGTCGCCCTCGAGCAGCAGGGCGCGGAGGGCGCGGTTGAGCAGGAGCACATCGGCCACGGCGAGGTTCATGCCCTTGGCGCCGGTGGGCGGCACGGTGTGCGCGGCGTCGCCGACGAGGGCGACCCGGCCGTGGCGCAGCTCGTGGGCGACGAAGCTGCGGAAGCGCAGCACGTCGCGCTGGAAGATGGGGCCCTCGGCCAGTTCGGTGCCGGGAACGCGCTCCTGCAGGGTGGCCCAGATCTCGGCATCCGTCAGCGCGTTCGGGTCGGCGTCTGGATCGCACTGGAAGTACATGCGCTGCACCTCGGGGCTGCGCTGGCTGATCAGGGCGAAGCCGGCCGGTGAGCTGCTGTAGATCAGCTCCTCGGCGCTCGGCGGAGCCTCGGTGAGGATGCCGAACCAGGCGAACGGGTACTCACGGAAGTAGCCGCCGGTCGGGGAGCCGGTGACGGCGGTGCGGG